>CAVRUC010000009.1:0-313132 GCA_963724295.1 uncultured Chloroflexia bacterium | reverse complement strand
TGCTACCACGTATCGCTCGTTGGCCATGAATCATTCTCCTGTTTATGTCGATACGACGAGTCGTGAAATCCTGCGAGTGGTTGACGCGGAGAATGTCATCCATTGACGTGCAGTTACGGAGCCATTGAACGAGGTGCTTCGCTTGCAGCTTGGGAGTGACACTCAGCCCAAGTGTATTTTTCGTGTCCGTCGCTACTCCTTGAACCCGGTCCCCGAAGGCGTGCAGGACATAGTAGATCGACGTCGCGCCGGCATCCTGGACGCCCCGCGAGCGCTCGCCGAGGCGCGAGGCGCGGCCACGGCGGCTGACCATGTCGATCGTCGAGAGCATCCCTGCCGCGCCCGCTGGTAGTGCTGCGGCCCATGCATCAGTGATTCCCAATCCACGCGCGGCTGCGTCATTCAGCGCGGCACAGAATGGCGCGAGCGTGTCAACCATCGTCTTGTCTCCCGGTTGAGCCTGACCGAGTCGCTGCAAGGTGGACAGCGCCTGATCAAGCGCCAGCGCCACAGCGGCGGCATCGACCGCCTCGTCTCGATCGGGCAGCGCCGTACCGATGGCGATCAGCCAGGCCCCGACGAGCGCGCCGGAGGCGCCGCCGGCCGCATTTTGGAAGGCAATACCACCCCGCCTGAATGTCTCCCGGGCGGTCCCCTCGAAGCCTTCGATGGCTTCGACCGCGGCGCGCAGTCCGCGCACCATACCCGCGCCGTGGTCGCCATCGCCGGCGGCGGCGTCGAGCCGCCCCAACTCGCTTTCCATCTCTTCGATCGTCACCAATGCCTGCCGCAGCGCAGAGCGGGCGCGCTCGCCGAACTCCCCGCCAGGAATGCCGTCCTCCTCGGACGTAGCGTCGGTCTCGGAGGATTCTGTCTCTCATGCCGGAGTTGGCCGGGCGGAAAGCTGTTGCTTGTGCGACATCGGGACCGATGCTCGTGAACGCCGGCGAAGACGCCGTCGCGTCGAGGAGTGTCTTGAGGTCATCGTCGAGCCAAAGGAGCGAGAGCGACATCCCGGTCATGTCGAGCGAAGTGACGAACTCGCCGATCAAGGGGTAGTACGGGGACAAACCGGCGCGATCGAGCAACGCGGCAACATCGTTGTAGAAGACGAACATCTCCTCGTACTTGGTGCCGCCGAGGCCGTTGACGAGCACGGCAACGTTGCTCCCGGCGTCCTGGGGCGTCTCGGCGAGCAGCGTTTCGACGAGCATCGCGGCGATCTGTCGCGAGGGCATCTGCTCAGCCACGCGCACCCCTGGCTCGCCGTGGATGCCGAGACCGATCTCCATCTGACCGGGCGCGACGCTGAAGAGCGGCTGGTCCTGACCCGGCACGGTGCAACCGGCGAAGGCGATTCCCGCCGTGCGCACGCGCGCATTGGTGTGGCGAGTGAGCGCTTCGACGTCGTCGAGCGTATCGCCCCGGGCGGCGGACGCCCCGGCGCTCTTGAAGACGAAAAACCCGCCCGCGATGCCGCGCCGGCGGTCGGCCTCCTCCCGGCCGGCTGACAGCACGTCATCGGTGACCAGCACCGTGCGCGCATCGACGCCTTCGGCGCGCAGCCGCTCTTCGGCCATGCCAAAGTTCATGACGTCGCCGCTGTAGTTGCCGAAGGTGAAGAGGATGCCGGCACCGCCATCGACCGCCTTCGCCACGCGGTAGCACTGCTCGCCAGGAGGCGACGTGAAGATGTCGCCGATGGCGGCGGCGGAGGCAAGACCTTGTCCGACCAGACCGTAGAACGCCGGATAGTGCCCCGAGCCGCCGCCGACGACGACCGAGACGTGCCCAGGGGCGGGCGTGCCGTTGGCCATCACCCCGGATGCGCCAGGGACGCGCTGCAGGTACCGCCCGTAGGCGCTGGCGTACCCGGCGATCATCTCCTCCCGAAACGCCGACGCTTCGTTGAGCATCCGCTTCATCGTCCGCCGCTCCTCACTGCCGCGGACCCGGTCCCGCCCGGCGTCGGTTCCGCAATGGACTTCGGTCCGGGTAGCCGCTCGATGAGAAAGCGGCGCACCTCCTCTGGCGATGGGGCGATCTTCGCACAAAGCGCCAGGGCGTCCGGCCTTGGCGGATAGACGGAGTTGGGAATGGCAATGACCGTCATTCCGGCGGCAGCGGCGGCGCGGATGCCGTTGCTGGAGTCCTCCACCGCGGCACACGATGCGGGAGGCACACCAATCTGCCGAGCCGCTGCCAGGTAGACGTCGGGCGACGGTTTGCCGCGGGGAACTTCCTCGCTGGAGACGAACGCGGAGAAATGCGGGGCGAGACCCGTTGCCTCCAACACCGCCGCGATCAACCGCCGCGGCGCCGATGAGGCGACCGCGATGGGAACTCGATCAGCAGCCACGGCAACCATCTCGGGCGCACCGGGAAGCAAGTCGACGCGGCCGCCATGGAGCGCTCCGATCATGCCGTCGATAACCGCCTCCGCAATCTCTTCTGGTCGCCCGCGACCGAACCGCTCCGCCATGTAGCCGGACCACTCGGGGACGCTCATCCCTTGCACGGTCGCCGTGTCGGTCGCGAGCCAGGTGTAATCGTTGGCGGCCGCGTGTTGAGTCCAGTTCTCCTCCCAAAGGTGCTCTGACTCCACGAGGACGCCATCAAGGTCAAAGACAACTCCGTCAAAGTGATCTCCGCGATCCGCCGCCATCGATTCGTCCTCCCTCTGCGTCCCGGGCGTCAACGCGGCGCGACCGCGAAGGGGGTCTTGGCTTCTTCCAACGCGCGGAGCCCTCCCTCATCGACGCCATCGTCGACGACGACGAGATCGAACGCAGAGAGAGGTGCGAGTTGATGCAACGCCGTCTTGCCGAGTTTGGAATGGTCGATGAGCAATATGCTTCTGGCCGCTGCCCGCAACATGGCCCGTTTGACCGCGACGATCTCCTGCTCCTGGTGGTAGGCGATCCCATTGCAGACCGCCGACGTGGACATGAAGAAGATGTCCGCCCGCAGTGAGGCGATCGCATCTTCACAGACTATGCCCAGGAACGAGTCATGACTTGGAAAGTACTCGCCACCGAGCACGATCAGGCGAATGCCAGGCGCCTTATGGAGCAACTGAATGGTCGCCAGGTAGTTCGTAATCACGGTTAGGGGGGCAATGCTCGGCAAGAGCCGGGCGAGGGCCAGAGTCGTCGTCGCATCGTCGAGCAGGAGCGCCTGGCCTGGCTCGATCATCGCCAGGGCATAGTGCGCGAGCGTCTCTTTTTCCGCTTTGGCGGTCGCCAGCCGGTAGCGGACATTACTCTCGAAGAGACTCGAGGGCTGGGGAGTTGCACCGCCGCGGATCTTGCGCAATACGCCCTGTCGCTCGAGCTCATCCAAGTCCCGGTGGACGGTCATCACGCTTACTTCAAAGCGCGACGCCAGGTCGCGGGCGGAGACGGACTCGTTGGCCAGGACGATCTCGGCGATCCGGTCGCGACGCTCCGAAGGCGCGAGCGATGGCAGCACTGTCGCCTCGCCTCGTTCCCGCGGTTCCGACGATGTCGTCATCGGATTCGCCTCGCCACCGGCCGATCGGAGCCAACGTGTCGGTATCAATGTAACACCGGAATATGTTATTTCATCATAGTACTGGACATTACGCCAGCACAGCGCGGGAACGGCGATTTAACCGACGCGGGTCCTATTTCGGAGTCAGGACCCGCGACCAAATCCCAACCGCGTGGCTCTTGCCCTCACCTATTTCGCATGCTAGAGTGAAAACATCACACGATGAACTGTTATCGGCGCCCCGGCGTGCGGGGCGGGCGTGAAACATCGGGTTCCCTGTTCGCTGGAAGGCCATTTGACCATGGTGGTCAGGGCCACGGATCGAGAGGAGTTCCGACATGGTTCGTCGAAGTCGACCGCTCGCGCTCGACGCCAGTTCCCGTCTGTCTCGCCGGCGGGCGATGCAGCTGGGGCTTGGCGCGGCTGCCGCCTATGGGTTGACCACCATGCCGATGGCGCCGGCTCGCGTTGGCGCCCAGGATACCGGCGCCGCCGATGTCACCGGGCCCTTCGATTGGAAGCGCCACGACGGCACGACGATCCGGGCGCTGGTCAACACCCACCCGTATACCGACGCGCTGAAGGGGGAACTCGAGAAGTTCACGGAGCTGACCGGGATCACCGTTCAGTACGACGAGTTCCCGGAGTCCAACTACTTCGAGAAGCTGACGGTCGATCTCGCAGTCGGGTCAACCCTCCTACGATGTCTTCATGCTCGGTGCCTACTTCGTCTGGCAGTACGGCCCGCCGGGCTACCTCGAAGATTTCCTGCCCTGGATCGAGAACGAATCCGCCACCAATCCCGACTATGACTGGGAAGACATCTACCCGAACCTGCGATCGTCAGATCAATGGAGTCTCAAGGTTGGCGATCCTCTCGGTACTGGGGGACAGTACGCCCTGCCGTGGGGGTTCGAGACCAACACGGTGATGTACAACACGGAGATCTTCGACGCGCTGGGAGTGAAGCCAGCCGAGACCTTCGATGAGCTGGTCGAGCTGGCGCGCACGATCAGGGAGGAGGCGCCGGCAGCAGGGTTCCCCGATACCTACGGCATCGGCGCTCGCGGCGCGCGGCAATGGGCGACGATCCACCCGGGATTCATGACGCAGTACTCCCGCGAGGGCGGCAAGGACTTCGAGCTGCAAGGCGACGTCCTGGTGCCGGTGATGAACTACCGACGTCGCCGTTACCTTCACCGACAAGTGGGCGGCAATGCTCCGGGACGCCGGCCCGCCGAACTGGACCAACTACTACTGGTACGACGTCGGAACCGATCTTGGCGCCGGCAAGGCGGCGATGATCTACGACGCCGACATCCTCGGCTACTTCAACAACACCGGAACCGCCGTCGAAGGCAAGATCGCCTGGCATCCGGGACCGACAGGACCTGATGGCTCGCTGCTGACCAACCAGTGGATCTGGTCACTCGGTATGAGCGCCGCGTCTCCGAACAAGAGCGCCGCCTGGCTCTTCCTGCAGTGGGCGACCGGCAAGGATCACTTGCGGACCGGCGGCGCTCGATCCGTACCAGCAGATCGACCCGGTTCGCGCCTCGATCGTCGAGGATCCGGAGTTCATCGACAAGATGTCGACGCAGATCAACTTCCTCGAGACGTTCAACACGGTGATCGATAGACTGCAACATCCTGTTTACGCCGCAGCCGGCCTTCTTCGAGGCGACGACCCTCTGGGCCGAGGCGCTACAGGACATCTATGGCGGCGCCGACGCCAAGGAGACGCTCGACGCCCTCGTCGAGGAGATCCAGTCGACCGTCGAGTAATTCGTCCCTCATCCCCAGCCCTTCTCCCCACGCGAGGGGAGAAGGGAGCCGTTTGCAAGCACTCCCGCGCAAGCGAACGCCCCCTCTCCCGACTGACGAGAGAGGGGGTTGGGCGGTGAGGGTAAACTGTCGCGTGGCCGGCCGTGGCATGAATCCGGGGCTGTAGCGACTCTCATGAGAATCGCCCGATGAGCAGCGTTTCGGCGTCGATAGCACGAGACTCACGCGCCGAGACGCTTCCCGCTTGGCGGCGGGGAGCGCGCCCCTATCTGCTTGTCCTGCCGGCGATCGCGCTGACGATCGGGATTCTCTACCCGTTTGTGCTCGGCGCGATGTACGCGTTTCAGAACTATCGGGCTAACCGGCCGGATAGCACGCGCTGGGTCGGTTTAGAAAATTTCCAGGACATCTTCTCCGATCCGGAGTTCTTCCAGACGGTATTCCTCACCGCGCAGTTCGCCGTGGTGGCGACCGCGGTCGAGACCGTGCTTGGGATCGGCGTGGCACTGCTGTTGGCGCGCTCGTCTACGGTAAGTCGCCTGCTGGAGCGGTTACTGATTGTGCCGCTCATGATCGCGCCAGTGATTGCGGCAATCATCTGGCGACTGATGATGTTGCCGACCGTTGGCGTTCTCAACTACCTGCTCTCGCCAATTGGTATCCGGCCTGAGTGGACCGGCTCCCCTGCCTGGGCGCTCTTCTCGATCATCCTCGTCGACGTCTGGACCTATACGCCATTTGTCGCATTACTGGTGCTGGCTGGGCTGCGCTCCTTGCCACGAGCGCCGTTCGAGGCGGCAGCTGTCGAAGGCGCGAGTTTCTGGTACACGTTCCGTAACCTCACTTTGCCGATGTTATGGCCGTATATTCTGGTGGCCGTCATCTTTCGCTTCATGGATTCGCTCAAGATCTTCGACATCATCCAGGTGCTCACGCAAGGCGGCCCCGGCGACGCAACCATGGCGCTCCAAGTGCGGGCCTTCGAGGAGGCAATCACCTTCTCCCGCTATTCATTAGGGGTCGACGTATATGCTCATTCTGTGGGTCGTGGTCTATATGGTGACGCGAGGTCTCATCGTCGTCCTGAGCCGCGCTCAGGCTCGCGCAGCCGGAGTTTGACCCTTGGCACGAGAAGGAACTGCTGCGGTTCAACAGGAGACGCAAGCGACCGCAGGCGACGACGCCTTGACGACCCCAGTGAGTGAACCGATCCCAACGCGCGGTCGCGGCATACGGTGGCGGGATCTCGCCATCTCGGCGCTGACCGTCCTCTATTTCGTCTTCGCGCTCTTCCCAGTCGTCTGGATGATTATTCTGTCGCTCAAGCCGCAGGATAAGCTCTTCACGACCTACTTCCAGTTCGAGCCGACTCTCGCCGCATACATCGAGATTTTCAGCGGGACCGGTGGTCAAGCAGGAGCGACCTATCTCCGCTTCTTCATAAATAGCCTGGTCGTGTCCCTCGGGGCAGTGCTGGTTTCGCTGGTAGTCGGTGTGCCTGCCGCCTATGCCTTCGCTCGCTGGAACTTCCGCGGGGGCGAGAGCCTGCTATTCACACTGCTCTCCTTCCGCTTCGCTCCCGAGCTGATGGTGATCATCCCGCTGCTGGTCATCTACCGCCGGTTGGGGCTTTTCGACACCCACCTCGGCTTGATCTGGGTCTATCAACTGATCACGCTGCCACTCATCGTGTGGATCCTGCGTTCGTACTTCCAGGATCTGACCCCGGAGCTCGAGCAATCGGCGCTCCTGGATGGCTACAACCGGCCGCAAGCCTTCCTCAAGGTGGCCGTGCCGCTGATCCGGCCGGGACTGGCAGCAGCGGGTCTGCTGGCCTTCATCTTTGCCTGGAACTCCTTTATCTTCCCGTTTGCTCTGACAGGGAGCAACGCGCAGACGGTGACGGTTGGGTCACTCTCCTTTCTGGGGGGCGCCACACCTCGCTACAACCTGACGGCGGCCGCAGCCCTGATTGCCCTCATCCCGCCCTTGCTGCTCGCGCTCTCGATCCAACGATTCCTGGTTCGTGGTCTGACCTTCGGGGCGGTGAAGGGGTAGTTTCGGTGGCTGGTGGCTGAGGATGGCGACCCTCGCGTTGCGCTCCGTCCGTAAGGAATACGGAAAATTGGTCGCCCTCGACGGTCTCGACCTCGAAGTCGGCGACGGCGAGTTTTTCGTCCTTCTTGGACCCTCCGGCGCCGGCAAGACAACGACCTTGAAATGCGTTGCGGGGTTGGAGACGCTGACCGCCGGTCGGGTGGAGATCGGCGGCCGCGATGTGACTGACGCCGAGCCGAATACCCGGCACGTGGCAATGGCGTTCGAGAACTACGCGCTCTATCCCCAGTACAGCGTCTACGACAACATCGCCTTCCCGTTGCGCTCCAAGCGCTATTACCGACCCCCGGCAGAAGCCAGGAGCGTGATCGAACGGGTGACGACCACCCTCGGCATCGGCCATCTCCTGGAGCGGATGCCGCGTGAGCTCTCGGGCGGGCAGCGGCAACGTGTGGCGCTGGCGCGGGTGCTTGTCCGCCCGGCCGACATCCTCCTTCTCGACGAGCCGCTGTCGCACCTCGATGCGAAGCTGCGAGCCACGATGCGGGCCGAGCTCAAATCGCTCGGCGACGTGCAGCGGACCACCAGCCTCTACGTGACCCATGATTACCTGGAAGCCCTTGCCCTCGGCGATCGGATCGCGGTGCTGCGCGAGGGCAAGCTGGTGCAAGTCGGCACCCGGGAGGACCTCTGGCATCGTCCTGCCGACATCTTCGTCGCCCGTGCCTTCGGACAGCCACAAATCAATGTCATCCCCGGCGAGATCGTCTCCGCCCCTGAGGGCTCTCTTTTTCGCAGTCAGGACGGCGCGGTCACCCTGCCCTTTCGAGCCCCGCAGCTGCCACCCTTGACGCCGGTCGATCTCGGCCTCCGGCCTCGCGATCTCATTCTGGGTGAAGTGCCGGGCATGCTGCCGATCCGAGGCCGGGTCTTCGTTGTCGAGCCGCTCGGCCGACAACGGGAGGTGACCGTGGACATAGGAGAGCATCGCGTCGCCATCGTCACGCCTCACGAAGGCGCCGCTGCCGGGCGATCAAGTGACGATCTCGGTGGCTCCCGGGCGCGTGCTCCTGTTCGACGGCGCCACAGGCCGCCGTATCGCACATGACGACCATCCGCTCGTTAACCGCATGGAGGGCGCGATCCAGCCAGAGGCCGTGGGTTATGCCTGAGCGAGGAATGTCACGCGATGGCGGCGGTCTGATCCTGGATCGGCTGAGTAAGGTTTTCCAGCAGCGAGGCAAGCCCCCGGTCCATGCCGTGGTCGGGATCGAACTGGCGGTGGCGGATGGTGAACTGCTCGGGCTGCTTGGTCCATCAGGCTGCGGCAAATCGACGACCTTGCGCATGATCGCGGGCCTGGAGGAGCCGACCTCCGGCGATATTCGAATCGCGGGGCGCTCGATAGTGGCGCTCCCACCCCACGAGCGGAACGTCGCCGTCGCCTTCGAGAATTACGCGCTCTTTCCGCCGCTGACGGTGGAGGAGAATATCGCCTTCGGCATGCGGGCGCGCAAGGAGGCGAACCCGCGGCAGCGTGCGCGCGAGGTTGCGCAGCGGCTTGGCATCTCTTCGTTGCTCGACCGCAAGCCGGGCGGCCTCTCCAGCGGACAGAAACAGCGAGTGAGCCTGGCCAGGGCGATCGTGCGCAAGCCGTCTGTTCTACTCCTCGATGAGCCACTGTCGCATCTCGACGCGTCCGAGCGGGAGCAGACCCGTCGTGAGCTGAAGCATCTGCAACGCGAGACCGGTTACACCACGGTCCTTGTCACCCACGACCAGCACGAAGCGCTCTCCCTGGCTGACCGGATCGCAGTGATGGATGGCGGTATCTTCAAGCAAATTGGCACGCCCAATGAGGTCTACGACGCCCCCGCTAACCTCTTCGTCGCCGATTTTGTGGGCGAGCCGCGCATGAACCTGCTGGAAGGCGTTCTGCTCCCCAGCTGGCGACGGCCGATGGCTGGTTCACCTCTCCGACGAAGCGCGGCTGGCGCTGCCGACGCTCGCCGCTGGATGCCGTCGAGGGCGAACGTAACGTCACCGTAGGCATCCGGCCGCAGGATCTGCGCCTCGGTCAGCCCGATGAAGACAACGCGCTGCCGGCGACTGTCTTCGCCTTTGAGCCGTTACAGGAAGTCGGGCGTTTGACCCTGACATTGCCGGCCGTAGAAACCCGGGTCGTCGTCGAGACGCACCACGACTTCTGGGCGACACCGGGTGATCTCCTTGGGCTCTCCTTCAACCCGGCACGGACGCATATCTTTGACACCGAAACCGGAGATCGCCTGACATGGTCCCTGGCCTCGACACCGCCCGCTCAGTCCCGACCCTTGTCGCCGGCGACCAGTTCGTCCTGAATCGACTCCTGCTCGACGCGCTTCGAGCCGAGGTCGGCGATCGCCTGGCGATAGCGGAGATGGAGCTCAACTGGCCGACAGAGCCGTTTGGACCGGTCGCCGAGGTGCAAGAGGCGGCGGGAACCGAGGAGCTTATGCTGGCCGCGGTGCCCGGCATTGAGATCGCCGTTACCGAGATGGCTCCCTTCACCGCGCGAGTCATCGCGGCGGCGCACGCCCTACGGCTGATCGTGGTTTGTCGCGGTGGCCCGATTAATGTCAACCTCGGAGCCGCGACGGCGCGCGGTATCCCAGTCTGCTACACCCCGGCGCGCAACGCCGCCGCGACCGCCGAGTACACGGTCGGACTGTTGCTGGCCGCGATGCGTCGACTGGCCGAAGGGCACGGCGATCTCATCAGTGGTGTCTGGCGCGGTGATTTCTATGCGTACCGTGAGGCTGGGACGGAGCTCGAAGGAAAGACCGCTGGACTTGTCGGTTTCGGTGCGGTTGGCCGCCGCGTGGCCAGCGTGCTGCGGGCGTTTGGTGCGCACGTGCTCGTTGCCGATCCGTACGTCGATCTCAGTAGAAGTCGAGGCCGTCGGCGCCACGGCCGTCGCCTTCGCCGACCTGCTGCCGCGGGCCGAGGTGCTCAGCTTGCACGCCCGGCTCACCCCTGAAACGCGCCACCTGATCGGCCGTGACGAGATCGCCCGCCTCCCGGACGGCGCCGTCATCGTCAACGCCGCGCGTGGTGGCCTCCTTGACCAAGATGCCCTGTGCGATGCCCTCGACTCCGGCAAGCTGCGGGCCGCTGCCCTCGACGTCTACGATCCGGAACCGCCGCCGCCCGGGTCGCGCCTCTTCTCGACACCGAACCTCGTGCTCTCGCCGCATCTCGCGGGAGCCAGCCGGGAGACGGCGGAGCGGGCGGCGACCATGGCAGCGGCAGAGGTGGGGCGATTTCTGCGGCGAGAGCCACTTCGATTCGTCGCCAACTCCGAAGTACTAGACACCATGAAGTCTCGCCGGTGCTGATCGGCCTCGACGCGGGCACATCCGTAGTCAAGGCGGTTGCGTTCGGGAACGAGGGCGAGGCTCTCCGTGTGGCCAGCCGCCCCTTGCGCACGGAGGTCCCCGCTCCCGGTCGAGCCGAACAGGACCTGGAAGCTGTGATCACGGCTGTCGGAGAGGTCGTTCGGGAAGTTGCCGCAGGCGAGCGAGCGGAGCTGCTGGGGATAACCGGGCAGGGTGACGGGCTCTGGCTCCTCGATCGCGAGGGACGCCAGGTTCGGCCCCCGATTCTCTGGTCCGACGCCCGCGCGGCGGCGATCATCACCGAGTGGATGGCATCTGGCGTCGCTGAGCGCGCATTCCGTCGTTCGGGAAATATGCTGTTTCCGGGCGCCGCAGCTCCTCTCCTGGCCTACCTGCAACGGGAAGAGCCAGCTTCGCTGCAGGCGGCGGCGACCGCTGGGTATTGCAAGGACGCAATCGTGCAGCGCCTGACCGGCGCCCGTGCGACTGATGTGTCGGACGCCTCGTTACCTTTCTTCGATCCCCGCACACGAACCTACGACGAAGAACTGCTGGCTCTCTACGGTGTTGCGCGATGGCGAGGTCTCCTGGCGCCCGTCGACCCCTACCCGGCCCCACTACGCGAGCTCTCCGAGACGGGGGCGGCTCTGACGGGACTGCCGGTGGGCACCCCCGTCCATGCTGGCCCGTTCGATCTCTGCGCGTCGATGATCGGCGCCGGAGTACAGCGTACCGGTGATGGTCTGGTGATCCTTGGCACGACGCTCGGCTGCGCGGTGCTGGTCGATCGGGTCGAGACTGAGGGGCCGCTGGCCGGGATGCTGCTTTGCATGCCGGAGCGGGATCGCTGGGCCCGAGTGATGCCGGCAATGGTCGGCACACCGTCGCTGGAATGGGTACTCACGCTGACCGGCTCGCGCCGTGAGGACGTCGATGCGCTCCTGGCCGCGTCGGCTGCCAGGAGCCGGGGGCCTGGTCGTTCTGCCGCTCTTCGCTCCGGCTGGAGAGCGAGCACCGTTCGTCGATCCCGCGGCCAGGGGCCAGATTGCTCGGGGTGAGTCTGGAATCGAAGCCGGCCGACGTCGTCCGCGCCGTCTGCGAGGGAATTGCCTACGCGGTGCGTCATTGTCTGGAGAGCGCTGGCCTCAGCCGCCGACGCCCAGGTGTCGCTCAGCGGAGGCGGTGTCCGCTCCGTGGAATGGCGACAGATCCTGGCGGACGTCTTGCAGCGGCCTCTCGCGCTGGCGCGGCAACCCGAAGTCGGCGCCCGTGGAGCTGCCATGGCGGCGCTGACGGCGGCAGGTTGCCAAGTCGACGTCGAAGGTTGGACCCGGCCAGACGCCGTGGTCGAGCCGCGCTCGGAACTGGCCAGCCTCTACGACGAGGGATTTGCTTTCTATCGTGATCGTCTCGAAGCGGCACGCGGTCGGTGGAGTGGTCCGACTTGATGGGGATGAGCGACGGACTTTCGCGTTCGCCAACAAGGAGGGCCGCCACCTCGGTGCGCATCGGGCGCACCATCTGTGGGCGTACTCGCCTAACAACCATTGGCTTGACGCCTCCATTCCCCTTTGTTAGCGTTCCGAAAGTCCGATGGGATTCGAGACGCATGCGCGGGCAACAGGGGAAGGTCGTTGGCGATCTTCACAGCGCGCATGGACTGGGCCCGAGCAGCACGCCCGGATCGGGCGTGATCTTGGGTTCGGATGCGTCGTTCACCGAGAGGAACCCCGTCGACGCCGATGCCGCCGATCTTGGCGGCGCCACGGGAGCGCCAGCGTCGAGCGCTGTGCGCTCGCGAAAGGAGTCAACGCGTGACGCCGAATGATCTGTCGAGGGAGCATGCCGCGCTGGTGAAAGCAGCGGCGGACGGGAAGCTCAGCCGCCGCCAGCTCATGGTGCGCGGGATGGCGCTTGGTCTCAGCGCCACGGCGCTGGCCGGTCTCATGAGCGCGTACCGCTCTCCGGCTGCCGTCGCCCAGGACAACCCGCTCGCGGGCCAGACGATCGATATGACGATCCTGGGGATCGCCGGCTGGCCGCCGAGCCGCCTCGGCGTGGACATGGCGAACGAGCTGTTCAAGCCGTATGCGCAGGAGACCTACGGCTACGACGTCAACTTCTCGTTTGAGGAGGCGCCGTTCGAAGCCCTCTTCCAGAAGGCCGCCACGTCGCTGCAGTCCGGGTCCGCCCAGTACAACATCATCATCTCCGACAGCCAGTGGCTGGGCGCGCTCGCCGAGCCAGGCTGGATCGTTCGTCTGAACGACATCATCGCCGAGAACCCTGACCTCGATATCCAGTTCGAGGAGGCCGCCGCGATCGGCTACCGGATCTACCCGGACGGCTCGGACAATATCTACGGGTTCCCGCAGGAGGGCGACACCATCGCCCTCTTCGTGCGCCAGGATCTGATGTCGCGACCAGGCCGAGCGGGACGCCTACACGGCGGCCAACGACGGCGAGGATCTGCCGCAGACGTACGATGAGTGGCTCGAGGTCGATATCGACCGCTACGAGCGGATCTGCCAGCACTTCACCCGGCCGGACGACAATCTCTACGGCACCGCCTTCCAGTGGTCGAAGGTCTACGACTTCGTCTCCTGCTACGCCTACCCGTTCATGTTCTCCAACGGCGGCGAGGCCTGGGATCCGGCGACCGGCCAGGTCGAGGGCATCGCTCAACTCCGAGATCAACATCGCCGGCCTGGAGCACAACAAGCGCTTCCTCCAGTACGCCCCGCCCGGTCGCGACGAACTATCGGCATCGCCGAAGAGGTCGACGTCTTCACCGCCGGCACATATCGCGACCTGCTGGCAGTGGTCGGCCCTCGGACCGCAGATGCTGAACCAGCTGGTCGGTGGCGAGCCGGGCGAAGTCGCCGATCCGCGATAGGCCAGTCACCCCGGAGATGGTGCTGATCACGGTTCCCCCCGGCTTCCCGCAGGAGGATGGCACGCTGAACCGCGTCTACACCCTCGGCGGGCAGCCATGGGTGCTCAACGCGTTCAACGACGAGGCGCACCAGCAAGTCGCCATCGACTTCATGAAGTTCTGGTACCTGCCGGAGACGCAGCTCGAGTTCTCGCGCCGCGGCGGCAACAGCGCGGTGACGGCCGTGCTGGAAGATCCGGGCTACGAGGACCTGCAGCCGCACTTCCGGGCCTACAAGTACATGATCCGGGAGAACCGCTCCAAGGACTTCTGGCACGATCCGAACTACGCCGAGATGCTGGCGGTCCAGCAAGAGGCGTGGAACGGCTACATCGCGGACGTGGTGCCGGATGCCAAGCTGGCGCTGGACTACACTGCCTGCCAGCAGCAGGAGATCCTCTACGATGCTGGCCGCACGGACATCGAGCCGTCGGAAGCGTGCGCGGACATTAGCATCTAGCGATGAGTCGCGAAGTCGAGAGTCGGTAAGTCGGTCAGTGAGGAAGCCCGCTCGTTCGCTCCTGACCGACTTACCGACTCTCAACTTACTCGACTGACGGAGCCATGGCACAGACCACGTATCCGGTCGAATCTCCGGCAGCGGCTGCCGCTATCCGAAGGCGGGCCGCCGGCTGCCGTTGGCGCGGGCGCTCGATGAGAGCCGGTTTTTCCCCACGATCCTGCTGGGACCGGTCCTCGTCTTCTTCATCGTCTGGAACGTGGTGCCACTGCTCTGGCTGCTCGGCGTCAGTTTCTATCGCTACAAGGTCACCGCCGCCCGGGCAGCCGCAGTACGTCGGCTTCGAGAACTTCATCGACATCTGGAAATCGTCCGAGGTCTGGGGACTCCTGGGCCGCACGCTCTCGTTCATGGTGCTGACCGTCGGCGGCGCCACGCTGCTCGGCATGGTGCTTGGCTTCCTCTTCTGGGGCAGCGGCCGGTTGCCGGGTCGTCGCCTCGCCCTGACGCTGCTCTTCACGCCGATGGTCCTCCCACCGGTGGCCGTCGGCACGTTCTACCGGCTGATCTACGATCCGATCTTCGGCATCGCCAATTTCTTCAGCCGAAAAGCTCATCGGACAGCGATTTGATTTTCTCGGCAACAAGGATCTGGCGTTCGGGGCCACGATAGCGGTCGATGTCTGGATGTGGACGCCGTTCATGATCCTGATGACCCTGGCGGCGCTCGCGTCGGTGCCAAAGGCCGAGCTCGAGGCGGCCGAGATCGACCAGATCCCGTGGTTGAAGCGGATCTGGTACATCATCCTGCCCAATGGCAAATTCATCCTCATGCTCGGCATCCTGCTGCGGACGATCGATGCCTTCAAGACGACGGACCTGCCGCTACCTGATGACCAATGGCGGTCCCGGGAACACGACCGAGTTCGTCGGGCTTTCCCTCTATCGGACTGGATTCGAGGCGTTCCAGATGGGCGATGCCTCCGCGCTGGCGATCATCACCTTGCTCATCGCCATCGCCTTCGCCTCGATCTATCTCTATGTCCTGAGCTATCGCGAAACGCGGGCGCAACTGAAATGAGCGCACATCCCTGGCGGCAACGCCTCTATCACCTCCTGCTCTGGGTCGTGGCGCTCGTCTTCTTCTTGCCGGTGCTCTGGATCTTCCTGGCCGCGTTCAAGTCCGGCGGAGAGTTCGTCTCGCCCGAACCCGGTGTTCCTCTTCCAGCCGACGATGGACAACATCATTCGCGTCGTGCAGGAGCCCAACTTCCTCGACTACCTGAGGATGAGCTTCATTCTCTCGATTGGCTCGGTGCTGATCGCCATGGTCGTGTCGTTCCTGGCCGCCTACTCGTTCTCCCGCTACCGGCCGACGGGCACCAACTTCATCATGTTTCTGCTGCTCTCGACGCGCATGGTGCCGGCATCGGCGGTCGTCCTGCCGATCTTCCTGATGTACACCGCGCTGGGCTGGTCGAAGACGTTCCACGGCATGATCCTCTTCTACGCGATGTTCAGCATCCCCTTCTCGCTCTGGATTCTCAAAGGGTTCCTGGATGGCGTTTCGCTTCGTTATGACGAGACGGCCCTCGTCAACGGCGGCTCCCGCCTGCACACCATGTTCCGGGTCGTCCTGCCGCAGGTGAAGCCGGGGCTCGTCGCGGCCTTCATCTTCAACATCATCTTTGTCTGGAACGAGTTCCTGTTCAACTACATCCTTGGCGGCCAAGGGACGACGATGATCCCGGTCCTGCTGGCCACCGGCGTCAAGCAGGGCGGTATGACCGACTGGTCATTCGTCGCCGCCATCTCGTTCATCTACATGCTGCCACCGATTCTGGCCATCTACCTCTTCCAGAAATACCTCCTGGTCGGCATGACGTTCGGCACCGTCCGGGGCGAGGTCTAGGGATGTACTCCCAAGCCCAGCAACCAGTCGAAACCGCCACCCCGGCCGTCGTTACCGAGAACCCTCAGATCGAAACCGCTTCGGAGGATGGCCGCGTCATCGCCGGACTGCCCGGGTTAGTGCATCCGGGGGAGCTGCCGATCGAGTACAGCAGGCGGCCCCTACCGTTCGCCGCGCGGTTCCAGGCGATTCTCATCGTCGTCATGTTCGCCGCGTTCCTGCTCATCTTGCAGCAGGGGAACAAGCAGCTCTATCAGATCGGTCTTCCCCTACTGGTGCTGGCCGCCTTCCTCCAGATCGCTTTCGGCAACATCCCGCCGTCGACGGGATTCGTGAAGTCGATGGGATTGCTTCTGCTGACCTGGGGCATCGTGGCGGTGCTCATCGTGGTCGCGGTGCAGATCACGCCATATCTGATCCAACTCGGCCGATGAGAAACCCAGTCGTGGACAGCAGTTCACCAATCCTCGTCGTGGAGAACATCTCCAAGGCGTACAGCGGCACACCCGTGCTGTCCGACCTCAGCTTCTCCGCGATGCCAGGGGATCTCACGGTTGTCTATGGCCCACCGGCGGCCGGAAAGTCCGTTCTGGTCCGCGTACTGACAGGACTCGAGCAGCCCGACTCCGGGAGGATCATCCTGCGCGGGCACGACGTGACTCATGAGGCCCCGGCAGAGCGCAATATCGGGTACGTGCCACAATCGTTCGCGCTCTATCCGCACCTCTCGGTGCGCGCCAACATCTCCTATCCGCTCGATCTGGCCCATGTGCCGGCTTCGGAATCACGCGAAGTCGTGGCGACCGCGGCGGCGATGCTCAAGATCGAAGAGCATCTCGACAAGAAGCCCGACCAGCTCAGCGGTGGGCAGAAGCAACGCGTGGCCATCGCCCGCGGGATCGCGAAGCGGACAGATTTCTTCGTTCTCGATGACCCCCTGGCGGGGCTCGATTTCAAGTTGCGGGAGCAACTCGTCGATGATCTGCGCGGACTCAATACGGCAACTGGAGCCAGCATCCTTTACGTCACGTCTGACGTGATCGAGGCGATGACGCTCGCCGATGAGCTGTCAGTGCTCGCGGCCGGGTCGGTCATCGAGCACGGATTGCCCGAGACCCTCTACCGCGACCCGCATAACGTGGGCACCATGGCGCTGGTCGGGTTTCCGCCAGCCAATTTCGTGCGGGGATCGCTGCAGCGACGTGATGGCGAGGTGTGGTGCTCGACGCCGCTCTTTGCGTTCCTGGCGGACGTCGAATTCGATCGAGCGTCGACCGACGTCATCGTTGGGTTCCGGCCAGAGCGGATTCGGCTGTCCCACGATGGGAGTGAACCGGACGGGGCGGACGGCCGGGCACTCCAGTTCTCGGCATCAATGGTCTTGCGCGAGGATCTCGGCGGCGAGGATATCGTCTACCTCGCGGCGAGCGGGGAGTCCTTGACGATGGTCGACCGCGATCATCTCCGGGGTGACGATCTCGATCAGGTCGGTGACGGTTTCGATCTTTCCCCACAACCTTGCCCTGTTCGACGCCGCGACCGGCGAACGGATCGGGCGGGGTGCACGTCTCCCAGCCGCCGACTCCGCCAGGAGCGACAGCCTCTCGTCTCCCGACCCGGTCGTCCGCCATGTCTGAGATTCGCGTCGAGCAGCTGACCAAGACCTTCGGCTCGCTGCACGCGGTGGATGATGTTTCGTTCACCTTCCCGAGTGGGCAGGTCACCTGTCTCCTCGGGCCGTCCGGTTGTGGCAAGACGACGCTGATGCGGATCATTGCCGGTCTGGAGACACAGACCTCGGGTGCTGTCTATTTCGGCGACCAGGACGTCTCCCGGCTCTCGCCGAGCAAGCGCAATATCGGCATGGTCTTCCAGTACCCGGTCGTTTACCGCGGCATCAGCGTCTACCGCAACATCGAGTTGCCGTTGCAATCGATGAAGCTGTCCAAGGCTGAGCGGACGCGCCGTGTCGAAGACGCGATCCAGCTGTTGGGATTGACCGCCAGCGCCAACCTCGACGTGTCGAAACTCGACAACGGAACACGCCAGAAAGTCTCGGTCGCGCGCGAGGTGGCGAGGCAACCGCAGTTCATTCTGTTCGATGAGCCGATCACGAACGTCGATGCGGCCTCGAAACTTCAACTCAAGCGCTCGCTGAAGGAACTGACCCGATCGTTGAGTCAGACGATCGTCTATGTCACGCACGATCAAACCGAAGCGATGACCCTGGCCGACCAGATCGCACTCATGGAAGAGGGCAAGATCGTCCAGTGCGCGCCTCCCCGCGAACTCTACAACCATCCCTACGACCGGTTCGGAGGCTGGTTTCTCGGCAATCCCGGGATGGTCTTTTTCAATGCCACTCTCTCGGGTAGCGATAATCACCGGGTGCTGGAGTCTCCTCTCTTCCCGCGCCCGGTTGCGGTCAACGGCGCCGCGACAGTGAGCTCCGACATCACGATCGGCATTCGACCGGAGCACATCCGGGTCTCTTCTGGTCCGTTGCCCGCCGGCGTGCCGGCGCGCCTCGCGCGGAAGACGGTCCAGATCGGCGGTCAGTATCTTGTCGCCCTTGATGTCCAGGGGCTCGGCAATCAGGGATTCAAAGCCAAAGTCTCCCCGACCGCGGGCGAGCGCTTGCCCTCATCGGGACAGGTCAACGTCGAGCTGCCGCTCGAGCAGGTGTCGCTCTTCGACGCGCAGGGCATCCGGATCGCGGCTAACCTGCACCCGGCCGCCGCCCGTATCACGGATTGATGGCGCGTCCTGGTCGAGTAGTCAGCCTTGGAATCCACATTCTCGACGTGCTTGGCAGACCGGTCACCCGTATTCCTCCGAAGCAGGATGTCGATCTGCTCGAAGAGATCCGGTTCACCGTGGCCGGTACGGCGGCCGGCACCAGCGTTGATCTGGCCAAGCTCGGCGTAGATGTCCTCGCTATGGGCGCCATCGGTGAAGATGCGGCCGGCAACTTCATCGTCGACACGATGCAGCGCTACGGCATCGACACGAGTGGTCTCATGCGCAAGCCGACGGTTCAGACCTCGGCGACGATGCTGCCTATCCGGCCGAACGGCGAGCGACCCGCGCTCCATGTTCTGGGCGCGAATGCCGAACTGACCGTCGAGGACGTCGATTTCGGGGCCATTGCCGCCGCCCGCCATCTTCATTTCGGCGGCACGTACCTGATGCCGAAGCTCGATGGGCCGCCGACGGCGCGCATCCTGGCCTTCGCCAGGGAGCGCGGCGTGCCGGTCACGCTCGACGTGCTCGCCATCGACCGGCCCGATCTGCTCGAGGTGATCGCGCCCGCGCTCCCGTACGTCGATTACTTCATGCCGGGATTGGATGAGGCGCGGATGATCTCCGGGCTTCACAACCGGCAGGAGGTGATCCGGTTCTTTCTCGACCGTGGGGTCCGCAACACCGTCTTCAAGATGGGAGCTGAGGGGAGTAGCATCGCCTGGCGCGGAGCAAACGGCGAGATCGAGGAGATCCGCGTTCCCGCCTTTGCCTCTCCCGTCGTGGACTCGACCGGATGTGGCGACGCCTATTGCGCCGGGTTCATCGCCGGTCTCCTGCGCGGCTGGGATCTCGTGCAGAGCGCAAGATTCGGGTCCGCCGCGGCGGGTCTCGTAATCTGCGGTCTCGGGTCAGACGCTGGGATTATCGATTTCGATCAGACTTTCGAGTTCATGCAGAGTGCGGAAACACTCCCCATAACGGACTGACGGCGGACCGGCATGGAGTCGGAGGTCGGAGGTCGGAAGTTGTGACTGGCACGGCGGGAAGGGGCTCTTGCGTAGCAGGAGCATGGTCACTCATCTTGGTGATACCTGCGACTCCAACCCCGAGTCCTCGCCCGACTTCCGACCTCCGACCCGTCAGCAGCGCTTGACACCGGGCCGATCGCGTTCCAGCATTTGCACGAGAAATATCTGACCGAATTCGTCGGATATCGTCGCTGGTCAGACAAACGTTCCTGTAGACCGTCGGTTGATCGAGGAGATCGATGCTCACGCTCCGGCCCCGTGCGGCGCGACCCGTTTCCCTGCCTCGTCTCGGCAGAGCTGGAAACGCCCTGACTGAGAGCCATTCGCGTACCGGCTCCAGTCGTCAGGGTGAGCGACCGCCGTTGTGGATCGTGCTGCCGGCGGTGCTGGTCGCGCTGTTCGAGCTGCTGCCGCTGCTCTACCTCGTCGCGAGAACGCTGGACGCGGGTGAGAACGGATGGCGGTTTCTGCTCCGATCGCGGACGCTGGAAGTGGTGCTCAACACCGCGGTTCTGGCCGGCGCCGTCGCGATCTCGACAATTGCCATCGGCCTACCGTTGGCCTGGCTGACGAGCCGCACCGATCTCCCCGGGCGCGCGTTCTGGAGTACCGCCGCGGCGCTGCCGCTGGTGATCCCCTCGTATATCGGCGCCGTGGTGATGGTCGCCGCGTTCGGGCCGCGCGGCATGCTGCAATCGGCGCTGGCGCCGCTCGGGGTGGAGCGGCTGCCCTCGATCTACGGATTTACCGGCTCCTGGCTGACTCTGACCCTGTTCACCTATCCCTACGTCTATCTCACGGTACGGGCGGCACTGCGCAACCTCGATCCATCATTGGAAGAAGCCGCCCGCTGTCTCGGCTACGGACCCTGGCGGACCTTCTTCGCGGTGACCCTGCCCCAGCTTCGCCCCGCGGCGGCGGCGGGCGGGGTACTGACGGTGCTCTATACCCTGGGTGATTTCGGCGTCGTCACCCTGCTCCGCTACGATGCCTTCACTCGCGCGATTTATGTCCAGTACCGGTCGGCATTGGATCGCAGCAGCGCGGCGCTGCTCGCGCTGCTGCTGGTCGCCATCTCGATTACCGTGCTGGTGGTCGAGATGCGCGCTCGCGGCAACGCCACGATTTATCGCCTCGGCAGCGGCGCCGGCCGGCGAGGGCGGC
The DNA here is from genome assembly GCA_963724295.1 of uncultured Chloroflexia bacterium. Lineage (GTDB taxonomy): Bacteria > Chloroflexota > Chloroflexia > Thermomicrobiales > UBA6265 > JACCXM01. The sequence continues at coordinate 292,155 of CAVRUC010000009.1, read as the reverse complement.
CGGTGGCCCTGGGGCGCGCGCGCATCCCGGCCGTGCTGTTCTGCGCGGTGGTCGTCGGATTCGCGCTGGTGCTGCCCATCGCGATCCTGACCGCGTGGTTGCTGCGCTCCATTGGCGCCGGCGCCGATCTCTCCGGTCTCGCCTCGGCCACCATCCATTCGCTGACGCTCGGGGGGTGGACGGCATTGATCGCCACCGTCTGCGCATTGCCGATGGCGATCTTGGTGGTGCGCTTTCCCGGTTCAGGCGCCAGGAGCGTCGAGCGGCTGGCCTATCTCGGTTATGCCTTGCCTGGGCTGGTGGTGGCACTGGCCTTCGTCTCGTTTGGCGCGGGAACCCCGTTCTATCAGACGCTGGCAATGCTGGTCGCGGCGTGCGTGGTGCGCTTCCTGCCCGAGGCAATCAGCTCGACGCGGGCGGCCCTCCTGCAGGTCAGCCCGCGCCTGGAGGAGGCCGCGCGCGGGTTGGGCCGCAGTCAGGTTGGGGCGGTGGCCAGCGTCACCATTCCCCTGGCGCGATCGGGCATCCTGGCTGGAGCGGCGCTCGTATTGCTGACGGCGATGAAGGAGCTGCCGGCGACGCTGTTGCTCAGTCCAACCGGCTGGGACACCCTGGCCGTCAAAGTCTGGACCGCCGCGAACGATGCCGCGTATGGAGAAGCCGCCGCCCCGGCGTTGATTCTCGTCGCGGCTGCCGCGGTGCCGATGCTCCTGCTCGCGCCACGCGACCGGATTCGCGAGCTGGCGCCTTGATCGTCAGCCTGCGGCGACCGCGCACTTCGCGAGTTCGAGACGATCAGCAGCGATGACGCGATCCCGGCCCTGCGCGTGCGCGGGCTGGAGAAGCGCTACGGTGACGTCGAGGTGCTGCGCGGTATCGATCTCGATGCCGAGCGAGGCGAGTTCCTGGCCTTGCTCGGTCCCAGCGGCTGCGGGAAGACGACAACGCTGCGGGTGATAGCCGGGTTCGAGCGGCCTCACGCCGGGTCGATCGAGATCGGCGGAGACCGCGTCTGCGACACAGCCGCGACCGGTGGCCGATGGGTCCCACCCGAAGGACGCCGGATCGGCATGGTCTTTCAGGATTACGCCCTCTTCCCGCATCTCAGCGTGGCGCGCAACGTCGCATTCGGTTTGCCGCGCAACACCTCGAACCGCGAGGACCGGGTGGCGTCGGCGCTGGCGACGGTCGGGCTCGCCGGTCTGGGAGCGCGGACGCCGGACCAGCTCTCTGGGGGGCAGCAGCAGCGGGTGGCGCTGGCCCGCGCCCTGGCTCCAGAGCCGGAGGTAATCCTGCTCGACGAGCCGTTTTCCAATCTCGATGCCGACCTGCGGGCGGCGGTACGCGAGGACGTGCGGCAGATCCTGCGCGAGGCCGGGATGACGGCTGTGCTGGTGACCCACGATCAGGAAGAAGCGCTCTCTATCGCCGACCGGGTGGCGGTCATGCTCGACGGGAAGATCGTCCAGGCCGGGTCGCCGGAAGAGCTGTATCACCGCCCGGCGAGCCGGATGATCGCCGACTTCATCGGGGACGTGCAGTTTCTGCCGGGCCAGGCATCGGGCCGGCGGGCCACGACCGTTCTGGGCGAGATTCCCCTGCACGGGGCGTTCGAGGGTGCGGTGGACGTGATGCTACGCCCCGAGATGCTGCGCCTGACCCCGATTGCGGCGCCTGAACACCACGAGGGTACGCCCGCGACCATCGTCTCCCGGGCATTCTTTGGGCACGACCAGCTGCTCACGGTGCAGCTCGATAGCGGTCAGGTGCTGAAGGCGCGGTTGGGCGCGTACGGCGGGTTCCGTCCCGGAGACCGGGTGCTGGTGAGCGTCCGCGGCGGCGCTCTGGCCTACCCACACGAGCAGTAGCGTCCCGTCCGTCCGCACTTTACGATCCTGGCAATCTTCTCTCGGGACGATTGGGGAACGGACAGAACTCTCGATTGATGGCAAGCACCATCGCAACGTCAGCGCCGCCCGCGGGCGCCGCGGCTGAACCAGAGCGCCGGGCATCCTGGCTCGAGCTCTTCTTCGATCTTTGCTTCGTGGTCGCCGTCGGCGCCGTGGCGCACACCCTGCACGACGAGCCTTCGATCGAGGGAGTGGCGCTTTTCGCCGCGCTCTTCATTCCGGTCTGGTGGTCCTGGATGGAGTACGCCTGGTACGCCACCAGCTTCCCCGAGCGCGGAGCGTTCAATCGGTTCGGCGCGTTCGCGGCAATGCTGACCGTGCTGGCCATGGCGACCCAGGTCGGGGCGGCGAGCCATGGCGATCCGCGTGGGATTATCCTGGCGTTCGTCGTCTTCCATGCCATCGTCGTCGCGCTTTTTCTGCGCACGACCCGGCTCTACCCAGGACGCCAGGCGTTCTCCATGCGCTACGCGTCGGGATTCGGTCTCGCCGCGGTGATCTGGCTCGTGTCACTTGCGTTACCGGAGGAGATCCGGCCGTGGGTATGGGTGGCCGCGCTGGCGGTCGATCTGGTGACGCCGTGGGTTGCGGTCCTCGCCGTCGCCGAGCGAACGTTTGACGTCAGCCATATCCCCGAGCGGTACGGACTCTTCACAATCATCGTTCTGGGCGAGGCGATCATCGCCGTCGCACGGAGCATGTCCGAGGCGGAGTGGACGCCGGAGGCAGTGACCGCCGCCGTTGCGGGGTTCGCCATTGCCGTAGTGATCTGGTGGGCATATTTCGCCCATCCGCACGCCGAGCTGTTGGAGAGAGGTCGCCTGGCGTCGTTCATCTGGGGCTACGGTCACTTCTTCGTCTGGATGGGTATCGCGATGGCCGGCGTCGGCATCGAGCTGGCGATCGAAGCTGCCGCGGCCGGGCACCCGCTCTCGGATGGCGAGCGGCTCGTCCTGTGCGGCGGTCCGGCCCTGTACCTGACGGCGATGGCGCTTCTGCGCTCGGCGGGCGCCGGACATATCACCGATCGCGTGGTGTTGGCCCGGCTGGGGACCGCGGTTGCGTTCATCGTCATCTGGCTTGCCGGCGGAGCGTTGTCACCGCAGGCAGTCAGCGTCCTGATGGCTGTCATAGCCGTGGGCGCGGGGATCGCCATTGGGCGTGCCTGGCGGCTGTTGGGGACGGCTGGGACGTAGGGCAACAGCCAATGCCCATGCGATGGTGGGTCACCGTTCGCCTTTCTCCATGGCATGGTCTTTGCGGTTTCCATTGACACCTGGGCACGAGTCCCAGGTCGTACTCGGGAGAGTCGTTGTCAATCGGGGCTCGCGTTAAGTCGTTGACGACGGTTTGCGTTCCCCTCGGCAAGAACAGGAGCCAGAATGTTTTTCCACGTCAAGGAGTTGCAGTACCAGGCCGCGCCAGAGCGACCCGATCCGATTTACGCCAAGAAGCTGCAGGAGATTCTGGGCGGACAATTCGGCGAGATGACGGTGATGATGGCCTACCTCTTTCAGGGGTGGAACTGTCGCGGGCCAGAAAAGTACCGGGACATGCTGCTCGACATCGGCACCGAGGAGATCGCCCACGTCGAGATGCTCTCGGTGATGATCTCCCGCCTCCTGGAAGGCGCGCCTCTCGCCATGCAAGAGCAAGCCGTCGCGGAGAGTCCGACCGTGGCCGCGGCGATGGGCGGGAGCGACATGCGGGACGCGATGGCCGCCGGGATGAATCCCCAGCATGCGATCTTCAGCGGTCTGGGAGCGGTGCCGAAGGACAGCGTTGGCTTTCCATGGAACGGCAACTACATCACCGCCAGCGGCAACCTGCTGGCTGACTTCCGCTGGAACCTGATGGCCGAGTCGCAGGGCAATTTGCAGGTCAGCCGGCTCTACGAGATGACCGACGACCGGGGCGTGCGCGACATGCTGGCGTTCAACCTGGCGCGCGACTTCATGCACCAGAATCAGTGGGCGGCGGCGATCGAGGAATTGCAGGCCGACGGGCTGGAAGACTTCCTCGTTCCGGGCACGATGCCGCTCGACCGCGTTCGCATGGACCAGGCTCACACCTTCTGGAACTGCTCGGCCGGTACCGAGAGTGGCCAGGGTCGCTGGGCGCAGGGACCGACGATGGACGGCATCGGCGAATTCCAGTATCTGGCCGAACCACGTCCGCTAACGACGGACATGGGTATTGCACCACAGCCGAATCCACTGCTACACGGCACCGCGAAGCTCCCGGTGCCACCGGTTTCGTCAGGGCCGAACCCGCTTGGCAATGGCCGGGATGGGCAGAGCCACTCGATCCTCGACGCTGCCGTCGATCGGCTCATCGAGAACCAGTAGATCGAGGTGAGGTGGCTGGGTGGAGGTGTCCATCCAGCCACCTCGCAGCAGTTGAGAGCGGACGGTGTCGACCGGACATCAATAGCGGCTCCTGGCTTTTTCCCGCGCTCGCAGCTCCTTGTGGATCGTCTTCCAGCGGCGCCGCTCGTTGGCGGCCAGAATCGGATCGCGCCGGCGCTCAGATGCGGCGATCTCTCGTTGCAGCTTGCGGTAGCTGTGCAGGCGATTTGCATCGAGCGCCCGCGAGTAGAGCGCTGCCTGCACGGCGCAGCCGGGCTCGCTCTCGTGCAGGCAGTCGTTGAACCGGCAGGCCTGGGCGATCTCCGCGATGTCGGCGAAGGTCGCGTCGATCCCGCCGTCATCTTCGAGCAGTCCCAGCTCGCGCATGCCGGGGGTGTCGATGAGCACGCCACCACCGGGCAGCAGCACGAGCTCACGCCGGGTGGTGGTGTGGCGGCCGCGGGCATCGTCTTCCCGGATGTCGCTGACGTGCTGGACCTCGCGACCGACCAGGCGGTTGATCAAAGACGACTTGCCGACTCCCGAGGAGCCGATGAAGCCGACGGTGGTGCCCGGTCCGACATGCTCGCGCAGCGCATCGATCCCAACCCCGGTGAGGGCACTCACTTCGACGACTGGAACGCCCAGAGCCACCGAGCCAAGCGCCTGGCTCATGGCACCGCGGTCGGCGACGAGATCGACCTTGTTGAGGACGATAACAGGGGTTGCTCCGCTCTCCCAGACCGCGGTCAGGTAGCGCTCCATGCGACGCGGATTGAGATCGCGGTTGGCCGAGGTGACGAGGCAGAAGATGTCGACGTTGGCCGCGATCATCTGCGCGGTGGCGTCCGTGTCCGCCGCGCGGCGGATCATGGCCGTCCGTCGCCGCAGGACATGATGAAGGACGGCCCGCTCGGCGTCGTCGGCGATGGCGACCCAGTCGCCGACGGCCGGCCGGTCGATGCCAGTGAGCTCGTGGCGTAGCCGGCCGGAGAGCTCTCCGAGCCGGGCCTGGCTGCCGAGCAGGGGGTAGATCCCAGCGCCATCGGCGGCGATCCGGGCCGGCACGAGTCCGGGTCGGACACGTTCCAGGGGATCGAGCTGGGTCGCGAAAAACGGTCCAAATCCGAGTTCTGTAGTTCAAGTTCGAGAGGAATCAACGTCTGGCTCCTGTCTGAGGTTACCGGTCAAGCCACCTCAGACGGAGCTTTCGGCGCACGGGTACGCCCGGACTCACGCGGTCGCGAATCCGGGCGCTGTCTTTGCGCCGACGAGGCGCGGAGCAGGGGGTTCCTAGCTGGCGCGGCTGTCGGAGGCAGCGATGGGTGAGCTATGGAGTGCAAGCACAGTCATATTTCGCCTCCCGTTCCAGCTCCGTTGCGTGTTTGCTACACAAGTTTCGAGACGCCGCGGGCAACGCGCCGCGCGCATCATAGCCCTTCACGCTGGAAATGCCTACCCCGGTTGAACGGGCAGATGCGATCCCGGCGATTGGCTGGTGCCCACCCCTACGCTCGGAAGACCCACTCCCCGCCGAGCATGGTCGCGGTCGGGCGCACCCGATCGAGCTCGTCGGGCGAGATCGCCAGCGGGTCGCGGTCGAGCACGACCAGGTCGGCCAGCTTGCCGGGGGCGATCGAGCCCTGCCGGTCTTCGCGGCCGGTGACGTACGCGCCGCCAATCGTGTAGGAGCGGAGCGCCTCCTCAGGTGTCAGGGCCTCGGTCTCTTTGCCCAGGTCACGGCCGGTGGCCGTCGTGCGATTGACCGCGGCGTGCATTCCTACCCAGGGGTTGTAGTCGGTGATATAGGAGTCGGACGATCCCGCCAGGGGTACGCCGGCATTGAGGTAGGTTCGCATCGGCATGGCGCGGCTGGCGCGCTCGGGTCCGACGCTATTGACGAATCCCTCGCCCAAGTTCGTGAGGAACGGAGAGGAGACCACCGCCGAAATCCCGGCCTCCGCCATCGCTTCGAGCGCGGCGGGCGTCGGAAAATAGGCGTGATGGACGCGGTGCCGCAACCACGGCTTCGGGTTCTCGCGCTGGGCGGCGGCGAAGGTGCAAACGACCGTCTCCTGCGCCTCGTCGCCGCAGGTGTGGATGTCCATCGGCCAGCCCAGATCGTGGACCCAGCGGATGAGGTTCACCAGTCGCGCCGGCTCGACGACCCAGGTGCCACGGTTAGCGGGCTCGTCCAGGTAGGAATCGAACATACGCGCCGTGCGGTCGCTCATGCCGCCGTCGATCATCAGCTTGATGCCTTCCAGCCGCAGCAGGTCATCGCCCAGCCCACCGCCGACGCCCAGGCTCTCGAAGCGCTCCTCGAGCCCTTGCTCGCTCTCGGGGGCGCCGAAACCCCAGGCGGCCATCAGCATGTCGGTGCGGACGGTGAGCTTCCCCTCCCGTCGCGCGCGGTCGAAGGCGCGAATTTCCGGGGGATAGAGCCCCGGTTCCGCGACCCCGGTCAATCCAACCGCGTTGTAGGCGCGGCAGGCGGCCGCGACCGCCGCGACTCGCTCCTCCTCGGTTGGCTCCGGGATGTGATCGGTGATCAGGTCCTTGGCCCGGTCCCGGAAGAGGCCCGTCGGCTCCCCGGATTCGTCCCGCTCGAACGACCCGCTGTAGAGCACGTCAGCGGGCGGATCGGGTGTCTCGCGATCGATCCCCGCCGCTCGCAGCGCCGCCGAGTTGCAGACGAGCTTGTTCCAGACGCGGTGGATGACGACCGGGTTGTCAGGCGAGACGGCGTCGAGGTCGTGGCGGGTGGGATGGCGAGCTTCGGCGAGCAGACTCTCGTCCCAACCGCGCCCGACGACCCACTCACCTCGTGGCGTCTCGCGCACACGCGCCGCCACACGGGCGACGATCTCGGGCATGGCGCGAGTGTCGTAGAGCTGGACCTCGCGCAACATGCGGCCGGTCGCTTGCAGGTGGTTGTGGGCGTCGATCAAGCCTGGTACGACGGCCGCTCCGCCCAGGTCCTCGATGCGTGTCGCCGGCCCGGCCAGGGCGCGAATCTCTTCGCCGCCGACCGCGACGAACCGCCCATCGCGGATGGCCACGGCCGTCGCCCGCGGGTTGGCTTCATCGACCGTGTGGAAGGCGCCGTTGACGAGGATCAGATCCGGGGCGAGGGCATCGGGCGTGCCGGGCATCGACATCTCCTGAGGCCGGCACGCGCCGGCGAACGGCTAGTCCCGCGCTTGCAGATGGGCCTGGAGGAACCAGAGGTCTTTGTCCAATTCCCGCGAGATCTCGGTGAAGAGGTCCGCGGTGTCCTTGTCTCCGGCCTCGTCGGCTTCGTCGATGGCAGCCCGCACGGCGTTGGCATGGATGCCGTAGCGCTCGACGAGCGCCTGCACGTAGTCGACACCGGTGTTGATATCGGCCGGGATCTCCGGTAGCCGGGAGTTGGCCGCGGCCATGCGCACCGTACCCAGTGCGTAACCACCGAGCTCGGTCGCTCGCTCGGCAAGCTCGTCGGCCTCGGCCTGCCGCTTCTCCGCCAGTTGATCGAAGAGTAGATGGAGCTGATAGAAGTGGATGCCCTTCACATTCCAGTGCGCCTGCTTGGTCTGGCTATAGAGATCAGAGGTGTCCGCCAGCTCCTGATTGAGCAGCTCGATCATGGCAACCCGGGTCGCGGCGGAGAGATCGACCGCCGTCTCGAAGGTCCGCGGGCGCTCGGACCGGTGATCGCCGTCTTTCACGAGGTGAACTTTGGCTTTGTCTTTGGCCATGCCGCGCCTGCCCCTTTCGTCTGCGATTGCCGCGTCTGGAAGAGGATGCACCCCGCGTGCCAGACAGCGAGCCTCTAGCGCATAGGGTACCCTGCCATGACGGAGTCGTGGCCAGACTCTGGGCCGGCGTCGCGGCGACAACGGAAAGCAATGATGCAGCGCTTCTACTGGATCATCGACAACGTCCTTGCCGGTTGCTCGCGTCCGGGAGCCGGGCGCGACGGGAACATCGACCGCGATCTGGCCGCCCTCAGCGGTTACGGCATCGGCGCGCTGCTGACGCTGACCGAGACCGCCCTTCCCTGGGGAGCGCTGGAGCGCCACGGAATCTCGGGTCTGCACCTTCCGGTTGACGACTTCCACGCGCCCACGACGACCCAGATGCTGGAGGCTCTGGCCTTCCTCGACGACGCTCGCGCGGCCGGCACCCCGGTCGCCGTCCATTGTCTGGCCGGACAGGGCCGCACCGGGACGGTACTCGCCGCCTATCTGATCCGAGGCGGGCTCTCCTCGGAGCAGGCGATCGCCGAGGTGCGCTCCATCTGCCCAGGCGCCATCGAGGCCACGCCGCAGACGATTGCCCTCGCCGGGTGGGCGGCGGAGCGGCCGTGGCTTATTTGAGTCGAGGAGTCGAGGAGTCGAGAGGAGAAGGAGACGATTCGCTCCGGGCCCGCGTTTGGTGTAAAGGGCGGGCAACGCTCTGACGGTTAGCTTGTCGATGCATTGGTCAGCAGTGTTCGACGGGAGTCCCTGACCGCAGTAGCATCGCCCGCGGCTCAGGCCGGCGAACGTCTGTGAAAGGTCCCGCGTGTATCGACTTTCCAACGAGCGTCCGTGGCGACGAGGCGCGATGCTCGTGGCCAGCGTTCTCGTCGCTCTGGTGCTCATGGCGCCCGGCTCGAGCGGCGCCCGGGGCGCCGCGACTCCGGCTGTCGCGGCGACCCCGATCCCGGGTGTGCCGTCCCCGGGCGCTGCCGGGATCGGCGATCGGTACTACCCGCTGCTGGGCAACGGCGGCTACGACGCCATCCACTACACCATCGATCTCGACCTCGACATCGAGGCGGGTTCCATCCTCGATGCGACGGCGACGATCGACGCCGTCGCCAGCCAGGACCTGTCTGCATTCAACCTCGATTTCAGAGGTCCCCAGATCGATGAGGTCGCGGTCGACGGCGAGCGCGCCGACTGGACGCGGGATGGTGGTGAGCTGACGATTACCCCCGCGCGTCCGCTCCCCGCGGGGCAGCCGTTTCAGGCGGAAGTGCGCTACCACGGGAAACCGGAGATCGACGAAAACGACCGCTTCGAGCGCGGCTGGTGGACGACCGACCGCTCGATCTTCACGGTCGGCGAGCCGGCGGGTCTGATGTCTGGTACCCGGTCAATGGCCACCCGCGGGACAAATCGACCTACACGCTGGTGATCACTGTGCCCGAGCCGTACGAGGTGGTCTCCAACGGGCAGCTCGCCTCGGTGGCGCGGGCAAGCGGAGCCGCGGGCAACCCCTCGACGGTCACCTACACCTGGGAGAACCGCGAGCCGACGGCGAGTTACCTGGTGATGTTCCACGCCGCCGATCTCGAGGTCACGTTCGGCGAGGGACCGGGTGGCATCACCTTGATCGAGGCGTTTCCCCCCGATCTGTCCAAGCAGGAGAGGATTCTCTTCGATCGCGTACCGGAGATGATCGAGGTCTTCACCGAGCTGTTCGGTCCTTACCCGTTCGCGTCGCTTGGCAACACGGTCTTCGCCGACAGCCCGTTGAACGCGGCGCTCGAGACCCAGGGCATGATCGGCTACGACACTTCGGCGGTGAACGAGCGAACTATCGCCCACGAGATCGCCCACCAATGGTTCGGTGACAGCGTTTCGCCCGCACAATGGCAAGACATCTGGCTCAATGAAGGATTCGCGCGCTACTCGGAGATCCTGTGGGCCGATGCCGCCCACGGACCGGACGCCGCCGCGGCCGCCCTGCAGCGGCAGATCGCCGGATTCGCGACGGTCAGCCGGACGGCGGACGGGAGAGGCGTGCTGATCGGCGACCCCGGTCCCGATCACCTGTTCACCGAGGTGGTGTACGCGGGCGGCGCCGTGCTCATGCACGAGCTGCGGCAGCTGCTCGGCGACGAGACGTTCTTCCGGCTGCTTCAAGAATGGGCCGCACGGTATCGCTACTCGACCGCGACGACCGACGATTTCATCGCCCTCGCCGAGGAGGTCTCAGGCGAAGAGCTGGATGACTTCTTCACCGACTGGCTCTACACACCCTGGACGCCGGAACGAGTCGCGGATCGGTTCCCGTTGATCGGGACGCCGATACCCTAGATGGGTGTCGGCTGACGACCAGCTCTGCCAGGGATGTAAGCAAACGCGGCGATCGGGAAGGGATCGGCATGTTTGGGGGAAATCGCCAGGAGGCGTCACGAAAACGCGTCGCTGTCATCGGTCTGGGCCGGTTTGGCAGTAGCGTGGCGCGTGTTAGCCACGAGCTTGGTTACGACGTTACCGCAATTGATATCGACTGAGAGTCGCGTCGCCGAGGCGGCCGATTACGCCACGCTTGCCGCCCAGGCCGATGGCTCTGACGAGAAGGCGCTTTTGTCGCTTGGGGTCGATCGCTCCGAGGTCGCAGTCGTTGGCCAGGGTCAGAACATCGAGGCGAGCATCAGCTGCACCCTGATCCTGAAGCGCATCGGCGTCCCCTGGGTCATCGCCAAGGCGGAAACCGACATCCATGGCGAGATCCTGACCAAGCTGGGAGCAGACCGGATCGTCTTCCCCGAGAGTGAAGCCGGGGATCAAGTTGCCCATTCGCTGGAGATCCGGCATCTCGTTGCGTATATGAACCTGTCCCAAACCTGCGGGGTCGCGCGCATGGAAGTCCCCCGCTCTGTTGTTGGCCAGACGGTTACTCAGATCGAAACTGGCCAGACCCGGCGTGAGCATCATCCTCATCCAGCGGAGTGATCTCCTCTTACCGCGCCCAGCAGGCGACGAAATGTTGCATGAAGGGAACACCATCCTGGTCGCGGGTCTCGATGAAGCGATCGACGCGTTCGCGGACAGTTAGCGCCTTGATGGTCAACACGCGAAGACGCGTACCCCAACCAGGCGGGTCCCCAATCTACTCGCGACCGCAGCGTCGATCCAGAGTCACGCACGAACGCGCGGCGTCATGCGCAACTCTTTGTTTCAGGTCTGATCTTCATATCGCTGATGGGCACGGTGTTCCTGGCGCTGCCGTGGGTCACCAGTTCCGGCCAACCGACTCCGTTGGTCGATGCCTTTTTCACCGTCCGTTTCGGCAGCGATCCGTCACTGGGCTTATCGGTGGTCGATACGCTCGAACACTGGAACTGGTCCGGACAGTTCGTGATCCTCGTCCTGACGCAGATCGGGGGGCTTGGCTTCATGGTTGGCGCCAGTATTCTGCTGCAGATGCTACGCCGCGGCGCCGGTGCGTACACCCTGCGCGACGAGCTCTTGCTCAAAGACGGCGCACCAGCCCTCTCGATTCAAGAGGCCGTCATTTCTTGCCGGGCGGATCGTGCGTTTCACATTCGTTGTCGAGATCATCGGCGCGGCGCGCTCGCCGTCTGGTTTGGCACGGCCGGCGGCTTGCGACCGCTCAATGCGCTCTGGAACGGTCTGTTCTACGCGGTTTCGGCATTCTGCAATGCCGGCTTTGATCTTCACGGTGGAGCTATCAATCGATTCGACCAGCAGCAACCGACGTCTGGGTCAATCTCGTGTTCATCGGCTTGATTCAGTTTGGTGCACTCTCGTACATGGTTTTCGCCGATGTGGCACGGAAACGGTCGTGGCGGTCGCTGGTGCTCGACTCCAAGATCGTGCTGACATTGAACGGCGTGCTTCTGGCGGCGGGCACGCATTGTCTTTCTGGCAGCTGAATGGGGCGGGGCGCTGGCGGGCACGCGCTCGGATCTAAAGTTGCTGGCCTCGCTCTTCCAGAGCGTCTCTGCCCGGAGGCTGGCTTCACGTCCGTCGACTGGGCAGTCTGTCAACCCGCTGACGCTCTTCTTCTGGCTGGGACTGATGTTCATTGGCGGCGCGTCCGGATCGACGGCCGGAGGTGTCCGACTCAATACGGTCGGCGTCGTCCTCGCCGCTGTTGCTCGAGCTTGCGCGGCAATACCGAGACTCAGGTCTGGGGACGGCGCATCGCCACGCCCCTGATTTTTCGCGCCGTAACGGTCATCGCGTTGTTTCTCCTGATCTTCGGTCTGGTCGTGGTCTCGCTCGCCGATCGCCGAGCACCATGTTGGACACCGGGAGACGGGCATGTTCAACCTGATGTTCGAGGCGATGAGCGCGCTGGCAACTGTGGGAGCTTTCCACCGGCATCACGCCGACCCTCACCGCCGCCGGCAAATTCATCCTCTGCGCATCGATGCTCGTTGGGCACCTCGGTCCGCTGATCAGCGGTCTACGCCCTGCAGCGACACCAGCATCCCGAGCGCTACCGCTTCCCGGAAGAGGCGGTGCGCATCGGCTAATGGGCCTCGTTCCGCCGCCGGAAACCGAGCCAACCGTGGTAAAATTCGCTTGTTGATCCGGCCGCCTTCCTGGCGGCCGCTCGTCTGATTGATCCCGATTGAAGGGAACCGCGAGCTCGTGAGCATCGAGACATTCGGCTCCAACTGGGTCATCATCGCTCTGATGTTGACGGCGGCGTTCGCCATGGGGATGACCCTGCTGATCCTGAACTGGATCGTCGCCCCGCAGAAACCAAGCTGGATGAAGGCGGCACCCTATGAGAGCGGCTTGCCAAACGTGACCCCGGTGCAGGCGCGGTACACGGCGCGCTTCTACATCGTGGCGATGCTCTTCGTGATCTTCGACATCGAGGCGATCTTCCTCTTCCCGTGGGCCGTGCTCTTCACGGAGCTCGGACTCTTCGGATTCGTGGAGATGCTGGTCTTCATCGCGTTGCTGTTCGTTGGGTATATCTACGCCTGGAGGAAAGGGGCCCTGGAGTGGGTCTGATTCACGATCGGTACGACAAGAATATCTTCATTACTTCGCTCGATTTTCTCTTCAACTGGGCGCGGCGCTCGTCCCTGTGGTGGCTGCAGTTCGGTCTGGCCTGCTGCGCGATCGAGATGATCGCCGCGTCGATGTCCAGGTTCGACCTGGCCGAGCGCTTCGGCATGCTCTATCGCGCCTCGCCGCGGCAAGCGGACATGATGTTCATCGCCGGCACGGTGACCAAGAAGATGGCCCCCGTGATACGCACGCTCTACGATCAGATGCCCGAACCGAAGTGGGTGATCTCGATGGGGTCGTGCGCGAACGTTGGTGGTCCGTACGACACGTACGCCGTGGTCCAGGGCGTCGATCAGGTCATTCCGGTCGACATCTACGTTCCGGGATGTCCACCGACGCCGGAGGCGCTCTATTACGGCGTCCTGGAGCTGCAGAACAAGGTGATCAAGTACGAGACGATGGCCCGCAAGCAAGGGGTCGTCGCCGCCGAGGAAAATCGCCGCGCCGAACGGCAGGCAGCCATGGGAGCTCTCGACGCCGTTCCCGCCCAACCCGGGGTCTAAACACACCGGCACGAGGACACCACGCGCGTGACAGACAAACCGATGGAGCCTGATTCAGGGCTGGCGCAACCCGACTCGAGGGAGGCAGCCGAAGCGGCCGCCATTGCCAGGGAATCTCCCGACGCGGCGGAAGCATCCGCTCCAGTCAGCGACGTCGAGGGGATGAAGGAAGCCCTCCTCGACGAGGACGCCTGGTCGCGCGGTCGCTGGTTTCATGAGGATATCGAGGCCCACCCGGCCCTCATGGTGCTGCGTGCCGCGTTCGCGGACGCGATCGTCGATGCGGTCCGCTTTCGAGACGAGACCACGATTCATGTCAAGCGCGAGCAGTGGCGCACGATTTGCCTCTTCCTGAAAGACGAGCCACGGGTAAAGCTCAATTTTCTGAGCGACCTGACCGCGGTCGATATGCTGCGGTTGCGTGAGAACCCGCGCTTCGACGTGGTGGCGCATCTCTACTCGCTGCCGAACCGCACCCGGCTGCGCCTCAAGACCGGCGTCGACGACGGGGAACCGGTGCCATCGCTGGTGCCGATCTGGAACGGCGCCAACTGGATGGAGCGCGAGTGCTACGACATGTTCGGGATTACGTTCGAAGGGCACCCGAACATGAAGCGCATGCTGCTGCCCGACGACTGGGACGAAGGTCACCCGCTGCGCAAGGACTACCCGCTGCGCGGCTGGCGCGAGTTCCCGGTTTTCAACACCGAACGAACCGTCGGCCGCGTCCGCACCCGCTGGACAGGCCGAGGAGTCTCCTGAATGAGCACCAATACCTCACTCCCAACCTCCGACGCCGCCAGCGGCCGCGATCTCCCGGCTCCATACGAAGCCGGCGCGGTTTTCAGCTCGGACGCGCAGTCGATGGGCCCGCTGACCATCGAGGACGATGTCGCGCTGCAGACCGGCGAGCGTCTGATGACCCTCAACATGGGGCCGCAGCACCCCAGCACCCACGGTGTGCTGCGGGTCGTGCTGAAGCTCGACGGCGAGCTGATCGTCGATTGCGACCCGGTCATCGGCTACCTGCACCGGGGCACGGAGAAGCTGGGCGAGCATCACCGCTACGCCCAGATCATCCCCTGGACCGACCGCACCGACTACGTCGCCGCGCCGATGAACAACCTGGGCTGCGTGCTGGCGATTGAAAAGCTGTGCGGCGTCACCGCGCCGGAGCGCGCGCAGTACTGGCGCGTGATCATGTCGGAGCTAGCGCGTATCGCCTCCCACCTAGTCTGGCTCGGGACGCACGCCCTCGACATCGGCGCGCTCTCGATGTCGCTCTACTGCTTCCGCGAGCGCGAGCTGATCCTCGATCTATTCGAAGCCTTCTGTGGCGCCCGGTTGACGACGAACATGATGGAGATCGGCGGGTTCTCGCGACCGATCCCTGAAAACCTTCCCGGTATGGTGCGCGACTTCCTGCAGATCTTTCCCGAGCGCCAGCAGGAGTACGCGGATCTGCTCTCGGCAAACCCGATCTGGATGGCGCGCACCAAGGGTGTGGGGGTGATTCCGGCCGATGCCGCGATCAACTACTCGCTGACAGGAGCCTGCCTGCGTGGCTCGGGTGTGAACTACGACATCCGTAAAGCGATGCCCTACTGCGTCTACGACCGCCTCGATTTCGAGGTACCGCTGGGACAGCACGGGGACACCTACGACCGCTACCTGGTCCGCATGGAAGAGATGCGGCAGACGATCAAGATCATTACCCAGGCGCTCGACCAGTGCGAGCGGATGGACACGGAGCTGATGGAGTGGGATTCAGAGTACGTCATCCCGCCGCACAAGGGGACGATGACGACCGCCGAAGACATGCAGCGTCACTTCATCTGGGTCATCAAGGGATTCAGCCCGCCTGTCGGCGAAGTCTATGTCGCGGTCGAGGGACCAAAGGGGGAGCTCGGCTACTACATCGTCTCCGACGGCTCGCCGCTGCCGTACCGCTTCCGCATCCGCGCCCCAGACTTCGTGAACCTGAGCGTCCTGCCCTACATGGCCAACGGGTCGATGCTGGCCGACGTCGTCGCCCTCATCGGGACGATCGACATCGTGCTCGGATCCGTAGACCGTTAGCGAGGAAATAGCTCTCATGAGCTCAGCACCAGTCGCTAGTCCACCTCGCGTCGAGGCAGACGATTGCGTCGTCCTGGACTGCGTCAGCTGGGAGACCTACGAGCGCCTGCTCAGCGACGATGAAGAGCGGCGAGTTCCTCGCATGACATACGATCGGGGGGTGTTGGAGCTCGTGACTCCATCAATGCCGCACGAAGTTGACGCCGCGGCCATTACCCGGATCGTCGATATTGTGACGGCTGTCCTTGGCATTCCGATTCGAAGTACTGCCTCGACGACCTACCGACGCCACGATCTGGAGCGAGGGTTTGAGCCTGACGCCAGCTTCTACATTCAGAATGAACCACGCGTGCGCGATCGGCGAGAGGTCGACCTCAGCGTCGACCCGCCGCCTGATGTCGTGTTGGAAATGGAAATGAGCCGGTCGGCGCGCGATAAGTTACCGCTGCTCGCCAGCATGAGCATCCCGGAAGTTTGGCGTTGCGACGGTCAGCGGGTGTCTATCTTCATTCTCGATTGGGAACGGAACAGGTATCGAGAGTCATCTCACAGCCTTGCCCTACCCGCCTTGACCAGCGAGGCACTGACACGCTTCCTGGCCGAGAGCCGGACGGCGCTTAGCCCGGACTGGTTTCAGGCGGTTAGCGACTGGGCACGGGAGCAGCGCAGCCCGGCGTCGTGAGCATCGCTGCCGATTCTGATGTGAAGCAGCCTCGATTCGTCATTGACGCGCTGCGAGCCGGTGACACAGCCGCGATCGACGAGGCCTCCGCGATGCTGGTCGACGCTTTCCCGCATTGGCTACCCACCCTGGAGCTGGCGCGGGAAGAGGTCATGGAAGCGCTGGGGTCTGAGCGCATCTGCCTCGTCGCGCGAGCTCATGATGAGATCCTTGGCTGGGTTGGCGCCATTCCAGAGTACAGTCACGCCTGGGAGCTCCATCCCCTGGTAGTGAAAGCGGACGCCCGTGGCACGGGAGTCGGACGGGCGCTTGGTGATGGCGCTCGAGGAACGCGTCCGGGTGGCAGGCGGGCTGACGCTCTACCTCGGCACGGACGATGATGGTCCGACCCCCGGAACGAGCGCCGGCGGCGTCGAGCTCTTTCCGGACGTGCTCTCCCACGCGGCGAACCTGCGGGTTGCCGACCACCCGGCAGGTTTCTACCTGCGCATAGGGTTCGAGGTCGTGGGGTTGATCCCGGATGCCAACGGCCCAGGCAAGCCAGACATTCTGATGGCGAAACGGGTGAGCGAGAGTACCGACCAACCGCGGGCGTGAATCACGGTCTTCTGACCCTCAGGCGCCCGCTCTGCGTGCCCGTGCCAGCACCACGCCGGTAACGCCCGCGGTCGTCGCGACCAGCAGACCAAGGGCCAACAGCGTCAGGGCATCAGGTGCGATCAGTGGTTGCTCCCGTAGCGCTTGCCAGGCGAGGAGAAATGTCAAGGCGATCCAGAACGCCGCCGCGACACCAATCAGCCGCGAGCGGTCCCGCATGGGCAGCCAAGCAGGACCAAAGCGCACCAGCGCCAGTCCGAGGAGCGGCAGAACCTGCAGGCCGTGCAGACCGACGAAGTGCGGCACCCGCAAATCCCCGCCCTCCGTGCTCCAACCGACCACCGGCATGCCCGGTCCCCCGTCCTCAACACCGACGGAGTGCGCGCCGACGATGGATGACGATCCGGTGGCGGCGTCCATTGCGTCTTGCTCGGGAGTGGGAAGAGTCATCAAGACGGCGACTGCCATCCCGAGCAGACCGGCGATCAGTCCGAGGCGAACACTCCAGACGATCGGGGCCTCGGCAAAGCGCCGGCGCGCCAGGAGGAAAGCGACGATGGCATTGAGCACCCATAGTCCAGCGATGACGCTGCCCATGGTGCTGAACACGGCAGCGTCGAAGGGTGTCGCCTGGTTGAAGTGACTCGTGGTGTTGCGCAGCACTTGCATCACGATGAGCACCATCTCGATGCCCAACGCAAGGAACACTCCCCAACTGATCGCCGCCACGAGCCGGGGCCGATCCGGGATGAACGTGAGCAGCCAGAGGAGCGTCGCGCCATAGATGGCGATCGAGATCGCGAACTTCAGCGGCTTCATCCACGCGGGGGCACCGGTAATGACCCGTGGATCGACGACCAGCCCCAGGAGCGCCACGGCAGCAAGGACCAGCATCGAGACCACCAGCGCGGCGAGCGGAGGATTGCGTCGCCAGACTTCGCTGGTTAGCTCGCGTCGCGTCGAGAGGGATAGTGGGGCGAATATGGTGGCCACAAGAGACTCCTGCTCGCTTTAGAACGGCGGTCGTCCGTCACTGTCCCGGGCGGATAGAGGCGGCAATAGTTACTAACGCCTGTTAGGTTGTGTTATCCTAACGCATGTTAGGGAGTTCGTCAAGCCAGTGGCTGGAGCCGAGTAACGACACGAAAGAGCATGATCATGGGTACGAGCGGCGAGCGGACCCGAGAACGGAATCCGCAGGGCGAGGGGGCACGGCTGCGAGACGAGCTGATCGCCGCCGCCGGACGGCTGCTAGCCGCGGACGACGACGTCGATTCGATCTCCTTGCGCGGTGTGGCGCGGGAAGCCGGGGTCGCGGCGCCGTCGGTCTACCTGCACTTCGCGAGCAAGGAGGATCTGCTGCGCGTGGTGGTGAGCACGCACTTCGCGGCATTGCTACGGGCAATCGAAAACGAAGTGGCATCCGGGCACGACCCTGCCTCTCGCCTCCTCGCCGGCTGTTTCGCCTACTGCCGTTACGCCGTGGAGCAGCCAGGTTCCTACAAGTTGCTGTTCAATACGCCACGACCAGACATCAAAGACCCTGAGTTCGCTGGGACCTCGGGCGCTGCCGCATTCCAGACACTTGTCGACAGTGTGACCGCCTGTATCGCGGCTGGGGTGGCGCGGCCGGGTGACCCGTTCCGCATCGCGACCGATATCTGGTCGGCGTTGCATGGGGTCGTTGACTTGCGATGGAGTACGACGGGATTCCCCTGGCCGCCGCTGGAAGACCAGGTGCGCGGCATACTGGAGGCGTTCACCGGCATCTCCTACCGGGACCGCTCCGCCGATGAGGAAACCGCCTGTGACTGAGCCGCGCCATCTGCTGGACCTGCCGGCCGATCTACCCGTCCCGGTCGACGATGGCGCCTGCGATCAGCTGCCGGGGATGCGGCTGCCTGCGTTGGCGCTGCCGGCCACCGATGGCGCAGTGGTCGACCTCTCGACACTCCCTGGGCGGAGCGTGGTCTACGTCTATCCCCGCACTGGGCGGCCGGATCAGCCCCTGCCGACCGGCTGGGATGAGATCCCCGGCGCTCGCGGCTGCACGCCGCAGTCGTGTGCGTATCGCGACCTCGCGGCGGAGCTCGCGGCCCTGGGCGCACGCGTCTTCGGGTTGAGCTCCCAGGACACGGCCTACCAGCGGGAAGCCGTGGCACGTCTGCACCTGCCCTTTCCGCTCCTCAGCGACGAGCGATTAGAGCTCGCGACAGCCCTGGCTCTCCCTACCTTCGCGGTCGATGGCATGACGCTCATCAAGCGGCTGACCCTGGTCATCAGGGACGGCGCAATCGAAACCGTCTTCTATCCGGTCTTCCCGCCTGATGCGGACGCCGCGAACGTGGCGGCGTGGCTGCGAGCACATCAAGCCTGACAACGTCACTCCTCGGGTGCGCGGACGTGCCACTGGTCTCCGCCGCAACGGCGATGACCGCATTCACTGGCCTCGGATGTGCTACAAAGCAAGCCGACTCCCAGCCCTCGCGATGAGGGCCACGGCCGGCGATCAGAGGTGATTGACGGTGAGAGGAGCGACGATGCGATCCCCGCGATTCGGCACCCTGCTGCTTGTCCTCATTGCGATGGTTCTGGCGCCGGCGGTCGCCGCTGTTTCCGCGCCGCTCGCCCCGGTCTCCGCACAGGCGAACTGCGCCGTCGAAGGCTTCGCCGACACCCCGATCGAAATCATGGCCCCCGCGGCGCCGGGAGGTGGTTGGGACACCACGGCTCGCGAGATGCAGCGCGTCTTGCAGGAAGAGGGCATCGCGCCGGCGGTCGAGGTCTATAACGTCGAAGGCGCTGGCGGCACCGTCGGCATCGCCCAGCTCGTCAACGACCAAGCTGGCAACGACCACCATCTGATGATGATGGGGCTGGTGATGATCGGCGCCATCGCCGCCAACGCCTCGCCGGTGACGCTGGAGCAGACGACGCCGATCTCCAGTCTTACCGCCGAGTTCGAAGTCATCGTCGTCCCGGCCAATTCGGAGTACCAGACGCTCGACGAACTCATCGCCGCCTTCCAGGCGGACCCAACCGCCATTTCCTGGGGAGGTGGATCGGCCGGTGGTACCGATCACATCCTCGTCGGGCTGATCGCCCAGGCTGTCGGCGTCGATCCTACCCAGATCAACTACGTGCCCTTCTCCGGCGGCGGCGAAGCGCTGGCAGCGATCCTTGGCGGGCAAGTCTCGGCCGGTGTCTCCGGCGTCGGCGAGTGGATGGATCAAATCGAATCGGGCGAACTGCGGGCCCTGGCGGTCTCCGGAACCGCGGGGGACGAGGCGGGCGGCGCCACACCGGTAGCCAGTGCGGACGCGGCCATCGCACCGACGCTGCAAGAGCAGGGCATCGACGTCGAGCTGGCGAACTGGCGCGGGGTGGTCGCGCCGCCCGAGATCTCGGACGAGGGTCGGGACTGCCTCATCGCTCTGGTCGAGCAGATGGTCGCCTCGGAAGGGTGGGCGCAGACGCGCGAGCAGTACGGCTGGCAGGACTTTGCCATGTCCGGTGACGAGTTCTCCGCCCTCCTCGACACGGAGCGGGAGCGCGTCACGGGCATTCTTACTGAGCTCGGGCAGATCGCTTAACTTTCGCCCTCACCCCAACCCCTCTCCCAGTGCGACGGGAGAGGGGTTCACCCCTTCCCGCGCCTGAGGAGGAGGGCCGAGAATGAGCGGGCGTCACCCTATGACCCCATCATCTACGGAGCGGCGAGTCGACATCGGTGAGACGCTGCTGGCCCTGGCGGCAGTGGTCTTCGGCATCCTGATCGTCTGGCAGGCGACTCTGATCCGGCTCACCCCGGCCTACGCCAAGGTTGGCCCGCGGGTGATCCCGTACATAGTCGGCGCGGGTCTCGCGATCATCGGCGCCTGGCTCGCGTACGAGGCGCTCACTGGCCGCGCTGCCACGGGCAGCGCCGAATCTGAGGATGCCGACCTCACCCTGCCGACGGACTGGCGCACGGTCGGTCTTCTGGCGCTGGCCTTGCTCGCCTACCTGCTCTTGATCGAACGGGCCGGATTCATCATCGCCAGCGCGACCCTCTTCGTCATGGCGGCGTTCGCGATGGGAAGTCGGCGCACGGCGCGTGACATCGCGATCGGCGTCATCCTGGCGACGGTGCTCTATCTCGTCTTCAACCGTGGCCTCGGCTTGTCGCTACCAGCCGGGATTCTGGAGGGGATCGTCTAGATGGGCGGCGTGACGAGACCCATGAGCCGACTGGCCTGGAGTCGGCGGACGACGCAGGCGTCGCCCCTACGAGGCGTTTTGCCGTCTACTTCCCGACTCACCGACTTACCAACTTACCGACTCCACTAGCATGGGTGCACTCGTCGACCTGGCTAATGGTTTTCAGGTGGCGTTGACGCCGGAGAACCTGGTCTGGGCGCTGATCGGGGTGCTGCTGGGGACGGCGGTCGGTGTGTTGCCTGGAATCGGGCCGGCGCTAACGGTCGCTCTGCTCCTTCCGGTGACGTACAAACTAGAGCCAATCAGCGCGTTCATCATGTTCGCCGGCATCTATTACGGCGGCATGTACGGCGGCTCGACCACCTCGATTCTTCTCAACACCCCGGGCGAATCGGCCTCGATCGTCACTGCACTCGAAGGCAACCAGATGGCCAAACGCGGGCGTGGTGCGGCGGCGCTGGCGACTGCCGCCATAGGCTCCTTCGTGGCCGGCACCATCGGTACCATCGGTCTGACCATCCTGGCCCCGGTGATGGTGCAGATTGGACTCACGTTTGGCCCGGCCGAGTACTTCGCGCTGGTCGTCCTCGCTTTCACCACCATCACGGCCCTGCTGGGCAGCTCGGTGGCGAGGGGGATGCTCAGCCTCTTCTTCGGGCTGGCACTGGGTTTGATCGGCATCGACACCCTCTCCGGCCAGAGTCGCTTCACCTTCGGCATCCCGCAGCTTCTGGACGGCATCGACGTCGTCACCGTTGCCGTTGGGCTATTTGCTGTTGGGGAAACTTTTTGGGTCGCCTCGCACATGCGTCACGATCCGGACCAGATCATCCCCGTCAAGGGAACCGTCTGGATGACGCGGCAAGAGTGGGCCCGTTCCTGGAAACCGTGGCTACGAGGGACGGCGCTCGGCTTTCCCATCGGTAGCCTGCCGGCTGGGGGCGCGGAGATCCCGACCTTCCTCTCCTACGCGCTGGAGAAGCGGCTGTCAAAGCACCCGGAGGAATTCGGACAGGGGGCTATCGAGGGAGTTGCCGGACCCGAGGCCGCGAACAATGCGTCCGCGGCCGGGGTGCTGGCGCCATTGCTGACCCTGGGCTTGCCGACCTCGGCGACGGCGGCGATCCTGCTGGCCGCCTTCCAGCGCTACGGGCTCAACCCGGGACCGACCCTCTTCCGCTCCGACCCGGAACTCGTCTGGGGACTCATCGCCAGCCTCTACATCGGCAACGTCATGCTGCTTATCCTCAATCTGCCGCTGGCGGGTGTCTGGGTGCGACTGCTGGCGATCCCGCGGCCCCTGCTCTACGCCTCGATCCTCGTCTTCGCCGGGTTGGGCACCTATGCGTTGAGCGGCTCAACGGTCGATCTGGTGGTGCTCTACCTTTTGGGTGCGCTGGGCTTCGCCATGCGCCGCTTCGACATCCCTGTGGCGCCGGCAGTCGTCGGGATGATTCTCGGTCCGGTGGCCGAGGACCATTTCCGGCGCGCCTTACAGATCGCCCAGGGCAACTACACCACCTTCTTCACCCGTCCCATCTCGGCGGCTATCCTCGTTCTCGCCGCGATCGCGCTCGTGGCGCCGCTGGTGATCCGCTGGCGGCAAGCTCGCCGGCAAATTGAGCTCAGCTCCGCCGCTTCGACGTCAATGCCCTGAAGAGCCAGAACAGCGAGCCAAAGCGGCGACCGGGAACGACATTGGCATCGCCTGAAGCGTCCCGGTTCCTCTCAGATGGCCCACCTCATGCAACAATGCTCATCGGCTGCACAAGGCAGCTCATGAGTAGCCGGTTGCACCGTCAGGAGTGAATCAGTGTCGATAACGAGTACCGTCATCCCCACAACCCACGCCGACATCCTCGATCAGAAGGTGCTTGCCCATGTGGCCACCATCGGGCCCAACGGAGAGCCGCAGAACAATCCGGTCTGGTTCGATCACCAGGATGGCTACATCCGGTTCAGCCAGACGACCACCCGGCAGAAGGTGCGCAATCTCGAGCGCGACCCTCGCGTCGCCATCTCGATCGTCGACGAGACCAACCCGTATCGATACCTGGAGATCCGCGGCACCGTCGAGCGCGTCGACCCGGACCCGGACAAGGCGTTCATCAACAGCATGGCCAAGAAGTACCACGATCAGGATGTCTACACAGGCAGCCCCCCGGGCGAGACTCGGGTCGTGGTTGTCGTGCGGCCAGAACGCACGACGCAGATGGGGTAGTCAGTCCCCCCGCTCGCAAGGGCGGGACTGGCGCGGAAGCGAGCCCTGGCAGGTCGGCGGCGTGATTGGATCACGCCGCCGACCTGCATCAGATAGCCGGGCTACCGGGCTCAGTCGGGGTGGACCAACGCAACGCTGTAAAGCGGGACGTCGCGGAGATGGATCCGGAGCTGATGGCCGTCGTACTCCAGCGATCCGGTCATCTCCCCGCTCGGGCTGTGGACCGATAGCCGATTGAATTGTTCTGGCAGGCGCAGCTCGATGGTCAATTCTGGCAGAGGTGGCGTGCGGTCCTGATCCGCGTCGAATTCGTAGCGGATGACGTGGACTGCTACTCCAGCGTCGACCCGCTGTAGGGTGATCATCAGGTCGCCGCCGGGATTCACCCGCACCTGGGGCTCGTCGAGGAGATCGTCGGCAACTATCGCCGGTGCAATTGGCATACGACGGACTCCCGAGTGACTGATGATCGGCGCTAGCATCTCCTGAGGGAGGTTGATTCCCAGTTCACCCAGGACCAGTAAGCGCGTTCCAGCCGCGAGCAGATCGCGCAGGAGGCGGGCCTGGGCGGGGGTCAGGACAGCGCAGTCGGGAAGAATCACAGTCCGGTACTGTGCTAGATCAGGTTGGCTCAGGGCGTCCTTGCGTAGCTCGCCATCCGGGAAAAAGAGGACGTCGTAGGGTTGGGTCGCGTCGCAGAGGGCGTCGCAGACCGTCCAGAAGGGGATCGTGCCGCCGCTGGCCAGGTTGAGGGGGTCGTTGGCCACCTGATCGCGCCGGGCGGGGCGCTGGAACTCGCTCTCGATACTGTAGACCACGGCGATGTCATTCCAGGTCTGCCGGCTAAAGAGCGGCTCGTTGTTGGCCAGAAAATCCTGAATCTCGACGCAGAGCTCGTGCGGCGGGTAGAAAGCGTCCTGCTGGACGCTGCCCAACCAGGCTCCGTAGGGCACGCTCATGTTCGCCCCCAGCGCGGCCGCCTCGTAGAGGGACATGCGGAAGCGGTCGTACCCCTTGCCGGCTTTGAGGTCCGCCACCATCTCGGGGACGACCCCGCCGTACGGGTTCTCCACGACCACGACCGGTTTGGGTCCGGCGAACCCGGCCACGTAGCGGTACCAGGACGGCTGCCGGTAGCGCGTGTTGCGCATCTCGGTGATGATCAGGTCGACCTTCGGCTCCAGGGCGTAGTACTGGTCGAGGAGGTTGAAGAAGTTGCCGGAGACGAGCACCTGTTTGCCCTGGCTCGTCGCGTAGTCCCGCGCGTATTCGGCAAGTTCGGCGAAGTAGCGGGTGATGGCGGCGCGCTGGAAGCGGAGATAGTGGGCAAAGAGGGGAGTCGCCTCCCGGTCGGTCTTGAAGTCGTAACCTCGCGCCAGCAACCACTCTCCGTAGTGGAAGGTCGCCAGATCCCCGCCCTGTAGCTCGGGCGGGAGGTCTGCGTCCGCCAAGGACGCCAAGTACGCACGGAATCCCTTGAGACAGTCCTTGCAGAAGCAGCCGCCGTACTGGAGGGTCGTCAGCGGTAGCTCCGCCTCGTCGAGCTGCACGCCGTCGACGCCGGCGTCGATCTGGATGCGGATGATCGCTTTCAGATACTCGCGCCAGACCGGGTTATTGCGGTCCATCGTGTAGCAGAAGTGCTCCCGGTCGGGGCACTCCACCCAGTGCGCGTGGCAGGGCACGCCGTAGATGTCGCGCGAGCAGGCCTCGTCGAGCAGGTCACGCACCGGCTCACCGTCGCTGTTGATCAACCCGCCGGGAAAGTAGTGCTCGAGCGGGGGCCAGAGGTTGGGGTAGCGATTCTGCGAGAACTCTCTGAGTCCTAGCCAGTCGCGCTTTCCGGCGCCACGTGTCTCGTTGAGCGCCAGAATGCGATCCTCGGCCTCGTTCAGCTCGACCGGGAACTCCCAGCCCTGGACCTCGAAGACGATGCCAAAGACTTTCACCCCATGCTTGCGGCATTCGGCGATGAACTCGGCGTCGTTGAGGAAGCCATAGAAACGGAAGCGAGGGTCGATCTCGCCGAAGGCCTCTTGCTCGAGATGGGGGAGCGATATCGATCCACCGCCGAGCGCCGCCCAGACGAGGACCGTGGCGTGATAGTCGACCAGGTGCTCGACCATGCGCAGCCGCCGCGGCGGCAGGCTGGGGTGGTAGCAGTGCTGACCCGGAAACCAGGCGTCGAAGTAGACCCCGCGTTCCATGCTGTTGGCCAGTGGTGGGTGATTACTCGCTACGCTCGTGGTGGCAGGGTGGCGGGGTGTTGTGGCGTCGTTCTCCCTGCCCCCTTGCCACTCTGTGACCCTGTCACCCATCACCTGTCACCCTCCCGCGGCCGCTATTCGCCGATGATGGGGCTGACCATGGCGGCGTCGGCGTGGCTGTTTGGCTTGAGGAAGGTGAAGCGGGCTTCGTCGGGATCGGGCATCTCCTTGTAACGCGAGGCGTGGAAGCCCTGGATGCGGCCGATGGCCTGACGGCCCCAGCTGACCAACTCGTCGCGGTGAGCGGGGTCGTCCTCGGTCAGCTTCTGGATCCAGTCGGTGGCCAGCCGGACGTGGGTGCGTTCGTCGGCCTGGAGATAGTCAGCCAGCTCGGCGATGCGGGTGTAGCTACGCTTCTCCGCCTCGGTACGCCACTGGCGCAAGGTGTTCATGAGATTGGCTTCGGCCCAGCTGTTGGTGACCGTGATCCGCTTCAGTGGATCGGGGTCGTTCTGCATCCACCACCAGACCAGCGTCCAGGGGCCGTAGCCGAGCTCACCCCCCAGCTCTTCCTCGACCGCCTTGGCCACGATCTCGATGTGCCGGGCCTCGTCCCACATCTGGTGCGCCAGTTCCATGCGCATCTCCCAGGGGAGATCAGGGAACTCGGCGAGCATCTTGCCCATGCGATCGGTCGTCTCGACCTCGCCATAGAGGAGTTGGTGGAACTTGTGGCGGAACCCTTCCAGCGACCACTCGTCCTCGGTCTGGTAGACGGCGAAGTCCTCCTGCTTGTCCGAGAACCAGAGCGGCTCCTCGACCACCGGGTGATCGAGCGGTGGCGAGAATTTGCGGAACTTGTATCCGCCGCGGCCGCGCTTGATCCGCTCCGGGGACCGCTCCTCCGCCTTGGCGCTGTGGAAGGTCAACCAGTGGGCCTCGATCCCCTGGCCCGTCACGCCGCCGCAGGCGACCAGCCGAGCCTCGAGGTCCGCCTGGGTGTCGAGGGCCCGCCGCCGGTCCTCCGGGGAACGGGTCAGCCCGTCGAGCACGGCCTGTCCCCAGGAGACGTGCGACTGGCCCATCGCCGCAAGCTGGCGCAGGAGGCGCACGGTGGGGGCGTCAGTCAATGGATCAGTGGCATCGGCGTGGTAGACGTAGCTGCTGATGAGATGCGGCTCCAGCACGCGGTAGACCGCCACCAGGCGGTCGATGGTGTCGGGGAGGAGCCAGACGTGCTCGCAGAGCTGAGCGAACTCGTCGGTGGCCGGCTCCTGGCTGGTGCGCGCCGCCCGCAGCTGCTCCAGCCGCTCGCTGAGTAGATCGGCGGCCTGGGCATGATCGAAGACGTGATAACCGAAGGTCGCCTTGAAGGCGAGCTGGGGCGTGGTGTGCGACCAGCCGCCGATCATCTCCATTAGCTGGATCTCGAGATAGCGGTAGTTTGCCAGGCGCTGCGAGTTCTCCTTGACGGTGAAGCGCCCGCCAAATTCGCGTCGGTCTACGATCGGCACCAGTTACCTCCCTTCAAGTCGGTAAGTCGGTAAGTCGGTTAGTCGGTAAGGACGAGAAGAAGGCGGCAAGACGGGCAGAAGCTGATAGCTGATAGCCGATAGCCCGTCACCCATCACCCTTCACCTCAATTTCGGCGGCGCGCCAGAGGGCGTCCATGGAGCGGGCGGCTTCGCGGGCGGCGGCCGGTGGGTCGGTTGCGGCAAGGTCGTTGAGGCGCTGACTGAATGGTTCTGGCATGACCGGTCCGTCGTATCCCATTTGCCGCAACGCTTGCATGAATGCGACCAAGTCGATGACTCCGGTCTCCATCGGTAGCGCGCGCACGGTATCGATCTGGTCGTCACGAGCGACGCCGGCCGGCGCGTCGTTGACGTGGACCACGACGACGTCGTGGCTCGTCAGGCGCTCCAGGTCGGCGATGGTTCCTCCGGAGGTATAGAGGTGCCAGGAGTCGAGTAGCACCCCGACGTTTCCGGTACCGATCGCCGCGATGAGCTCCATCACACCGTCCAGGGTATGGATGAATTCGTGGCGGAAGGCGGCACGGAACGTCTTCGGGCCGATGAACTCGATGCCGAACCGGCACCCCACGTCGCGTAGCACCTCGGCAATTGGGCGGAGGCGGGCGACGTGCCAGTCGAAGTTTTCGGCGAAGGGGCGCTCGTCCGAGCCGGAGGGCATGTAGGTCGTGGTGCGGGTCGCGCCGAGGTCGCGCGCCGTCGCCGCCAGCCGGGGGAGCTCGCGCAGATCGCCTTGCCACTGGTCGTCATCGCGCCAGGCGACGGGGAGGTTCCAGATGGCGGGTTTTACCCCGGCGCGGGCGAACTCGTCCTGCGCCGCCGCCAACCCGTGCTCGTCGACGGCGCGCGCGGCGGCGCGGCTGTCGAAGGAGAGACCGGCAAATCCGGAGTCGCGGGCGAGCGCGATCGCCTCTGACAGAGACAGACCGCGGATGCCCAGCGCATCGGGGCTGATAGTCGCGTACATGGTCCTTTACCGTGCCACCGCTGTCGCGGCGGCCGGGACGCCCGGTTGGGTCGGGTCGTCGGGCAATGTGACGACGCAGTGCTCGGACACCGCGGTGTAGGCGGCGAGCGTCAGCTGCAGCACTCGTGCCGCGTGGTCGAACGATGCCTGGGGGGCCGCGCCTTCCTGGATGACGTCCAGGAAGTGCGTGATCTCGCTGGCAAAAGTGTGCGGCAAATCGTCCGGGAACTTCGTGAACTCGACCGGCTCCGGCCAGCCATGCAGCTGATGCACCAGCCGGGTCTTGCCACCGGCCAGGCTGCCGTGCTCGGCGGCCACCTCGAAATGCCAGCCGCCGACGGGGTTGAACGCCCAGCTGGTGATGATCTCGCCGATGACACCGGAGGCGAAGCGCACCAGGAGCACCCCGGTGTCCTCGACCGTCAACTGCTTGACGGCGAAGCGGTCCATCATCGCGGTGACCTCGACCGGCCGGTCGCCGGCGAGGGCCAGCAGACGGTAGGTCGCGTGCCAGCCTGTATCGATCACCTCGCCGCCGCCCATCCGTTGCGGATCGGCGCGCCAGGCCCAGGGGCTCTCGCCACCGCCCAGCTCCCTGGGCACGGCGCCGCTACTGAATCCGCGGTTCTGAACGGCCTCGATGGAGCGGACGACGAAGGTTCGCCCCAGTGCTCCCGAGGCCAGCAGGCGGCGCGCTTCGATCAGGCTCGGTTGGAAGAGCTGGTTGTGCGCGGCCATGAACGTAGCACCGGACTCCTGGAGCGCGGACTGGATCGCGACCGCTTCGTCCAGCGTGGTGCAGAGCGGCTTTTCACAAAGGATCGCCTTGCCGGCCCGGGCCGCGGTGAGAATCGCATCGGCGTGCAAGTGGTGCGGCAGGCAGATGTCGACGGCGTCGAGATCGGCTTCCGCCAGCATCGTGACCAGATCGGGATACCTCGCCACCTCGCGGTCGCCGAACGCTCTGGCCAGGTTCCGCGTGCGCTCCGGCGAGACGTCGGCGACGGCGATCACCTCGGCTCGAGGGGCGTTGCTCTGCCAGGCGCGGGAGTGGACGTGACCCATCCAGCCCGAGCCAACGATACCAACTTTCAGCTTCTCCACACCCTCTCCGTTCCCCTCGTCTCGTCGCTCTACCCGCCGCTTAGCGTCATCAAAGTCCTTGGTCTCTGTTGTGCATCGATGCAAGCGCGATGCCAGTTCCCAGTCAGTGCTGGCGACCCAGTCGAGATAGTACGCGGAACTCGATTCGAGTGTGCTTGGAGCTGGCCTTACCTCTCGCTCAGTGCGCCGCGACAGCAAGAAAAATGTCGAACATGGAGGCACCATCCAGATGCGCTACAGCCAGTTGATCGCCCCTCGCACCTCGGAAGTTATCGAAGCGTCGACCCCGGATCCTGGTCCGGGAGAGGTCCTGGTGCGGGTGAAGGCCAGCGGCGTCTGTGCCTCCGAGCTTCATCCCTGGGCCGACGGGCGACCGGGATATCCTCACCGGTTCGGTCACGAGCCGATGGGCGAGATTGTCGCGATTGGGCCGGAAGTGACCCGGTTTAGCGAGGGGGACCGGGTGACAGGGCTCTTCCAGGGCGCCTATGCCGATCTCTGCGTAGCGAAAGAGGACGAGCTGCTACCGGTGCCCGACGGCATCGCCGAGGAGAATGCCCTGGGCGAGCCGCTGGCCTGCCTGGTCAACGCCCAGCGGCGCACGCCGGTCGAGCTCGCCGATCGGGTCGCGCTGATTGGGTTGGGCTACATGGGATTGGGCATGCTGCAGCTGCTCAAGCTGCGGGGACCGAGCCGGATCGTGGCCATCGACGTGAGGGAAGAGGCGCGAGAAGCGGCCATGGCGCTCGGCGCCGACGAGTCGTATGACCCCTCCCAGCTTCCGGACGAGTTCAGAATCACGAATTTCGGCGATTGGGAGAGCGATCGCGGGTTCGACATCGTCGTCGAAGGGTCCGGTACCCAACCGGGGTTGACGCTGGCCGGAGAGATGGTCCGTGCCCACGGGGTGCTGTCGATCCTGGGCTATCACCAGGGCGGGCCGCGGCAGGTCGAGGTTGGGATGTGGAACTGGAAGGCGATCGACGTCGTCAACGCGCACGTGCGGCGGCGGGCTGACTTGATCGAGAGCATGCGTATTGGTCTGGAGCTCACCGCAAAGGGATTGATCGATCTGGGAGCGCTCGTCACCCACCGCTACGCCCTGGACGAGGTCGATCGCGCCTACTCCGATCTTCAGCAGAAACCGCCCGGGTTCATCAAGGCGGTGGTCCACCCGTAGTACGGGAGTGGCGTCTAATGCAGGATCTGCCGCGCTCGTATGTCCTTTGTGGAACGCCGCGCACAGGCAGCACTCTGCTGTGTAACTTGCTCTCTTCGACCGGCGTCCTCGGTCGGCCCGAGTCGTACTTCCGCGAGCCTGACGAAGTCGCCTGGGCTACAAGGTTCGGCCTGGTCACCGAGGGCGGTCAGGTCCGGGATTACCGCGCCTTCGTGAATGCGGCGCTCAGCGCCGGCACGTCGAGCAACGGCGTGTTTGGTGTCCGCATCATGTGGGGGTCGCTCGGGCGCATGACGGAAGGTCTGGGTCAGGTGCCGGGGAAATCTGATTTGCTGATGCTCGAGGAGGCACTTGGTCCTCTGACCTTCGTTCATCTGCAACGCGAGGACATTGCGGCGCAGGCCGTCTCATGGTGTCGAGCCGAGCAGACCGGGTACTGGCAGCAAGGCGATTTCATTGCTCAGGAGCCACACCAGGACATCGCACACATGAGAGTGCTGATGGAGACGATCCGAAAGCACAACGCCGCCTGGCAGGCATGGTTCGATGCTCAAGAGGTCGAGCCGCATGGGGTTACCTACGAGCAACTCGTTGGCGATCGCCGGCGTGTGATCCAAGGCATCGCCGCCAAGCTGGACGTTGAACTACCCAGCGACTGGCGACCCCAGTCGCCGCATCGGAAGCAAGCCGATGCGCTGAACCGGGCCTGGGCCGACGCTCTTCGCACGTCAACAGGTCGTTGAGTCCACGATTTCAGCGCGCAGCGGCTTCCTTTGAGCGTTGGTCACCGGTCACCGGCTATGCTCGGCTCGTCAAGATCAGTTCCTAATTGACTGGCTTTTGAGAGCAGGAGGCATCATGTCCCAGGTCCGCGTGCACAACTTCTCGATTTCGCTCGACGGGTTCGGAACCGGGGATGTTCAAACGCTCGACGCCCCGTTCGGGCACGCCGGGGAGCGTCTGCACGAGTGGATGTTCGGGACCCGGTTCTGGCACGCGATGATGGGCGAGGCCGGAGGCGGCATGGGCGTTGACCACGCCTTTGCCGAGCGGCACGGCTTCGGCATCGGCGCCGAGATAATGGGCCGGGGCAAATTCGGCCCGCCGACGGGCGGCCCGTGGTTCGGCGTCGGAACCGACGAAGAATGGCGCGGCTGGTGGGGGCCAAACCCTCCGTTCCACACCCCGGTGTTCGTGCTCACGCGCCACCCGCGCCCATCGCTGGAGATGGAGGGCGGCACCGTGTTCCACTTTGTCGACGCCAGCCCGCACGAGGCGCTCGACCTCGCCCGGCAGGCGGCCGGCGGGCTCGACGTGCGCATCGGTGGAGGCCCGACAACCGTGCGCAACTTCCTCGCGGCCGACCTCATCGACTTCCTTCACGTCGTGCAGGTCCCGATCCTGCTCGGCCGCGGCGTCCGCCTGTGGGACGGCCTGGAAGGCATCGAGGAGCGCTTCGACGTCGAGATCGTCTCGTCACCGAGTGGCGTCGCGCACCTGACGTTCACGCGTCGATAGTCGATCGCGCTGGCAGCTCCCAAGATCCGATCCCCGGGCGCATCCCGAGGACGCGCCCGGGTCAGGCGCCGACGTAAGCCGCGAGGTGCTGGCCGGTGAGGGTGGAACGGGCGGCGACGAGGTCGGCAGGCGTGCCCTCGAAGACGATCCGGCCGCCGTCGTGGCCGGCGCCGGGACCGAGGTCGATGATCCAGTCGGCGTGCGCCATGACCCCCTGGTGGTGCTCGATGACGATGACTGACTTGCCGGAGTCGACGAGCCGATCGAGCAGGCCGAGCAGCTGCGCGACGTCGGCGAGGTGGAGGCCGCTGGTCGGCTCGTCGAGGACGTAGACGCCGCCCTTCTCCCCCATGTGGGTGGCCAGCTTGAGGCGCTGCCGCTCGCCGCCGGAGAGCGTGGTGAGCGGTTGGCCGAGCCGCAGGTAGCCGAGCCCGACATCGGCCATGCGCTGCAGGATCGCGTGCGCGGCCGGCGTCCTCGCTTCGCCGGCGGCGAAGAAGCCGGCCGCATCCTGGACCGACAGGTCGAGCACCTCGGCGATGTTGAGGCCGCCGAGCCGGTAGTCCAGCACCGACGCCTGGAACCGCCGGCCCTCGCACTCCTCACAGACCGTGGTGACGCCGGCCATCATCGCCAGGTCGGTGTAGATCACCCCGGCGCCGTTACAGGCCGGACAGGCGCCCTCGGAGTTGGCGCTGAACAGGGATGCATTCACGCCGTTGGCCTTCGCGAACGCCTTGCGGATCGGGTCGAGCAGTCCGGTGTATGTCGCCGGGTTGCTCCGTCGCGAGCCACGTATAGGGGTCTGATCGATCGACACGACTCCCGCGCCGGCCGGGATCGACCCGTGCACGAGCGAGCTCTTGCCGGAGCCGGCGACGCCGGTGACGACGACGAGGACTCCGAGCGGGATGTCGACGTCGACGTGGCGCAGGTTGTGCGCCGTCGCGCCGCGGATCTGCAGCGTGCCGGTGGGCGTCCGCACGATCTGTTTGAGGGCAGCCCGGTCGTCGAGATGGCGGCCGGTGATGGTGCCGCTGGTCCGCAGCCCCGCGACGGTGCCCTCGAAGACCACCTCGCCGCCGCCGGCGCCCGCGCCGGGGCCGAGGTCGACGACGTGGTCGGCGATCGCGATCGTCTCCGGTTCGTGCTCCACGACCAGCACCGTGTTGCCCTTGTCGCGCAGCCGCAGCAGCAGGTCGTTCATGCGCTGGATGTCGTGGGGGTGCAGGCCGGTGGTGGGCTCGTCGAAGACGTAGGTGACGTCGGTGAGCGAGGAGCCGAGGTGGCGGATCATCTTGACGCGCTGTGCTTCGCCGCCCGACAGCGTGCCCGAGGGCCGGTCGAGCGAGAGGTAGCCCAGCCCGATCTCCACGAATGAGTCGAGGGTCTGCCGCAGCGTGGCCAGCAGCGGCGCCACTGACGGCTCGTCGAGGCCGCGCACCCAGCCGGCCAGGTCGCTGATCTGCATTGCGCAGGCGTCGGCGATGTTGATCCCCTTGATCTTCGATGACCGGGCCGCCTCGCTGAGCCGGGTGCCGCCGCAGTCGGGACAGGTAGTGAACGTCACTGCCCGCTCCACAAACGCCCGGATGTGCGGCTGCATCGCCTCCTTGTCCTTGGACAGGAACGACTTCTGGATCGAGGGGATCAGCCCCGCGTACGTCAGGTTGATTCCCTCGACCTTGATCTTGGTCGGCTCCTTGTGGAGGAGGTCGTGCAGTTCTTTCCTGGTGAACTCGCGGATCGGCTTGTCCGTGTCGAAGAACCCGCACCCGCGGAAGATGCGGCCGTACCAGCCGTCCATGCTGTAGCCCGGGATGGTGAGCGCGCCCTCGTTGAGCGACAAGCTGTCGTCGTACAGCGCAGACAGGTCGAAGTCGGTGACCGAGCCCATGCCTTCGCAGCGCGGACACATGCCGCCCAGACGATTGAAGGTCGCCTTCTCGGTCTTCGTCTTGCCGGCGCCGCGCTCGATTGTGATCGCACCGCTGGCCCTCACCGAGGGGACGTTGAAGGAGAACGCGTTGGGCGAGCCGATGTGCGGCTGCCCGATCCGGCTGAAGAGGATGCGCAGCATGGCGTTGGCATCGGTGGCGGTGCCGACGGTAGAGCGGGGGTTGGCGCCCATCCGCTCCTGGTCGACGATGATCGCGGTTGTCAGCCCTTCGAGGACGTCGACCTCGGGGCGCGCCAGCGTCGGCATGAAGCCCTGCACGAAGGCGCTGTACGTTTCGTTGATCAGCCGCTGCGACTCCGCGGCGATCGTGCCGAACACCAGCGAGCTCTTGCCCGAGCCGGAGACGCCGGTGAACACCGTCAACCGGCGCTTCGGGATCTCTACGCTGACGTCCTTGAGGTTGTTCTCGCGCGCGCCGTGGACGCGGATCAGATCGTGGCTGCGGGCAACGTGCAGGGCAGGCGACCGCGTGTCAGTCATCGTGACCATGCTCACCGTGTCTCCATCTCTCGCGAGTAGCACCTCGACCCGAGGGTGAGGATGTTGCCGTGTTGTCCTCAGCTCACCGCTTGCTTCACGAGCGCGGCGATCCTCTCCTCCGCGGCGGCGGTTAACTCCGTCAACGCGAAGGAGGTCGGCCAAATGGCGCCGTCGTCGAGATTCGCGATGTCGTTGAAGCCGAACGTGGCGTACCGCGAGTTGAACTTCGAGGCGGGCGTGAAGAAGCAGACGACCTTGCCGTCCCTGGCATACGCGGGCATCCCGTACCAGGTTTTCGGCGAGAGGGATGGCGCGCTTGGATTTGACGATGGCATGGAGCCGCTCGGCCATGGCGCGATCCGGCTTCGGCATCTCGGCGATCTTGGCGAGCAGATCGCTTTCACCGGCGGCCTTGTCCTTCTGTGCGCGCGCTTCGGCCTTCAACTCCCTGGCGCGCTCTTTCATCGCGGCACGTTCCTCGGCCGTGAATCCTTGAGACGTCTCATTGATCGCGGCGTTGCTCTTGGCGGACTGCTGTGCCATTTCCTGATTTCTCCTCTGCTAGTACACGATTTCGTGGCGACGGCCCTCACGCGAGCAAGGCGACGCACCGCCAACCCTATTCGGCCGCCTCGTCGGACACGGCGCGCCTCCGCTAGTCGATCAGCCAGCGGCCGTCGCGCATCAGCTCGCGGCCGGGCAGCTCGTTCGCCTCGCGCCAGGCCTGGATGCGGCGCGGGGAGATGCGATACCAGCGATACGGGGTGGCCAGCGCGCGCGGGTCGAAGCCGGTGCGCGCGGCGAATCGGTCACCCCTCTCCCGCGGCAGCGCGTCGATCTCGAGAACTTCGACGTCGCCCTCGATCATGGACACGTCACGGGTGGGGCCCAGCCCCAGCCGAACCGTTCGGGTGGCGGCCAGGTTCCTGCCGCTCGGACTGTCAGCTGGCGTGGCCATCAGTAGCGCCTCGCCATCCCAGTCGAAGGAGAGCGGCACCAGGTACGGCGCGCCATCCACCGAGGCAGTGGCCACCCAGACGTCTGTGTCGTGGGTGAGCCGGTGCTCGGTGTCGCGGCGGCGCTGAACGCGGGAGCGCGGCGCGGCACTCATCGGTCCTGCAGCAGCCCGAGAACGTTGCCATCTGGGTCAGTGACGGTGGCCACCAGGCGGCCGCCACCGACCTCGTGCGCCGGCTCGTTTACCGTCGCGCCGGCGGCGGTCACCTCGGCTAGCTTCGCCTCGAGGTCCGACACGTGCCAGTAGGCCACCGGTGAGGTCATGCCCCGCTGCCCACCTCCCGGCACCAGTCCGATGTGCTGGCCGGCGACGTCGAAGCCGACGTAGTAGGACTCGTCGGTTTGCGGAGGTACGCCGAGCAGGGCGGCGTATACCTCCCTGGCCGCCGCCAGATCGGAAACGGGGTGCAGCACGGTCTTGATTCCCTGGGTGGAAGAGCCGGTCACTATCGTGCGTCCTCCTTGTTTTTCTACCCGTCCTCGTCACATTGACGGGACATCGTCTGTCACTACCTTGACGAACCGCGACGACGGAATGTGACCGATGCGCGAGCGGGACACACAGCTGCTACAGCACAGGCGCTTTGCCTTTGCGGTGATCTCGCGGGAAGATCATGTGGGCGAAAGGACGCGATGATGGATGAGCGCGACTGGCTGGCGGAGCGGTTCGAGGAGCACCGGTCCCACTTGCGGGCGGTAGCCTACCGCATGCTCGGCTCGGTGAGTGAAGCGGACGACGCCGTGCAGGAGGCGTGGCTCCGCCTCAACCGCACCGACACCAGCGGCGTCGAGAACCTCGGCGGCTGGCTGACGCAGGTGGTGGCGCGGCTCTGCCTCGACATGCTGCGCTTCCGCAAGTCGCGACGCGAGGAGTCCCTGGACGCGTCGGGACTGGCGACACCGGCTAATCGCGCGGAAGGCGTCGATCCCGAGCAGGAGGCGCTGCTGGCCGACTCGGTCGGCCTGGCGATGCTGGTCGTTCTGGAGAAGCTGGAGCCAGCTGAGCGGCTGGCATTCGTCCTGCACGACATGTTTGCCGTTCCCTTCGACGAGATCGCGCCGATCGTGGGGCGGACACCGGCCGCGACGCGGCAGCTCGCCAGTCGCGCGCGCCGCCGCGTGCATGGGGCGGGTGCGGAGGTAGGGGCGGGCGAACGAGGTGAGGGAGATGGCCGCGAGAGCGTTGTGAAGGCGGGCGGCGGCGACCGCGACCGGCAGAGGGCGGTGGTCGATGCCTTCCTGGCTGCCGCGCGAGCTGGCGATTTTCGGGGCTTGCTGGCGGTCCTCGACCCGGATGTCGTCCTCCGCTATGACGCCGTGACTGCCCTGGTGGGAGGGCAGCGGGAGGTCCGCGGCGCCGAGGCGGTGGCGCCGCAGGCGATGCGTGGCCGCGCGCGGGCGGCGCGGCCGGTGCTGGTCAACGGAAACGTGGGCGTGGTGGTGGCACCGCGTGGTCGCCTGATGATGGTCCTCGACTTCTCGATCCGCGAGGGAAAAGTCGTCGCCATCGACGCCATCGCGGATCCGGAGGGGTTGGCGGAGCTCGAACTCACGATGATCGAGGGGTGGTAGTTACCAGTTCCTGCGCAGGGCTTCGACCGTTGTTGGTACTGATGAAGCCGGCTCCTGGGGCGACCACTATGGTCACCACGCTTCAGTGTTCCACTTGACAGCCAATGACTCGGGTTTCATATAGAGGCCATGACCAACGGTGGTTACGGTGGTTGTCGGCCTCAGTTCCGGCGGGAGGTCGGAGTCCTGGCTGGTGGGTCGACGCGCCTGGAGATGCGTTTTGGACCAACGAACTCCCCTCGACAATCTGGCCCGGTTCCCGTTGCTGAGGGCGCTGTTTGGGCGGCGCTCCCGTCGGTTCGGCATGGGCATGTCCATCCCGGACGGACCGCTCGCCTTTGACTCGTCGCATCCGCCGCTCCCGCTCACCGATCTGGAGCGCACAGTGCTCGTGCTGTGCGGGGCCGGCGTCAGCGGGTGGCACCTGGGGATGGAGCACACTGCCACGGCCGATCCGGACCGCGGTTGCAACTACCCAATTCGGCTGACCGGGCGGGTCGCGGCGAGCGCCGCCGGTATCGGGACCTCCGAGCTGATCGTCAGCGACGATGCCGGAACGTTCATCACCCGCTTCCGCGATCTCGATCCGGCGCGGTTGCAGGAACTCCAGGCGGCATCCGATCTTGGCGAATTGGTCCACCGCGCGGACAGGCACTGCATGCGTCTCGCCGGCGGCAGGATCGAGCTCCCGGCCGCGTCCCCGCACATGGATGCGCACAACTACTGGAACGCCAACCGGCCCGGCACGACGCTCTTCATCCCGATCGTCGACCTGACGCAGCAACTGCTGGAGTTCCTGGCGATTCAGCTGGCCGAAGGCGCCGTCCCCTGGGATCCAATGCACAACAGGCCGTGTGGCGACCTGGATCGATTCATCCGATCCGGGTTGCTCGACGAGCGCAAGCAAGCCTCCATCGTCGATATCGAGCAGTCGACGCTGACCACCGGAGCGATCGAACTGGGACTGATCTGCCAGAACATCGTGCTGGTGATGCAGGCGATGGGTCTCGGCGGCTGGATGTTCACCGGCCTGAATGCACCGAGTGTGCTCGGCGCATTCGCCGGCGACGGCATCCCCGGCCTGGGGTTCCGCTTCACCCATGACCCCACGTGGACTTCGCCAAACCCGGTCGGGCTGGATGACGTTTTCGAAGGACTCTGCCCACCGTACTTCGCGGACATGCGAGCGGCCGTGGATCGCTTCGTGGCCCTGAAATTCGGCCCAGGCGGCACGTACGATCCCGCCCGCGCCGGCCCGTTCCGCGACAACGCGCGGATCAAGGCCGCGATCGAGCGATACAGCCCGGAGTTCGTGGATGCGCTGGGAGAGGTGGCACAGTACCTCCACGACGCGTTCGGGAAGTTCCCGGCCACGATCCCAAGCGTCTACGTGCGGGTGTACGCCCAGGCGCAACACATCGATCTCGACTATTACGACCGGTTCTATGGACCCGAGGCCTATCTGGAGACGCACCGAGAGCACCTCGCGCGGTGGCACCCTTGACGACGGTGCTCACTTGCTTTTCCAGTCTGCCGCGTACGGGGTAGTGGGGCTCGGTCAGTGGTTCGGTCGTGCGGGGTCTCCCGCCTCGACGAGTGCCGCGAGGTTGGCCAGCGACATCCGCCAGCCGGTCTCGTTGTCGGTGGCCGACAGACCGGGTGGCAGCCCATCGTGCACGGCCACGACCTCGGTGCCGCCGCCGGCATCGGCGAGCGCAAAGGTGATCGTCATCTCGCCTTGCAGCGCGGGGTCTTCGGTCTCGAACTCGACCATCTCGACCACCTGCTCGTCCGGCACGAGCTTGACGAAGCGGCCGTGGTAGGTGTCGGTGTGCGCGGTCGTCTTGCCGGTCCCGGTCGGTTCGTCGTACGTGAGCGAGATCCGGAACGCACCGCCTTCGCGAGGGTCGAAGGCATGCACCTGGCTGGTCATGCCGGTCGGGACCATCCAGCTCGCGACCGCCTCGGCATCGAGCAACGCGCGATAGACGGCGGCGCGGGGCGCGTGGATGTGGCGTTGGATGTGAGTCGCGCTCATGGTCGAACGGTAGCATGGGGGGCGTCCTCACTGGTCAGCCGGTGACGTCGTGCTGCTGCCCAGCGGAGCGGTATCATCGAGGTCGCCAACGCGGCTTCTGTCCGCGGTCGCGGTAGCTTCCCGCGGCTCCGACGCTACCGAGCCAGGGAGGATATTCCGGACGGCTTCATCGCAGAAAGGAAACCAGGATGTTTCTTGGAACGCCCCGCAGATGGTGGATCGCCGCCGCGGTCCCGCTCGTGCTCGGTTTGGTGCTCCTGGTCACCGGCGACGGCACGATGCAGAGAACGTTAGTGGCCATCCTGCTCCTGATCACGGCGATGGTGCTGTTCGGGATGGCGCCGATGCGCTACGGTCAGGGCGCACGCACGCTGGCGGAGAGCACCCCTGAACCACCGCCAGCCACGTCGAGCGCGGCCAATTCCGCGCCGGAATCCCGGCCCTCAATGGTGGGTCGCGACGCTGCCGAGGTGTAGAACGCGGAGTCGTGGCGCCTCAAGGAGCTGGGTGTCTCGCATCGCCGTGGCGCGTCCGAACGCTCAGGCATGGCAGCGGAAACACCGCCGCCGGCCGGCCAAGTCGAGTTCGCTGAAAGACTTCGTGGCACTTCTGGACGGGGTGCCGCTGAAATCCGCGCCGTAACGCTGGCAACCGCGGCGGAGATCCCTTTCAGGACGAGCGATGTCCGCATTACCTTCTACCATGGATGGACGTCGATCCCCTGAGGCCGGCATTGACTATGGAGAGCATCGGATGGATCTGCTCGATCGGCTGTTGGAGCACGACCACTGGGCCACGGCCCAGCTCCTGGACCTGAGCCGCGGTCTGACCGATGCACAGCTCGATCAGGAATTCGATATCGGTCACCGGACATTGCGCGACACCTTCGAGCATGTGATCGTCAACATCGCATTCTGGACCGCATTGATGACCGAGCAGCCGGTCGACGAGCAGCGAGACGACCGCTCAGTGACCGCGCTGATCGCCCGCCACGAGCGCTCCTACGCAGGCTTCGCCTCCCTCGCTCGCCAGTTTCGCGACGAGCAGCGCCTGGAGGACACCTACATCGATCACTACGACGCGCGCAAGTCGTTCGGCGGCACGATCCTCCACGTCGTGCTGCACAATGCGGAGCATCGCACCGAGGCGCTGCATATCCTGGAACGCCTAGGGGTGCCCAACTTGCCCGAGGTCGATCACGGGCTCTGGGATTATGAGTTGCTGAACTCCTAGCCGGTCAGGTCTGTTGCGCCTTCAGAAAGTCCAGCGTACGCACCCAGGCCAACTCCGCTGCCCTGGCGTCGTAGGCCTGCGGCTGGTCTGGTTCGAAGAACCAGTGGCCGGTGCCGGGATAGACGTGGAAGGTCACATCGCGCCCCGCGGCGCGGATCCTCTCCTCCAACGAGCGCACGGCCTCTTGCGGCTCGTAGTCATCATGCTCGGCGAAGTGACCGAGGAAGGCGGCCCGCGCGGTGCTGTAATCGCCGTCATCCGTGCCGTAGAAGACGACAACCGCGCCGATGTCGTCCGGCCGCGCCTGCGACAGATGCAGCGCCCAGTAGGCGCCGAGCGAGAAGCCGATTACCGCGATCGATCCTCCGGTCACCACCGGCAATCCGAGCAGCTGGTCGGTCGCGGCCTGCACGACCGGCTCCGCCACGGCCGCCTCATCGAGCGCACCGAGCAACGCCTCGGCCTCGGCGATGGTCGCGGCCGTCGCCTCGTCGGGGAACAGACCCGGCGCCAGCGCCACGAAACCTGCCGCCGCCAATCGGTCGCACACCTCGGTGAAGACCGGCGTCAGCCCCCACCAGGCGTGCAGGACCAGCACGCCGGGACCGGACCCACGATCCGGCACGGCAAGATATGCACGATGGCCCGTCGATTCGACGGGCAGCCACTCGCCCACGCTTCCCTCCGTCCGTACACCGAACGTCTGTTCGGACAGAGCGTAGCGGGAGCGGTCGGGTTTGCCAAGACGGTGCGCCGACAAGACCCACCAGCCCGCCCTGGCAGAGCCTCTGGGTTCGATAGCGCCGCTTCACGTCCCCGCGCCATGGCGCTGAGCAGAATTCCTCGGGTGATAATGAGCGTGTGCATCTGAGAATACCGAGAGTCGCGGCCAGGCACCGCTGTGCCCGATGAAAGGAACGGTGGCCACATGATCCCCCGTAGCCACGTCACGCTCATGGCGCTTGTCGCGGCGGCGCTGGCGCTACTCCTGGCGCCTGGGAGAGTACTGGCACAGGAGAACAAGGACGACGTTTATGTCCGTGTTAACGGCACGGTTGAGCTGGCGGCCGGTGAGAGCGTCGACACGTTGGTTGCCGTCAACAGCGATGCCCAAGTGGCGGGCGAGGTGCGTGACACGCTCGTGGTCGTCAATCAGACGGCGACGGTCTCCGGCGATGTCGGCCGGGATGCGATCGTCGTCAACGGCACGCTTCGTCTCGAGTCGACGGCGCGCATTGATGGCGACGTCGTGCTGATCAATGGCCAGCTGAATCAAGCCGATGGTGCGGTGATCGCCGGCGAGGTCGTGGAACGAAGTGGAGCGGCGATGGGCGCCGAGCTGAGGCGGGTCACGGCGGCAGTCTCCTTTGTTGCCTGGCTGGGAATGACGCTGCTCTTTGTCGTCGTGGCGCTGGGATGGGCCGCGATCGGGGGGCGCCAGCTGGCGGACGTCGCCGGCCTGCTCGGCGCGCGGCCGGGGCTGGCGGCCGCGGCCGCGGTGATCTTCTGGATCGTGGCTCCGATCGGCGCCATCGTGGCGTTTTTCACGGTGATTGGCATTCCGATCGGCATCACCCTGCTGTTGGTTGTTTTGCCGCTCCTATGGGGTC
This sequence comes from uncultured Chloroflexia bacterium, assembly GCA_963724295.1. GTDB lineage: Bacteria > Chloroflexota > Chloroflexia > Thermomicrobiales > UBA6265 > JACCXM01. The sequence continues at coordinate 250,381 of CAVRUC010000009.1, read as the reverse complement.
TCGGGTACGTGACGACGGGAACACGGCTCGGGTTCTTCGTCGCCGATCTCCGTCACACGAGGCCTGATCTCGCCCACCCCTATTTGGAGGCCGTGCTCGGCGTCGTCATTTTCCAGGTCATCGGGCTGATTCCCGATCGTGGGAGGGATCGTCATCGCGCTGGCCGGGCTCTTCGGGGCGGGGGCGATCGTCGTTCATCTCTGGCGCCGCCTGCGCACCCAGCGCAACCAGGGAAGCGCGCCGCTGCTCGACGCGGCCGCGTGAAGCGATCGACGTAGGCATCCGTCACGCTTCGTTTTCGGCGCACTGCATGGCTTGCGACAACCCTCGGAATAGAAGCCGGCCGGGAATCAACCTGGCCGGCTTCTCATAGAGCTTCAGCCCTTCAACGCCACCCAGCTGCTTTTCTACAGTGGAATAATTAGCACCTGCCCGGCCGTAATCACGTCGGGATTTGAGATCTGGTCCCGGTTTTCGTCGAAGATGCGCTGCCACTGGCTCTCGTCGCCGTAGATCTGCTGAGCGATGGATCGCAGCGTGTCGCCAGCCACGACGGTGTACAGGAAGTCCGTCGGAATGCGCAGGATCCACCCCACGGAAATCACGTCGGGATCATTGATCTGATCCCGGTTAGCGTTGAAGATGCGCGGCCATTGATTTTCGTCGCCGTAGAAGCCCTGGGCGATGGATCTCAGCGTGTCACCGGCCTTGACGGCGTACGGACGAAAGCCCGGGATGGTCAGCACCCACCCCACGGAAATCTGGTCGGGGTTGGAGATCTGGTCCCGGTTGGCGTTGAAGATGCGGCGCCATTGGTTCTCGTCGCCATAGAACCGCTGAGCAATGGACCGCAGTGTGTCGCCGGCCTCGACGGTGTACAGGTGCTGCATGGACCACTCCCTTCAGGAGTCAGCGGCCGCGCCGACTGACTACACTCGAACGTTATGATGGTTTCATTTAAGGATCATATTGCAATGCATGTCAATACTGCCTGTGTGACCGTCTTGCGCGGGACTCTTCTCCTCTTGGGCGGCGGGCAGACTCGCCGACCGCTGACGCCGGAGGCGGTAAACCAAGGGAGTCGGGCAACAAGCGTCGGCCACGAGCTCTACCGGTTGCCGCGATCAGGGAATGCGGCCGACGTTGCACGATTCTTGAGATACTCGCGCCTGACGCCGAGCGAACTTCTCCCAGGTTCTGACGCGGGCGCAATGGCCAGCTGTTGTGGCTATGGTCCTACGCCTGTCACCGCAGGTAGCAAGAATGGCCACGGCCGAGGGACGGTTCCAGAACCTCCTCCGAGAAGCGCGCGAGGATCCACAGATCGTCGGGCTGGTCCTGACGGGTTCGCGAGGCAAAGGATTTGGCGGCGAAGCGTCGGACTTCGACGTGCTGCTGGTTGTGCGCCCGGAGGCTCTCGAGGAATACCGCGCCCGGTTCTCTGAGCGTGAGGCGTGGGCGGGGCTCGATTGGTGGGTGATGTCGCTAGCGGAGCTGGAGCCCTTCGCCGCCACGTGGGGCGACCCGCTGGGGTGGGAAACCTTTTGCAACGAGCGGTACAGCTTCGCCGACGTTTCAGTGCTCGTCGACAAGACCGGTCAGGTGCAACAGCTCGTCGACGAGAAGGGGGTCATCCCGGAAGAGCATCGCCTGGCCGTCGTCCGCACGGCCCTGGGCGCGTACACCAACAGTCTGTATCGCTCGCTGAAATGTCTGAGCAACGGGAACGATCTGGGAGCGCGGTTGGAAGCCGCGGATGCGATCGGGCACGCGCTGACAGTCATCTTCGCTCTGGAGGGGCGACACCGGCCGTACTACGGCTACCTGGCGCGCGAGCTGGAGGCGCGTCCGCTGCAATCCTTCCCGCTTCCGGCTGACGAGCTGCTGGCGCTCATCGACACCATTCTCGCCAGCGCCGACGCGGCGACGCAGCAGCGGCTGCTCGCGATCATCGATCGACTCGGTCGCCAGGCCGGCTGCGACGAGGCTTTCGACGAGTGGGGAGAACGGTACCCGTGGATGCAACACTACCGGCCTGACGAGTCGTTTCGCTTGAGACGTGCACCAATGACGGTCGCCCTCGGTCGAGATTCCCGTGAGCGACGATCAGAGGAAGCAGGTGCGCAGAACCCGCTCTATCTTCTCTCCTAACCAGTAGACTTGTAGACATCATCTGCTACACTCTGGCATCATCACTTTATACAGCTGAAAAAGGGAGTTCACTAGCATTGGAACTTCGTCGTCCGGCAGGGTCATCATGGTTGCTCCTTCACTACCCTGACCACATTTCGCGTTTCACCGCGGTGGCATCTAGCACGATCAAGGCAAGGACAATTCCGGTGGCTGATCCGCTAAATCCTGAGCGCGACTTCAGTTCCCTGTCAGTACTCGACCTGCTCGAGGCGCGCAATGCGTACCACGTGCACCTTGCGCACATGGAACACGTCGTCGCGACCGCAATCGGCCGATTCTGGATCCGCAACTCTGACCCAGACGCGCGCAACCCGAACGAGACGGCCCCGGCGGTGGACGGAACACGCCGAGCTTCGCGGGCGCGCACATTGCAGAACTCGACCATCACGCGCTGGTCGTGGCCGTGTGTGCTCGTCTTCGTCGATCACTGGATGAGCCCTGAGGAGTGGCGCGACCGGCCGGACGACGTCGTCCCGAGCTTCCTCTATATGCCGGATGGCCGGATCGTGCCAACCTGCGTCGTCCTGGTCGAGGAGCAGGAACAAGCGCTCCCCGCGCTCCCCGGAGTCACGTTTCCCAGTGAACTCATTGGCGGCGGCTTCCCGGTGCTCACCGATTCCCAAGGCCGAGAACACATTGGCTCGATCGGGTGTCTCGTGACCGATGGAGACGCCATCTACGCTCTCACCAACCGCCATGTTACTGGCCCAGCTGGACGCCCGATCTATTCCATGCTTCGTGGTGAGCGAGTCCAAATCGGTGTCTCGGATGAGAAGCAGATCGGGAAACTGCCCTTTGCAAAGGCGTATCCAGGGTGGCCCGACACACGAGCCTTTGCAAATCTCGACGCCGGCTTGATCCGGGTGGACGATCTGGCGGACTGGACAGCGCAGGTCTTTGGCATCGGCGAGATCGGTCCGCCGATCGATCTCAACACGAGCACGCTTTCGCTCGATCTTATCGGTAGTCACGTGCGCGCCTTTGGCTGTGCATCGGGACAATTGTCAGGACGCGTCCAGGCGCTCTTCTATCGCTACCGCTCCATCGGTGGCGTCGACTACGAGGCTGATGTGCTCATCGGCGGGCGCGAAGATGGACCGCCGCTCACGACTCGCCCCGGTGATTCAGGCACGCTGTGGTTTTTCGACCCGGAGAAAGACGAGCAACGGCAATCCGGACTCCGCGCGCCACGCCTGCGGCCGATCGCTCTCCAGTGGGGAGGACATCGCCTCCTGGATTCAGCGACGGAGACCGAGCTTCGCTTCGCTCTGGCAACCTATGTCAGCACCATCAGCCGCGAGCTCGACGTCGAACTGATTCGTGATTGGAATATCGGCCTTGCCGAGTACTGGGGAACTGTCGGGCATTACACCGTCGGCGCGCTGGCCTGTGATCTGGTTCCGGAGGGCAAGCTGCGTACGCTGATCGACCGCAATCGTGATCGCATTGCCCTTTCTCGCGAATCACTTGGTTCCGGCCAATTGCCGGCGCTGGACCCGGAAGGCTTCGTACCACTTGCCAATGTGGCCGATCTCGTCTGGCGGGCGTCCCGGCCGAAAGACAGTGGCAATCACTTCGCGGACATGGATGAAGAGGGGAGAGGAGAGTTCGCGGGCACCACGCTCCTCGAGCTCTGTGAGAACGACGCGAACGTCACCGTGGCCCGCTGGAACCGCTTCTACGACAGCCTGGATATTGGGACGAAACGGGGCGCATTGCCATTCCGCATCTGGCAGATCTACCAGGACATGGTGGGGTTCGCGCGTGAGAGAGATGTAGCGCGGTTCTTATGTGCCGGCGGGATCATGGCCCATTATGTCGGCGACGCCTGCCAACCCCTGCACGCCTCCTTCTTGCATCATGGACGTCCGGGTCATCCCGAAGAGGAACGGGTTCACAGCGTCTACGAGACGAGCATGATCGAACGGCGCGCGGCAGAGCTCATCGCGGGCGTTTTGGCGACGTTGGAGGGACAGACGGCCAGCGGCGAGGTGTGCGGTGGTCATGGCGCCGCGGTGGCCGTGGTCGATTTGCTGCGCCAGACCATCACTACGCTTCCGCCCATGGACGTAATCGAGGCGTTCAACGGCGCCACGGGTGCCGCGCGAATTCCGCACATGTGGGAAGTGCTCGGCGACCGCACGGTGACCTGCATCGCCGCCGGATGCCATGTCCTGGCATCGCTGTGGATCAGCGCGTGGAAGGAGGGTGAGGGCGACGACATCCCGGCGAACCGGCTCAAAGCGATCGATCTCACGTCATTGAAACAGCTCTATAACAATAAAGAGTTCTTGCCAGCGCTGCGTCTCCAAGAGTTCGAAGAGACGGGCTTGCTGGTCTAGCGACGGTAATGAACCAGGCCGACGTACTGCCCAGACACGTCTGTTTGAGCAGTTGGCGGAAAAAGCAGGTGGATTCGGCCCCGATCCCCGGTAGCCGCGCGTCCTCCTCTCTCCGCGTCTAGGGTGAGGGTTGGGCCGAGGGCGTCACGCCGAACTGCTGGCCGGAAACCGCAAACCTGACCGGCCGGTAGGGAACCAGGCGCGGGGGACCAGCCAGTCCGGATGGCCGGGGAACGGCTTCCAGCAGGTTGATAGGGGTGTTGGCTATCCGCAGCTCCAGAGTGTTGTCGCCCGGCTCGAGATGGTCAGTGAGCTCTACCTGGTACGGCTCCCAGAGGCGGACGCCGGCGCGCTGGCCATTGATCAGCACTTCGACGGTGTCATCCTTCATCTCAGGCTCGAGGAAGACGCGTTGGTCTGCGAAATTGGCTGGCAGCTCGAAGCGAAGTCGATAGAGACCGCGACCAGAGTAGTAGGGGTACCCCTGCTCGACCCATGACGCAGGTTGCAACGTCGATCGGGGCGCACTGATGCGTTCCGTACCATCGACGCGCTCGACGGCGAAATCGCCGACGAGCTTGACCAGATCGAGCAGACCATCGGTGGGCTTGGTGACGGTGAGTCGCACGGCGATGACGTTCTCGCCCTCACGCACCTGTGGAGTGATGTCCAGCGCCTGCATCTGGCTGTCGATCGCGCTGCGGACAGGCGCCGCGGTGACCCGGTCTCCGTTGACGAAGACGTCCCAACCGGAGCCGGCGAAGCCGTCGACGATCAGGTCGAGGCGCGGCGGTACGCGCTCAATCGTGAAGCCAATGCGATACCAGACGTCGATCGGGTACGGCCGGTCGGGCTCGGCGGGAAGCTGGTACGACCAGGCGCCCATCACCATCGGCAACCAGCCGGTGGTGTCGACGTCCGGGGCGGCGTATGTTTGGCGCGCCGCGCCCGGTTCCTCCGGCGTCGCCAGCCACTCAGCGATGACCAGCGCGTTGGCATCCTCGGCGACGAATTCCCACTCGCTGTCGAGCACGAGGGGCTGCAGCGGCGCACCAGCGTCGGCGGTCAGCCGGTGCTCCTGTCCATTCCTGGCGATCACCGCGTAGGCGTTGCCACCCCGCACACGCCCGCCGATCTCGCCATCGGTCAGGCGATCGACAACAATGTTCGTCTCGACGATGCGGGTGTCGGTCTGTTTCTCCCGTGGTCAAGAAGACCGACCCGACCGGCGGCAGCTCGATCTGAAAGCGGGTGAATCCGCCCTCGATCCGCGAGGGGGCGATCGGCTGCTCTTCCCCGAGCGACGTCTCCCAGCGGACGGGATGATGTTCGCCGCGGAGGCCAACGTTGGCGGTCTGGACCTCATGGGTCGAGTTGACGAGGAACCAGAGGTCGCGCCCGTCCTTGACGCGGTGCAGGCAGAACAGCTCCGGGTTGTCGATGACGACGTCCGGATCGATCAGGGCGGTGACGGCCGCGTCGATCGCACGGCTCACCTCGTCCCGCTCGGCGGCGACTTCGGCGGTGATCTCCTGGCGCTCGCCGTTTGGCGGGGCGTACCAGTAATGGCTCGTCCCATTCTCTTCCTCGACGACGAAGAAGGAGCTCTCCGGGAGGCCGGGGAGGTCGAGCGCCTCCTGCAATCGCCGCGGCAGTGCCCGGTTGAGTGCGTAGGAACGGACGAACCCGGTTCGCCCGCCGCCCTCATGGTCTTTGAAATCCGTTTCGATGCCGGACACGTCGCGGTACTCGCGCTGAGTGGCGATGGGATCGACACCGAACAACGACGCGACCCGCTGCGAGACGTCGACGATGCCATCATCGCCGAAGGCGCGGTCGGGCAGAAAAACGGTCCCCAGCAGCCGGCCGCCTCCGGCCACGAATCGCTCCAATCGCTCGAGCGTCGGGAGCTTCAGGTGCGTCATCGGCGGCAGGATCAACAGCTCGTGGCGTTCATCGGCAACCTGGATCGCACCATCCGCGATCTCGGCGCCGGCAAGGACCTCCTCATCCAGATAGTCGAAATCGTGATGAAGGCGCAGCAGGAGATCGGTGAGCATGTTGAAGTCGAACTCGGTCCGGTTGCTGAGCGGGTTGCGCTGCTGCGGGGTGTAGTGAGCGAAGATCGTGCTGGCCGGCCAGAGGATCGCCACCCTGGCTACATGGCGGCCCCCGGTGAGGAGATGACTCAGCCGGGCGACGTAACGGGAGAACTCGTCATAGACGTGCCACCAGGGGTACTGATAGAACATCGACGGCGGCCAGTCCCGCTTGCGGGGGCCTTCCAGGGTGTAATGGAAACCGTGCGGGTTGACCAGGTTGACACCCAGGACGTACTCCCAGTCGGTAATCCACTTCATCCGCTGCATGGTGGCGTCCATGAAGATGCCGCCGAACGACTCGCAGAGAAGGCGTTCGCTCCCTAGCTGGTGGGCGGCTGAGGAGCCGAGCTTCATGGCGACGTGCTCGGCCGGCCGGTCGCGGCTGCCGATGATCGGGTAGAGGTGGTCGACGCCGATGACGTCCATGTGCGGGTAATGGCGAAACGGATTGCCCTCGACCCTCACCATGTTGCGCAGCCACTCCTCATAGAGGAGATGACCGGTGAAGAGGACGTCGTGCTCGTGACACCAATCGTGGATCTGGCGGTAGTAGGCGTCCGCGTAAAAGGCCGTTAGGGTCTCGTAGAAGTCATGACGGACGCGGGCGCTGTCGGGGCTGACGTCGAAGAAGAGATCCGGCAGGCGCGGCCGCAGGTCGTACCGGTTCCGCTCGTGGAAGCGGCGGAACATGTCCTTCGTCCAGGGCACGATCGGGTTATCGCCGCCGGTCACGTAGTAGTGCATCGCCGGCTCGTCGGTGTAGAAGCCGGGCACCGCGGACGGCATCTTGCCGGCGACGGTCTCGGCATAGGGGTCGTAGCCAAGGCGCAGGAACTCGGCGGTCGCTTCCGGGTCGAGAGCGTCGATGTAGTAATCGGCGCGTTTCTCGACCAGGTACATGATGCGCCAGTTGCCAGCTGGAACTTCCCAGGGGATGACATTCTCGAACGAGAGATAGGGAGTCAGATCAACCACGCTCCCATCCTCGCCCAGACCAAAGGCGGCAACGGGGGTGGATCGCTCAAAGTCGATGTACCGGCTGTCACCCCCGGTGAGATAGGCGAACCAGGGACCACGGATCGGGAAGCTGAGGCACTCCAGGTAGCGCTGCGTGAGGTCCGGCCGCTCCTCAACGACCTTCCAGTTGGCCGTCCCGCTCGGCCAGTTCATCTCGTCGTAGATCCAGGTGTCCAGCCCTAGCCGCTCGCCCTCCTCGACGGCGAGGCGGACGCGCTCCCGGAACTCCGGACCGAGATAGGGAAGCTCCAGTCCGAAGCGGCCGTGGAGGATGATCCCCGGCATCCCCTTCTCGCGCAGCTCGCGGAGCTGCCAGCGCATCTCCTCCGGATCGAGCTCGCCGTTGAGAAACCAGAACGGCAGGATCCCGTACTCACGCGGTGGGTGACGCAGGGTCTCGACCGTCGGTGGCACGTGTGACCAGGGCATGCGGGGCATCGAACTCTCCTGGGTGATGGGTGATAGGTGATGGGTGTCGGGGTCACAGGGTGTCAGGGTGTCGGGGGAATCGTTCTTCCTGCCACCCTGCCACCACGAGCGAAGCGAGTAATCACCCTGTCACCTTTCGTTACTTCAACCCGCTCATAGCGATACCACGCACGAAATGGCGCTGGAAGATGAGGAAGACGATCAGGACCGGTAGGGTGGCCACCACCGAGCCGGCCATCAGCAGATCCCAGGCCGTCCGGTTGCGGACGACGAAGAGGGCCAGGCCAAGCGGGAGCGTGCGCAGGTCTTCACTGCTGACGATGACCAGCGGCCAGTAGAAGTTGTCCCACTGATAAGTGAAGGTGAAGATGCCCAGCGCCGCGAGTGCCGGCAGGCAGAGCGGCATCACGATCTGGGCCCAGATGCGCATCTCCGATGCTCCGTCGATGCGGGCGGCATCGAGCAGATCGTTCGGGATCGTGCGCATGTATTGGCGGAGGAGGAAGATGGCGAAGGCGCTGGCTCCCTGGGGGATGATCAGTCCCCAGTAGGAGTCGAGCCAGCCGTGACCGCCCTGCCCGAGGAAGTTATTGCCACCAAAGAATGGGACGTGCTTGAGGATGATGTAGGTCGGAATCAGCGTCACCTGACCAGGGATCATCATCGTCCCCAGTGTCAGCAGGAAGAGCGCGTCGCGGCCGGGGAACTGGCGCTTGGCAAACGCATAGGCCGCCAGCGACGAGAACAGAAGCTGGAGGAAGGTGACGGCAATGGCGACGTAGGCGCTGTTGAGGAAGAAGCGGCCGATCTGTTGATACTCGAAGAACCGGCCATAGTTGTCGAGGGTCGGGTTGCGCGGGATCCACTGCGGTGGCCAGCGAAAGATGTCGCCAATCTGCTGGAGGGAACCAGAGACCATCCAGATGAACGGCGCAACGAACAGCCCACCGACGACGATCAGGACCGCGTAGACGATGGCCTTGCCGGCTATGCCGCGCCAGTCGCGACCGCGCACGCGCTCCCGCGGTATGACTAGCTGACGCTCGCGGGCTATTACAGCCATACGGCGCTCCTTGAGCTTGCCCTCACCCCCAACCCCCTCTCCCGTCGGAGCCGGGAGAGGGGGCTCTCTGCTCGGCTGGTGAGCTTTCTCTCTGTTCCCCGCTCCGAGAGGCGAAGGGCCGGGGATGAGGGCCCTACGCGGTCGGTCGCTGAGCCGTGCGAGGCCATCATCAGTACTCCACCTCGCCGCGCATGACGCGGAGCTGGACGAGGGTGAAGACGAACATCATCGCGAACATGCCGAACGCCATCGCCGAGGCGTAGCCCATGTCGAAGAACTTGAAGGCCGTCTGGTAGATGTGAAAGACGATGGTGGTGGTTCGTCCCAGCGGGCCACCGTTGGTCATGATGAAGACCTCGGTGAAGACCTGGAAGGCACCGAGCACGGAGACGACCGCCAGGAAGAGGGTGGTCGAGGAGAGGAGCGGGATGGTGATGTCTTTCAGGCGCTGCCAGCCGACGGCGCCGTCGACCTTGGCGGCGTCGTAGAAGTCCTCCGGGATCGACTGCAACCCGGCCAGATAGACGACCATGGAGAAGCCGACGCTCTTCCAGACGCTGGTAATGATCACGGCCGGCATGGCCAGATTGGGATCGGAAAGCCACAGCAGCGGCTCGTCGATAACGCCGATCTGGATCAGGTAGTAGTTCAGCAGCCCGAAATCGCCGTTGTAGACCCATTTCCAGATGATCGCGGCAATGACGAGCGGTGTGACGACCGGCAAGTAGAACAGGGTGCGGAAGAACCCACGGGCCCGGATCTGATTGTTCAACAGCAACGCGATCAGCAGACCCAAGCCCATCGTCAGGGGCACCGAGGCGGCGGTGTAGACGAGGGTGTTGAAAACGGCGCCACCGAACCGCTCGTCGCCGAGCAGCCGGCTGTAGTTATCAAGGCCGACGTACGGCTTGGCCGGCTCCAGGATGTTCCACTCATGGAAGCTGAGGTAGAACGCATAGATGACGGCTGCCACCGTGAAGATGGCGAAGAGGATCATCGTCGGCGCCAGGAAGAGGTAGGCGGACCATTGCTTGCGCATCTGGCGCAAGACGGAGGGTCGTCGGCTGGCAGGTGGTGACGCAATTGTCGCGGTACTAACGGCCATGGCTGTCCTCGAGATGGGGTGGCCGGGTGGCAGGGTGGCAGGGTGGCGGGTGGGTTCTTCCCGCTACCTCGCGACCCAGCAACCCTGCCACCCTTTGCCTCCGTTACCGGCTGAGAATGGCCTCGCCTTCCATGGCGGCTTCATCCAGGGCGGTGGCGGCGTCGATCTCGCCGTAGATGGCGCGACCCAGGGCATCGTTGAGGGCAACCTCAACCTCGCCGTAGCGCACGTTCGGAGCGCCGCCGGTGACGCCGCACTCCATCTGCTGGGCGAAGCCCTCGAGGACCGGGTTGAGATCGAAGACGTTCGGGTCTTCCAGGAGCGACGTGCGTGGCGGGAGCACCGAGCCCGCGTTGTCCGGTACGCCGAGCGCCCAGAGGGCCATGTTCTGCGGCGCTGAGAGGAACTCGAGCCACTTCCAGGCCGCGTCGTGGTTCTTGCCCTGCGCCGGCATGATCAGCGCGTCGCCGGCGATGGTGGTGGCGCAACGCTCTTTCTGCGGCAGCGGCGCGGCGTCCCAGAGGTCGTTGATGTCGGGGTACTCGTCCTGCATCACCGAGGCGAACCAGGCTCCGGCCACGTACATGGCGACCTGGCCGGTGGCGAAGGCGACGCGGCCGTCGTAGGAGTTGGAGTTGAGGAAATCGGGTGGCGAGTACTGCGTCAGCCCGACGTAGAACTCCGCCGCTTCTTTTCCGGCGTCGCTATTGAAGAGAATAGTCTGGCCGTCTTGCGAGAGCAGCTCGCCGCCGTTCTGCCAGAGGTACGGGTACCAATAGTAGGCAGCCTCGGGCGCGAACATGATGTAGCCATATTGACCTTCGGTGGTGAGTGCTTGCGCGGCCGCTTCCAGCTCTTCCCAGGTCTTGGGTGGTTCCGCGATCCCCGCCGCCTCGAAGAGATCCTTGCGATAGAAGAGGCCGGTCGTCTCCCCGTCATAGGGCAGACCGAACATCTTGTCTTCCCACAGTACCGAGTCGAGGAACGCGCCGATGTAATCGTCGCGCACCACCGCCACGCTTTGCGCGATGTACGGTTCGAGGTCGACGAGAGCGTTACGGGACGCATAGTCGACGACCGAGCTCATGTCGACGAAGACGGTGTCCGGCGGGTTGCCGCCGGCGATCTGGGTCGTGAGCCGGGCGTCCATCTCCTCTGCCGGCACGCCCTGGAACTCGACCGTGATGTTTGGATGTATCTCCTGGAAGCGGTCCCGCAGCTCGTTCATCATCGGCGTCTCGTTGACCCAGGAGGCGAAGGTGATGGTCACCGGCTCGGTCGGCTCCGGAATCTCCGGGCTGAGGTTGGCCAGATCGAGCTCCTCGCCGATCGGTTCCCAACCTTCCGGTGTCGCTATCTGCCGTGCCAGCGTGCCTCCCGCACGTAGCGCAGAAGCGACCACGGTCGCCGAGATGCCGAGGGCCAGGGCGCGTTGAGCGAAGCGCCGCCGGCTCAGCCTGCCTGTCGCGGCCTGCCGCAGAAGTTCGTCCAACTCACGTCGCCGAACCGACGATGTCCAGATGTTCTTTGCCACGAAGACCTCCTTTGTCACTCACCACACGCCACCGTGTGGTCTCGCCCGGACGGACCGCTTGACCCGCCCACCTGCCTCACTACGCGATCTTAGCGACTCGGGCGACGTCTGCGTCGCCCCTACGGGCCGTCGGGGCATCTCGCCGTCGCACTCGCAACCTCCGAATTCCAGATCCCGACCCCGACGTACCAACTCACCGACTTCCGTCCGGCGGCGGCCCAGTGCTCTCCCGGACGACCAGTCGGGTCGATAGCCGTACCCGCTGACAGGGCCCATGACTCTGCGGGTGCCCCCGCGCGATGCGATCGAGCAAGAGCCGGACTCCGGTGCTTCCCATCTCCCCGATAGGCTGGGCAACCGTGGTCAGCGCCGGAAAGATCGCCGCCGACTGCGGGATATCATCGAATCCGACCACCGAGACATCCCGCGGCACGCGGTGTCCGGCTCTCTGCAACGCGCCGATGGCGCCGATCGCCATCTGGTCGTTGAAGGCGAAGATGGCGGTGACGTCGCCGGCGGCGATGTTCCTCCGCTGCAGAAGCTCGCGGACCGCGGCGGCGCCTCCATCCGGCCGGCCATTGCCCCGGACGAGGTCTTCCGCGGTGATGGCCAGCCCGGCATCCGCCAGCGCGCGCTGAAAACCGGCGATCCGCCCGGCACTGGGAGTCAGCTCGTTCGGCCCCACCAGGCACGCGATGCGACGGTGGCCGAGATCGATCAGATGCTCTCCGGCCAGATAGCCACCCTGCTCATTGTCAACCAGGACCTGATCGACCGGCGTCTCACCGAGATCGCGGTCGACGACCACGCACGGCACCCCTGCCTCGAGGATTCGCTCCACGGCATCGTGGCCATCGACGGTGGGGATCAATCCAGAAGAGACCAGAATGAGGCCATCGACGCGTTTCGCCAGAAGCACGTCGATGTAGGTCTCCTGCTTGACCGCTGATAGATCCGAATTGCAGAGGACGACGCTGTAGCCTTCGGCGAAACCGGCGTCCTCCGCCGTGCGCGCCACTTCCGCGAAGAACGGGTTGGAGTTGTCTGGCACCAGCAGACCGATGGTATGGGTTACGCGACGCCGGAACGAGCGCGCGAGCAGGTTCGGCCGGTAGCCGAGGGCGGCGATCGCCTCCCGCACTCGCTCCGCTGTCGCGGGTTCGACAGCAACGGATCCGGTAACGACGCGCGAGACGGTCGAGATGGAGACGCCCGAGCGGTCGGCGACATCCTGGATCGTCACGGCTCGCTCCCCACGGAGTCGGGTGGACGGTGTCATACGCCACGCGCCTGGGAAATGAACCGAAATCCCCAACCGGGAATCGCCGCGGTGACGCGACGACCAATCAGGTCCGGGACAGATTCTCCATTCCAGAGATCGGTCAGCTCACTTTCGCTGAGTGATTCAGCCGTTACGTCGGGGAGATCGACGACCGCCTCGACGTCGGTCCCGGAGAAGTTGAGCAGGACCACGACCGGCGCTCGTCCGTTCTGCGTGGTACGCAGATAGGCGAACAGGGGCGTCGCCGGTTCCGCGGCAAGTGGGAGCCACTCGGGTGAGTGCAGGGCTGGTGTGCCGCGCCGGAGCGCAATCAGCTTCTTCGTCACATCGCGCAGGTCGTACCGGTCAGTCCAGTCGATCGGCCCGTCCTGGTTGTACGGCTGGTATTCGGCCCCGACCTCATCGCCGGTGTAGAGACAGGGCAATCCCGGTAGCGTGAGCAACATCGCCAGCGCGGTGCGATAGAAATCGACGCCATAGCTGGAGACCAAGCGTTGCCCGGTATCGTTGTTGTTGAGGAAGCGCATCACCAGCGCATCCTCGTGGTAGCCCTGTCCGCCGTCGGTAAGGACGTCGGTCATCGCCTTGGCGATCGGTAAGATCCCACCCAGGGCGTCACCCCAGGCCCACTGTCCAAGCTCATCGGTCCAGTCGTAGGCGGCGTCGAACCCCTGCTCGAAGTAGAACTCGTCGCGGGCGCTCGCCTCGGCGATCAAGAGCGAGTCGGGCTTGATGCGATTCATCTCTGCGAGATACGCCGTCAGCCACTCCGGGTTGCGCTCCTTGATGCCCCAGACGGCGTCGACGCGGAAGCCATCGACGTCGAACTCTCGCACCCAGTAGGAGAATGCCTCCATCATGAAGCGTGCGACCTCGGGGTTGTCGTAGTTCAGATTCGGCAGGTGCGTCCAGTTGAAGTAGTGGGTCAGGTTTCCGCCCGGGTCGCGGTCGTAGAAGTCCCAGTACGCGGAGGCCTGGCCATTGGCGGCGGCGTCCTGGGCGTAGGGGTGCTCGATTGAGGTGTGGTTGGGAACGAAGTCCATCAGCACGCGGATACCGCGCGCGTGCGCAGCGTCTACCAGCGCCCGGAAGTCCTCTTTCGTGCCGTATTCCGGTCTCACATCGAAATAGTCGGTCACCTCGTAGCCGAAGAGATCAGGCAGGGTGCGCGTGATGGGAGAGAACCAGAGCGCGGTGACACCGAGGTCCGCCAGGTCGTCCAGCCGCGCCGTGACGCCGCTGAATCCCGGCGGATCGAAGTTGCGGGGAACGACGCCGTAGACGACGGCGTCCGCGATCCACTCCGCACGCTCGTGGATTGGATCTGGCACACGCGCCTGTCGGTCCGCGACGAGGAAATAGCTGGCGGCGACGTCAGTGCGGCCCTCGGCGTCCTCGACCGTCAGTGAGGCGTAGTACTCGCCGTCGGCGGTCGGGAGGGCCCCGGACCAGACGCCGGGCTCTGTCTCGGCGAGTTCGAGGAGAGCGGGATTGTCCTCGCGGGCCCCCAGGCTCCAGGTCTTGACTGCCGCGCCGTCGTACTCGCTCGGCTCGCTTGCCGTGCCGTCGAAGACCACCCGCCCCCCATCGATCCTGACGACAAGGCGCGCCGTCGGCCGTGGCTCGAGGCGGACGGTGTATGTCACCGGAGCGGAGCGCTCCTCGCTGCCGTCGGGCATCTTCGCGACGGCAAGGACCTCGTTGTCGCCGGGATCGAGTTTGGCAACCGCGGTAAACGCGTCCCCCTCTCGCTCCGCCGGAACCAGGCTGCCATTGACGAGCAGCGTGATGGTCGCGTCCGGTGGGCAGCCGGGACAGGTTCCCGCGAGCGACTTCTGCCAGGCCCAGACATCGCCGCCGAGGAGCTCGAGCGCTATTGACGGGGTGACAGGGACGAGGGTCGCAGGGTCGCGGGGCGGCGGGGTTGCAGGCACATTCTCCCCGCCACCTTGCCACCCGGCTACCCTGCCACCCCGTCCAGTGGCCGCAATGGCACCAGCTCCAGCCACGAGTGATTGCGCGACGAGACCCCGCCGTGTCAGACGAGGGTCGCGGGGTCGCGGGGTCGCGGGGTGGCAGGATGGGCGGATCCTCGCCACCCTGCTACCTCGACGCCTATCTCTTATCACCCCATCAACCAATCACCCAACACCCTCGCCCGCTACCCCTTCATCGCCCCCGCGATCAAGCCCCGGGTCAGCGCCCGTTGCAGCAGGAAGAAGAAGACGAGCGCCGGTAGGCAGGTGAGGATGCCGGCGGCCATGATGTAGCCCCAGTCGGTCGTGTACTGGCGGATAAAGGTGAACAGCCCGAGGGTGAGCGTCATCTTGTGGGGCGAAACGAGGAAGAGGTAGGCGAAGAAGAATTCGTTCCAGGCGAGGAGAAACGTGAAGACGGACACGGTGACGATGCCCGGTACGGAGAGCCGCAGGACGATATGCCAGAGCACCTGCATGCGGTTCGCGCCGTCGATCAGCGCCGCCTCCTCGATCTCTCTGGGAATCCCGTCGAAGTAACCCTTCAGCATCCAGACCGAGAAGGCCAGGGCGAAGGTGAGATAGGTCACCAGCAGCGCCCACATGGTGTCGATCAGACCGTAGTTGTCGAGCACCAGGAAGAGCGGGATGCCGAGCATGACCCCCGGGAACATCTGCACCATGAGGAGCGTGTTGCCGTAGAGCGTCCGACCACGGAAGCGCCAACGCGACATGGCGTAGCCGCCGAGGCTCCCGATAACGAGCGCGAAAAGAGTCGTGGCGACGGCGATTTGCAATGAGTTGCGCATCCAATTGGCGAAGTCGGTCTGGCCCAGCACGTACTCGAACTGGCTCGTCGTCGGATTCTGGGGAATCAGCGTGCGGCCAGTATTGATCTCTCGTTTCGTCTTGAACGACGTGCTCAGCGCCTCGAGTATCGGCGCCAGGGCAAAAAGGACGAGGACGAGCAAGATGCCATGCGACGCGACCGAGCCGGCCATCTGGCCGAAGCGGCGACGCCGGCGGGGCACGAAGTAGGGCCGGTCCGCCACCGAGACGAGGGCGGCCTCTGCCGCTGGCACGTTCTCCATCGCCGACCCTCCTTTTAGGCAGCCGCGTCTTGCCGCGCTTGCAACCGCAGATAGACCGTACCGATCGCCAACATCAGCACCATCGAGATGACCGCCAGCGACGTTCCATAGCCGATATTGAATCGCTGGAAGGCCTCGCGATAGGCCATCAGGATCAGCGGGGTGGTGGCGTTGGCCGGCCCGCCTCCTGTCAGGACAAAGGTGAGCGCAAAGTCGTTGAACGTCCAGATCGCCTGCAACAGGATGGCGATGATGCTGACTGGCATGATCAGCGGCAACGTGACGTCACGGAAGCGTTGCAACATGTTTGCGCCGTCAAGCGACGCCGCCTCATGTAACTCGTCAGGGATCGCGGCGAGCGCGGCAAGGACGGTGATCATCATGAACGGGAAGCGAAACCAGGTGCCGACGACGATGACGGAAAGCATCGCCAGCACCGGATCGGCGAGCCAGATGATCGGGTCGAACGGATCGACGAGTCCAAGCCGGATGAGGTACCGATTGATCGTTCCCAGCTGATCGTTGAGCATCCATTGCCAGCTGATGTAGGCGACGATCGGGGGAGCGATCCACGGCACCAGCAGCAATGCCCGGTAGATGCCGCGCCCGCGGATCTTCTGGTTGAGGAGGATACCGGCGACCAGCCCCAGGAGATAGCTCAGTCCCACGATGCCGACGACCATCACGAGTGACGTTCGCAGCGCCTGTTGCACATCGTGGTTCCGAAAGGCCTGGACGAAGTTGTCGAGGCCGACAAAGCGGGTCGCCCAGGGCTGCACGCGGTTGTGGTACTGCAGTGCCTCGGAGAGGCCAACCCCGAGCGGATAGAACTCGATCGCCGCCAGAAAGATCAGCGAGGGCAGGATCAGAAGATACGGGAGAGCATGTCGCCCAACGTGTTCGCGCAGTCTGTTCCAGCCGGAACTGGTCGCGGGCTGCGGCCGGGTGAGCGTCGTGGCGTGCTGCATCGGTCGTCTCCGCGTAGAGTGATACGGTGGCTACTCGCTTCGCTCGTGGTGGCGGGGTGGCGGGGTGGCTGGCACGTTCGCCCCGCCACCCTGTGACCCGGCGACCCTCGTACCTAGCTTCCCGGCGCCTGTTGGAAGAGCGGCTCGAGTTGCGCCTGGGCATCCGCGAGCGCGTCCTCCGGCGAACGGTTTCCGCTGACGACGGGGTTGACGATCAGGTCGGTGAGACTGGTGCCCATCGAGCCGATGCCCACGGCGGCCGCATTGTTCGGATACCAGTAGTCGACGCCGCTCTCGACCGTCTGCCGCGCTAGTTCGGCCAGCAGCTCGTTTTCCTGATAGACCGGCGACTCGGCCAAAGACCGGTAGACGGGCCACTTGTTGCCTGGCTGAGCCTCATAGAGCTTGGCGAGGTTCTCGGGCTCCATCATCCAACGCAGGAAGATCTTTGCCTCTTCCGGATGCTCGGTCTGGCTATAGATCATCCACGGGTTGGCAAAGGAGACGATGTGCGCCGCCTCCGGACCACCCGGACCGATCAACGGCGGCAGGACGCCGGTGTTCTCGAAGATCTCCGGCGCGTTGTTCTGCAGCTCCTGGATCATGCCACCGTGGCCGAAGGACATTGCCGCCTGACCCTGCTCGTAGGCGCGCTGCACCTCGGCAAACGACCAGGAGGGGGTGCCGCGCGCGGTGCAACAATCGACCAGCGCCTTCTCGAATTGGAGAGCCTGAAGGTTCTCTGGACTGTTGATGGTTAGATTGCCCTCTTCGTCGGCGATGCCGCCACCCGCTTGCAGGACGAGGGTCATCCAGAACTGGTCGGTGTCGTAGCTGCCCTGCTTGGCGGGCAGAGCCATGCCGGCGATCCCCGCATCCGGGTTGTGCAGTGCCTGCGCCGCGGCCATCCACTCTTCCCAGGTGGTGGGGGGTTCAATACCAGCCTGCTCGAAGAGATCTTTGCGGTAGAAGATGACCCGGCTGTCGAACTGCCAGGTGACGCCGGGGCGCATCCCGTTCCAGTCCCATTTCTCATGCGCCCAGTCGGTCATGTCCTCCAGCGTGCCGTCGGCTTCCCACTCCGCATAGAGATCGGAGATATCGAGCGCCTGACCCTGTGCCGCCATGTTGAAGGCGATGCCGGAGTCACCACCGCTGATGTCGGGTGGGTTACCGGCCTGGATCGCGGACAGAATCTTCTGCATGTAGTCGGCCCAGCTGAGCTGGGTGAAGGTGACATGGATGTCAGGGTGCGTGCGGTTGAACTCGGTGACGTTGTCCTGGAGGGCGGACATGAAGCTGGCCTCGCCCCACTGCATATCCCAGTACTGAAGCTGAACAGCGCCCTCGGCGGGGGGAATGGTTGGTTGGGGCGTGACCTCTGGCGCCTCTTCCTCCTGGGCAAGGCCGACGACGGGAAAGAGCAGCGCCAGGACGGCCACGAGCGCTACGAGTCTCTGCAACTGCAACTGCCAGCGCCGGAACTTCAGACTTGCCACCACGACCTCCTTGTCGATCAGCCGGATCGCGGTCCGGCCCGCACCCGATCCCATCCGCCCGACGCTGCTCTGCAAACGTTTGCAGGGACGGCAGACTCTATGACCGCGTCGAGGACGCTGTCAAGAGATCGGTCTCCACAACTTGCCGGCGCGAGATGAGCTCTCGGGGTCACCCGAGGCGTCTGCCTGAAGCCCCACCTCTGCCCTCGCGCCACGGCCGATGCAGGACTCCGGACTCGATTTACGGTGCCTCAGGCACCGACAATCGCGCCATAAGCCGCATGATGCGTGCCACAAGAAACGCCTCGAATTGAGGACCGTCCACCTCGTCCGCCAGCCATCCTGGCGCGCCGCCGGGCTGCTCGTGCAGGCGAAAGACGCCGTCCTCGATGGCAGAGGCGAGCTGGGCCGGCCGCAGGTGCAGCCACTCGCCCGGAAAGAGAGCCGCCACCGCCAGCGGGTCGTGCAGGATGGCTACGGCATCAGCGGGAACCGGGCTTGGATCGTCGGGTGGAGGCAGCGCGGCCGGAAACCAGACCGCGTGCCAGGCGTCGATCATCCGGCCCAGGGCGGCGCTGAGCGGATGTTCCGCAGGCAGCATCCCGCGCGCAGCCGCGCGCAGCGGCGCACGCATGGTGACATCGAGCGTGACCCAGGTGATCGGAATGCCGCAACGAGCGACGGTCAGGGCGGCGGCCGGGTCACACATCGTGTTGTAGTCAGGCCAGGCGGCGGGTCCCCTCTGCTGAATGGCGCGCTGCCAGGCGATGGGCATCGATCGCTCGTCGAGCAAACCCCCCATCACCGTCAAGCCGAGCAGGCGTTCCGCGAACCCAGGATCTTGCTCGATCGCGGCGGCGACGTTCGTCAGTGGTCCGATGGCGACGAGATGAAAGGACCGGCGGCGGGACTCAGCGAGGAGCCAGTCGACAGCCGGGGTGGTCTCGACTGTCGCCTCGGGGCCATCGTACGGAAGGTCGAGCACTCCCTCGCCTTCGGCGCCTGACATCTGAGGTGGATCGCCGCACCCCAGGAATACGGGGACGTCTGACCGGCCGGCCATCCCGAGCAGCCGGGTGGCGATCCGGGCGCGCCACGCGACATCGCCGCTGACGATCGTCACGCCGCGCACGTCGATCTCGGGCGAGGCCAATGCCAGCACCAGCGCCAGGGCATCGTCGGGGTCTGCGCCGACGTCGGTGTCGATGACGATCGGTATCGGGGAGGTCATGCGATCCTCACCCTGGATTTCCGGCGGTAGGCTCAGCGCGCAAGGCGTCGACGATCTGGCGCATCAGGCGCAGGTCGTCCATGAAGTCCTCGGGGGTGGTCTTCGGCGCCACGCCCGCGGTGACGACCTGGTGGAAGTATTCGATCTCGTGCGTGTAGGGATCCTTGAAGGTCGGGCGCTCCACCCGTTGCTGGTACGCATCACCGACCGTCTCGTCGATCACCAGGGTCGTCGGCAGGTGCCGGATATAGGGGGAGTCGTACTGGACCTTGACCGATTTCGAGAGCCCATAGACCTCGATATGGGCGTCGAAGCGGAGCTGCTCGTCGACGCCCGACTCCAGGACGGCATAGTAGCCGTCGTAGGCGAAGACCACGGTCAGGAATTTTCCGGCGTTCCAGTGGCGGGCGCAGACGACGCCTTGCGGCATCCCGAGCAACTCCCGCATGGCCGAGATGTCGTGACTGTTCAGCCCGAGCAGGAAGCGGTAGGCGCCGACGATGTCCGGGGGCGCCTCCCCGATCGCCTCGCGCACCAGCCGTTCCGCCCGCGCCGCGCGGTCCAGCTTGGCCTCCTCGGGAATGTCGTCGAAGCGGAGGACGACGCTGGACTGATCGATGATGAGCCGATTGCGGCCGATGATGTCCCGGATGCGGGCATAGTTGATCTTGCCCAGCGCGCGAACCTCGGCGACGGCCTGCACGAAGGCGGGTGCGAAGCGACGCATGTAGCCGACCATGACGTGCACGCCGGTCTCGTCCCGGGCCCTGATGATCGACTCCGCCTCGGCGAAGGTCAGGCACATCGGCTTCTCGACCAGGACGTGCTTGCCGCTTTGCGCCGACGCGATGACGCAGTCGGCGTGGTATTCGTCGCTGTTGAGGACGAAGACGGCGTCGAGATCGGGCCGCCGCACCAGGGCGAAGGGATCGTCGTGGCGATCGGCATCCGCTATTCCATACCGGTCACCGACCGCTCGCAGCAACCCGGGAGAGATATCACAGACGGCCTGGATGCGAAACCGATCGCTGAGGGCTTGCAGGATGGGGAGATGGATGATCTGCGCGACCTCACCGAGCCCGATAACTCCGACGTTGACCTGCTCCACTGGCCGCCACCCCATCATCCCTGTCGTTTCGACCCGACGCATTCGTTCCCTCTGCCGCCATGAAGCACACTCCGTACCGGCTGGCCTCGCACCTGCATTTCCCGGTCTGTGCGAGAGTGGGTAGACCATTCATTCTTGCAGGAAATCACATGTGACTATGCCGGTGGAATTGAAAAGACAGTCCACGCAGCGCAAGGCATGGTTTGCGATCGCCGCCGTCTTCTTTGTCAACGGCGTGACACTCGCCTCCTGGATCTCGCGCATTCCCACCCTGACGGAGCGACTCGATCTCAGTCCGGGCCAGGTGGGTATTGCGCTGATGGCTCTCGCCGCGGGCGCGCTTCTCGCGTTTCCTATTGCCGGGCGACTCATCGACACCCGCTCCAGTGCGTTCACGGTCCTGTGCTTCGGACTGGTCATGATCCTGGCGTTACCCTTCGTCGGCGTCGCCCCGCAGCTGCTGATGCTGTTCGTATCGCTCTTCGTCGTGGGCTTCGGCAACGGCGGCATGGACGTCGCCATGAATGCCCAGGGCGTCCAGGTCGAGCGCTTTGTTGGTCGCAGCATCATCAGTTCGTTGCACGGCTGCTTCAGCCTGGGCGCGTTCGCCGGGGCGGCGATCGGGGCGGGGGTGGCGCAGCTCGGGGTACCGCCGCTGGGGCATTTTCTGGGAGCGAGCGTATTTGGGGTCGCTGGCCTGGCGTGGATCCGCCGTTGGCTGATCCCGGACACGAAAGATCCGCGGAAAAGTGACGCGGCAGCCACCTTTGCCATGCCGCCGCGTTCCCTCTGGCTCCTGGGTGCTCTGGCCCTGTGCGCGTCGGTTGCTGAGGGAGCGATCGCCGACTGGGGCGGTCTGTATCTCCGAGACGTTCTCGGGACGAGCAGTGGCTTTGCCGCGCTGGGATTCGCCGCGTTCTCGGTGGCCATGCTCGTCGGACGCTTCTCGGGCGACGCGCTCGTACAACGTTTCGGCGCACCTCGCCTGGTGCGCGCCGGTGGCACGTTGGCGGCGCTCGGGCTTGGCGGCGCTCTCCTTCTCAACCAGCCGGGGACCATGTTGATCGGCTTCGCCGCGGTGGGGCTCGGGCTGTCGATCGTTTACCCCCTCGTCTTCAGCGCGGCCGGTAACCATCCGACCGTTTCCGCCGGACATGCGGTGGCGAGCGTGGCCACGGTCGGGTACGGCGGGTTCCTGGCCGGGCCTCCGATCCTCGGCTGGCTGGCCGAACTGACATCGCTGCGGGCAATGATGGGGTTTGTCGTCTTCCTCGCCGCGCTCACGGCCGTCCTCGCGAACGCGACGCGATCGGCGCAGATCGAACGCTGACGGCGCCATCGAGCCGGTGTACGCGGGCGCCTCAGGCGTGGCAGAATTGCCAATTGTGCCGGCGCACCTACGCGGCCGGCTTTGATGTGAGATCGGGGTAGTCGGCAGGAGCAAGGCGCTCGCATGGATCAGCCAATCTGGCTGACGTTTCTGGTGGCGTTCATCTTCATGAACGTCCTTCTCGTCGGCATGGCGTATATGACGTGGTACGAGCGCAAGGTGCTCGCCGCCATGCAGGACCGCGTTGGTCCCAACCGCACCGGTCCGAAGGGGCTCTTGCAGCCTCTCGCTGACGGCATCAAGCTGCTCGGCAAGGAAGACCTCATTCCAGCCCATGCCGACAAAGTGGTCTTCTACTTCGCACCGCTGGTTGTCTTCGTGATGGCCATCACGCGGGTCGCGGTGATCCCTTTTGGCGACACGATCACGGTCTTCGGACATCCAGTCAACCTCTGGGTGACTGACCTGAACGTCGGCGCACTCTTTCTGCTCGCATTCGGGTCGCTCGGCGTCTACGGCATCATCCTTGGCGGATACGCCTCGGCCAACCGCTATTCGCTGCTCGGTGGACTCCGCTCCGCGGCCCAGGTCGTCTCCTACGAGATCGTGCTCGGTCTGTCGCTGGTGGGCATTTTCCTCCTGTCGTCCTCGCTCAGCATCCGCACCATCATGGAGCAGCAGACGCGCGACCTCGTGTTCGTGGTCGGCGGGCTGACGTTGACACTGCCGAACTGGTACATCCTGTCCCAGCCGCTCGCCTTCGTGATCTTCTTCCTCGCCGCCGTCGCCGAAACGAACCGGGCGCCGTTTGATCTGCCGGAGGCGGAGACGGAGCTTGTCTCCGGGTTCCACACGGAGTACTCGGCATTCCGCTTCTCGTTCTTCTACCTCGGCGAATACATCAACATGATCGTCGTCTCACTTTTCGCGGCGACGTTGTTTCTGGGTGGTGTCGACGGGCCGGGGGCGGACCGCTTCTGGGGTGCGGGCGTCCTCTGGCTCCTGCTGAAGGTGGTCCTGTTTCTCTTCTTCTACATCTGGCTACGCGCCACGCTGCCCCGTTTCCGCTACGACCAGTTGATGGGGATCGCCTGGAAAGTGCTACTGCCGCTGGTGCTGATCAACATCCTGATTACCGCGCTGATCCGGCTCATCGGCAACGGCCAGCTGAGCTTCTGAGGCCGAGAACGGGAGGAGCCAGCGGATGGCCTGGAACGCACTCTTCTTTTACCTGCTGAGCATCATCTCAGTGCTGGCGGCGATCGGGATGGTGGCGGTCAGGAATCCCATCCATTCCGCCATCTTTCTGGTGCTGACCCTGTTCAACACGGCAGGCATCTTCGTCATGCTCGGCGCGGAGTTCCTGGCCGCCGCGCAGGTCATCGTCTACGCCGGCGCCGTGTTGGTACTGATGCTCTTCTTCCTCCTGCTCATCGATCCCGAGAAGCTTCCGGAGCGTGGCGGCGGGCACCCGGTGCAACGCATCGTCGGTCCACTGCTGGGTGTCATCCTGTTTCTGGAGGTGGCGGCAGCGATCGCCAACCGGGCCGTAAGTCGGTACGACAGGCAACGCGACACCGGAGAATATCGCCTTTCTGGGGGGCAGCACTCAGGCCTTCGGTAATTTCCTCTTCACCCAGGCCCTGCTTCCCTTTGAGGTGGTCTCGTTGGTGCTCCTGATCGGGGTCGTGGGCGCCATCGTCCTGGCCTTGCCAGAGCGGCTCGGCGAGCGTCTCGGCACGATCTCACTCGGGCATCCGCGGGGAACCGACATCGCGCTGCCGGAGGGACCAGCGACCGCGGCGTCGATCACCCGGTCCGATCAACAGGCCACCGGAGCGCTCGAGGCAACGCGCGAGATCATCCTGGTGCGAGACCCCGATCTTTACACGAGCGTCGGGAGCCGGGAGCCGGGAGACGCGGGACAGCGATGACGGAATTGACCACCAACCATTTCCTCTTCCTGAGCGCGGCCCTCTTCGTCATCGGGTTGATGGGCGTCCTGGTGCGGCGCAACCTGATCATCATGTTCATGTGCGTCGAGTTGATGATGAACGCGGTCAACCTGAGTCTCGTCGCGTTTGCCCGCGAGACGAGCACCATGTACGGCGAGGGATTCGTGCTCTTCACGATCGCGGTCGCCGCGGCCGAGGCAGCCGTCGGTCTGGCGATCATCCTCGCGCTCAGTCGCCGCGTCCACTCCGTCGACGCCGACGAGTTCCACGCCCTCTACGACTGATCCGCGATCTCACCTGGTGGGGCCCGCTGCCGCAACTGGGAGTGGTCTTCGCCTGAACGCGACTTCGGGAACCACGGACTCCGAAGCGGCGTAACTCCTCACGATGAGGAGGATGGGCTCCATCTTCTCGACCCGTGCGGGAGACAGATCGTATAGTTTCGACGCCCCGACTTCAGCAACTGATCGACCCCGTTCCCCGCGGCAGGCATCGTCCGCGACCGCTCCATCGCGGGCAGCGCGGTCATCGGAGTGACGTGGATGAACGAATGCAGAGCCGCCCACCTCGGACGCTTCGCGCGGCGGCGTTTCCTGGCTCTAACCGCGGGCGCGCTCGGACTCGGCGCGATGTGGCGAGGGCTGAATCAGATTCAGACTGCCGCGGCGCAGGAGATCGTGCCATCAGAGGGAACCACACCGGCGCCGGGGTCAGAGGTCGCGCCAGCGGCGCCCGGCGCCGGCAGCCTCTACTTCGCCGAGACGGGGCATAACCTGGCCGAGCCATTCCGATCGCGTTGGCATCAGGCCGGAGGCGAATCCGTCTTCGGCGCACCGCTCTCCGAAGAGCGCTACGCTGCCGGCGCCGGCGGCGTGCTCCAGACCTTCGAGAACCTGGTCATGCTGTATGACCCCGGCCAGGCGCCGCCGAATGACGTCCGCGGTCAACCACTGGGAAAGTCGGTCTGGGCCGAGGCGCTGGTGGGCCGCGCCGGCGACCCGGTGCCCGGCTGCCAGGCCGCAAGCGCGAATTGCCGGTTCTTTCCTGAGACGAGCCACACGTTGAGCGAGCCGTTCGCGTCGTTCTGGCAGCAGTGGGACGGCGAGACCCTTTTCGGCCCACCGGTCTCCGAGCCATTCACCGATTCTGCTGACCCCGGCATCCAGATCCAGGTCTTGGAGAGCGCCATTCTGGAGAACCGTGGCGGCGTCGTCTCGCTGCGGCCGATGGGTCGTTACCTGGCGGAGCGGGACGGTGTGCTGGGCGACGCCGCCTTTCAGCCTGCGCCGCCGACCGGCGGCAGCACATTTCTGATCAAGGCGTCCGACGGGCTACGGTTGCGGGCCGCGCCGAATCTCGATGCCGCCATGGTGGCCGTTCTGCCCGACAACACCGAGTTCATCGCCGCGGCGGGATCGAGCGGCGAGTGGGTCCCCGGCTACGCGGATGGCCTCTCCGGCTGGGTGTCGGCCAGCTACCTTACGGAGCGGCCACCGTTACCGCAACTCCAGGTGGCCGACTGGGATCTCTCGGTCTGGCAGGGCGCGACGTTGGAGGAAACCAATGTCCGCCGCGAGCCGACGACCAAATCCCGCATCGTCGAGACACTGGAGTACGCCGCACCCGTCACCGTCACGGAGTGGGTTCAGGGCGAGGAGGTCCACGAGGGCGCCGACATGTGGGCCAAGATCGGCAACGACCGCTTCGTCTATTCCCGCAATATTGGACGGAATGCGCCGGTGCTCCCCACCCCACTACCGGCCGACGCGCCGATCTGGGGCAAGTGGATCGACATCAACCTCATCCAGCAATTGCTCACCGCGTATGACGGAACGACGCCGGTGCGCACGATCGAGGTCACGACCGGCATGGCCGGTTGGGAGACGCCGCCAGGGTCCTACTCGATCCTGAGCCGGGTCGCGAACGAGACGATGACCTCCGGCGCGATCGGCGCGGAGAATCATTACCGGCTCGACGACGTGCTCTTCACCCAGTACTTCACCGATCTTGGGCACGCGCTTCATTTCGCCTGGTGGCGGACAAAGGAGACGATCGGTCGCCCCGGCAGCCACGGCTGCGTCAATCTGCTGCTCGACGACGCCCGCTATTTCTGGGACTGGGCCGAGCTCGGCACGCCGGTCTACGTGCATCGCTAGAGGCGGGCCGTCAGCGAAACGGCAACGCCGCGTGCTTGTCGACCTCGAGCTGGAAGATGTCGGGCCGGGCGTAGTGCCCGGCAACATCGAGGCTGTGTTTCTCCTCGATGACACGATCGAGGTCGATCTCCGCGGTAATGATCCCTTCACCGCCCTCGAGTGGACCGGCCAGGATGCCACCCCCGGGCGCCACAATGAGACTCCGACCCCTACTGAGAACGTCACCCGCGGCCGCGAACCCACCCAGCTGGGGATGGTCAGGGAATTGCTCGAGGGAAAAGTACTGGCACGCTGAAATGACGTAGACTCGCCCTTCCGCCGCGATCGCGATCATCAGGCTCTGCCAGGTTGGACTGTCGTCGGCTGTGACGGCAATATGGATCTGCTCCCCCTGGGCGTACTGGTGGTAGCGCGCCAGTGGCATGTAGTTTTCCCAGCAGATCATGGCGCCAACCCGACCGAAGGGTGTCTCCTGCACGTCCAGCGTGCTGCCGTCACCCTGACCCCATACCGTGCGCTCGCGGTACGTCGGGACAAGCTTGCGGCGGCGGCCGATAAGTCGCCCATCCGGATCAAATGTCAAGACCGTGTTGTAGAGCGTACCGCGGCCGTACGCCGACTCCCGTTCGTTGACGCCGATGACAACACAGGATGCGGCCGCGCGCGCGGCGTCGCCGAGCAGCTCAGTCTCGGGTCCGGGGACGTCTATGGACTCGCGCCAGAGGGCAGCAAACGCTTTCTGCTCGAGACCGGGCATGTCGTCAGGTCCATCCCTCCAGATCCAGAACGGATATCCCGGGATGAATGCCTCAGGGAACACCATGAGTCGTGAACCACCAGCCGCGACCTCTTCGATGAGCCGGACGGCCTTTGCCACGGTCGCCGCGCGATCGAGAAAGACAGGCGTCGCCTGTACAGCCGCCGCGGTGTATCGCCGGGACTCCTGGGCCATGGTCGCTCCCTTCGCGGTTTCATTCGGCATTCGATGGGAAAATCGGGTCCGTTCGGAAATCTAGCGGAGTCCGGGCAGAGAATGCCCCTTCCTCACGGAACGTGGGTCGACTGCCTGAATGATGCACGACGGTGCGGAGTGCCGCCCGCCTACTCCCTCCAGGACGTACTATTCCCCGGTTCGGACTCGAGAATCGCGATGCGCGCCACTGGGAGCAGGGTGGATACCACGATCAGGTACACCATGCGCACCTGGGTCGGCCTGTTCGTGCTCTGCCTGGGCGCGGCGGTGACCCTCCTCAACATGGCCATCCTCAGTCCCTTGCTACGCTCGATTGGGGAGGAGTTCGGCACCTCGGATGCCACGACCGGGCAACTGGCGACACTTGGCTCTCTCGTCGGGGTCGTGTCCTCTCTAGGAGCCACGCCCTGGATGGACCGCTGGAGCCGGCGCACCTGGCTTCGGCTCGAAGGTTCCCTGGTGCTGATCGCCATCGTTGTTTCGGCGCTGGCTCCGTCGTTTGGCTGGCTCATGGTTGGCCGGGTGCTGGCTTCGTGCGGGGCGGCGGTCATCATGGCGAACTGCATGACCGGGGCCCGAGAGCTCTTCGGTGATCCGGTGTGGCGGAACCGGGCCATCGGGATCATCGTCTCGGCGACGACGTTCGCCTTCGTTATCGGTATGCCGATCGTGACCCAGATCGAAGCGCGACTTGGCTGGCGGATGGCGATGGCATCGATTGCCGTACCGGTCGTGCTCCTCCTGGCCGGCACCTTCGCTCTGCCACCGAGCCCGGCGCGAGCAGAGACGACCCAGCGTCCACATCCGCTGACGGCGTTCCGAGCCGTTCTCGGTGACGGGCGGACGCGGTGTCTCCTGGTCGTGCTTGGGCTGAACCTCGGCTTGTACGCGGGGTGGCTCGTCTACTTCGGCGCCTACACGATCGAGGTCTTCGCGGCGTCGGCGACCGTGCTCAGCGTGCTCTTCTTCCTCAGCGGGGCCACAGAGCTCGTCGCCAACAATCTCACCCCGCCGCTGATGCGCCGCTTCGATGCGGTGACGATCCTCTACGTGATGCTGGCATCAGTCGCCGCGGCGCTGCTGCTGACAGGGATTGCCGTGACGACGATCCCTGCCGCGCTGCTGGCGGCCATCATCGTCCTGAACGGCACGGCCTCCGCCTATATCGCCGCGAACGCACTGCTGCTCGAAGGCGACGTCTCTCATCCGGGAGCGGTCATGTCGGTAGCGTCGGCGTTCATCGGTGTCGGCACGGCCCTGGGACCATTCGTGGCGGGCTGGGGACTGGCGACCACGGGGAGTTTCGAGGCTGCCTATCGCACCCTCGGTCTGCTGGCTCCTGTCGCCATGCTCGCGCTATGGCTCGGGACACGACGCCGCGCCCCGGTTCCGGTCATCGAGCGCGCCTAAAACGAGCTTCCCCGCTCCACTCGATCATGCGGTGAGCTGAGAGACTTGAGTGAGCAGTTGGTGCGCCCTGGATACCGGCGCTCGTGGCGCTCTCCTTCCTGATCGAGGCAGCCTTTGTCGAGGGCGTGGGCATTCAATTGGGAGCATCCTGAAGAAGCGGTCCAACTGTGGCTCAAATAGCTCCCATGGGAAGCAAACGCACTCCCCGTCTGGCCGCGGCGAGCCGGACTACCCCTTCACGGCGCCAGATGTGATGCCTTCCACCAACTGCCGCTGGAAGATCAGGAAAACGACCGTGAGTGGCAAGAAGATGATCGTGGAGCCGGCAGCGATGACGGGCAGGTTCGACGTCCACTGCGCCTGGAAGTTGAGTAGGCCCACGGGGAGCGTCCAATACTCCTCCTGGATTGAGACGACCAGAGGTAGGAGGAACTCGTTCCAGGTCCAGATAAAGAGCATGAGCGCCAGCGTTCCGATGACCGGGCGCGTCAGGGGGAAGAGGATCTGCCAAAGCGTCGTCCACGAGCTTGCCCCATCGACGATCGATGCCTCGACGATCTCTTGCGGTACCGCTACGAATCCCTGACGCATCAAGAGCGTGCCGAACGACAGGCTCATCGCGATCTGGGGCAGGATCAGACCCAAGTAGGAGTTGAGCAGTCCCAACTCACGTAAGAGATAGAACAGTGGGATGACCAGCGCCTGTAAGGGGACCACTAGCCCGAGGAGGAGAAAGCCGAAGAGTAGGCCCGATCCCCGGAACCGGAAGTGAGCGAAGGCATAGCCTGTCATTGCCGAAAGAAAGACGGACGGCACGACGACCAACACCGCGACTACCAGGCTGTTCAGGAAGAACCGGTCGAGATTGCCGTCAGTCCAGGCGGTCAGGTAGTTTTGCCATTGCCAGACCTCGGGAGGCTGGAACGGTCCTTTCACTAACTCCACTGTCGTCTTGAACGACGCCAGCGTGGTGACGACGAACGGAGCCAGCGCCAAGGCGACACCGAGCGAGAGGGCAACGTAGACGAGGACGCGTCCGGCCCGGTTCATCCCTGTACCCGGGAGGTCACCGCGAAATCACTCAGCCTTTCGACACAACGACGATCCGCCGGCGCAGGGTTGTCCGTCGCGGGCGCACTAGTCATTCAGCCCTCCCACCAATCGCAATACCAGCAATGAAAGAACGAGAGTCACCAGCGTCAGCAGGACCGCGAGGGTCGTCCCATATCCGACCCGGTTGATCTTGAACGCGCTATCGATCATGTGCAGTGCGACGACGTTCGTCTCTCGTCCCGGCCCGCCGCCGGTCGTGGCCGCAATCACATCGAAGACGCGCAAGGCATTGATGAGGTTGACGGATAGCACCACCGCCATCTCGCGCCGCAATCCCGGCAACGTCACCGTCCGGAACTCCTCCAGACTATTGGCGCCATCGAGCCGCGCGGCCTCATACAACTCGCGCGGAATCTTCTGCATCCCCGCCAGGAAGACGACGTAGCAAAATCCATAGGCTGCCCAGGCGCCAATCAGCCCGACGGTCGGCAAGGCTAACCGGAAGTCGCCCAGCCACGTCGGCGGGTTCACACCGATGGTCTTCAGCAGCGCGTTGACCGGGCCGAAGACGGGGTTGAGCAGCCACCGCCAGACGACGCCGATCAGGACTCCCGGCATGATGTACGGCAGGAAGAGCCCGACGCGGAAGAGGGGCGCCCAGCGTAGCTTCATCTGCTGAACGAGAACGGCTGGCAGCAGACCGAGGAAGGCCGGCAAAAGGGCGAAGTAGGGGATGAGCAACAGGTTGTGCCAGGCCGCGCTGCGAAAAAGGGGATCACCGGCCGCGTAGACATAGTTGGACAGCCCGGTGAATGTCGGAGACCCGTAGCCATCCCACTCGGTGAAGCTCAGGGCGATCGTGCCACCAAGTGGGAGCGCGACGAAGAGCCCGAAAATGAGGAGCCCTGGGAGCAGGTAGATGTACGGCTCCCAGGGGGATTAGTGCCGAGCGGCACGAGAGCGACCGGCGGAGTTGGCCTTGCTGCCAACTCCGCCTTGCCCAGTTGGCTAGGTTTGCTCCGCGAGGAAGCGAGCATAGTCGGCCTGAAGCGCCTGGGCGAAGGCCTCCGGCGTCGTCTGGTCCCCCAGCAGCCGCTGCAGCTCCGCGCTCAACGTGTCGTAAAACGTTGGGGTGGCCCAGTCCAAGTAGTGACCGATGGCATCTGCCTCATTTGCCGCGTTCCAGGCCGTGTAGAGATCTCCGGCGAGGGTGTCAGGCGCGATCATCTCGGCGGGAATCGTCTGGCCAGGGAGCGCACTCTGCTCGACCATCAGCTCCAGCGCTCGCTCCGAGACGAGGAAGTTGATGAACTCGGCTGCCAGATCCGCGTTCTCCGCATTCTGGGTGATGCCATACGGAATGCCCACCCCGCCGACGTGGAGCACCGTTCCGCCAGCTTCTCGCGGGGGCATCAAGAAGAACCCGACGTTCTCCTTCATCTCCGCCGCGAGATTGGGCGCATCCCAGCTCCCCTGCATCAGCATCGCGCCCTGTCCCGCCGCGAAGAGAGACACCGCGTCGTCAGGGCTGATGCCCTCGAACCCTTGCAGCAGGTAGCCATTTTGCTTCCACTCCTGGAGCTTGGCGGCCGCCTGTTTGATCTCGTCCGTTTCCCAGGATTGATCGCCCTGCCGGTAGATCAGACCGTCGAGGTACTCTCGCGTCGTCATGGTGCCGTGGATCTCGCCGAAGAGGTGGATCGCGGGCCATGGATCGAGATTGCCGAAGACTAGCGGTGTCACGCCATCGTCCTGGAACGTTTGCATGGCGGCTTCAAGGTCGGCGAAGGTCTCAGGAATTTCAACCCCGTTGTCCGCGAAAATCTGCTTGTTGTAGTAGAAGCCCACGATCTCCGCGGTCGACGACACGCCCCAGAGCGCGCCCTCGCCGATCGTCGTCCCGTCCTCGGTGTAACGATTGCGCGCGATAAGGCCCGGCGAGAGGAGATCGTTCCAGCCGTACTGCTCGGCGTAGTCGTCCATCGGCAAGATGAGACCAGCCCGGACCATCGGGCCCATGCTGTTCTCGCCGTTGTTGATCTGGCTGATATCCGGCCCCTCGCCACTCTGGACCGCGCGCTGAAGCTGGTCGTCGAGCTGGGCTGTTTCGAATCCCTGGTGTTCGACGGTGACGCCCTGCTTCTGCGCCTCGAACTCCTCGGCGAGTGTTTCAACGAGCTCCTGCAACTCACCAGAATTATTGGAATCCCAGAACACGAGATTGTCGTCCTGGGCCAGCGCGTGCCATGCCCACCTCGGGAAGGCGCCGAGCGCAAGCGCCGTTGAAGTGGCAACAACGGTACGTCGCGAAATCGTCAGGTTGGCATTCATCTCCAGGGGCCTCCCGGTCGACGGTCCACGGGCTGTTCCCGCGGCTGGTCTAGCTAATCGTGGCCGCGAGTCTGGCATAGGGCCAACAGAGCGTCAATGGCACTCTCAGGCCGGCCGTTGGGTAGCGGCCATCTCCTGCCTGTTTCCAACACTCATGGTACGTGCTCAAGGCAATGCCTGACGCCGTGGCGAACGGGTAGCGTTTCTTGGCCCTCCAGGACAGCACATTGAGGCGGGAGTGTGAATGGCAGGACACCGCGATCAATCGCTGCTTACTGATCGCGGAACGCACGGCTCTACCTGGGTTCCCGTGCGTCCGCCACTACGAAGGTGACACGAGATGCGGCCCTTGCCAGCCACTCCCAGCCTATGGGCCGCTTTGGTGCATGAGCGAATTCGATCCCCGCGGGCAAGTGCTTGTTATGGTCGGGGATCGTCGCCGCTCTCCGGCAGGACCCGCGTTGTCGGCGGAACGAACTCGTCGGCGATACAGTCCATGAGGACCACGTCGTAGCGCTTTCCAGCCAGCATCCGCGCGCCGCGGCGGCGACCGATCTCGCGGAATCCGGCCTTCTCGTAGGCACGGATCGCGCCCACGTTGTAGGCCAGCGTATCGAGCCAGACGTTGTACACCCCGAGTATGGTGAACGCGTAGTCGAGGACCAGCCTGGTTGCTTCGGTACCAAACCCCTGCCCGCGATCCGTCGCCTCGCCGATAGCGATCCCGAACTCGGCCGTGCCATGCGAGTTGGTGAAATCCCGAATATTGGTGATCCCGATCGGGCGCAGGTCCGGAAGCGCGTAGATGGCGAACCCGATCCAGTCCTCGCGTTCGCCGCGCAGTAGCGGTTCCCAGCCAGCGGCGATCGATTCGGCCGTATGGGGGCGGGGATCGTCGCCCCTCAGGTCAGCCACCTGAAAGTCGTTGTCCCAACGCTCGATGAGCGGTAGCAGCCCGCGATGCAGCGGACCCAGCGCTACCCGTTCGCCGCGAATGTTGAGCACGGGTTGTGACGGCGCGCTCCGCTGACGCTGTCTGGAGGTCGTCAGTCATGGTCTCGCCTCCTGGCGACGCAGTGTAGAGGACGTCAGCGGGACGACCGGCGGTGCGCGAAAAGGTGCGTGTTACCATCAGCCCGGGTCCGAGACCCCCTGTGCCTGCGCCTCGTTTTTCTATCCGGAGTCACCCAATGGCTACAACCGCCGTTTCGGCGCCGAGCGACATCCGTCAGAACGTCATCGACGCGCTGGGACACACCCCACTGGTCCGGCTCAACCGCGTTACCAAAGGGATTCGCACGCCGGTCGTGGCCAAGTTGGAGATGCTCAACCCCGGCGGCTCGGTGAAAGACCGCATCGGTATCCGCATGATCGAGGAAGCCGAGCGCAAAGGGTGGCTGAGACCAGGCGGGACGATCGTCGAACCGACCAGCGGCAACACCGGCGTCGGCCTGGCCATCGCCGCGGCGGTCAAGGGCTACTCCTGCATCTTCGTCATGCCGGACAAGGTGGCGCCTGAGAAAGTCGCGCTGCTGCGCGCCTATGGCGCTCAGGTGGTCACCACGCCGACGGCGGTGGAGCGCGACTCGCCCGAGAGCTACTACTCAGTGGCCGACCGCCTGACACGCGAAGTGCCGAATGCGTTCCAGCCGAACCAGTATTTCAACCCGATGAATCCCCGCACGCATTACGAAACCACCGGTCCCGAGATCTGGCAGCAGAGCGGCGGGCGGGTGACCCATTTCGTCGCCGGGGTTGGCACCGGGGGAACGATCTCCGGCGTGGCGAAGTACCTCAAGGAGCACAATCCATCAGTCTACGTTGTCGGTGCCGACCCTGAGGGAAGCATCTACACCCAACCGGACGCCATGCACACTTATAAGGTGGAGGGGGTCGGCGAGGACTTCTGGCCGGGTACCTTCGACCCGACCCTGGTTGACGCCTGGGTGAAGGTCTCCGACAAGGATTCGTTCCTCGCCGCCCGACGCGTCACCCGCGAGGAAGGGATTCTCATCGGCGGCTCCGGCGGTCTGGCCGCCCATGCGGCACTCGACGTGGCGCGTCAGGTGGACGACCCGGAGGCGCTCGTCGTCGTGCTGCTGCCGGACAGTGGCCGGGGATACCTCTCCAAGATCTACAGTGACGATTGGATGCGCGAGAACGGGTTCCTCTCCCGCTTCACGCAACCGGCCCGTGTTGGTGCGGTGGTGGCCGGGCGCTCGGGTGAAACCCCGACGGTGGTCGCCGTGAGCTGCGACCAGACCGTGGCCGACGCCATCGAGCTACTGCGCCAGCACGACATCTCGCAGCTCCCGGTGGTGCGCACCGGGACACCGCTGGTGGGTGAGGATGGGGCCGCGGCGCGGGTCGAGGTGCAGTCCGTCGCGGGGTCGGTGCAGGAGCGAGGCCTCCTCGATCAGCTCTTCCGCAACCCTGACGCGCTGGGCGCCAAGGTCAGCACGGTGATGGACGGTCCGTTCCCGCTGGTCGACGCCAACGAGGAGGTCGAACGCGTCGTGCCGATGCTGGCGTCCGGCGCACCGGCAGTGCTGGTGCAGCGCGACGGGGCGATCATCGGCGTCGTCACCCGCGCCGACGTGCTCGAGTACGTCGCCCACCACCGCGGGAGCTGAGCGTCCCAAGGAGCATGGTCATGGCAACTCGATCCCGGTCTCTTACCATCGATGACCTGCAGCGGATGCGGGACGCGAGCAACGATCGCTTTGAGCTGATCGAGGGAGAGCTGTTCGTGACGCCGTCGCCGACGCCGCTGCATCAGGACATCGCGGGGAACCTCTATACCTTGTTGAGAAACGTAGTGTTCGAGTCAGGTCGTGGTCGTGTCTACTTCGCTCCTCTGGACGTCCGGCTGGCAGAAAATTCGGTGGTCCAGCCTGACCTGATTGTCGTTCTTTCCGATCGCCCTGTCTTGACTGAAGCAAGAGTAGAGGGCGCGCCAAGTCTGGCCGTCGAGATCATTTCACCTTCAACCAGTGACTATGACCGTGTGACCAAGCGGGATCTCTATGCTCGGCACGGTGTTCCCGAGTATTGGGTCGTCGATCCGGATGCCGAGACCGTGAACATCTTCAGCGATCCCCGGGATGGCCGCAACCGCACTGAAGAGACGACGAGCGATGTCGCCATCTCCGCTACTATTCCCGGATTGTCGGCCGATCTGAAGGCACTTTTTGCCCCAGTCCCCGGCCTCTGATCCCCGGCGCGTGACCGGGGGATCGTTTGGGGGAGTACTACGCATGACCGCCGATTGGCAAGAGACCGCTTTCGAGACGCGCGCTATCCACGCCGGGCAGGAGCCCGATCCCACCACGGGCGCGATCACCACCCCGATCTACCAGACGAGCACCTTCGTGCAGAAGGGGATCGACGAGCTGGGCACGTACGAGTACGGCCGCACCCACAACCCAACGCGCACCGCGTTGCAGGACGTGGTGGCCTCGCTCGAAGGGGCGGCCTGGGGACTTGCCTACGCCAGCGGTCTGGCCGGAACTCAGAACATTTCGTACCTGCTGGCCCCCGGCGACCACATCATCCTTACCGACGACGCCTACGGCGGCACTCATCGCTTCGTGGCTAGGGTCATCAGCCGTTACGGGATCGACTACACCCTGGTCGACATGAGCGACCTGGAGGCAGTTCGCGCCGCCATCCGGCCCGAGACCCGTCTCATCTGGGCGGAGACCCCGACGAACCCCTATCTCAAGATCGTCGATATCCGGGGCGTGGCGGATCTTGATTCGACATCACCAGGCGCTGCTGGTGGTCGACAACACCTTTGCCTCGCCGTATCTGCAAAATCCGCTGGCATTGGGAGCTGATCTCGTCCTGCACTCCAGCACCAAGTACCTCGGCGGTCACGCCGACGTCGTCGGCGGTGTCGTGGTCGGCAACGACCCGGAGATCTACGAGACGCTCAAGTTCCATCAGAATGCGGGCGGCGCGGTGCCAGGTCCGTTCGACTGCTGGCTCGTGCTGCGCGGCATCAAGACACTGCCCGTGCGGATGGAGCGGCACAGCCGCAATGCGCTCGCCGTCGCGGAGTTCCTGCGGGAACATCCGGCGGTACGTCAGGTCTACTACCCCGGACTCGCCGACCACCGCGGTCACGAGGTCGCGGCCCGTCAGATGCGCGATTTCTCCGGGATGGTCTCCTTCACCGTGCGCGGCGATTTCCAGACAGCGGCGGAAGTCGCGCGCAGCACGCGGATCTTTCAGCTCGCCGTCAGCCTCGGCGGTGTGGAGTCACTGATCGAGCACCCGGGGCAAATGACGCACGCCAGCGTGGCGGGTACTCAGGCCGAAGTCGAGGACACGCTGCTGCGCCTCTCCGTCGGCATCGAGAACGAGGCCGATCTCGTCGGCGATCTGAAGCAGGCCCTCGAGGTGGTCGTACCCGCGACAGCTATGCGTTAGTCGCCGCCGTGGGCGAGGCGCCGATCCGCCCCTTCCCGTACCCGTCGCCGCCGCCGGAACTGCGGCCGTGGAACCCGCTGGCGCCGGAGGTCGCGGCGCGCGTGGTGGCCTTGATCGCCGATCGATTACCGGATACGGCGATCGAGCACGTCGGGAGTAGCTCCGTGCCTGGCTGCGCCGGCAAGGGCTATCTCGATCTCGTCATTCCCTATCGCGACGATTCGCACCTCGGCGCTATCAATGACGCGCTCTTCACGCTCGGGTTCGGGCGGCAGCGGAATCGCGACCCGTTCCCTGAGTCGCGGCCGATGCGGATGGGGGCCGTCGACCACGACGGCGAGACATTCTTGCTCCACGTCCATGTCGTGCCGGAAAGCGGTCCAGAGACGGCCGAGCTGCGCGGTTTTCGGGACCGGCTGCGGGCCGATCCGAGCCTGGTAGCGGCGTATGTTGCCGCCAAGCGCGCCATCCTCGACGCCGGGGTCCGCGATGGTGACGACTATGCCGAGAAAAAAGGGGAGTTCATCACTGCGCTGGGATACAAAGGGGCCGAGGATGACTGACGACGCTCAACCGACCGCGGTGTTCGATGGTCTGGCTGCCATTTTCGCTCCCTATCGATCGACGCTCCTTGCCAAGTCCGACGAACCGGGGAATCTCTACCTGGAGACCCCTCCGTCCGCCACCTATCCAAGCGGTCTCTTCTTTGGCGCGGTCAAGATCGGGAAGCGTTATGTCAGCTTCTATCTCATGCCGGTCTACGTCCACCCCGACTTGCTGGACGGGATGAGTCCTGAGCTGCGAAAGCGAATGCAGGGCAAGTCGTGTTTCAACTTCACGCGTCCAGATGAGGCGCTGTTTGGAGAATTGGACACGCTGACGGCGGCGGGATTTGCCCGGTTCCGGGACAACGGTTTGATCCCCGCCGGGTAGCGGCTATCCGTCGAATCGGCGGAAGATGGTCGAGGCGTTCTGGCCGCCGAAGCCGAAGCCGTTGACCATCGCCGCACGCACGGGCAGCTTGCGGGCCATGTGCGGCACGTAGTCGAGGTCGCAGTCCGGGTCCTGATGGTCGAGATTGATCGTCGGCGGCACCACGCCGTCACGGATCGCCAGCACACAGGCGACGGCCGAGATGGCACCGGCAGCCCCCAGCAGATGACCGATCATCGACTTGTTCGCCGAGATGGCGACCGTGCGCGCGTGGCCGCCCAGAGCATCCTTGATCGCAAGCGTCTCCGCGATGTCGCCGATTTGCGTGGCGGTCGCGTGGGCGGCGATGTAATCCAGCTCGTGCGGCTCCATCCCTGCCCGCTTGAGGGCGTTGGTCATCGCCATGCGGGCGCCGCGTCCAGTCGGCTCCGGCGCGGTGAGATGGAACGCATCGGAGGTCAGCGCGCCGCCGAGCGCTTCGGCATAGACCGAGGCGCCACGGCGAACGGCGTGCTCCTCGGTCTCGATGATCAGCACGCCCGCGCCCTCCCCGAAGACGAAACCATCGCGCTCGCGGTCGAACGGCCGTGAAGCACCCTCTGGATCATCGTTCCGTCGCGACAGGGCGTGCATGTTGGCCAGACTCGTCAACGCGACCGGGGTGATCCCCGCCTCTGTGCCCCCGGTGACGGCGACATCCGCGTCGCCGGCTTGCAGCAGACGGACCGCATCGACAAACGCCTGCACTCCGGAGGCGCAGGCTGCCGCCGAGGTGATGGTGGGCCCATGGATGCCATAGGCGATCGAGACCTGACTGCTCGCCATATTCGGGGCGAACATGGGAATCACCAGCGGCCCGACGCGCGAGGGGCCGTGCAGGGCCATGGCGGTGACGTTGCTCTCGATGGTCGGGATGCCGCCGCCGCCGGTGTTCATCACCACCGCCACCCGGTCACTGTTCTCGTCGGTGATCTCCAGCTTCGCGTCCGCAAGCGCCTCGCGGGTGCCGGCGATCGCGAAATGAGCGAAGCGGTCCATGCGGCGAACCGATTTGGGGTCCATGAACGCTTTGGGATCGAAGTCAGGAACCTCGCCGGCGATCTTGACCGTAAGATTCTCGGTGTCGAAATGCTGGATACGACGAACGCCGGAACGTCCAGCGACCAGTCCTCCCCATAGCGCGGGGACACCGATGCCGAGCGGTGAGACTGCTCCCAGCCCGGTCACCACGACCCGTTTCACGATTTCTCCCTCTCTCTCGAGTGTCCCTGGACGAGTCGCCGTCGGTGAGCGCGGGGTCAGCTATTCCGCTCGTCGGCCGGCAGACCAAGATCGGTCAGGCTGAGCGTGGTGACGTCCCGGTTGATGCGCCGGATGAGCCCGGAGAGCACCTGACCAGGCCCGACCTCGATGAAAGTGGTCGCGCCGCTGTTGACCATCTCCCCTACCGACCGCGTCCAGTTCACCGGGCGCTCCACATGGTGCGCCAGTTCCTGGCGCACATCCTCGACGGTGAGCATCGCCGTCGCGGTAACGTTGGCCACGACCGGAATCTGAGGGGCGCCAAGCGGCAGCCGGTTCATGATGTCCCTCAGACTCGCCGAGGCGCGAGCCATCAGGGGTGAGTGCGAGGCGATACTGATACCGAGTCGTGCCACCCGCTTGGCGCCACGGGCCTTGGCCATCTCCATCGCCCGCAGGAGTGCGGCAAGCTCGCCCGAAATCACCGTCTGTCCAGGACAGTTGTCGTTGGCGACGGTGATGACGCCCCCATTTGACGCGTCGTGACAGACGGCCGCCAGCGTATCGACGTCCAGACCGATCACCGCGGCCATACCGCCAGGGTTCTCCTCACCCGCCTCCTTCATGAGGCGGCCACGCTCCCGGACGAGCTGCAACCCGGAGGGGAAATCCATCACACCAGCGGCGATGAGCGCGGTGAACTCGCCGAGGGAGTGACCGGCGACCACGGTTGGATCGATCTGCTTTCCGGCTTCGGCGAGACGCTCCCTGAGCGCTTCCAACGCCGCGATGCTGACGGTGAGGATTGCAGGTTGCGCGTTGATCGTGTCTTCGAGCTCGTCGGAGGGACCCTGAAAGCAGAGCCGGGAGAGCGGGAACCCGAGGACCTCGTCGGCTTGATCGAACACACGCCGCGCCGCGGCCGAGGCGTCATAGAGCGCCTTGCCCATGCCAACGAACTGGCTACCCTGTCCGGGGAACACCAGCGCTATCTTGCCTGTCAGCGAATCCACTCTACCCGTTGTCCTTTGCCCAGTGGCAGGCGCCAAAAAACGGCGTCATCGCGCCACAATCTGCTGATCATACCATGCGGCAGCGTGTCGGCCCGATGCGGCGCTGGCCACGAATAGTTCCTCCTTGCGAGTGGATGACCGAGCCAGACAGCCATCCCGCGTCCGGACTCGCCGGCCACGCCAACAGACGCGCGGCACATGGCGGCGCTCATGCCTTGCTGGCGGCTGGCGGTGGTCGCCTGTGCTCGTTGACCGGTCAGGTCCGACCCGTTCCCGGGGACCGCTATCGGCATCCTCTCTCCCCGATTTCCGCGTACTAGCACCGCGCTGCATGACGGCACGCGGCGATTGGAGCCTTGACCCAAGGGCCGTACCCATGCGAGGGTTCGCACACGTCCGTCCGGGACGCGAGTGAAGAGGAGTTTTGGATGCGACAACCCGGAATCACGGCGCCAGGCCTCCTGATCATCGCGATCCTGCTGCTAGCCGGCATAGTCGGCGTGCCCTCCGCGGCCGCCTGGCAGGATGCAAGCCCCGCGGCCGGAACACCCGAGGTCATCGAGATCCAGCCTACCCAGGCACCGCCAGAGCTAACGGCAGTGCCGGCGGGGACCCCAGTGCCGCCTGTGGAAACCGACGTCGTCACGCTCGTGCTCTGGTATCAGAACGCCGCGAACCAGGACATCATCGAGCTGTACCCGCTGGCGACCGACGCGGGTTTCGTCGCTCGCCCGCAACAGGGCGCGGCAGCTGTCGGAACCGTCGACTTCCCCGAGGAAGGGGTACCGACCGTCGTCGTCGGCAATACGACCTTCGAAACCTATCCACGGCCTGACGGGGTCATCGAGCGCTGGACCTGGCTGGACGATTTCGAAGGCGCCCGGCCCGCTACCCTGGTCATGCAGCTCTCGGGTCTGGACGGCACCTACCAGAACTACTTCGGCACCGGGACCTTCGTCTCCCGGGACGAAGGGGGCGCCGGAGGTGTACTCACCCTCGCGTTGCGACCCCCGTCGCCGGCCGCGGCTACCGATGAGGCCGCGGCGGAGCCAGCCCCCGCGGATGCGGCCGCGGCCGAGCCAGCCGCCGACGACGCGGCAGCCGGCGAGGCGGCGGAACCCGACGCCACGGTTGAACCCGGAACCGAGATCCTCACCGAGCCAGCGGCCGAGGGCGAGGCGCCGGTGACTGAAGGCGAGGCACCGGCCGAACCGGCAGCGTAAGCCACCGTAATCAATCCCGAGTGAATGCGGCCGCCCCTCATTCAGGGGCGGCCGCATCTCGTTCTCCGCGAACCCCGCTACGCCTTCCGGGAGAGTGTCCAGAAGTCGTAGGTGCCGAGGTTGATGGGATTGAAGGCGAATCCTTCGATGTTGGCTTGCAGCACCGTCGGCCATTTCGGCTGCGACGAGCAAATATCGGGCGGGTCCTGCTCGG
This sequence comes from uncultured Chloroflexia bacterium, assembly GCA_963724295.1. Lineage (GTDB taxonomy): Bacteria > Chloroflexota > Chloroflexia > Thermomicrobiales > UBA6265 > JACCXM01. Next base: position 209,174 of record CAVRUC010000009.1, on the reverse strand, counting down.
TGATGATGGTCTGCACTTCGTCCAGAACCTGGGTGTACTCCTCGAGCGTCGCGGCGTTCTTTGCTTCCTCGAGCAAAGCGTCGACCTCCTCATTGCAATAAAAGCCGCCGTTGGCCCCTTTCGATCCCCAGGAATCGCAGGAGGTCGTTGGATAGAGCACATTCCAGGCGTCGTTGTAGTCTGGCCACCAACTCCAGAGCATGAAATTCGGGCGTTCTTCCGCCGGCGTGTCACCGTAGAAGGTTGCCGCGCGAGTTCCCTGGTCGACCGGCTCGATCGCCAACGTGATCCCGATCTCGGCCAGGTTGGCCTGGAAGAGCTCAGCCATTGCCGGGTTCGAACCCGTAGCCTGAAGCAGGGTGAGTTCCGTCCCCTCTGCAACTCCTGCGGCAGCAAGCAACTCTTTTGCCTTCTCAAGGTCGGTTTCGAAGAAGAATCCGTCCTCCTGGTAGCCAAGGACGGACGGGGCGACGAGGCTGTTTGCCCGCGACGCGTAGCCGCTGTAGACACCGTCAATGACTTCCTGATAGGGATAGGCGTAGCACATCGCCTGCCGCGCCTCGGGCGAGGCCAACGGACCCGCCTCGGTCATCGAGAAATATTCGACCTCGGTGCTGTCCGAGATATCGACCATGAGAGTCGGTACTTCCTTCAACGCATCGATCTCGTCGTACGATATGCCGAAGCGGTCCATGATATCGACGTCACCACTTTCGACGAGCTGGCGCATCGTCGAAACCTCTTCGACCACGCGGATGATGATCCGCTCGAAGTGATTACCTTCCCAGCCGCGCCAGTAGCTCTCGTTCCGTTCCAGGATGACCTCTTGCCCCGGTTCGAACGAAACGAGCTTCCAGCCGCCGCTACCTGTTCCCTCAGCGTTCAACTGCAGCCAGGTATTGCCGAAGTCGCCGTCCTCTTCATGCTCCATGGCGACTTTGGCGTTGACGATCTGCGGACCGTAGGTCGAGGCGAGCGCGGTGAGGAAGAGAGGTTGTGGAGTGCCGCAGTCGAAGACAATGGTCGCCGGATCCGGCGTGCTCATCTGAGCGGGATCGGAGATGAACCTTGAGAAGACGGCGACAGCGCCGCGGTTCATTCCCAACAGCCGCTCATAGGACGCCTTCACCGCCGCGCTGTCGCAGGGCGAGCCATCTTGGAAGGTGAGCTCGGGGCGGATCTTGAAGGTCCAAACGCTCTGGTCCTCATTCGCCTCCCAGCTCTCGGCCACGAGTCCCTCGAACTCGTCGGTGGCGCTGCCTACCAACCCGACCAGACCCTCATAGATCGAGCGCACCACCGACGTCGAGCGGTAGTCGTATTGCGAGTGCGGGTCGAGGTCGGACGGCGACCCGTCGAGCCCGACGATCAGCGTCGTGCCATTCCCCTCCTGGCGTGCCACCGCCGCCTGCACGCGGGACGGCTCGACGAAACCGGAAATTGGCGCGACCAGACCGGCCGCCGCGGCGCCCTTCAACATGGTGCGGCGAGTCAGCGGCGTCCGTCGCGCATCGCGGGATCCCTTGATCTCTGACATGACGTCTCCTCGGTCATCGTTCAGCAGACAAACACCCGGGTGCGTTCGTCAAGCGCGCTGATCTTTACACAAGTGCCGCGACCCTGCCTGCCGAGCTCAGCGGTATGCCTTAGCCGCTCGCTCGCGTCTGCGTTGCCGCGTGACCTAGCCGATTGGGCAGGACGATGACTGCCCATGGTGGGAGCGGTCTGTCAGCCGCCCATCTCCGAGAATTCATTTATGTCCAGTACATTCAGGGAGAATGAGCTCATGGTCCTCGGGACTCATGTCGATACCGATCTCGTCGAACCGACGATTGCCAGTGACGAGGAAGGCGCGTCCACCGCTCGCCTCTCTGACGAAGAGGCGGAGGCGGTGCTCGATGCCTACTCCGCGGCCGTGGTCGCCGTCGCCGAGCGCGTCGGTCCCTCGGTCGTCAACATCGCGATCGAGAAGGACGTCACGGCCCAGGGGCCGGCCGGTCAGCGCGTCTACACCGTACCGGGCGGTGGATCAGGCGTCGTCATCGCGCCGGACGGCTACATCCTTTCGAACAGCCACGTCGTCCACGACGCGAAGAGTCTGGAAGTGACCCTCGCCGACGGGCGGACCTTCCCGGCGCGCGTCATCGGCGACGATCCGGCGACCGATCTGGCGGTCATCCAGACAACCGCCGGCGGTCTTCCCGCGGCCCGACTCGGCGATTCCGACAGTCTCAAACCGGGACAGCTCGTTATCGCCATCGGCAACCCGCTCGGGTTTCAGGCGACGGTGACAGCCGGGGTCGTCTCGGCGCTCGGCCGCTCGCTGCGGTCGAGTAGCGGGCGGCTCATCGAAAACGTCATCCAGACCGACGCCGCGTTGAATCCCGGTAACTCGGGCGGTCCGCTGGTCGACTCGCGCGGGCGGGTGGTGGGCATCAACACGGCCATTATCCAGGGTGCGCAAGGGATTTGCTTCGCGGTGCCGGTCAATACCGCGCGGTGGGTCGCGGGGCTGCTCATCAACGAGGGTCGCGTCCGCCGCGCCTTCCTCGGGGTGACCGCCGAGAATCGCCCGATTCACGTCCGGGTGGCGCGAGAGCACGGGCTGCCCTCGGCGCTGGCCGTCGGCGTGGTTGGCGTGGCGGAGGGAAGCCCGGCGCAAGCCGCCGGGATCGAGCCGAGGGACGTGATCACCCACCTGGGCGATTCGCCGTTGAGCGGCGTCGACGATCTGCAACGCTTCCTGGGACGAGTCGAGATCGGCAGCACCGTTCCCCTGCGCCTCCTCCGCCGCTACGTGCCGATCGAGACGGCAGTCACTCTGGTTGAGGGTGAAGCGGGGTGATAGGGTGGCTGGGTGTTTACTCGCTCCGCTCGTGGTGGCAGGGTGACAGGGGGTCGAGAAATCGTTCGTCCTGCCACCCTGCCACCCCGCCACCCTCCTCGAACCTACGTCGCGCAGATCTCCCGCACGCGGTGCAGCGGCAAGGCGTGCATGGTGCGCCCTTCGATACCGGTCGTGGTCGTGGCCATACAGAGCGCGTTGAGGATCGCTTCCTCGGTCGCTTCGGCGCAGGCTTCGAAGAGCGGGGTCACGCGGTCGTTGGCGACCATGCGGCAGGACGCGATCAAGGGAGCATTACCTTCAGCCGCGGGCAGATCGCGGTTGCCCGTGGCGAAGGCGAGGAAGATGTCACCGGAGGAGTTGGCGCCGATACCGCCAACGCGGGCCAGTCCGATGGTGGCGCGTTGCGCCAGCCGCTGGCACTGGTGGGGCAGGAGCGGGGCGTCGGTGGCGACGACGATGATGATCGAGCCGTCACCGGGCTCCTGCTGCTCGAGTCGCGCGCGTTCTTCGCGGAAACCCGGTACCTCCGAACAGGGGATCAGCTCGCCGACCGGCACGCCGTCGATACGGAGCAGGTGACGCGCGCCGTAGTTGGCCTGCACCAGCACGCCGACCGTCCAGCCGCCATCCGCTTCAGACAGTACCCGGGAGGATGTCCCGATGCCCCCTTTGAACTCGTGGCAGATCATGCCGGTGCCGCCACCGACGCAGCCCTCGGCCACCGGGCCGTCTGACGCCGCGTCGAGCGCCTCCCAGACATGTTCCGGTTTGACGTGCATGCCGTTGATGTCGTTGAGCCAGCCGTCGTAGGTCTCGGCCACCACCGGCAGGCTCCAGCCCGCCTTCAGCCGCTTGGTGCACTGGACCTCGTAGCTGATCAACGCGTCTCGGACGACGCCGACACTGTGCGTGTTGGTAATGGCGATAGGCGAGGTCAGCATGCCCGACTCTTTGACCCAGAGAACCCCGGTCATCTCGCCATTGCCGTTGAGGACGTGGTAGCCGGCAAAGAGTGGCTCGGCGGCGATATCTCCCGCGTGCGGCACGATCACGGTCACCCCGGTGCGGATGGGACCTTCTCCGACCTTGAGCGGTCCCTCACCGGAAACGATGGTGGCGTGCCCGACGCGCACGCCCGCAACGTCCGTGATCGCGTTGTGGGCTCCCGTGGGGATGCGCCCGATCGTCACCCCGAGATCCCGCAGCCGCTGTCTGGGCGCTGAATCGTTCATCGTCTTTGCCACGACCTCCTAAATACGCTCTGGATCACCGTTTTCATTCGTCGATTCGCGAGGGCGGGAGCTCGGGCGCGATTGCCGAGAGGACGACCATGGCGCCCGCAATGACCGGGAGCAGGCGCAACGTCAGATCGAACGATCCGGTGATATCCCGCACGCCTCCGGCAATGACCGGACCCAACGCCGCCGCCGCGTAACCGATGCCCAGGACCATACCCGCCGCCGCACCGGTACGGCCAGGGGGCGCGACGTCGGCCGGCAGGACGAGCGCCATGGCGAAGGCGCCCGAGATTCCAGCCCCGGCCAACGCCGGCCACAGCCAGCGCCAGGGATCGGCCAGCGGCAACACCAGCAGCCCCAACACCCCGATCAGGACGAGCAAGGCAGCCACCAGAGTCGGCGGCCGGCGACGACGGATCCGGTCCGACCAGCTCGGAAAGAGCAGGATCGCCGGCAGCGTCGCGGCATTGAAGACGGTGAAGAGGCCGGCGGTCGTGGTGGCGCTGATCCCCGCCTCACCGTAGATGGCGGGGAGCCAGGCAACCAGCAGGTAGTAGACGATGCCCTGGGTGGCGAAGAGCGACGCGCTGATCCAGGCCCGGGGATCCCGCCAGGGCGACCATGTTGCGGCCGCCGTCGCCCTGTGGCGCAGCGAGGATCCCAACGGCGACAGGCTCGGCACGCCAGGGACGCATCACGATCGTCCAGGTAAGGAGCGCGATACCGGCCAGCGCGCCCCAGAGCATCAACGGTAGCCGCCAGGCGGCGGGCTCCCCGATTCGATCCAGAATCGGTCCCGTGAGCGAGGCGCCGACGATCGAGCCGCTGATCAATCCCGAGGCGTAAATCCCGGTCGTCACACCCAGGCGAAACGGAAACCGGGAGCGCATTAGCCGCGGCAGCGATGGCTGCGACACGCCGATGCCGGCGCCGAAGATGAAGGTCAGGGCCAGTAGGAGCGCGAACTCCGGGGCCACCGCGCGCAACCCACCGCCGAATGCGACGAGCGCCAGTCCGGCGGCGATCACCGGTGACGGACCCCAGCGATCGACCAGTCCGCCGCCGGGCACGGCCATCACCCCCATCATCAGCGTCGGTACCGCGACGAGGAAGCCGGCCTGCGCGAACGACAGACCGAGATCTACCGTCAACGCCGGGAGCGCCGGTCCGAGTCCTATGAACCCGCTGCGGAGATTGAAAGCCGCGAGCCAGGTGAGCGCGAGCACGGTTCCCGGACCGGGTCTCACCGACCGGCCAGCCGGTCACTGTCTCGTCCCCACCCGGTGCGAGAGCCGGCACCGCTGTTCAGCAACGACTCGCGGCGCCCGGCATGCGCCCAGGCGGAAAGCCGAGGAGCCTCGTCGCGGCGCGGTATTGCCGAGCAACTGTTCCAACGCGATCAGAATGGCCGCTCGCTCGGCAGGCGAAGGCTCCGGCCGAATTTCGATCATTGCCGGATCAATGAGATTGGCGCGTGCCGATCCTCGGTCAATACGTGGTTCGGCTACCCGGGCGACGCAGGCGTCGCCCCTACGAGCTGACTTGCCGTCTTGCCGTCTTGCCGTCTTGCCGTCTGCCGTCTCTTCACAGCGGAATATTGCCGTGCTTGCGGGGAGGGGTGGACACCCGCTTGGAGCGGGCCAGGGCCAGCGCCCGGATCAGCCAGGGACGGGTTTGACTGGGCACGATGACATCGTCGACGTAGCCGCGGCCGGCGGCTTGCCAGGGGCTGGCGAAGAGGTCTTCGTACTCGGCAACCAGCTCCGCCCGTCGCGCGGCGGGGTCATCGGCGGCGGCCAGCTCGCGGCGGAAGACGAGCCCGACGGCGGCCTCAGGACCCATCACCGCGATTTCGGCGGTCGGCCAGGCGATCGCGAAATCCGCGCCGATGTGCTTCGAGTTCATCACCACGTACGCGCCACCGTAGGCCTTGCGGGTGATGACCGTGATGCGCGGCACGGTCGCTTCGGCAAAGGCATAGAGAAGCTTGGAGCCGCGGCGAATGATCCCGTCGTGCTCCTGGGCGATGCCGGGAAGGAAGCCGGGGACGTCGACGAAGACGAGCAGCGGCACATTGAACGCGTCACAGGTGCGGACGAAGCGGGCGGCCTTCTCACTGGCGGCGATGTCGATGGTGCCCGCCAGGTGGCGTGGCTGGTTGGCGACGACGCCGACCGCATGCCCGTCGAGCCGGCCCAAACCGCAGATGATGTTCGGCGCGTACCCGGCCTGGATTTCGAAGAACTCCCCGCCATCGAGAATCGCGCCGAGCACGTCGTGCATGTCATATGGCTTCTCGCTCGCCTCCGGCACGAGCGCGTCGAGCTCGGGCGATTCCCGCTCGGGATCATCGTCCGGGGCGAACCAGGGCGGGTCCTCGAGATTGTTGGACGGCAGGAACGAGAGGAGATAACGGATCTGAGCATTGAGCTCATCTTCGTCGGCGGCGACGAGATGGGCCACGCCGCTGCGCTCCATGTGGGCGGCAGCGCCTCCGAGCTCCTCGTGACTGACCTCCTCGCCGGTGACGGTGCGGATGACATCCGGCCCCGTGATGAACATCTGGCCGAGGCCCTCGACCATGGCCACGAAGTCGGTCATCGCCGGCGAGTAGACGGCGCCGCCGGCACATGGTCCCGCAATGGCGCTGATCTGCGGCACCACGCCCGAGAGACGGACATTGCGGTAGAAAACCTCGCCGTAGCCGGCCAGGCCCTCGACCCCCTCCTGAATGCGCGCTCCAGCCGAGTCGTTGATGCCGATCACCGGCACGCCGTAGCGCGCGGCCAGGTCCATCAATTTGACCAGTTTCTCGGCGAACGCTTCGCCAAGCGAGCCGCCATAGACGGTGAAATCCTGCGAGAAAACGGCCACGCGACGGCCGTCGATCGCGCCGAAGCCGGTCACCACACCGTCGCCATACGGCCGCGAGCGCTCCATGCCGAAGGCTGTGCCGCGACTCTGCACGAACGGATCGAGCTCCTGGAACGATCCGGCGTCGAGGAGATCGAGCACGCGCTGCCTGGCGCCGCGCTTGCCGCGCTCGGTCTGCCTGGCGGCGGCGGCCTCGTGCTGAGCGTCCACCTCCGCCGCGCGCTGCTCGCGCATCGCTGGCCTTGTGACGATCGGTTTGCGTCTCTGTTTCGGCTGTCATGTCGCGAATCGTACCGGACACCGGGGCGATTTGGGGCGGGACGTTCTCCATTCGGGGGCACCGATGGGCAACCCGCGACCGTTGGCCTGGAGACGGCCATCCGGGTTACGGCATCGCTGGAATGCAAATTGCGGACTGGGAACGAAGGATGTTTCCAGCGGTCGGGTCCAATGCCTGACGGCTGTCGCTTCTCGTTCAGGTTTCAGGTGGAGATCGGTCCTATGCGCTTCATACCAACCCGGGTTCACGGCGTACTCGACTACCTGACGGCTGGTGTGCTCATCGCCGCGCCCTCGGTGCTGAACTTTCGTCAACATGGCATGCAGCGATGGCTCCCGGTAGCGCTTGGCGTTGGCACGATCGGCTACAGCCTGCTCACGGACTACGAGCTCGGTCTGTTCAAGGTCATCCCGATGCCGATGCACCTCGCCCTCGACGCGGCGAACGGGGCGCTCCTTGCCGCCTCGCCGTGGCTCTTCGGATTCGCCGAGGAGACGTCGACCCCGCACCTCGGTCTTGGCCTCTTCGAGCTTGCGGTCACCGCCAGCTCGCAAGCAACGCCAGCTCGCGCCGTGGACTCCGGTACCCGCTCTCCTGTGTAGCGCCGCAACCGGCTCAAGCTGGGACGACGTGAATCGTTCTCGCCACCACGATCGAGTCGCTGATCCGGGAAAGGCAACCCTGAACCTGCATGCGTGGGACGTTTCTCCCACCGAGGCCAGGAATATCCAGGCCGACCTCGCGGGACGAGTCGACCTGTCCGACGGGATGTCTCTGGACGCGATCACGTTGGTCGCCGGCATCGACAATACCTATGTCACAGAAGAGGGCAAGACCATCGCCGGTGCAGTGGTCGTCGTTCTCAGCTTCCCGGACATGGAGGTCATCGACACAGCCATCACCTGGCAGCCGATCGCGTTTCCCTACGTGCCGGGGCTGCTCTCGTTCCGCGAGGCGCCCGCGGTCATTGCCGCCTACGCCGATCTCACCGTCGAGCCGGACGTGGTTCTGTGCGACGGTCAGGGGTATGCCCACCCCCGCCGCTTCGGGCTCGCCTCGCACCTGGGGGTCATCCTGGAACGGCCAACCATCGGGTGCGCCAAGAGCCGGCTCATCGGCGAGTACGAAGAACCGGAGCGCACCTTCGGCGACTTCACGCCGCTCGTCGATCGCGGTGAGGTGGTCGGGGCCGCAGTTCGCACCCGCCCCAGGCACAAGCCGCTCTTCGTCTCGCCGGGCCACAAGGTGAGCGTCGAAACCGCGGTTGAGCTCACCCTCGCTTGCTGCCGCAATGGCGCGTTCCTGCCTGAGCCGACGCGGCTCGCGCATCAGTTGGTGACCCAGGAGCGGCGCGCCCGGATCGACGCGCATGCGTAGGCCGAGGACTGCCTAACTCTCGGACAGCAGCGCTGGCTCGGTCATGGAGTCCGGCACGGTGACGCCCATCAGGGCGAGCAGCGTCGGCGCCACGGCGCTGAGGCGACCGCCCTGGCGTAATCGAGCGTGCCGCAGGGGATGGTCATCCGGGGTGACCAGGACCACCGGCACCGGGTTGGTCGTGTGCGCGGTCATCGGCGCGCCGCTCTCGCGGTCGATCATCTCCTCGGCATTGCCGTGGTCGGCGGTCACCAGCGCCACTCCGTCGCGTTCGAGAATTGCGGCGATCACCCTCGCCAGAGCAGGTGTCAACCGTCTCGATGGCGGCGACGGCTGCGTCAAAAACCCCGGTGTGGCCGACCATGTCGCCGTTGGCGTAGTTGACGACGATCAGCTGATATTGCCCGCTCTCGATGGCGCCGACGATCACGTCGGTCAGCTCGGGCGCGCTCATCTCAGGCTGTAGATCGTAGGTGGCGACCTTCGGCGAGGGAACCAGCACGCGGCTTTCGCCGGGGAACGGCTCCTCCCGCCCGCCATTGAGGAAGAAGGTGACGTGGGGGTATTTCTCCGTCTCCGCGGCGTGGAATTGCGCCAGCCCGGCCTCGCTCACCACTCGTGCCAGGGGATTGGTGACGTCCATCGGCGCAAAGGCAACCTCCGCCTCCAATCCGTCTTCATAGCGGGCCATGGTCACGAGCAGCAGACCAGGAACGCGCGGACCCCGCTCCCACCCTCCAAACGCTTCACCGACGAGCGCTTCCGAGAGCTGCCGCCCGCGATCGGCGCGGAAGTTGAAGAAGATCGCGCTGTCATTGGGACGGATCGTGGCGGGACCCGAGCCGTCGTCGATCACCGTCGGTGGGATGAACTCGTCAGTGATCCCGGCGGCGTAGGCGCGGCTGACGGCTTCCTGGGCTGACCCGGCGCGCTCCCCACTGCCATGGACGATCGCGTCATAGGCCCGCTGGGTGCGCTGCCAGCGGTGGTCGCGGTCCATGGCGTAGTAGCGCCCGGAGACCGTTCCCACGCGGCCGACGCCGATGCCCGCCATCGCCCGCTCCAGGTCCATGAGGAAGCCGAGCCCGCTATCGGGAGCGGTGTCACGGCCGTCGGTGAAGGCGTGCACGACCAAGCGATCGGCGGGTAACCCATGAGCATTCGCGAGCCGCAGGAGCGCCATCAGGTGCTGGATGTGGGAGTGCACCCCGCCATCGCTGACCAGCCCCAGCAGGTGGAGCGTGCCGCCATTGTCGACCGCACGCGCGATCGCCCGGTTCAACGCCGGGTTCGCCGCCAATTCCCCGTTTTCGACAGCCAGGTCGATACGGGTCAGCCATTGATAGACGACGAAGCCGGCGCCGATATTCGTGTGACCAACCTCGGAATTCCCCATCTGGCCCGCCGGCAGCCCGACAGCCTCACCGGAGGTGAGCAGGGTCGCGTGCGGATAGTCAGCCCAGAGGCGGTCCATCGTCGGGGTTCGGGCATGGAGCACGGCGTTGCCCGGTTCGTCGCGGCCGATACCCCAGCCGTCGAGGATCACCAGGACGACCGGACCCCGAGGCCGCTTGGGCCGGCCCATTCCGCTTGTCACGTGCCCATCAGCTCGAAGCTCGATGGTTCGCCGGTTGCCGTCATGCCTCTCGCCGTCGAACGCGGATGGCCGGTAGGTTCAGAATCTCAGTCATTGCAGCCGCGGGTTGCCGATCACACGAGCGTACACTAGAGACCGGCTTGGCGTGCCGCGCAGCACTGCCGGGAGGCGAGCATGGCGATTGAAACACGAATCAGCGGTGAGACATACGAGCGACGAGCGCTGGCGGAGCCGGACCGCAAGTGGGAGCTGCGCGATGGGCACCTACGTGAGAAACCGGCGATGACGTCTGCTCATAACTGGTTGGAAGTGAAACTCGGCCACATGCTGATGTCTCAGCTCGACTGGTCGGTCTTCCAGGTGCGGGTCGACGCCGGACGGGTGCGCCGACCCGAAGCGACCTATTTTATCCCCGATGTCTTCGTCATTCCGACGGCGCTCGTCACCCCGCTCCTCGACCAGCAGGATGTCCTCGAGGTGTACGACCAGCCGCTGCCACTCGTCGTTGAGGTCTGGTCCCGCTCGACAGGGGATTATGACGTCGAGGAAAAACTAGCGGTCTACCAGCAGCGCGGTGATCTGGAGAATCTGGCGTATCCATCCCTACGAGCGGACACTTACCGCTTGGCGTCGCCAGCCCAATGGCAGGTATGAGCAGTCTGTGTACCGCGACGGCATCGTCAGTCCAACGGCGCTCCGCGGCGTCGAGATCGATCTGGCGGCGTTGTTCGATCTCTGAATCGCGTCACCGCTGGCCGGTGCGACAATGATCGAAAGCGAACGAATGTGCATCATGGGGAAGAGGCGAGGCAATGGCGTACCAGGTGACCTTGATTCCCGGCGACGGCATCGGTCCGGAGGTGTCGGAGGCAGCGCGGCGCGTGATCGACGCGATCGGGTGTGGCGATCGAGTGGGAGGTGCGGGAGGCGGGGCTGACCGCGCTGGAGAGCCAGGGCGACGTGCTGCCGGAGGAGACCCTCGCCTCGTTGCGGCGCAACACCATCGGGCTGAAGGGGCCAATGACGACCCCGATCGGCAGCGGGTTCCGCAGCGTGAACGTCGGGTTGCGGCAAGCGCTCGGTCTCTACGCCAATCTGCGGCCCGGCAAGTCGCTGCCGGGCGTGCAGAGCGTCTTTCGTGACATCGACCTGGTGGTGGTGCGCGAGAACCTGGAGGGGATGTACACCGGGATCGAGTTCGACACCGGCACACCTGAAGCGGCCGAGATGATCGAGGCGATCAACGCCCGATCAAAACGCCAAATCGAACCGAACGCGGCGCTGTCGATCAAATTGATCACCCCGGAGAATTCCCGCCGCATCGTCGAGTATGCCTTCGAGTACGCGCGGGCCAACGGTCGCAAGCAGGTCACCGCCGTGCACAAGGCCAACATCATGAAATTTACCGACGGGCTCTTCCTGCGCGAGGCGCAGGCCGTCGCCGAGCGCTACCCCGACATCGCATTCAATGACCGTATCGTCGACAACATGTGCATGCAGCTCATGCAGAAACCGCAGGAGTACGACGTCCTAGTGATGCCGAACCTCTACGGCGACATCGTCAGCGATCTGGTGGCGGGCATGGTCGGCGGGCTAGGGTTGGCCCCCAGCGGGAACATCGGCCCCGACAGCGCCGTCTTCGAGGCCATCCACGGCAGTGCTCCCAGCCACGCCGGCAAGAACGAAGCCAACCCCACGGCCATGATCCTGTCCGGGGCGTTGATGCTGCGGCACATGGGCGAACGCGCGGCGGCGGAGCGCGTCGAAGGCGCCGTGGCGGAGGTAATCGCTACCGGCAAGGACGTCACCTACGACCTGCGCCAGGACCGCGACCCCAGCAAGGCGGCGACCACGACCGGCATGACCGACGCCATCATCGCCGCGATGGCGGCCTGAGCGACCGCGGTCGGGCTCAGGTCGACGCAAGACGGGCAACGGACACAGGGTTAGGCGCGACGGACGAGGCGATCTCAGCGCTAGCATATTGACATCTCGACACAGCGTGATAGGCTACATAGCGAACATATGTTCTCTCCCCGCATGCGAGCCCCTCGTATCGAGCCGGTTATCCGGAGAGGAGTGTTGTCGTGCCAAATCCGGTCGTGCATTTCGAAATCACCGGCGCGGATGGATCCGCGCTTCAGAACTTTTATCGGGAGCTATTCGACTGGAAGATCGACGCCAACAATGAGTGGCAGTACGGCGTGGTTAAGACGGGTGGCGAGGGTGGCATCGACGGCGGCATTGCCGGGAACGAGGATGGCGCCGCCGGCGGTCGTGTCACGGTTTATGCCGCGGTCGACGACATGCAGGCCTACCTCGACAAGGCCGAGCGCCTGGGCGCCACTGTGGTCATGCCAGTGACCGACATGGGCGACTTCACGATTGCGCTGTTTACCGATCCAGCCGGCAACGTGACGGGTTTGGTGAACGGCCTGGGCTGATCGAGCCAAATCCAGACGGACGGCGCTTGACCCAACGTTTGAGAAACGACGGAGACCCGCGAACATTTGCTCGCGGGTCTCCGTCGTTTCTGGCGATTCGACCGCATCAGCTGCGCGGGGTCGCTGCCCTGGCGGCCGCGGCCCCGCTGGCGTTCAGCGCCTTGAGACTCGTCGTCGACGCGTCGCTTGGGGGCTCCACGAGGGCGACCGGCAAGGGGTCCAGCGTTTGCGGCACCACCACCACCCGATCCATCAAGAAGTCGAAGACGACCCTGGCCACCGCCAGGGCCGGCACCGCCATCAGGGCACCCCAGATGCCGGCAATCTGGCCGCCCGCGATGACCGCCAGGAAGATGAACAGCGGAGAGACGCGGATCGCGTTGCCCTGCACTCGTGGTGCGATGAGATTGCCGTCGATGAAATTGATCAGCACGTACGTCAGCGCCGTAAGAATGCCGGTGGTGGGAGAGACCGTGAAGGCGACGATGGTGGCGGGGATGCCACCGATGTACGACCCGATGAAGGGCACGATGGCGCCGAAGGCCGTCCAAATACCGAGCAGGATCGCGAAGGGGACCCCCAGGACGGTTAGCGCGATCGTCGAGGCGACCCCCTGGAAGGTCAGGGAGACGAGAACACCGGAGAGATAGCGAGAGAGCGCCTCCACCACGTCAGAGAAGAGGACCTGGGCGTCGTCTCGGTACTGCACGGGAAGCAAGCGAATGGTCCCCTGCCTGAATCGCTCGCCGTCGGCCAGGAGATAGGCCGCGATCAGGATGACGCTGAGTGTGGTGAATACCCCGCCAACCGTGCCGGACAGGGTGTCGAAAGCCCGCGCGACGACGTCTCCCAGCAATCCGTCGACGCGTTGGGCGCCGGTCCGCTGCAGGTCCGCCATGGCCTCGTCGGGTGTGGTCTCAAGGAGGCCCCGGGCTGCAAGATTCTCCACCACGCGGCGCGCCCATCCGTACGCTTCGTCCAGCAGCCGCGGCGCTTGCTCCGCCAGACTCGCGAGCTGGGCGACGGCCAGCGGCACGAGCACAATCGCGCCAACCACGAGGATCGCGACCAGGGTGAGAACTACTATGGCGATGGCGATCCCGCGCGGGATGATCTTGCTCAGAGTATTTCACCGGGAACGAGAGGACGAGCGCCACCGCCATACCAGTCAGGAGCAGCGTGGGTAGGGTCGGTGCTTTCCAGAAAATGAGGAGGATCAGTCCCGCCACGATCGCGAGCAAGATATTGCGCGTCCGCGGTGAGACGGGGATGTGCGTCAACTCAGGATGCATATCCGGCCTTTCTCGGCAAGCGACCCTCCGGCCGTCCGGGGTCCCGTGGGTTCGAGCGGGGTGGTGCATGGGCGACGCTACCATGTCCCGCGCCACTGTCAATTACCGCGGCCTGGGAATCGCTTGCAGCTCCAGCTTCTCGCGGTTCCATCTCGCCAACTCAGCGCTGGCGACGTAGGTGCTCTGCAGGAACGCCATCAACGCGCCCTCCGGGTCATCGGCGGTGCGCACGGCCTCGTATGGCAACAGAAACTCGCGCATCTCCGCGCTCCAGAACGCCGCGTCCGGCGCGATCGAGGCCTCCGGCAGCCCGTCAGGTTGCGGGTACATGTAGGCATAGAACGCGGGATAGTCGACCGGACCACTGCCGGGCCAGAACCCACCGGCCCAGTTCTCTTCATCTTCCGCGACCCGGTAGATGTATCCGCCTGGTGGCGGGGTAGCGAGCTCGCCGTTGTGCCGGGTGACGGTGAGATCGAACGAGCCCCAGAACCAATGGACCGGGCTGGCCTTGCCCCGAAACCAGGAGCGGTGCTCCGCCATGACGCGTGAAGTCGACGTGAGAATACGAAACCAGCGGCTCACCGCATCAGGGTCGTAGCTGGCGTTGCCAGTGTCCTCCTCGAAAGGGAATCGGGTTGAGGATCTCCTGCGGCGTGGTGTTGATCTGAACCTCGATCCCGATCGCCTTCAGGCACGACATCAACTCGTCGAAGAAGTGCGCAACGCTGCGGGGATAGAGGGGGATGAACTTGCGCGCTCCTTCACCGGTGGAGATGGCGAGATTGTGGTCGATGAAGTCGAAATCGACCTGAAAGACACTGCCGCCGAAGGGGAGCGGCCGCGTGGTCAGTCCACGCGACGTGAGGTGGAGGGCGGTGTGCCAGAGCTGGTTCTGAAACGGAGCGAGTTCGACATTGAGCTTGCCGACGATCTGCGTCCACATGTGCAGGGTTTCCCGGGTGTCGTCCCAGGCTTCGAGGGGCAGGGCTGGCCACCGCTCGTCACGCGAGAGCGTGGCTGGGAAGGTTCGATCGGCGATCGGCATACGGGTACCTCGGGTCTGTCGAACGTGAGTGTCAACGAGCGAGAGCGCCAATGCACCCCCGGTTGCATGGCATACTAGCAACAAGCGCAACAGGGCTCCGCGAGGTCGACGACGGTCCCCGGGTTGCCGAGCGCCCTCGAGGCCAGCCGCCGACGTAGCTCAATTGGCAGAGCAGCTGTTTTGTAAACAGCAGGTTAGGAGTTCGAGTCTCCTCGTCGGCTCCCAGAAAACGGCATAACCAAGCCGGTCATCGCACGACCTAGGCGTGAGCTCCAACCCGTACTGCGTCTGTATCCCAACGCGTACCCCAACGCGCTGGCGACCTTTTGCGACGTTGAGCTCAGGGAAGCACGGTGGGGTGAAGGATGGGCCGGCACGCGCCGCTAAATTCACGCCCGAACGGCGGCACGAGGACGCCCAGCAAGGGGCACGCACGTGGTGAGTGAAAGTCACCGAGGGTGGCGGAGGATAGAGATAGGGACGCGAACCTAGCTATTCCTCATTCCTGTTAGAAGGTATCCCCGGGTCTGCCGCGGAAACTATCTCGTTCGTGGGCGAGGCTTCAGCCGCCTGCCTCTGCTCAACAAACCTCGGCTGGTTCGTCAGGTCTAGAATCTTGGACGCCGGCACAACAACAGCGATACCCATATTGACCGCTTCGCGCCGTTGCTCATCAGTAATTACCGCGTCGGCCGCGGACAAACGGACATCCCAATGGCCGCGCATCAGACCCAACAGATAAAACTGAGGACCCGCGTGAATCACACCGCCGCCGCGAAAACCGCTCGTGACCACGAATACGGGTGATCCGCTGAGCCCGCCAATTGATCTTGCCTCTAACAAGTAGGCGTCAATTAATACTGCTGTACCAAAGAAATCGACCTCGACTTTTTCTCCGGGCATCGCAGCAATGCTGCCCACGCGAACAATGGGGATGTTCCGATCCCTCCCGTAGTGATTTGAGAACAGCCCGGTAAGAAACGCGTCGTCACCGACACCGATGTCCCGGTCGCGGATGACGTCTTCCGTAGCGATCATGGTGTCTGGGATGACGAGTTAGTCAATCACTTCCTCAGGCGGCGCCCAAGAGAGAACTGCAACGTCGAGGTAGGGGTCATCTGGATCGGACACCCAGGCATCCAAAGGAATTTCGACCTCGACCAGGCCAGCGTTTGTGGAGTTCATGCGTAGGTAGGCTTTGCCGTTGATACTGCACTGCCGAATTCCATCGATTACGTGCTTGGCTGTTACGACGTAAACAGCCAAGCGGCCCGGGACGGTGAGTTGCCGGGAACAGAAGAACGCGGTGCCGGCCTGATGACGCCCATCGGCCTCGTCATAGCCAACAAACGCGACGCACTTCAGGATTTCATCAGGAACCCGCATGACTCCGACCCCAGAATGATGAGCCCGAACCGGCACTGTCGCCAGTGCGCTCATCCACATGTAGTACGAGTTGTCTCGGGCCGCTTGGCGTCGCTTCGCGCGATTGCTCGCAATGCGCCGCTCAATCCAAACTGACCCTTTAGGCGCAACACACGGCGATCTGACTAGGAATGCCATGTAATCTTGGGTGAGATTGTCATCCCAGGAGACGCTCCATCGCCTCCGCTGTGAGCCGTTCCGACTCCGGCAGGACATGAGGGTAGTTGTTCAGAGTCGTTGAGGTTAGCGCGTGGCCGCGCATAGCGGAAACCACCGTGATCGGGCGGCGGTCATCCGCGATCAGAAGACTCGCGGCGGCACGGCTTGCGGGGCACCAAGGCCGCACGCACGAGGATCCGGATGGGTAATCAGCGGCACCTGGTCAACGTGTCAGGAAATGGCGTGTGTTGGTCGGTCGAACTTGGGCGGGATAATCAGCACTATCCGCAACGTGATGCCCCCGAACCGCCACCCGCGCGCACCCCGCCAGGGAGGCGCGAGCGAACCTATCCATCAGGTCGAGCCCGCGGTTAAGACACGCAATCGTCAGCGCGATCCGTTCCGCCGGGGTCAGGGGCCTCATTTCGGCCCCGAGGTGGGGCCTAGCCTCTTGAGAGAACGTCCGCCAATAGGCCGTCGGGTGACTTGGCTCGGTCCGCATCATGGACCTCCTCGCGGCAAGGTCATGGCGTGTTGGGCATCCGTGGGACTGTACGGACACGTTATGGAGTGGTTTACGTTCCGGCCCGGCGATCGGATCCATGCCGCGACAGCCGTCGATCGCCAGCGTGATGATAGGCCACCGTGAGCACGGTCGTTGACCGAACTTCCGGTGGGCCGGGTTCATTACTTTCGGGGCGAATTGTTCCTGACGCTCGCGATCGCTACAGTGCCATCAGCGTGATGCTGCAGGCGGCGATCTGCCGCGCATGACGTCACACGAAAGGCCCACGCGATGATCGGTCGTACCGTCCTCATGCTGACGCTCGTCGCGCTGCTGGTGAGCCTCCAGCTCGCGGTCGGGCTGCCGCGACCGGCGGCTGCCCGGGACCCGATGCCGACGCCCGTGGGGCAGCTCGGCGGTCCGATGCCCCTGCCTACCGTGCCGGGGCTGCCCAGCGGCTCCCTGCCTCAGGAGACGCCCACGCCAGTGCCGGCGCAGCACCCGCTGGTCGGTACGTGGCTGCTCACCTTCGCCGAGGGAGACCAGACTCCGGCCCAAGTCGTGTTCGGGGACGATGGCTTCGTGCTGTTCACCGACGCGGCAGGGAACCAGGGGGCCGGCGTCTGGACACCCCGCGGGGGGCAGAGTGGGGTCCTTGCTGTCGCTGTCCGAGCGGCCGATGCCTCAGATCCGCCGCGACCGATCACGCTGCTGCAGGGCCCGGTCGAGGTGGGATCCCCGGGTGATGTCATGTCGCTGCGCTACACGATCGAGACGGTCGAGGGGTCCGGGGCTGCCGCGGAGCGGACCGGTCCCTTCAGCGCAATGGGTCAACGCGCCGGCGAGCAGGTGGCAGTCCCGACCCCCGAGTGACGCGGCCGCTGCGCCGCAACGATGTCCTCCGGCCGGGTTCTCTTTCCGTCAAACGTACGTCGGCGCCCGAGGAGTACCCGCGTGATTCGGTGCTCCAGTTAGGCAAACGAAGACGTGGCCGGTCGCTGTAGCTTCGAAGTCGACGTCGAATGGCGCTTGATGCGGACCGTTGCGTGGTCGTGCCGAGAACCGGTACATCCGGAGCCGGCGGACTCCCAATTGACGAGTGAGCGATTCCACTGAGGATCTCGTTCCGTCACCAAACTGACTCGAGCGCGGTCGAAAACGGTCGACTGCCAGCGGTCACGACCAGGGAGGCCGCGGTGGGGTGGGGCTGGCGTCGTATCATGTGCTCCTAACCGAGGAGCACGGACCGATGGAGCTACTGGAGCGCGACGCGCACCTGGCCCAACTCGAGGAGCACCGCTGGCAGGCGGCGGCCGGGCACGGCCGCGTGGTCTTCGTCGGGGGCGAGGCCGGCGTCGGCAAGACGACGCTGGTCGACGACTTTGCCCGGCGGATTCCCGAGACGGCGGTGCTACGGGCCTCGTGCGACGCCCTCTCCACCCCGGGTCCGCTCGGCCCGGTGCGCGACCTGGCTCCGGCCCTGGGGCTGCAGATCGCGCAGTTGGCTGTCGAGGGCGACGCCCGCGAGCAGGTCTTTCGGGCGGTGCTAGCGGCGCTGGTGGCGCGACCGGGGCCGACGGTGGTCATCAGCGAGGACGCGCATTGGGCCGACGGCGCCTCGCTTGAGCTATTGCGCTTCCTGGGCCGGCGGATCGGCGGGCTGCACGTCCTGATCGTGGTGACCTACCGCGACGACGAGCTGGGGGCCATGCACCCGTTGCGGCTGGTGCTGGGGGATCTGGCCACCGAGCCGGCCGTCTTCCGCCTCAGCCTGCCGCCCCTGTCGGAGGCGGCGGTCGGGCGCCTGGCCCAGGGCAGCGGGCGCGACCCGGCCGCGCTCTATCAGCTGACCGGGGGCAACCCCTTTTTCCTGACCGAAGCGCTGGCCACGGAGGGGGAGAGCGTACCGACCTCGGTCGGCGACGCGATCCTGGCGCGGGCGGCCCGGCTCTCCCCCGCGGCCCGGGCGGTCCTCGACATCACCGCCGTCATGGGCTCGACGATCGACGCAACGCTCTTGCTCGCCGTGGCCGGTCCGGTCCTCGACGAAGCCGACGAGTGCCTGGCCCGCGGCTTGCTGCGCACCACCGGCGAAGGGCTCAGCTTTCGCCATGAGCTGACGCGGGAGGCCGTGCTGACGGCCATAGCGCCGTTGCGCCGTCGCGTGCTGCACGGGCGGGTGCTGGCCGCGCTGCGCGAGGCGCCGGAGTCAGAGCGCGACCTGGCGCGGCTGGCCCACCACGCCGAGGCGGCGGGCGATCGGGAGGCCGTGCTGCAGTTCGCCAGCGCCGCCGCGGAACAGGCCGCCGCGCTGAATGCCCACCGCGAAGCGGCGGCCCAGTACGCGCGCGCTCTGCGCTTCGCCGATGGTCTGCCGCCCGCCGAGCGCGCCCGCCTCCTCGAGCGGCGCTCTGTCGCCTGCTACCTGAGTGATCATGGCGAGGAGGCGATCGCAGCGCGCCTGGAAGCGCTCGACATCTGGCGCTCGCTGGGCGATCGGCTCAAGGAGGGGGACAGCCTCCGCTGGCTCTCGCACCTCTACTGGCACGAGGGAGACGCCGCCGAAGCGGCGACTGCCGCGCTGGAGGTGCTGGAACCCCAACCACCCGGGCCGGAGCTGGCGATGGCCTACAGCAATCTCGCCGAGTTGCGGTTGCTCGACCTCGACCTCGAGGGCACATTGCGGTGGGGAAATCGGGCGATCGCTCTCGCCGAGGAGCTCGGGGAGACGGAAACCCTCGTCCACGCGCTGAACAACGTCGGTTCGGCGCGCCACTACGCCGGGGACGAGGAGGGGCACGAGGACCTAACCCGGAGCCTGCAACTCGCCAGGGCCGAGGGGCTCCTCGACCACGCCAGCCGGGCGTTGGCCAACCTGGCCTTTACGACGATGCTGGCCATGCGGCTCGACGAGGCCGATCGCCAGCTCGCTACTGCCATCGACTTCGCGATCGAGCACGATCTCGACTTCCGCCGTGGGTATCTCCTGGCGACGCGAGCGGCCCTGCGCGCCCGTCAGGGCAGCTGGGACGAGGCCGAGACGGAGATCCACCAACTTCTCCGGCAGCCGAGGTTATCGTCGGTGACGCGGATGATGGCACTGACGACGTTGGGCCAGGTGTACGCTCGCCGTGGCAATCACGAGGCCGCAGCGACCCTCGACGAGGCACTGGCGCTGGCCGATCGCACCGGTAAGTTGCTGCGCCTGGGACCGGTCCGCGCCGCGCGCGCCGAGGCGGCCCTGTTGCTTGGGGACAGCAGGCGAGCGCTGGATGAAGCGCTGGCGGTACGCGACCTCGTCTTCGCGCGTGGCAACTGTTGGGACCGGGGCGAACTTGCCTGGCTGTTGTGGCAGGCCGGCGACCGGGATGTCCCTACCCACACCCTGGCTGAGCCGTACGCCCTGCAGATCGGCGGCGACTTCGCGGCCGCGGCCGCGGCCTGGCAAAGGCTGGGCTGTCCCTATGACGAGGCGTGCGCTCTGGCCGAAACCGATGATCCGGACCTGGTGCTGCAAGCGACAGCGATCTTCGAGGAGCTCGCAGCGAAGCCGGCCAGTGCGAAGGCGATCCGTCGCCTCCGGGCGTTGGGGGTCCCCGAACCGCGTCCCCTCCGACGAGACCCAGAGGTGGCGACCCGCACCAGTGCCGAGGGCCTGACCACGCGCGAGCGCGAGGTGTTACGGCTCCTGGCCGCGGGTCGCACCGACCGCGAGATCGCCGACACGCTCTTCATCAGCCCCCGCACCGCTTCCAAGCACGTCGGGGCCATCCTGGCCAAGCTCGAGGCCACCTCTCGCGCCGAAGCCGGCATCTTCGCCTTGCAGCGCGGCCTGGTCTGAGCCGCCCCACGTTTCGCATCCTCTAGCCTCTACGTATACCCCCTCCACGTTCCATTCTCGCCGTCATCGAATGCGTAGCCCAAATACGCAGTTCTGCCCATGTACCAGGGATGGTCCCTCCCTATCGTGAGGCGAGGGACTCGAGGAATGGATGGTCCCGCGTGACATGGCAATGCGTGATGAACGAACTGGAGGCCGTGATGGACGGAGAATCCTTTGATGCGGCGGTGCAGCGGGCGTCCGTGGTGATCGCGCGGCGCGGCGTGCTGCGTGCCGGCGTGGGTGCAGTCGCGGGCGTCGCCCTCGGCCTGGCGGGTCTGCGCCGCGATGAGGAGGCCGAGGCCGAGCGACGGCGGAGCAAACGGTGCGGAGCCGGCGGTCCCTGCCGCGTCTTCGTCACCAGCGCCCCCTTTGGCGGGATCCTGGGTGGTCTGACTGGGGCCGACACGATCTGCCAGAACTATGCCGATTCAGCCAGTCTCCGCGGCACATACAAAGCGTGGCTGTCGGATAGCACGGCCTCACCCAGCACCCGCTTCGTCCAATCGACCGGACCCTATGAGCTGGTCGACGGCACGCGGATTGCCGCCAACTGGACGGCGTTGACGGACGGCGCGCTGCGGGCTCCGATCAGCCTGACGGAGACCGGGAATACTATCGCCGCCGCCGCCCTGGTGTGGACCTACACCAAGGTCGATGGCAGCGGCGGCACCCTCGGCGAACACTGTGGGAACTGGACTGTTGCGACAGGCAGCGGTTTCCGGGGCACGGCCGTGTACAAGGACAGCAATTGGACGCAAAGCGGCTCGGCTGCCTGCAACACTGGGCAGCATCTCTACTGCTTCCAGCAGAGCGGGAGATGATGAACCGCCAGGCCGCCTGCCAGTCCGGCGGGAACAAGCCAACAAGAGGTGGCTGGCGGCCGGCGGAGCGCTGACCAGCCCGGCGGGATCGGCCTCGGCGACGCCGATCCCGCCTCGCGTTTGTCCTGGCGGCGGCGCAGCTGGGGTTCCGATCGCGGAGACAACCCTCGCAGTCGCGGTGAACCTCTGGTCGCCGTCTCCGTCGTAGGTTTGCTGGCCGGGCAGAGACGCCCGCAGGGCCAGCCGCTCCAGGCCCATTCTCTCTACGTATACCACCCCACTCCACCCCGTTTTCGCTACGCCAAATGCGTAGGTCGAATGCGCAGTTCTGCCCATGTGCCGTTGCTAGCCACCTCCTACTCTGCAAGTGCAAGCCAAAGCAGGTCAGCGCGTCGATGGACGACGAGAACCAGTGACCTGCTCAGGAACGCACAAGAGGAGGAACACCATGCCGACCTGGAAACCCGACCCGACCTTTTACCCTTCGCCGCGCTCGGCGATGCAGGCACCGGCCGAAACTCTGGCCTACGTCGTCCGTGTCAACCCGACCGGCGACGGCCGACCCGACGCCATCGCCGTGGTCGACGTCGACCCGAACTCGGAGTCCTATGGCCAGCTCGTCGGTGAAGTCGAGATGACGCATCCCGGGGACGAGCTGCACCACTTCGGTTGGAACGCCTGCTCCTCGATGCTGTGTCCGAACGCGCCCCATCCGCATGTCGAGCGGCGCTACCTGATCGTGCCGGGGCTCGGCTCCTCCCGCGTCTACATCATCGACACCAAGCCCGACCCGATGCGGCCACGCATTGTGAAGACGATCGAGCCCGAGGAGGTGGCGGCCAAGACCGGGTACGCCAATGGTCACACGGTCCACTGCGGACCTGACGGCATCTATGTCAGCGCCCTCGGCGCCCCTGACGGGGGCGGTCCCGGCGGCATCTTCATGCTCGACCATGACACTTTCGACGTCCTCGGCCGCTGGGAGATCGATCGCGGCGATCAATACCTCCACTATGACTTCTGGTGGCATCTCGGGTACGACACGATGGTCACGAGTGAGTGGGGCACGCCGAAGATGGTCGAGTGCGGCGTACAGCCGGAGCTGCTCCTCGACGCTCAGTACGGCCACCAGCTCCACTTCTGGGATCTGCGGGAGCGTCGTCATGCACAGACGGTCGACCTGGGCAAAGAGCATCAGATGGTGCTCGAGTTGCGGCCGGCCCACGACCCGACCAGGGCTTATGGCTTCGCCGGCGCCGTCGTCAACTTGAACGACCTCTCCGCCAACGTCTTCCTCTGGCACCGCAAGAGCGGCGCGAACGGTGCGGCGGTCGGCTGGGAAGTCACCAAGGTGATCACGATCCCCGCCGAACCGGCGGAGGAAGACCAATTGCCGCCAGCTCTCAAGCCGTTCAAGGCGGTGCCCCCGTTTGTTACCGATCTCGAGCTGAGCGTTGACGACCAGTATCTCTACGTCTCCTGCTGGGGAACCGGCGAGCTGAAGCAGTTCGACGTTTCGGATCCATTCGAGCCGAAGGAGGTCAGTTCGGTCCGCATTGGCGGCATCGTCGGCCAGGCTCCCCATCCGGCCGCGGCGCGACCGCTCAACGGCGGACCGCAGATGGTCGAGGTCAGCCGCGACGGTCGCCGCGTCTACCTCACCAACTCGCTCTACATGCCCTGGGACGCGCAGTTCTATCCCGACGGCATCCGGGGCTGGATGGTCAAGCTCGATGCCGACCCCGAGGGCGGCATGAGCCTCGACCCCAACTTCTTCCTCGACTTCGGCGACCAGCGGCCGCACCAAGTGCGGCTGCAGGGCGGTGACGCCTCGACCGATTCCTATTGCTATCCGTAGACCCCTCCTCGGGTCTGGCTCGACCCTGCCCGTCGAGCCAGACCGGGAGGTCAGCCTGACGGCTCCGACAAAGGACGAAGATCATGGCGGATACTGAACACATACTGGCCGTGGCTCTCGCTGCTGGCCCTGGGCGCCTTTCACGGCCTGAACCCGGCGATGGGCTGGCTCTTCGCCGTCTCGCTCGGTCTGCAGGAGCGGCGGCTACGCGCCGTCATCAACGCCCTGGGTCCGATCGCTCTCGGTCATGCTCTCGCCATCGGCCTGGCCGCGGTTGCGGTCAGCACGCTCGGGCTCGTGATCCCCCAACGCATGCTCCTGACGCTCGGAGGAGGAATGCTGCTGGGCTTCGCCGCCTACAAGGTCGTCACCCGCTTCCGCCATCCCGCGCTGGGTCGGGATGCGGGTGGGACCGCGCGAGCTGGTCATGTGGTCGTTCCTGATGGCGTCGGCGCACGGCGCGGGGTTGATGCTCGTCCCGGTGCTCGTCGCCCTGCGAGGCGATGCGGTCTCAAGCGCCCTGGCCCACGCCGAACACCTTGGGCAGATGGGCCATCAGGCGCCCGGCGGCAATGACGCCCTGATCCCGGCGCTGGCGGCGGTCGGCCTGCACTCGGCGGCGATGCTCGCCGTGGCGGGAACGCTCGCCGTGGTGGTCTATCAGAAAGTCGGGGTGGAGGTGCTCCGCCGCGTCTGGATCAACCTCGATCTCATCTGGGTCGGCACCCTCGTGGTCGTGGGCGGCATGGCACTTGGACTGGGTCTGTGGCCGGTCTTCATTGGGTGATCGAGCCCCCGAAATCACTCACGTGCTGCCGATTAATCGTGAGTTGGAGGTTCTTATGAGCAGCAACACTCTTGACATCGGCACTCGCCCAGATGGGGACGCCATGCTCCACAGCGAGCGGTCACCCATGTCCACCCACGCTGATGCCCGTCCACGACACGTCATCTCCCAGACAGACCAAACCGGTCCTCTTCGTCGCCGATGCCGATCCCGTGCTGCGGCGCGGGCTGACCGCCGCGCTCGAGCGTCGATTCGGGGCCGACTACCTCGTTCACTCCGCGGCCACGCCGGAGGCTGGCTTGAGAGCACTCCATCGCCTGCATGACGAGGCGGCAGAGGTGGCACTCGTGATTGCTGACCTCTGGTTGCCGGGCACAGGCGGGATCGAGTTTCTGGGACAGGCTCGCGAGTGCTACCCCGGAGCCCAGAGCATCGTGCTCACCACCATCGGCGATGACGCGGTGAGCGAGTCGTTGCAGCGGGCCCTGGCGCTCGGCCAGGTTGACCGCTTCGTGGAGAAGCCCTGGCGGTCGCCCGAGGAATGGCTCTACCCGCAGCTCAGCGAGGCACTGGCCGACTGGTGGCGAGCCAACCGTCCGCTGTTCGAGCGCGTCCGCGTGGTCGGTCCCCAGTGGGAGAGTCGCAGCCATGAGCTGCGTGACCTGGGCACGCGCAATGCCATCCCGTTTGGGTTTTACCCAACGGACTCCGCGGAAGGACAGCTCCTTCTGGCTGAGCACGTCGCCGATTCCGACCAGGTCTCGATACTGGTCCTCGTCGACGACAAGGTCCTGCTTGACCCTTCGAACGGAGAGATCGCCGACGCCCTTGGCCTGGCGACGCGCCCACGACTTCCCCGCTATGACGTCACGATTGTTGGAGCAGGACCCGGCGGGTTAGCCGCGGCGGTCTACGCCGCGTCGGAAGGATTGCAGACGGTCGTCATCGAGCCGGAGGCCGTCGGTGGCCAAGCGGGAACCAGCTCCATGATCCGCAACTACCTCGGCTTCCCGCGCGGCGTCAGCGGCCAGGAACTGGCGGCGCGCGCCGCCGATCAGGCCCTCCAGTTCGGGGCACAGGTCGTCTACACCCAGTCGGTCACTGGCCTGCGCGCCGAAGGACGCGACCGCATCGTGACGCTGTCGGACGGAGAGCGAGGTGATCAGCAGCACCGTCGTGTTGGCGACCGGCGTTTCCTACAACCGACTTGCCATTCCCGCGCTGGAGCGGCTGGTGGGCAAGGGGGTCTTCTATGGCGCGGTCTCGGAAGCGCGTGCGATGCGCGGCGAGGAGGTGTTCGTGGTTGGCGCGGGGAACTCCGCTGGCCAGGCAGCACTCCATCTGGCCGAGTATGCCGAACGGGTGACGGTCCTGGTGCGCGGTGCATCGCTGGCGGAGAGCATGTCCGCCTACCTGATCGATGAATTGGAGGTGACGCCGAATGTCGAGGTCCGGGTCGGAACGACCGTGGAGGACGGCCGCGGGGAGCACCGGCTCGAGGGATTGGTGCTGAAGGACCAGGCGACCGGTCAGACGGAGACGCTCAGAGCCGCGGCTCTCTTCGTACTCATCGGCGCCGCGCCACACACTGACTGGTTGGACGGAACGCTGGAACGCGACGATCGCGGCTATATCCTCACCTGCCGCGACCTGGCCCCCAACTACGAAGCCCTGAGGTCGCTCTGGCCACGACAAGATCGATCACCGTTTCCTCTGGAAACCAACCTGCCGGGGGTCTTCGCCGTTGGGGACGTGCGACACAACTCGGTCAAGCGAGTGGCTTCGGCAGTGGGGGGAGGCGCCATGGCCATCGTCTCCGCCCACCTCTACCTGGCTGAAGAGGACGCTTAGAAGCGGCCCGTCCGGCAATCGCTGTCTGCCGCGATGCGTCGATATCTTGATGAGACGGCATGGTCCGTACCCGGACGCATGTGCTGCGAAGGGGCATTCCTGGTATCGCACCATCAGGCGAACTCGTGCACTCAGGTGCGAGGCTTTGCGTGCGACGTCGTGCTTTGCACTGTCTCGACGCGAAGGGAGAGTGCCTCTTCGAGGGCCGCCTCCTGAGACAGTGACCGGCCATCAGCCCAAGCGGCCGAGAACGCGTCGTCACCAAGCGCGGATCGCAGCCCGTTCGTGATGGCCTCGATGTCTTCCTGTTCATCTGGCGAGAGCGGCATGGCGAGCCCCTCGCGGATCGCGTCCGCCGCCCCGAAGAGGCGGGCTGCCGCTTCTGGCTGGCTCGCCACGGCGGCCAGTCGCGCCAGCCCGCCGATGCCGTCGATGACGTCTCCCAGGTTGCCTCGCACCTGGGCCAGCTCGAGGCTCTGGCGAAAGAAGCCAATAGCGCGGCCCAGGTCTCCCAGGTCGGTAGTGATGGTACCGAGACCGACGAGGATGCTGGGCAGAATCCAGACCATGTGATGTTCGCGGGCGACCTCGAGCGCCTCCTCCAGCCTCGCCACGGCCTGCGCTGCCTGACCGCGCTCCCACTCCTGATGCGCCAGATTGTGCAGCGCCAGGACGACTGGACCCGGGTCGCCGACCTCGCGGGCGACCGCCAGGCTCTGCTCGAATCGGGCGTTCGCCTGCTCATAGTGCCCAAGCTCTGAGGCATGCACCGCGAGGCTACCCAGGAGGAATGCCTCGGCTGCGCGATCCCCGATCTCTTGCGCCAGCGCCAGCGCCTGCTCGTGGGCGTGCCCTGAGTACGTCTCGTCGGCCAGATACCAGGACAGCGTGCCAACCGCGGTCAGCACCCGAAGCCGGTCCGCCGGCGGCGCGTCCCGGCCGAGATCGAGCGCGAGCTCGAGCCAACGGCGTCCTTCGGCGTAATGCGCATGCTCCTTCCAGAACTGCCCGAGGGCACCGGCCAGACGCGCCAGTTGTGCCCCGTTGCCGCGTTCGACCAGCCAGGCGAGGGCCGCCCGCAGGTTGGCGTGCTCTCGTTCCAATACCTCCAACCAGACGGCAGCATCGAGTCCTCTTACGTTCGGTCCGGCGTCAACAGCAAGGGCGAGACACCAGTTGGCGTGGCGTTGCCGCGCCTCCACTTCCTGCCCGCGTGCCGCCAGTTGCTCCAGCCCATACTCACGGATCGTTTCCAGCATCCGGAAGCGATCGGCAGCGTTCTCATGCCCTCCGGCGATGACGAGGCTCTTGGCAACGAGCGACGCCAGGAGACCCAGGGTGTCGAGGGCGGGTGGCGGGGTGTCAGGGTGGCGGGGTAGCGGGGTAGACGTTTCGCTGTCACCCTCGTCAGACCCGGCGATCCATTCGGCGGCCTCCAGCGCGAACCCGCCGACAAAGACCGCCAGCCGGCGAAACAGGGCCTGCTCGGCATCGTCGAGCAGGTCGTAGCTCCAGGCGATGGTGTTGCGCATCGTCTGTTGGCGGTTGGGAAGGTCGCGCGCTCCTCCGGTCAGGAGTGGTAATTGCTGCTCCAGCCGAGCCAACAAGGCCCGCGGCGGGAGCAGTCGAATCCTGGCCGCGGCCAGCTCGATCGCCAGGGGTAGTCCATCCAGGCGACGGCAGATTTCGGCTATGACGGCGGCGTTCTCCGCGGTCAGGGCGAAGCCGGGATCGATCGCCGTCGCGCGACTCACGAACAACGCGACCGCTGGAGTCTGGGCCAGGTCCTCCAGCAGCGGGGTGTCTGTCGCCGGCGGGATGCCGAGAGGCAAGACCGGGAACTCCCGCTCGGCGCCGATGCGCAACGACTCGCGGCTGGTGGCCAGGATCGCCAACCGGGGACAGGCGGCGAGCAGGGAGGCAATATCCGATGCGGCACTGATGATCTGCTCGCAATTGTCGAGCACCAGGAGCATCCGTTTTGGCGCCAGGTAGTCGGTCAGCGTCTCGCGCAGCGTCCCAGGGGAGACCTCACGCAGATTGAGCGCGGAGGCGATGGCCGGCAAGACGAGCGCGGGATCGCGCACCGTCGACAGATCGACCAAGAACACGCCGTCGGGGAAGGCGTCGATCAGCTCGCCGGCGATGCCCAGGGCAAGCCGCGTCTTGCCAGTTCCGCCGGGGCCGGTCAGGCTCACCAGACGGGCATCGGCGTCCTGAAACAACCGAGTCACGGTCGCCAGTTCCTGATCGCGACCGATGAGTGGGGTGGGAGGAGCAACCAGGTTGGTCGGGTGATGCGACAGCGAGCGCAAGTCCGGGAATCGCTCCGGTAATCCCGGCGCAACGACCTGGAAGAGCTCTTCCGGCTGGACCAGAGTCCGTAGCGTGTGGCGGCCGAGCGAGGTGAGTGTCACGTCCGCGGGAACAACGTCCACGACCAGACGCCGCATCGCCTCGGAGACGAGGATCTGGCCGCCATGACCCGGCGGCCAACATGCGCGATAAACGGTTCAACGCCGGAGCCAGGTAGTCACCGGCGACGGGTTCGGCGGCCCCCACGTGCAGCGCCATGCGCACCCGCAGCGAGCCGATCTCCTCCGGCCACGGCTCGGCGAGAACGGCCTGCTGGCCGGCGATGGCGGCGGCCAGAGCAGAAGACGCGGTGTGGAACGCCGCCTGGACCGCATCGCCGGCGGTCTTGAAGTGGATGCCACCGTGCGCCGTGATGGCCTCATCTAGCAAAGCGAGATGGCGCTCGACGGCAACTGCCATTGCCGGCCGATCCCGCTCCCAGAGTGCGGTACTTCCCTCGATATCGGTGCAGAGGAAGGTGACGGTGCCGCGCGGCCACTCGGGCATGCTGGTCTCTGAGGTGTCCTGGTCCAGTTCGACTGCCCGGGATTGTCGCACGGGATAGCGGAATGCCACCGCAGAGCGTACACCCGCAACGCAACTCAGCATTGGCTCGCCGTGAAGCAGACTGAGACAACGTTTGTGGCATGTGATTGGGCGAGGAGTCGGAGGCGGACGCCGCTGGTATGTCGCTTGCATTTGGTCGCTACGTAGAGTGGCGTTTGGACACCGTCACCGAGATATCTGTTATGGTTAGTCAAACTGCTGCCACCAGTCCGCTCGCGAGGGATTCCTCCCGGCTGATGGCAGCATTTGGTCTGTGGCCGAGAGCCGGCACTACGGCAGGCTGATAGGCGTCATAGAGATGCCGCGCCCCATATGCGCGGATCGGTGAATCGGCTCTTATTCGTCGTGCCTGGAGTGTTCCTGTGGAGTTTGCCGAGGGTATGAGGCTGAACCGGACAGCGGCTTCCTCCGGGTCGGGACATCGTCCCATCCTTTCCTGGTCCAGTTCGACTGCCCTTGATTTTCTCACGGGTTCGCGGAATGCCACCGAAGCGCGCTCGCCCGCACCCACATGTCTGTTATGGTTACTCAAACGGCCGCAGCCGGTTCGCGTGGCAGGGTTTCCTCCCTGCTGGTGGCAGCACCTGGTCTGTCGCCGAGAGCTGGCATCACGGCAGGCTGATTACCGTCATTGCGACTTCTCCGCCCCACATGAGCGGATCGGTGAATTGGCTCTCATTCGTCTTGCCTGGAGTGTTCTTGTGGAGTTTGCCGAGGATATAGGCGCACCGGACAGCGGCTACCTGCGGA
This sequence comes from uncultured Chloroflexia bacterium, assembly GCA_963724295.1. Lineage (GTDB taxonomy): Bacteria > Chloroflexota > Chloroflexia > Thermomicrobiales > UBA6265 > JACCXM01. The sequence goes on along the minus strand of CAVRUC010000009.1, from coordinate 179,215 downwards.
TCGAAACAGCGACCCCTGGCTGGTTGGCGGCGCCGGCAGACCCACCGTGTGGGGACGATGGTCGTCCTCGCCATGATGCTGGCGGGCATGCTGCCGTCGTGGCAGATTGGCGGGGCAGTGCCCGTTCAAGCGTTGCCAACCACCCAGCGGGCGACCGTGCCGGTCATTATCGAGGTCGCGCGGGGAGCCAACCCGATAGGGGTAGCCCGAGGGCTCGGCGTCGCTCCGTCGCACGTATACAACGAGGTGTTTCAGGGCTTTGCCGCGGACCTGCCTGCCAAGGCGGTCCGCGCCATCGAGCGGCAGCAGGGCGTGCTGAGGATCTGGCCGGATCTCCCGGTGCAGGCCGAAGTCCAGACCGAAGATCAGAGCTGCCGACCGGGGTCGATCGGGTTGAAGCCGATCAGAACCCGTGGGCCGCGATACAGGCGGCGCACGCATCGACGCAGACGTAGCGGTGCTCGATACCGGGATCGCCCAACACCCCGATCTCAATATGGCAGGTGGTGAGGACTGCGTAGCCCCAAGATACAACAACTTCAACGACGGCAACGGACACGGCACCCATGTCGCCGGAACGATTGCGGCCATTGACAACAACGAAGGCGTCGTCGGCGTCGCCCCTGGGGCCCGGCTCTGGGCGATCAAGGTCCTGGATAACGACGGCGTCGGTTCGGATCTCTTCTCTCATTTGCGGACTGGAGTGGGTCTCCGACCCCCCCGACGAGATGATTGAAGTCGTCAACATGAGCCTGAGCGCCAAGGCAGGCCGGAAAGACCAAAGATGGTGCGGGCCGAAGACAACCCCGCTGCACAAGGCGATCTGCCGGGTCGTCAAAGTCGACGGCATCCCGGTGGTCGTCGCCGCTGGGAACAACGGCGTGAATGCGTCCAAGCGAGCACCGGCTACCTACCACGGAAGTCATCACCGTCTCGGCCTTTACCGACTCCGATGGCGAGCCCGGTAAGGCAGGGGCATCGACGCCCTGCGTCGGCCGCGACGACACCTTCGCCAAATTCAGCAATTTCGGTCGGGACATCGATATCGCCGCCCCTGGAGTGTGCATTCTCTCGACAGTCCCGGTCTCGATTGACCCGGACAAGGACGGCTACGATGAGAACACCGGGACCAGCATGGCGACCCCTCATGTGACCGGAGCAATCGCGCTTTATATTGACAGGGTCCCGGTCCCAACATGCCGGACGGGGTTCGTACCTGGCTCTTGGACGAGAGGCTTCGCGTCCTCAGTCCTCCCACTATGGATTCACCGGGGATCCGGACACCTTTGACGAACGGGTCCTCTACCTTCGTTCGACGTAGCCGGCATCCATGATCGGGAGCTGCAGCCGCTACCGGCTCACGCCTCGGGGCGTGAGCAAACGCGCGCACTCCCTCTGGCGTAGGGCGACCACGTCGTGCGCGTCAAGCGGTAGGCGTTTTCGGGCGTCAGACCGCTGTCAGCCACGAGCTGGAGTCCGCTAACCGCTGGGCAGCGCCCCGGACCGGGCGTATAGTGGCACCGGCGTAACCGCTCCCCTGCAGTGCGTTGTGCCGATTACCTCACGTGCTGAGGTGCTTTCTATGGATGGCTCGCGCTTTGACACTCTGACTCGCGCACTCTCTCCGAGTCCCTCCCGCCGCCGCATCCTGCAGACCCTCGTTGCCGCGTTCAGCGCGGATGCCGTCGGCGTGGTCCGTGGACACGCGGCAGCTTGCCCCGATACCTGCCTCACGGACGGAGATTGCGCCGCCTGCCGTGACGCGGTCTGCCAGCTCGCGTACTTGCCGACGGCCCACAGGCGGGAAATGCCGGCGCAACCGCCAGTGTGCTTCGGGTAGCTGCAACCGTAACAAGCGCAAGTGCCGGGGGTGTGCGGAAAACATGATCCCCTGCGGCGGGCGCTGCGTCACCAGCTCTGGCTGTGGCGGGGACGTCAGCCCGACGCATTGCGGCACCTGCTTTGCCCCGAGATGCACCCTCGGCTGCACGTGCTGCGCTGGCTCGTCCGCCTCGTGCACCGGAAGTGGCAGCGACACTGAGTGCGTCTGTCATGGGGACAACGAGGCATGCACGGCCAACGAGCAGTGCTGCACTACCGTGTGTGGGCAGAACAGCAAGTGCGGTTGCACAGCCTCCAACGGTGGGTGCGTACGCCACGCGCAGTGCTGCAGCCTCCACTGTGGGGCCGATGGGCGGTGCGCCGCCCCCTGCGGCAACGGTGAACCACCGTGCAACGGCGTCTGCTGTCCAAACACGGCGAACTGCGTCGCGGGCAAATGCGTCTGCGCCGACAATCAACCACCCTGTAACGGCACACAATGCTGCGCATCCGGTCAATCGTGTGGCCCAGCGGGCTGCGTTAACGACCCGAGCGGTTGAGCGTCCTGCCCACGCCCATGCGTTCTGATCAGCGGCGATGTCAGAGTGGCTCAGGATTGCGGGCACTGGCGGGAGGACATGGACCGGCAGTACCTCACAGGCGATCCTGTTGGCATCCGGATCGAGGGCAACGTTGCGCAGGACGGAGACACCGCAATGGATGAGCATCGCTTCGACAATCTAACTAAATTGCTTGGTGCCGGGAGTGGGTCGCGGAGGCGAGTGCTGACAGCATTGATCCCGACTGTCCTCGCGACAGATGTATCCGGCCGCGCGAAGGCGCTGACTCGCAGAGCGCGCCGCCGGTGTCGAGTGAAGGGCGGTGTCCCCCTGGAGCAGGGGAATTGCCACTGCGCCCGAACCTGCGACAACGTCAACAACGCCGACTTCCCCTGCCATGACAACTCCGACTGTTTCTGCGGGAAGACCGCCAGCGGCAAAGGCTTGTGCGTCGCCAAGACGGGGAGAAGCGGGACTCTCTGCTCCAGCACCACAAGATGCCCGACCGGTCAGCACTGCATAGCTCTGCCGGGGTGCCAGTTCAGTGTCTTCACGTGCAAAACGGACGAGGACTGCCCGTACTTCGGCTACGGCTGCGTACAGGGCCGCTGTCAGTCCGTAAGCTGCCTCTTGCCCTGCCCGACCTCACGGCCGCGGTCCTCGACTGGATCGCAGGCGAACGAGTCGTGCCCACCGGGCTGGGTAGGATGCGTCGGCACATTGCAGGGCGATATTGCGTCAGGTGGATCATCGCTACTCGACAGGACCACCGACGGTCGTCGTGCCGGGTGCGGCGCTCGTCGCTATACTCTCCATGTGCCCCGTACGTGACTGGTCATGGCAGCGACGCATCGCCCCGCGTGAAGCTGCCGCAGACGGAGACGACGGGCATGCCTCCCAAGACAGTGAAAATGGTTTCGCGCGCGCTGACGCAGGCACGGTCACGTCGCCTGGCATTTACCACGTTGATTGCCGTGGCGGCGCCGTCAAGGGTCGAGGCAGGGAACCGCTGCCGCAACCGATACAGTGAAAAAGAGATTCTCCGCTACATCAAGAGGGCGGCGCGCAAATACAAGCAATCCGAGCAAGTGATGATCCGTGTGGCGCGGTGTGAATCAGGTCTCGATCCGTGCGCGCTCAACCGAAGGGGTCCGTACTACGGTCTCTTTCAGTTTCTCAAATCGACCTGGAAAACGACGCCCTATGGGGACCGCAATATCTACGATCCGAAAGCCCAGGCACTGGCCACCGGGTGGATGTGGAAGCATGGCCGCAAGGATGAGTGGGCCTGTCAGTAAGCCTTGCGCTGGAACCGAAAGGCGGTCCTGCCTTCCTCAGCCCGGCGTTCCGACGTTTTGCAGCGCGGCGAACACGGCTCCGTAGAGTTGCGCTTCCGAGCCGAGAGCCGAGGCGATGATGAGCGGGAGGGCCGGGACCTCACGGGCAACCCGCTCGCGCACGGGGTCGAGCAGATCTTCTCCAGCCTCGGCGGTGCCGCCGCCGACAATGATGGCCTCCGGATCGAGCAACGCGGCGATGGCGATGATGGCCATCGCCAGATAGTCGTCTACCTCATCGGCCATCGCCGCTAGCTCCGGATCGCTTTCTGCCTCGGAGATGACCTCGGCGGCGCTCAGGTCATCGCCGGTGGCTTGCTTGGCGCGGCGGCGAAGTGACTTGCCGCCGATCAACTGCGCCAGGTTCCCCTGGCCGCCGCGCTCCTGCCCGAGATACTCCCGCCCCACGACCAGATCACCGAGCTCGCCCGCGGCGTGGTGCGCGCCGCGATAGAGCTGCCCGTCGACGATGATGCCCACCCCGATGCCGGTGCCGAGGGCGACGAAGGCAAAGCTCTCAAGCTCTCGCGCCGCGCCGCGCCAGCGTTCGCCGAGCGCCGCGGCGTTGGCGTCGTGCTCGATGGCCACCGGGATCTTAAGCCGAACTGCGAGGAGATCGCGCAGCGGCACCCGGGACCAGCCATTCAGATTTCCAGCAGTGAGGACGATCCCGGCCTCGGCGTCGACCAGACCGGGAACCGCAACCCCGAGCCCGCGCAGATTCGCTCGCTCCTGCCCGCATTGCGAAAGCAGAGCATCGATGGCCGCCACCAGACGATCGACCATGGCTTCTGGTCCGATCTCGGTGGGAGTTGGAAAGACATCCTGCGCCAGGACTGCACGGGTCGTGAGATCCCACGCCAGCAGTGCGGTCTTTGTTCCGCCGATATCGACGCCGACCACGAGGTCGCCACTGGACCGGAGCGACTCGGTCTCTACCAATCGGTGCCTCCTACGGCCTGGCTTATCAATACGACGATTGCTTCGGTCACCGCGGCCGAGAAACAGTTGCCTCGCCACTTGGTCGACGAGGCGGCGGCGTGACCATTCTTGCGGCCGACGATCGTGGTTGACAACTGTTACGCGTTGGCCGATTACGCGGGCGTAGCACGTTCGCTTTGCTTGACGCCAGAATCTGCAATGCTAGGCTGCGGCCACGACAGGAAAATGTCGCTCAGATGGTAGTCGGGATCCATCGCGCAGGAGGTCTTCGATGTTGCTTGTGCGTCAGGTTTTCCAGGCGAAGTACGGTCGCGGCGACGAGTTGGTTACCCTTTTTCAGGAGCTCAACCAGCGGATGCGAGATGCGGGCGAATTGTCACCGCAGTTCCGGATCCTCACCGATGCTTCCGGGCCCTTCTTCACCGTGGTCACCGAGACCGAGGTGGAGAGTTTCTCTGCCTGGGAAAGCGGGTTCCGTGAGGCGATGGAGCAACCCTGGATGGAAGAGTGGTTCAGCCGGATGGTGCCGCTGGTCGAGTCGGGCAGCCGCGAGTTTTACACAATCGTCGGATAGAGGTCCGACGGTGAGTAGACACTCGCGAACTTGCCGCTTTCAACCTGGTTCACTGAAACGTTTGGCTGGGGTATTGACAACGGGGCACGGAGAGTGTACGTTCACCGTACGCCAAACGCGGACGGGAGCGATTCCGGAAGCGGGCGGCACAGCAGACGCCGACGAGGCTCGCGCGCAAGCGCGGAACTTGTCGGCGTTTTGCTGTGTGCCCACGGGGACCCGCCGTGCCCTGAGAATGAGATCGCCGTCGGGGAGTTTGCCGAGCGGCGGCGCCGTGCATTCGCGGACATCCGCGACGTCGATCGCTGGCACAACGTCTTCTTCGACACCAGTGCAGGGGTCCCCGGTTTCGCAAGCGCCATGGGCGGGCACGCCAGCACGGTCCGACCCTCGGCGGTTTCAGCTCAGAGATTGGAAGTCGTACGACAGCAGCACAGACGAGCATCCCGGCCTCCCTGACCCCCAGAAGTTCAGGAAGTTCGAAGAGCCGATAGCTGATAGCCGATTGCCGGCAGAACCATCCTCCCACTCGTCAGTCGCCCGCCGCAACTGGAACGACGAAGATTCCTCGTGCGCCCGGAATGACACCGTTGACTTGGAGCGACACTGTTGGCTAGACGGAGTCCATCCTCTCCGCTGGCGGCGCCGTGTACGATTGAGACTCGGGCTCGACGAGCTCCGCCTCTCTGCGAGCCCGGTTCGTGAGGACCGGGGACCGCTCCCCACCACGAAGGGCGCTCGTGACGGACCAGCAGCCCGAGATCGTCACCTTCCTGTTCACCGACGTCGAGGGGAGCACCCGCCTCTGGGAAGCTCAGCCGCGAGCCATGTCGGTGGCGCTGGCTCGCCACGACGCCCTCCTCCACGCGGCGATCGAATCCGCGGGGGGAACTGTCTTCAAAACGGTTGGCGACGCGTTCTGCGCCACATTTCCTGCCCCTGAAGTCGCGATCGAGGCGGCGGTTGTCGGTCAGCAGGCTCTCACCGGCGAGGCGACAGACGCACCCATTCCCCTGAAAGTCCGAATGGCGATTCACACTGGCCAGGCGGAACGCCGCGGTGGCGATTATTTCGGGCCACCGCTCAATCGCGTGGCCCGATTGCTGGCGGCGGCGCACGGCGAGCAGATCGTCGTCTCGCGGGCAGCCGGCGACCTGGCGCGCGACCGCCTGCCGCTAGGCATCACGCTGCGCGATCTGGGGGCGCATGCGCTCAAGGATCTGCTCGACGCGGATCGCGTCTTCCAGGTCGTTGCTCCAGGACTCGCCGCGGATTTTCCGCCGCTGCGCACGCCCCAGCGCTTCCTCCACAACGTGCCGCATCCGGCGACGCCGCTGATCGGACGCGAACGGGAGATCGCCGCGGCCCGCGCCACGTTGGGGCTTGTAGCAGCCGGGGATGGCAAGCCGGCTGGCGATCTTCAGACCGCGCGCCTGCTGACGCTGACCGGTCCGGGAGGCGCCGGTAAGACGCGCCTCTCACTTCACCTCGCCGCCGAGCTGGGCGCGGAGCTCACCGATGGCGCGGCGTTCGTTCCGCTCGCCGACGTGACCAATCCCGTTCTCGTGCCCGTGGCCATCGCCTCTGCGCTCGACCTCGGCGACACGAGTGGGGAATCGCCTCGGGATCTCGTCTTCGAGCACCTGCGGGACCGCCATCTGCTGCTGGTGCTCGATAACTTCGAGCAGGTGATGAGCGCGGCCCCATTGGTTGCCGATCTCCTGACGAGCTGCCCACGCCTGCGGGTGGTGGCGACGAGCCGGGAGCGATTGAGCGTGCGGGGTGAACAGGAGCTGCCGCTTCCGCCCCTGGCGCTGCCGACGGTTCCGCCGAGACTGACAAGCGACGACATGGGTGCCGAAGAAGTATCTGCGGCGATCGATGAGATCGGGCGCGCGGAGGCAATTCGTCTCTTCGTCAGCCGCGCCCAGTCCGTCAAGCCCGGATTCGAGATCACGGCTGCCAATGCCGCGTCCGTGGTCGAGATCTGCTCGCGCCTGGACGGCCTGCCGTTAGCCATTGAGCTCGCCGCCGCGCGAGTCCGCCTGCTCTCTCCCGACGCTTTGCTGGCCCGGTTCGACCGACGGCTGGACGTCCTCGATCGCGGGCCGCGCGATCTCCCCGCTCGCCAGCAGACAATGCGGAACACCATCGCCTGGAGCTATGACCTGCTCGATCCCGGCGAGCAGCGACTCTTCACCCGCCTCTCCGTCTTCGCCGGCGGGGCCACGCTCGAGGCAGCCGCGGCCGTCGCGGGTGATGCCGAAACCCTCAACGAGATGGCCGATCTCGACTTGATCGAGTCGCTGGCGGACAAGAGTCTGATTCAGCTCGTGGGCGACGAGCCGCGGATACGAATGTTGCAGACGATTCGGGACTTCGGGAAGGAACGGCTGGCCGGGAGTCCCGAGGGCCAGGACGTTGCGCAACGCCACGCGGAGTTCTTTCTCGCCCTCGCCGAGGAATCGGAAGAGCTGCTGGTGGGGCGCGAGCAAACGCGATGGCTCGACGCGCTCGAGCGGGAGCAAGCCAACCTCCGCGCCGCCATCGAGTGGCTTCGCGACGAGGGGCAGATCGAGGATGCGCTCCGACTTGGCGGCGCGCTGTGGCGATTCTGGTGGTTGCGCGGCGACGTCGACGAGGGTCGACAGCAACTCGAGTCGCTGCTGGCCCGGACCGTTACGGTGGCGCCCGCGGTGCGGGCCAAGGCGTTGAACGGCGCCGGTGTCCTGGCGGAGAGCCGGGGCGACTGGGACACGGCGACGCGATTCCATGAGGAGAGTCTCGAAATTTCGAGGCGAATCGGGGACCAGCGCGGAGTCGCCTGGTCCTTGAACAATCTGGGCGTCGCCGCCGTCAGCCAGGGTGACTACGATCGGGCCCAAGCGCTGCTGGAAGAAAATCTCGCCGTCGCCGAGGAGGCGGAAGACACGGCCGGCATCGCCACAGCCCTCAATGATCTCGGGCTGATCGCGCATTCCCGCCACGATTTGGATCAAGCGACGGCGTTGTGGACGAGAAGCCTTGCCCTCTTCCGCGCGTTGGGCGATGAGTCGCATGTGGCCCGAGCCCTCAATAATCTGGGAACCGCCGCCATGGGCCTGGGTGAATACGAGCGGGCGCAGTCGCTGCTGGCCGAAAGCCTGGCATTGCACCGGAGCGTGGGCGACCGGCAGGGCGTTGCCAGCACGCTCAACAACCTGGCCGAAACGGCAGGGTTGCTGGGAGACGCGGAGACCGCCATGGGGCTGTACCGTGAGAGCCACTCGCTGGCCCTGGAGGGGGGCAACCGGCTGTACGCCGCGATCGCGATGGAGGGTCTGGCAGCCCTGACACGGCTTCACGGCGACGAAGGCGTTGCCCAAACCCGGTACCGCGAGGCACTCCTCCTCTATCGCTCCGTCGGCGACAAGCAGGGCATCGCGAGCTGCCTGAGTGGCCTGGCGGCCGCCGCGGCCGGCGAGGGCCGGGCGGGGGACGCGGCCGCGCTTCTCGGAGCGGCATCGCAGGTGTGCGACTCCCATGATGAGCTCGTGCTACCGGGTCTCGCGGATGCGGTCGCGTCGTTGCGGAGCACGATGGGCGACCAGGCGTTTGACGCCGCCTGGGAGTCCGGCAGGGCGATGCCAATCGATCAGGTCATGGACCAGATCGCGGCATAGACCGATTCAATACCTTCGCGCCCGGTGCCCCTGCCATGAGCTCGGCCAGGGTTCGCCGCTCAGACCTCGATGTCGGCGATCACCCACTGGAAGTCCCCGGCCACCAGGTTTCCCGCCGCTTCATAGAGGAACGTGTCGTCGCTCGGCTCCCCTTGCGCCCCTTCACGCGCGGCCGGGGTATTGACCTGGATCTCGATCCGGTCGAGCGCCGAGCCGGGCCGCCCCCCGTCGGTGGCCCAGACGACGAAGGGGTAATCACCCTCCCCGTTGACCTGCATGCGACCGCGCACCTCGGCCGCGCTCGCCCGGTCGTTGCTGGGGATACACTGGGTCACCTCGATACTCTGCAGCTGCAGATCGGTTCCTGCCTCCAGCCACTGGATGGCGCCCAGCACCAGCGGCGTCCCTTCCGGCAGCTGCACCGAGGAGGCGAAGAGTCCGAAGTTGGCCAGTCTCGGCTCCTCGCTGCCCTCGAGCTGGGCCAGGCCGCCGCCGCTCATGCCACGTTGCAGGATGACACGGGCAGAAACGTCGCGTGAGCCGATAGTGGCGAGGGCCATGGCGCCAAGTCCAGCCGCCAGGACCCGTCGCCGCGCCAGGGAAAACCGGGGTCGTGCATCCATGTCGCATCTCCTTTCCGAGAGCGGCGCAGTCCACCGGTGTCATCCCGAGGCACGAGGGATCTCGTCGTGGTCGTTGTAATGGCGCCGCGACGACGAGATTCCTCCTGCAAGGTCTTCGGAATGACATGATGTTTGCACCGCGTTCCAACTGCCCCAATTCCATCACCTCATGACACGCGGCGCCGTCAAGCGATTGACGTTCGTACGGTCAATTGCGGCACAGCTCAGGCTGGATCCGCGTGCGGATACTGGCGACGCGGGGTCATGATACGGTGATGCTCGACGTTCGGAAGGGAGGAGTGAGCGATGGCAGGCGTCCCTGATGCGAAGGATCTCGGGAAGCTCGAGCTGTTTCGGGGGCTCTCCGCCGCCGAGCTCATGCAGATCAACGATCTCCTCGGGCGAACGAAGTTCCCCGCGGGCGCGATGATCCTCACCGCCGATCAGCCGGGCGAGGTCGCCTATGTCATCCTCGAAGGCACACTGAAGGTCTCGACCATCCAGGGCAATGGCCGGGAGCTGACCCTGGCGCTGCTCGGACCGGGAGAGGTCGTCGGCGAGCTGGCGCTAGCGGACAGGGCCGCCCGGTCGGCCGACGTCACCGCATTGGAGCAATCAGTGCTCGTCTGGGTCGACCGCGGCACGTTCGAGCGGCTTCGCCGCGACATCCCGGGAATCACCGAGAACCTACTGCGCTTGCTGGCGCGCCGTCTGCGACTGGCCAACGCGCAGTTGCAAGCGATGGCCACGCTCGACGTCCACGGCCGCGTCGCCCGTCAGCTGCTGGCCCTGGCCGATGTGCTCGGCGAAGAGGTCGCCGACGGGGGCGTGCGCATTCCACTGCGCATTACCCAGTCCGATCTGGCCGCGTTAGTCGGGGCCACGCGGGTCCGCGTCAACGAGGTCCTGGTCGGCTTCACGCGCCGCCGCCACATCGCGGTCGACCGCCAGCACCGCATCACGATCCTCGATCGGGACGAGCTCGAAGCGTACGTGGAGTGATGAGTCGGTAAGTCGGTAAGTCGGTAAGTCGGTGAGTCGGGAAGAACGCAACTAGCTTAGAGCGACGAACCGACAGCCAATAGCCAAGAGCCGATAGGGCAGGACAATCGTCCACCTCCGACTTCTGACTTCCGGCTTCCGACTCCACGACTGGTGCGTTTCAGAGTACGCTCGATCGTCTCATGAGAGGCACGTCGAGCGAACGTCGCCCCCCGAATGGCAACGGACCAGGTGACATCGATCGAGCGCGTTGGAAGGACAATAGAGGTGGAAGAGAACCAGACCGGACGAACTGCCGCACGCATCCTGGGCGCCATGTCGCGGCGCGGTGCGTTGCGGAGATTGGGAGCCGGGGGGCTCGCGGCGGGCGCCGCGATCGGCGTCCCAGCAACGACCAGCCCAGGCCCAGTTCGGGATTGCCGCCGCGATGACGGAAGCGACCGCTCGGCGCGCGATCGCCGCGATCAACCGCGCGCTGGCCACCGGCGACATGAGCGGTCTCGATGCCACGTTTTCGCCCGATTACGTCAACCACACGCCGCGGCACTCATTCATGACCGGCCAGCCCTTCTCGGCGGACCTGGCGGGACTGAAAGCCAGTCTCAACGAGATTCGAACCGTCGTCCCGGATGGGGTTGTTCTGGTCGACGACATCGTCGCCTCGTACAACACCGCCTCGATCCTCGCCTCGTTTCGAGGGACGTTGCTCGGGGCGGCAACGAACCAACCCGACGGGGCCGATCTCGATCTGCGGTTTGGCGGCGTCGCCTTCGCCAAGATCTCCGGCGGCCGGGTCATGGAGAGTTGGGAGTACGACGATGCCGCTGAGGTCTACGGCGCGATCCTGGCGGGCATCACGAAACCGACCGTGGAGGAGCCAGTGACCGAGGAAGGGCGGGGCGAGGTACGGGAGATCCACGACGTCCGGGAGGTCTCGCTGGAAGGCGTCGGCACCTTGATGATCGAGCAGGGCGAGACCGAATCGCTCACCATCGAAGCGGAACCAAAAGTCCTGGAGCGAATCTCGACCGAGGTTCAGGACGGCCGGTTGACGATCCGGCCGGATCGCTCCTTCAAAACCCGGGAGCCGATCACCTACTTCCTCACCATCACGCAGCTCAGCGGCATCGAGCTGGCGGGTGCGGGTCGGGTCGAGGTCGCTCAGCTCAGCGCTGACCAACTCCGCATCAACGGCAATGGGGCGGGTGCGGTCGTCATCGACAGCTTGACCGCCAACACGCTCGATGTGACCGCCTCCGGCAACGTCCAGACGGAGCTTGCCGGTACGGTCGATAGTCAGACCGTCTCGGTCAGCGACACCGCGCACTACGCAGCCGCCGATCTCGAGAGTCGTCTGGCGTCGGTGACCGCGTCTGGGGCCTCACAGGTCACCGTCAACGTCACCGAGAGTCTGGAGGCGCATGTCAGTGGGGCGGCTCAGGTCGAGTACATCGGAGATCCCGCCGTCACTGAGGACGTCTCCGCGGCAGGGAGTCTCAGCAACGTAGGGTAGCGCGGCGAGGTCGGCGACAGCGCATCGCCAGACGCGAGGTTCCGAAGCGCCTATCCAGTCTCTGCGCATCGACACGATGGGCGCGTCATGCGGAGGAACGAACTCGCGGCTTCTCGGCGCATTGCCGAGTCGAGTCGTGGACGACGAGATTCCTCGCCCGCGGGCTCGGAATGACACCTTCTTGAGTCGGGGCACTCCGGCAACTACGTGTCATGGCGAGGCACGAGGGATCTCGTCGTACTAGCGAGACAGGCTTCCCACCCGGCATGGGCGCCGACCGGTACCGTTTGCGCGTCATAATGGCGCTGATCATGGCTACCCTCCTCCACACCAACCCTCGGCCACCGCGCTGGACTTTGGTCCGTTCGATCCGTGTCTGGGCGCTCATCTTCCTCGCCATCGGTACGGTCGCGTCTCATGCTGCCTCGGCGCAATCTGGATCCGACGCCGGTAGCGGTGCGGTCTACGTCGTCCCCATAACCGGCACGATCGATCTTGGCCTCGCCCCCTACCTCAGCCGCGTGCTGAATGAAGCCGAAGAGAACGGCGCTGCCGCGGTGCTCCTGCAGATCGACACGCCGGGCGGGCGACTCGACGCGGTGCTGCAGATGCGCGATGCGCTGCTCGCCAGCGGTATCCCCACCATCGCCTTCGTCGATCGCACCGCCTTTTCGGCCGGCGCCCTCATCGCCATCGCCTGCGAAACGATCTATATGACCCCGGGCGCGGTGTTGGGCGCCGCGACCCCGGTCGACGGCGCCACCGGGGAGACCGCCACCGAGAAGGTCGTCTCGGCGGTGCGCACGACGTTCAAGTCCACTGCCGAAGCGCGGGGCCGCGATCCGCGCGTGGCGGAGGCCATGGTCGACCCGGACGTGGCCATCGATGGGCTCGTGACGCGCGGGGAGCTGCTGACGCTGACGACCAGCGAGGCTACGGATTGGGGCTACAACGACGGGGTCGCCGCGAACCGGGCCGAAGTCCTGACCGCCGCTGGACTGGCACATGCGCCGGTGATCGAGACCGAGCCGAGTCCGGCTGAGCGATTCGTGCGGTTCATCACGGAGCCCGCGGTCTCGTCGCTGCTGATCATCGCCGGCGTGCTGATCATCATTGCCGACCTCTTTGTCGAGGGATTCGGGCTCGGAGGCGTGGCCGGGCTGGGGCTGCTGGCGCTCTTTTTCTGGGGTCATTCCCTGGCTGGTCTGACCGGCTGGGAAGATCTCGCCCTGGTCGTGCTCGGGCTCGTCCTGATCGCCATCGAGATCATCGTCGTGCCCGGATTCGGGATTCCAGGAGCTCTCGGTCTGGCCGCTCTTCTGGGAGGATTGTTCCTGGCCATGCTCGGCCGGGACATCCAGACACCGGAGGGTATCGCGCAAGCCGGCCTGACGATCCTCGTGTCGCTGATCGGCATCGTCATCGGCATTGTGGCCATCTTCGCCTTCCTCTCCCGCGGCCGGCACCTTGGCAAGCTCGTTCTCCATTCCGCGGTCGGCGGCGCGGAGGTTACCCAGGTTCGGCCCGCCGCCGGCTGGCTGGGGTGGTTCGGCGCCTCATCGCGCCTACCACGGGACGCCCCGGCCGATCCGGTTGGAGGAGGAATCTCGTCCTTGCCGCGCCAGGATAAGGACGCCGACGAGATCCCTCGTGCCTCGGGATAACACAGCGTTGCTGCGCCGCAGTGAGGGCGGAGGAGCATTACACGATCGTTGACCGGCGACGACGCCGAAAGGATGCTGTATGGAAACGAGCACGCTTACCCTGGCCATCGTCGGCCTCTTGATCCTCGTTGCCCTCGGCTTTTTCTTCTACTTCGTGCCAGTTGGACTCTGGATCACCGCCCTCTTCTCCGGGGTGCGGGTCGGTCTGGGCACGCTGATCGGCATGCGGTTGCGCAAGGTCAACCCCGCCGACATCGTGCGCCCCTACATCAGCGCCAGCAAAGCGGGGCTCGACCTCGACGTCGGTCAGATGGAAGCGCACTACCTCGCCGGCGGCGACGTTGGCCGGGTGGTGACCGCGCTCATCTCCGCCGACCGCGCCAATATCGCCCTGCCCTGGCAGCGGGCTACGGCCATCGACCTGGCGGGGCGCGACGTGCTCGAGGCGGTTCAGGTCAGCGTCAACCCCAAGGTGATCCAGACACCGCGGGTAACGGCGGTCGCCAAAGACGGCATTCAGGTGATTGCCGTGGCTCGTGTCACCGTCCGTGCCAACATCGACCGGCTGGTCGGCGGCGCCGGCGAGGAGACGATCATCGCCCGCGTCGGCGAAGGAACCGTCTCCTCGATTGGGTCAGCTGACTCGCACAAGTCGGTACTGGAGAACCCCGACCTGATCTCCCGGCTCGTGCTCGACCGCGGTCTGGATGACGGCACCGCCTATGAGATCCTCTCTATCGACATCGCCGACGTCGACGTGGGGCGCAACATCGGCGCTGAGCTGCAGACCGACCAGGCAGAGGCGGACAAGCGGATCGCTCAGGCCAAGGCCGAGGAGCGCCGCGCGATGGCGGTCGCCACGGAGCAGGAGATGCGGGCGCGGGTCGTGGAGGCCGAAGCCCAGGTGCCGCTTGCCCTGGCCGAAGCGTTCCGCAGTGGGCGACTCGGGGTGATGGACCACTACCGCATGGAGAATATCCAGGCCGATACCACGATGCGCTCGTCGCTGGCGAGGAACGACGGGTAACGAGCAGACTCGAGGGGAAGGCGGCGGAGGATGATGCAACGCCTGCGGAGTGCCCTGCGTGGGGAGCGTTCCGGCGAGCCGGCCAACCGGCAATTCCGGCCAAATGAACTGCGGCTGGACCTGGTGCGGGCGGAGCGATTGCGCCGTGATGCGCGGCGTGCCGAGCCACTATCGAGCCAACCCGGGCGCGCGCTGGAAGAGCTGCAAGCGCGAGCGCCAGTACCCCGGGAGGCTCCCGCCGCAGATCCGGCTATCCGGCCGAGGCCGGACGCGAGCCAGATCGCGGCGCTGAAGACGCGAACGGGCCTGCGACAGGCGTGGCTGCTGAAAGAGATCCTCGCTCCACCGCTGGCGCTGCGCGATCGCTACGACGACGAGCACGCTCGTTAGCACGGCCGACTGCAGGCGAATTCGGTTCGCCTGCAGTCGGCCGTGCTATCGTTTTTTGCTACCGGACCCAGAGCATGAAGAGGGATCCTGACGCGCGTGGTAGCTGGGAGACGCGATGGTCGCGAACGCAATGAACGAGACTGATGCGCGATTCTTCGACGAGTTCCAGCGGCGGACTATCGAAGCCGCGATGGCTCGCGTCATCCCCACCGACCATGAGCCCGGAGCGAGCGAAGCCAGAACTATCGACTTTCTCGATCGCTATCTCTCCGGGATCAACTACGTCTACGCCACGCCGGACGGAGGCGGCTTCGCCCGACTCGAGGGGAAGCGCGCCGAGGCCTGGCGGCAGCGCATCGAGATCGTCCGTCGCAAGTACCTGGAGGGCATCGAAGAGCTGAATCAGCGAAGCCGTGCCGAATATGGCGACGACTTCGCCGACATAGCCTCTGATCAGCAGGACGCATTATTGGCGATGATGGAGAGGCCTGTTCACGAGCAAGAACGCGCTCGCGAAGAAGAGCAAGCGGTCGCAGGATTCACACCGCCAGAGCCCGCGCTGCAGCAGATCGCGGCGGAGATCGATCTCGACTTCTTCCCGCTCCTGGTCCTCCACACCCGCCAGGGCTTCCTCGCCGATCCCATCTACGGCGGAAACCGCAATCGAGTCGGCTGGGACGTCATTGGCTTTCCGGGACCGCCATCGCTGGCCGAGGCTCATGCCGGGCGCTACAGCACGCTCCCGTACTTTGCCGAAACTACCGACGCGACCGGTGTCAGGGCCAGCTGACCATGACGAAGCACAACCCTGATCGTGCGAACGTCTGCATCATCGGCGCGGGCGCATCCGGCGCCACCGCGGCCAAGGTGCTGACGGAAGGTGGTCTCAGGGTCGTTGCCCTGGAGCGCGGGCCCTGGTGGAAACCGGAACAGTTCAGTGCTGATGAGCTGGCCAACGTCCATCGCTACAACCTCTGGCCGGACCCCCTGATCAATCCACGCACCTTCCGCGCATCCGCCGCCGATGAACCGCTGGTGCAGTTGTTCTGCCCGGTGCCGCAGATGGTTGGCGGTGGTACCGCGCACTGGACTGGTTGGCTCCCCCGCATGACCGAGAACGAGTTCAGGCCGAAAACGATCTACGGCGAGGTACCAGGAGCGAACCTGGCAGACTGGCCGATAACGTACCAGGAGCTCGAGCCGTACTACGACAAGGTCGAATGGGCGTTCGGTGTCTCTGGTCAGGCCGGCGCTAACAAATACGAAGGGCCGCGTAGCCGGGACTACCCATGCCCACCACTCCCGCCCACCCGCTACAACCAGAAGTTCCACGAGGGCTGCGCCAAACTGGGTTACAACTCCTTCCCGACGCCATCCGCAGCGCTGTCCTGTCCCTACAATGGCTGGCCAGCAACGAACCAGAGCGCGTTCGCCCAACAGCATGGCGATCCGACCGGGACCCGGGGCAATGCCCTGACCCGGTTCATCCCGGCCGCGCTCGCCACCGGACGCTACGACCTCCGGCCAGATTGTTATGTCCAGGAGATTACCGTCGACGCCCAAGGTCGCGCCCGGAGCGCGGTTTACTGGGACGCTGAGGGTGACACCGTCGAGCAGGAAGCCGACCTCTTCATACTCGCCTGCGGCGCCATCGAGTCAGCGCGGCTCCTCCTCCTGTCGCGGTCCGGCCAATTCCCGAACGGTCTCGCCAATAACAACGATGTGGTCGGGCGCAACGCCACGTTCCATGAATACAGCGCCGCCATCGGGGCCTTTGAGGACCCTGTCTACGGGTGGGCCGGCGGAGGCTATGTCGGCGCCAGCACCTTCGAGTTTCTGGAGCACTCGGAAGGGCGCGATTTCGTCGGCGGCTGTCATGTCGCCTCGGCTGGCGTCGGTATCCCGCTGCCGATTAGCTTCTCGCTGCCGGATAAGCCAGCCTGGGGGCAAGCGGCGAAAGACGCCGACCGTGAGTTCTTCAACCACACGATGGCGGTTGGACTCGTGCTCCACGACCTGCCCCAGGAGACGAATCGGGTCGAGCTCGATAACGAAGTAAAGGATGCCTGGGGATTACCGGTCGCCCGCATCACCCATACGCCGCACCCGAACGACCTCGCTCAGGGGCGATGGATCATCGATCGCAACGCGGAAATCCTGGAGGCTGCCGGAGCGACGAAGGTCTGGCGCGTCTATATCGACAAGGTCACAGGCAACTGCTCGCACCAACACAGCACGTTGCGTATGGGAAACGACCCGAATTCGTCAGTGCTGAACAAGGACTGCCGCACCCACGAGGTCGACAACCTCTATGCAGTCGACGGCAGCCCGTTTCCGACCTCGACCGGTGTCAATCCGACCTTGACGATCATGGCCAACGCATGGCGGGTCGCGGACTCCATCGTGGCGCGCCGCGAGTCGCCGGCCTAGAGGTTCCGCTTATGCGGAGCCCGGTGGGAGGAGTTGCGGATGAAGCTCGCGTATCAAACCAACACGTGGGGCGGGGTCTTCGGCCACCCGGCGGGCGTGACGAGCGTCAAAGATCTCGTATACGTGGCCAACGGGTCGACCGAGGAAGCGATGCGCGATATCGCTGCCGCCGGATACTCCGGGTTCGAGCTCTTCGAGGGCAATCTCATTCAATACGCGGACCGGGAAGTCGAGCTGCGCGGGCTGATGGCCGAACTTGAGCTAGAGCTCGTCGGTGTCTACTCCGGCGCCAACTTCATTTTCCCCGAGATCCTGGGTGAGGAGTTGCACAAGATTCGCCGCTCCGCAGAGCTTGCCGCTCAGTTTGGCGCCACCCACTTCGTGGTTGGCGGCGGTGCGGTCCGCGCACATGGAACCGGCGACGCGGATCACGCACTCCTCGCACACGGGCTTGATCGGGTTGTCGAGCTGGCGACGGGTCTCGGCTTGACACCAAGTTTCCATCCGCATCTCGGCACGTGCGCTCAGACGCCCGAGCAAATCGCGCGTGTCTTCGACCTGACCTCGATCGGATTCTGCCCAGACACGGCTCACCTCGACGCGGCGGGCGGCGACTCAGCGGAACTCATCCGCATCTACGGCGACCGCATTCCGTATGTCCATCTCAAGGACTACGCCGCCGGGGAATTCGTGCCCCTCGGCGAAGGTGAGCTTGATTTCGACCGGATTCTGACGTCGCTTAAGGAGATCGGCTACGACGGCTGGATCACTGTCGAGCTCGACGCTTACGCCGGTTCAAAGCAAGATGCGGCTCGGAACAGCCGGATCTTCCTGGAAGGGAGGCAGGAGACCGGAACCACAGCTACATGAGGCTGCCAAGCCCTGATGCCTTGGCGATTTGACCTTGTTTGACGCGCTACGGGAGGGAAACACCGTGAGCAAGAGTTTTAGTCGGCGTCGGTTTTCGGTTCTCGTCGCGGGCGCGGTCGCGGTTCCGGTCGTGGGCGTCACGCCGCGGCTGGCCAATGCCCAGGACGCGACCCCCGGCGCGACGCCGAGCGCGGCCGGTGGCGCTGCGACGCTGGCCGAAATGGAGGGGCGGGTCTTCAGCACCGGCCCTCAAGGAGAAACACCAACCGCCGCCTCCGAGGTGACGCTGACTGAAGAAGAGCTGGCCGAGATCCAGGGTATGGGGGCGACTGCGGCGATCGTCATGCACTACAGCGGCGACGATTGGTCGGCGGCGCAGATCGCCGGTCTCCGCGACCAGTTCGGGAAGATGGGGATCGAGGTGATCGCCGAAACCGACGCGGGTTTCGATGCGGCGACGCAAGTTTCGGATATCGAGACGGTCCTCGCCCGTAACCCGAGCATCATTGTCTCGATCCCGACTGACCCTGTCGCCACCGCCTCAGCCTACCGGCAGGCCGCCGAGCAGGGTGTGAAGATCGTCTTCATGGACAACGTGCCGGAGGGATTCACGCCCGGCACAGACTATGTCAGCGTCGTCTCGGCGGACAATTATGGGAACGGTATCGTCTCCGCGCACCTGATGGCCGAAGCGCTCGGCGGCGAAGGTCAGGTCGGCATCGTCTTCTTCGCCGCTGACTTCTTCGTCACTCAACAACGCCAGGACGCGTTCAGGGCGACGATCGAGGAGAACTATCCCAATATCAAGATCGTCGAAGAGCAAGGCATCCCTGGGCCGGACTTTGCCGGTCAAGCCGATCAGGTCGCCTCTGCCATGCTCACCCGCAACGCCGAACTGAACGGCATCTGGGCCGTCTGGGACGTGCCGGCGGAAGGAGTTATCAACGCCGTTCGCACCGCCGGTCGGGAGAGTGACGTGGTGGTGACGACGATTGACCTAGGACAGAATGTGGCCATCTCCCTCGCTCAGGGCGGCATCGTCAAGGGGCTCGGCGCGCAGCGGCCATTCGATCAAGGCGTGACCGAGGCTATCCTCGCCGGGTATGGATTGCTCGGCAAGGAAGCGCCTCCGTTTGTCGCGCTGCCCGCGTTGCCCGTCACCAGGGAGAACGTCCTGGAGGCCTGGCAGCAGGTCTATCATCAGGATCCGCCTCAAGCATTGCAGGATGCGGCAGCGCAATAGTCAGCCAGGCACAGTCGAGGGCGCCGCAGGGCGCCCTCGACGATTCATCTGAGAACGAGGTGACGGCGATGGACCCCGTCGCGGTACAGATGACCGAGATCAGCAAGAGTTTCTCGGGCATCCGTGTCCTGCACGGAGTTGACTTCAACCTGCGCAAGGGTGAGGTCCACGCCCTCGTCGGCGGTAACGGCGCCGGCAAGTCGACCCTGATGAAGATCCTGCAGGGCGTCTACAAGCCGGACCACGGGCAGATCGCGATCGACGGCACGGAGGTCGAGATTCGCTCCCCCCACGATGCCAGGGCCCTTGGCATCGGCATGATCTTCCAGGAGTTCAGTCTCATCCCGACCCTCACGGTCGCCCAGAACATCTTCCTCGGTCACGAGCCTCGTGCCTCCGGCGGATTGATCGACGACCGCGCCAGCGTGCGCCGAGCACGCGAGTTGTTCGCGGAGATGGAAGAGGATATCGACCCAAATGCCAGGATGAGCGATCTCGGCACCGGTTATTGGCAACTGACTGAGATCGCCAAGGCCCTGGCGCAAGACGCGCGCGTCCTGATCATGGACGAGCCCACCTCATCGCTGACCGCAACCGAAGCGCACTCGCTTTTCGCGCTCGTCCAGCGCCTCAAGGAACGAAGGATCTCAATCATCTACATCTCGCACCGCATGGACGAAATCTTCCGCATTACCGATCGCATCACCGTTCTGCGGGACGGCCGCCACATCCTTACCGACGACACGGCGGCGCTGACGATGAACCGGGTTATCGACGCCATTGTCGGTAAGACCATGGAGCAGGCCTTTGAGTGGCGAGAGCGCACCGTCGATCGCTCCGTGGCTCCCCTGCTCCAGGTTCGCAATCTCTCGGCCGGGAACCGCGTGCAGGACGTAAGTTTCGACCTCTATCCAGGCGAGATCGTCGGTCTCGCCGGTCTCATGGGCAGCGGGCGCACCGAGCTGGCTCGAGCGATCTTCGGTATCGACCGCGTCGACAAGGGCGAAATCCTCATTCGCGGTGAGCGGGTCGAAATCGGCAATCCGGAGGAAGCGATTGCCGCTGGTGTTTCGCTCGTGCCGGAGGATCGTCGCATCCAGGGGCTGGTTCTTAACCACTCCGTCAAGAACAACCTACTCCTACCGCTGCTGGACCGGTTGGACCATGTCGGGATCATTGACGACCGGCGTGGCGATCGCATGGCCGGTTCGATCGTCAACGATCTGAGGATCAAGACAAGCTCGATCGCCACCAGCGTACGATTGCTCTCGGGCGGCAATCAGCAGAAGGTCGTCATCGGCAAATGGCTCGCCACCGAGCCCGATATCTTGATCATGGACGAACCGACAGCCGGAGTCGACATCCAGGCCAAGACCGAAATTCTCGGGGTGATCCGCGCGTTGGCGGATCGCGGCAAAGGAATCCTCGTCATCTCGTCGGAGCTGGTCGAGTTGCTCGCCGTCAGCGATCGCCTGCTCGTGCTTCGCGACGGCCGTGTTGTCCGCGAGATCGATCGCCGCGAGATCAGAACCGAGGAGGAACTTCATCGTGCTGTCCAGGGCGCGTGATCAGCGAAACCTCAACGTCGATTGGCGCCAATATCTGGTCTACATCGGCTTCGTTGCGTTGTTCCTCTTCTTCGCCGTGACCCTGCGTGACGCGGGTTTCACAAACCCCAACAATCTACTGAACATCGTCCGTCAGACCGCGATCATCGCGACGATGGCCGTAGCCATGACCTTCGTCATCGCCGCCGGTCAGATCGATCTCTCCGTTGGCGCCATTGCCGGACTGAGCTCCGTCACGACGGCGTTGACGATCGCCAGTTACGGCCCGCTAGCCGGAGTCCTCGTCGGGTTGCTCACTGGGCTGGTGGTCGGGGCGGTCAATGGCTTGCTCACGACACTATTGGTCATCCCGTCGTTTCTGGTCACGTTGGGGATGATGGGCGTGGCCCGCGGGTCGGCTATGTGGATCACCGGCACTGCTCCCGTTCCCATCGCGAATCAGATCTACAACAACATCTTCGGTTCCGGGCAGGTCGGTCCGATTCCCGCGCTGCTCATCTGGATCGGGGTTGTCACGGCCATCGGCTATGTTGTATTGCGAAAGACGCCCTATGGGCGTCAGGTACTGGCCACCGGCGGCAACGAACAGGCTGCTCGTTTCAGCGGCGTAAACACGCGGCGTATCGGGTTTCTCGTCCTCACCGTTTCCGGAGGTGTAGCCGCCCTGGCGGGGATGCTCTATGCCGGCCGGTTGCAATCGGGTCGCTTCCAGTGGGGTGAAGGTGACGAGCTCTCAGTAATCGCCGCCGTGGTCCTGGGGGGCACGAGTCTCTTCGGCGGGTCCGGATCGGTCATCGGCTCGGTGCTGGGAGCCCTGCTCATTGGCGTCGTCAACAATGGGCTGATTCTGATGGGTCTGGAGACCAGTCAGCAGATCATCATCCGCGGCGCCATCATCGTCATTGCGGTCGCGCTGGCACGTCGGCGCTAGCCCGCTGGCAGGTCACGTGAGCGACCTGACCTGCCCCCCGACAACCCGTTCGTCTCTCCAGTTGCTCTCTTAGCTGTCGTCGCTGCCTGGTACGGCTTCGTGCCGAGCGCTGTGTCGCCACAACATGGCCGACACCGCGGCGGCGCCGGCCATCGCCGCCGCTACCCATCGATTCTGACCCATCTCGTTGTCGGTCCCGCCTCGACCCGTGTTGGGCAGCTTCACCGGCGGGCAATTACCGCTCGGGCAATCGCAGACACCCTCGAAGCAGGTCAGACCGCCCGTACAGACATTGCCGCAGGCGCCGCAGTTGTTGTTGTCGCAGCAGGTCGAGACGCACGTGCCATTGCAGTTCACCTCGCCTTCGGCGCAGCACAGGCCACTGGGACACCCACAGATGCCCTCGAAGCACGACGTATTGGGAGGACAGACGTTGCCGCACGTTCCGCAATGGGAATTGTTACAGCACGTATCGACGCAGACGCCGCCACAATCGGTCTGACCCTCGCCGCAGGCGTATCCACCCGTATCGCAAACGCCTCCGCTGCAGACACCGCTGGCGCAGGGCTGTTGACAGGCTCCACAGTGTTCGGGATCTGATGAGAGGTCGCGGCAGCCATCGACAGCACCGCAATACTCCACACCAACGGGGCAGTTTGCGCGCTCGCAGACTCCGCTCCGGCACTCAACCGGGACGAGATCACTCTCGCACACCTCGCCGCACGCCCCACAGTTGTTCATATCCGACTGGAGGTCGACGCAGACGCCGCCGCAGTCGGTGAGCCCCGCCTCACACATCGAGGCCTCGCCCTGCGCGGCGGAAGCACGTGTCGGGCGGCTGCCGGCCACGGCCATGGCGGCCAGGAGTGCGACCGCTCGGCGACGTGAGGTACACGTGGCAAAAACGCGTGTCAGAACGTCGAACTGATGATCCACGGCACGTCCTCCGCTTCTCGATATGGAAGGCAAACCGGCCGGCGCGATGCGTCGCTGGCGACGCGAGGGCACATTGCGGCTCTCACCTGAGGAGACCCGAGTGCTCGTCGCACATTATCCCCATGTGAAGAGGGCGTCAAGTAACCCCGCGCAGGGAATCAGTGAGGTACCCAGAAACTCGCGCCAAGTCACATGCACTGCCCCCGGAATGGTGTCATGCTGAAGAACGAAGCATCTCGGCCATGAATGGCCGACGTTTCGGTGCACCGAAAATCTTCGCCCGTGGGCTCAGAATGACACGCTGTTCCGGTCACAGCCTTAACAATGACCGGATCACGAGGTGCGGGACTGGGGATATACCCGATGTGTGATCCCTCTGCAGACAATGCTCTGATTCCGATCGGGACGCGGGTGGAGTTCGCCAAGACGATCGGCGAGTCGGACATCTATCTCTTCGCCGGGATCACGGGCGATTTCAGCCCCAACCATGTCAACGCCGAGTACATGAAGACCACCCCGTACGGCGGGATCATCGCCCACGGCGTGCTGGTGGTCGGGCTGATGTCGACCTGCTCCACGAGGGCGCTCGACCACGCGACGTCGCCGCGCCCCGCCGTCTCCTACGGCTACGACCGGATCCGCTTCGTCAAGCCGGTGCGGGTCGGCGATACGGTGACGGTCACCTACGAGATCGTCGCCACTGATGCGCCGCGGGCCACAACCACAGCCGCGGTGACGGCGACCAACCAGCACGGGGATGTGGTGGCGGTCGCTACCCACATCCTCAAGTTTCTGTGAGCCGCGCCGCGGTCAATCTTCCGCCGGCTGGACGGCTCCGGTCTCCAGGTCGATCTCGACGTCGAGCTCCTGGATGTCGCCGGTGGCCACCATTCCGCTGGCCATGTAGCTGAATCCAGCGCCGCTGACCGGCGTCGCGTTTTCGCTCGTGCGGGTGCCGTCACCCACGTTGAGAACGACCGTGTCCTGCGCGGACCCCGGCAGATCCACATCGGTGACCTCGAGCTCAAATGGATACTCGCCCTCCTCGTCGACGCTCATGGTCCCGCGAATCTGCCGCAGGACCCCTTGCTCCGGCTGCACCTCTGGCACGATGTATTCGGTGATCGCGGTGCTCCTCAGGGTGCGCCCCTCCTCTTCATCGACCCAAATAACGCTGCCGACGACCACTTCGGCATCATCTTCCGAAAAAATCAGCCGTGATACAAACAGCGAGAAATTCGCCTCCCCCTGCTCGAATTGCACCAACCCGCCGCCAACCATGCCGCGTTGGGTCAGGATTCTGCTCTGGCGGCTGGGCAGCGCCAACCCGACCGCGCCAACGAGCGCTCCTCCGATCGCCATGCGACGGTCGACCAGTCCCAATCCAGATGCCATCAGCGCCTCCTTCGATCGTGTTCGCGGTTATAGACCAGCCTCACCTCGCCGGGTCCGTACGGTACCGCAAGTCATCGCGGCCGGCTCACGCGACCTGCGCCGCGTGCTAGCATCGCGAGGAGGATCCCCAGTGAGTCACCGCGGAACGGTTCCAGGGAACCATATCGGTCTCGATGCGCGACTTCCCTAGCGGCACTGTCACCTTCCTGTTCACCGACGTCGAGGGGAGCACCCGGCGCTGGGAGCAGAACTCAGTCGTGACGCGCGCCGCCATTGAGCGCCACTTCGACCTTCTCGACGACGCGATTCACACCCACAATGGGGTCCGCTTCAAGACCGTAGGCGACGCCGTCTACGCCGCCTTTCCCTCGGCGCTGGACGCGGTGCTGGCCGCGATTGCCGCCCAGCGCGCCCTGATCGCTGAAGATTGGGGCGCCATCGGTCCGGTCCGAGTCCGCATGGCCCTGCACACGGGCGCCGCGACACCGCGCGATGGTGACTACCTTGCTCCGGCGCTCAATCGTCTCGCCCGGCTGGTAGCCGCTGGCGCAGGCGGCCAGATTCTGCTGTCCGAGGCAACTCGGCAACTGGTGCGCGACCTCTCATCCGTGAAGGAGCCCATCCAGTTCATCGATCTTGGCGAGCATCGATTGCGCGACCTGAGCGAAGTCGAGCACGTTTTTCAGCTCACCGCTCCTGGTTTACCCACCGACTTTCCGCCGCTCAAGAGTCTGGATCGGCAAACGCACAATCTGCCTCCTCAGCTAACGCCGTTCATCGGTCGCGAAGAGTTGGCGGCGGAGATCCGCGGCCGGCTGGAACAGCCAGCCGTGCGCCTGCTGACGCTCACCGGACCCGGTGGCACCGGCAAGACCCGCGTGGCGCTGCGAGTGGCCTCCGACCTGGTTGGCGAGTACGCCGATGGCGTCTGGTTCGTCCCGCTGGCGCCGGTCGCCTCCGCAACGATGGTTGCCTCCACCATCGCCGGCGCGCTCGGCGTTCGTGAATCCACCGCCGAGCCGATTGAGTCGTCTCTGCGGGCCTTTCTGCGACCGAGACGACTGCTCCTGGTGCTCGATAACTTCGAGCACGTCGCCGACGGGGCGCCACTCATCGCCGACCTCCTCTCCCATTGTCCTGACATCCAGGTTCTGGTCACCAGCCGGGCACCGCTCCACATCTCCGGCGAATTCGAGCTTCCCGTTCCGCCCCTGGCGCTCCCATCCACTGACCGCCCGCTGCGCCTCGATGACGCGCTGGCCTCGGAGGCGGTCCGCCTCTTCGTCGATCGCGCTCGCGCCGTGCAGCACCACTTCGAGCTGACGGAAGACAACGCGGAAACGATTGTCGCTATCAGCCGGCGCCTCGATGGCCTCCCGCTCGCCATCGAGCTGGCGGCGTCACGCGTGCGACTCCTGCCGCCGAAAGCAATCCTGGGGCGACTCGACAGCCGGCTGACGCTCCTCACCGGAGGCAGCCGGGACCTTCCGGAGCGACAGCAGACGCTGCGAGGGGCCATCGCCTGGAGTCATGATCTCCTCGATCCAGCGCAGCAAACCTTCTTCCGGCGCCTGGCGGTGTTCGCTGGCGGCTGGACGCTCGATGCGGCAGAGACGGTGACGGGCCTGGGGGGCGATCCGCCGCTCCCCGTCTTCGATGGCCTCGACGCACTCCACGATACGAGTCTGATTCGTCTCCAGGAGCCGGTCGAATCCGATGCGGGGGCCGAGCCTCGCTTCGCCATGCTCCAGACGATCCGGGAGTTCGCCGCCGAGCAATTGGTCGCCAGCGAAGAGCTTGCCCGGACCAAGGAGGCTCATGCCTCGTGGTTCCTGGGGTTGGCGAGGACAGCAGAACCGCAACTACCCGGACCCTCTGCCGTCTCCTGGTTGGACCGTCTCGAAAGCGATCACGACAACGTACGAGGAGCGCTGGACTGGCTGCGCAGCCAGGGGGATGGCGATCGAGCGCTGACACTCGCGTCGTCGTTGTGGCGGTTCTGGTGGCTTCGCGGCCATGTCGCCGAGGGACGCGAGCAGCTCGAAACGGCGCTGTCCGTCGCCGGGTCGGAGGCATCAGCAGCGCGTGCCTCGGCGCTCGACGGCGCCGGAGTCCTGGCGGAGGCCCAGGGCGACTACGACCGCGCGGAAGCGCTCCACCAGGAGTCGTTGACCCTCTCGCGCGATCGCGGCGACAAGACCGGAATCGCCCGCGCCCTCGGCAATCTCGGGGTGGTTGCCTTCGATCGCGGCGACGCCGATCAGGCGACGGCGCTTCTCGAGGAGAGCCTGGCACTGGCGCGAGAGGTTGACGATCAGCTGCTGGTCGCCACCGCGCTCAACGACCTCGGCATCGTGGCCTACGAACGCGGCGATCTCGACCGCGCGGAACCGCTCTATCAAGAAAGTCTCGCTTTGCGCCGGCAGGCGGGGAGCGGCTCTGAGATCGCGCGTACGTTGAACAATCTGGCCGGCGTCGCCTTCGCCCGAGATGACTTTGACCGCGCCTGTCAACTCTTCGCGGAGAGCCTCGGCCTCTATCGCGATGCCGGAGATCGGTGGGGCGCCGCAGGTGCGCAGGTCAATATGGCAGTGGCAACTCACCTCCAGGGAGATGCTCCCCGTGCGGTTGCGCTGCTCGAAGAGAGCCGGTTGCTCTTCCAGGCGGTTGGCGACCGCCGCTCCGCGCCGGTCGCCGCGCTCAATCTGGCCAACGCCCTGCGGGACAGCGGCGATCTTCCCCTGGCAATCGATCGCTACCGGGATGGGCTTGGCGAGTTCGCGGCTGCCGGCGATCACCGGGGAGTCGCCCAGGTTTTCCTTGGACTTGGTGGCGTGATGGCGCGTGTGGGGCAGTTCGAGAGTGCGGCGAAACTCCTTGGCGCCGCCTCCGCTTTGAACGCCGGCGAGGAACCCGATTCCCCGGAAGAGTTTCACGAGGCCACCAATCTCAACGCCGACCTCGGCGCGATCCGCGCCGCGTTGGGTGAAGAGGCGTTCACCGGGGCCTGGGACTCCGGACGCGCGCTGTCGCTCGACGCCGCTGTGCAGGTTGCGCTCTCAGACCGTCCCTGACGAGGGCCAGCAAGCAACGAGCACTCCGCGACTTCGCCCACGTCGTTCGGCACCTGGCCGATGTGCAGTTTCCCGACGCCGAGCGGATCGTCCTCGTGTTGGACGAACTGAACACCGATTCCCCCGCCTCGTTCTACGCCGTGTTCCCACCGGCGGAGGCCAAACGCTTGGCGGACCGGCTGGAGATCCACTGGCAGCGGTTCGACGGCCGCACGGCTCTGGCGGCTGCGGCGTCAGACTGGGCGGCGCGCCGCAACATCAGCACGACCGCCCTCAATTGGCGCTTCACCACTGCCGACGCCCGCACAAAGCTCAAGCGCCTCTACCCAGTGCTTCAGCCTCGACGCACCACTAGGTTGTGATCCGTCCAACGGAGATGCAGAACCAGGACGAGGTTCTGGAAACTTTACTCACGACTGCGAAATGCTATTTTGCTTAGGCAGCGTCGGGCATTACCCTGAATTCGTGTGCGATGTGGACGCCAAGGTGGTCCACCGCGGGGACTGAGCGCTGCCGTTCAGGCCGCTTGTTACCCCCGGCCTGCAGGCGCGGCTCGCACCGCGCGACGCAGCTCCTCCGCATCCACATCCTTACGCAGGTAACCGATCGCTCCGGCGCGCAGCGCCTCGGCGCCGCGGGGCTCACCCGGAATGCCAGAGACGATGAGGACCTGGGTCTCGGGCAATTCCGCACGGATGGCCATGGTGGCGGTGAGACCATCCATCTCCGGCATGAGCAAATCCATGAGCACCACATCCGGCTGCAGGACGTGCGCGAGGCGCACTGCCTCGCGACCGGTGGCGGTTTCACCCACAACTTCGATCGCCGGATCGTGGGTGAGCAGCAGGCGGAGCCCTTCACGAACCATGGCGTGATCGTCCGCGATCAGGACGCGAATTGACGACTCGGTCGTTCCCCTGGGCACAGGGGCTGTCGCTACCGGAGCGCTGGTGAGTTCGGAGCCACTACCGAGAGGGAGCCAGACCGTGAAGGTGCTCCCTTCGCCGGGTGCCGACGCCACCTGGATGCGACCGCCATGCGCCTCCGCCAGCATGCGGGCGATGTAGAGGCCCAGGCCCAGCCCTGGAGTTCCCATTGTATCGGCGCGGTGGAACCGCTCGAAGATCCGCGGCAGCGCCTCTTCGGCAATGCCAGTACCCTGATCGACCACGCGCAGCCGCGCTTCTTCACCAACTGCCGCCACCTGCACGAGAACCTCCCCGCCCTTCGGGGAGTACTTGATGGCATTGCCCACAAGGTTGTCGATGATCTCCCCGAGGCGCACCCGATCCCAGACGCCGATCACCGGTGTCTCAGGCATCTCGACGCGGATCTGATGGCGATCGGTCTGGACCTGTGCCCGCTCCGCCGACTCTTGTGCCACTGTGCGCAGATCGAGCGCTTCCGTCTGCAGCTCCAGTTGTCCACCTTCCAACCGGACGGCGTTGCCCAGTTCATCGACCAGCTGTGCGATCAGGCGCGTCTGCTCCCGAATCATCTCGATGCCGGCTTCGTCGTAGGCCTGCCGGCTCTGCATCAGCTGCGCCCGCATGCTGACGACCGCCAGAGGGTTGCGCAGGTCGTGGCTGACGATCGCCAGAACGTCTTGCCGCAACTGCTCCAGCCGCTTGCGTTCCGTGATGTCAGTGGAGGTGCCGATCCACTCCCGCACCTCACCCAGCTCATCGAGGACGGGCGCAGCGCGGCCATGCACCCAGCGGTAGCTTCCGTCCTGGGACCGCACTCGTTGCTCGTGGTCGTAGAGGCTGCGGGTCGCCAGGGCGTGCCGCCACGCCGCGAGTGTGGCCATTTGATCCTCAGGGTGGGTGTACATGGTGAGCCACCCCGCAGTGGGTCCGCGTGCTAGGTCGTAGGGTTGGACCAGACCGCCTTGCGCGTCGAGTAGCAACTCGCCATCCCCGCTCATACGCCAGACCGAGGTCGCCGTGGCATGGACGAGAGTCCGGTAGCGCTCTTCACTTTCCCGTAGCGCGATCCCCGCCCGTTTGCGCGCATCGATGTCCTGAATGACATAGATGGCACCCACCAACTCACTCGCCTCGTTGTGGAATGGTGCGGCACTGACCCGCGTCCAGAGCTCCTCCCCGCTCTCGGCGGTGAAGAGGAAGTCCATACCCGGGACGTGCTCTCCGCTCAGTGCCCTGGCTCCCGGCCACTGGGACGGCTCGATGAGGCGTCCGTCCGCATCCCATGTTCGCCAGCGCGCCATCTGGCTCGGGTTGCGCGAGGGAATGACGTGCTCCACAAACCGACCTGTCAGCGCGTTGGCCAGCACCCACCGGCCATTGGAGTCGATCAGGCCGATGCCGACGGGGACTTGCTCCAGGAGCGCACCTAGGCGTGCTTCGCTCTCGCGGAGCTGCGCTTCCATGCGCTTACGCGCGGTGACGTCGCGGAGGGCGGCGAAGTAGAGCGTGCCCTCCGGGAGCACCGCCTGGGAGGCCCGGACCTCGACCGTGAAGACCGAGCCGTCTTTTCGCCGCAACACCGACTCCCCTCGCCACCCGCGGTCTCGTTGCAGGTCGGCGTACCGGGACTGGAGAACCCCTGGGTCCTGCGCGGAGACGTCACTGATATGTAACTGCAGCAATTCCTCAAGGGTGTAGCCGAGGAGGGAGAGGGCGGCCGGGTTGGCGTCGCGGTAGTGCCCGTTCTCGTCGACCACAAGAATCGGGTCAGCCGCCGACTGAAATAGTGCGCGGTAGCGCGCGGCGGCAGCTTTCGTGGTGAGCGGAACAGCCATGCGGGAGCCTCCGGCGGGCACGTGGACCGCTATGGCGGTTCGTACTCCCCTACAGTAGCGACTCCGCGGGGGGTGTCAAGCATCGATCGGGCAATTCATCGCGCTCGGGTTCAGGGCACTGAAAGTCCCAAGGGCGGCGTCATCACCGAAACATGACAGCACATGGATCGCTCCCTACCTGAGCCTACTGGCACTATCGATCAGGGGTTCAGCCGTCGAGCCGGGCGCGGTAGCAGTCTCAAGGCTCCCTACCCGGAACAGCCCACGACGTGACGCCTCGAGTGCTGCTTGAGTGCGGCTATCGACCCCCAACTTAGACAAGATGTGCCTCATGTGGCTTTTGACTGTGGTTTCGCCGATCCCGAGATCTCGAGCGATCTCCTTGTTAGCCAACCCGTGCGCCAGCAGATGTAAGACTTCGGTCTCGCGCGCAGTCAGTGCCTCCAGCCGCTCCGAAGCGTGCACCTCGCGCATGAGCCTCGTCGCCGCGTCAGGCGACAGCTGCACATGCCCCTGGGCGGCGGCTTTCATGGCGAGATAAAGCTCGTTAGCGTCCACATCCTTGAGCAGATAGCCGATCGCTCCGGCTCGCACCGCCTCGACGATGCCCCGCGGCTCATCGATGCCGGTCAAAACGAGCACCTGAACCTCGGGCATTTCGTCGCGAATGAGAGCGGTCGCTGCGATCCCGTCCAGCTCGGGCATGATCAGGTCCATCAGCACGACGTCTGGCCGCAATCTCCTCGCGAGACGGACGGCCTCGCAGCCCGTACCAGCCTCTCCAACGACCTCGAATTCCGGATGCACGACGATAAGCGCACGCAACCCCTGACGGACGAGATGGTGATCGTCGGCAATCAGGAGTCGAATCGTCATGCGATCGATCTGTCCGAAGTGCGGGACATCGGGCGGCTCTCCCCGATCATTTGACTGCCAGCCGGGATGGTCGCAGCGGGACCTACGAGAGAGGGCATTCCTCGCAGGTTTCATGCCGTATGGCACATGAACTCGGCGACCGGCATGGCGGGCGCGCTCGGTCCAGCGACAACGCTCTCGTCGTAGCAATGGACTCAGCAGACGCGGCGGAGCAAGCTGCTGGGCGTGCAGCATCATGCTCAGGACGAGTACGGGCCACCTTCTCGGATTAAATGTATCTTGCGCCCGTGGCACCTCTTGTGGCCGTCGTTCCCATCTCCTGCTCCGCTCTCCGGCGCGGACAGGACGGTGCGGCTATCGAAGATGACAGTCCGCGGCTGCGGCATGCGCCCCTCCGCTTGGCGCGCAGACCGTACGCCATCCTCTCGAAGACGCCGGCATCCAGCCCACGTGGCTTGCTGTTAGACCGCCTTCTACCGGGGAGCTTTGTCGACGACAGCCGCCACGGGGCTCCAGCACGCACGATTCAGCGCAGGGCGTTGAAGACCTCGCCTAGTGGTGATGGTGCTAGGGTATCTTCTCGAACGAGGGCAAAATGGGGGGCGATAAGGGCCTATTCCTCACCACTCCCGTCGGTCGCATAGGACTTGCGGGAGGGTGTTGCTCGTTCCATCCGCCAAGCCTACCAAGTCCAGAACACGCTCTAACCCGCATGGCCAATTACCGGCTTTTTGGGGCTTAGCGCGAGTCTCCTCTTGCGCCGCTGCCCGTTCTCACAATTGTGAGCATCACCGTTACGACGTAACTGCGCGAGCCGAGTGGATGAGGAGTTCTCCTCCTTTGTGATGAGGACTCCTCATCCATGTGAAGGAAATGCCGCTCGCACCAGGTCGGACGAGCATTTCTGGCACGCAACCTGCGCACTTCTGACGAGACGAATACGCGGCCGCGGACTCAGAGATGGCTGGTGTCCCTAATGGCCGCGATAGACACGGAAGAAGGAGCGTCATGGCCGCGGCACCGAACCGGCAAGACTCCAGCTGGGGCACCACCGTTCGAGCAGATTTCGGTTACAGGGAGTGGTCAGAGAACGGGGGATCGGGAACCAACGGTGCCTCGCCCGGGTCGGGCGCGGGAGACATTGCGCAGATGGCCAAGGCCCTTGGCTGGTTCAGCCTGGGACTCGGGCTCGCCCAGATTGCGGCTCCGGCCCGCGTAGCGCAGCTAATCGGCCTCCCCGGGGATGAGGACGACCAGAAGGTCATGCGCCTGGTTGGCGCGCGCGAGATTGCCAGCGGGTTTGGCATTCTCGCCCAGACTAAGCCGACGCCGTGGCTTTGGAGCCGGGTCGGTGGCGACGCCATGGACCTCGCGTTGCTCAAGTCGGCCATGGACTCCCCGCGGTCTGATCGAAATCGTGTCGCCACCGCGACGATGGCCGTCCTGGGCATTACCGCCGCTGATCTGCTGGCCAGCACCAGGATGACGGCAGAACCGAGTGCGCCGTATGAAGCCATGCAAGACCGCGACGTCCATGCCACCGCCGCCGTCACGGTGCAGGCCCCCCTCAACGAAGTCTTTGGTTACTGGGACGGCTTCCAGAGTCTGCCCCGCTTCATGAGTGATGCCGCCACTGTCCAGATCACCGGGGACCGGCAGTCACACTGGCGCCTCCCCGCCCCTGCCGGCCTCAACCTGGAGTGGGATGTCCAGATTACCGATAGCCGCCCCAACGAGCAGATCGTCTGGCGAACCGCGGACGGGGCGAGCGTCACCGCGCAGGGCGTAGTGCGCTTCCGTACGGCTCCCGGGAATCGCGGCACGCAAGTGATCTTCGATGCCCGCTTCAGTCCACCGGGCGGGGAGGTCGGCAAGAAGATCGCCAGCATCTTTGCCGAAGCCCTGGGCACCAAGATCGGCAATGACCTCCGGCGTTTCAAGCAGTTGGTCGAGCTGGGTGAGATCGTTCACTCCGACGACAGCATCATCCCGGGTCCTAACCCGGCGCAGCCGCCACGCGAGATCCCGTCCGGAGTCAGTACCTCAGTGAGCACCGCCTGAGTCTCGGCGACGCAGATGTGACAAATCTTGCAGCCGGTCGTCCTGGCATCCTGCCAGGACATCGAGAAAATGAGCACACCAGGAGAACCTGATGCAAGCCACCGTCTGGAAAAGCCCGAACAATGTCCAGGTCGAGGAAGTGCCGGACCCGCGGATTCTCAACTCCCAGGATGCGATCGTCAAGATCACCTCGACGGCGATCTGCGGGTCGGATTTGCACCTGCTGCAGGCATACGTGCCGGCCATGATGCCGGGCGACATCCTGGGCCACGAGTTCATGGGGGAGGTCGTCGAGGTCGGACCGAGTGTCAGCAAGCTGAAAGTCGGCGATCGGGTGGTGGTGCCCTTCCCCATCGCCTGCGGCGTCTGCTTCGCCTGCCAGAAGGGGATGTACTCAGTCTGTGAGAACTCCAACCCCAACGCCTGGATGGCCGAGAAGCTGTGGGGGCACGCGGGGGCGGGTGTCTTCGGTTACTCGCATCTCACCGGGGGATACGCTGGCGGCCAAGCGGAGTACGCCCGGGTGCCCTTTGCCGATGTGGGACCACTCAAGGTGCCCGAGGGCATGAGCGATGAGCAGGTCCTCTTCCTCTCCGACATCCTCCCGACCGGCTACATGGGCGCGGAGATGTGCGACATCCAGCCCGGCGACACCATCGCCGTCTGGGGGTGCGGACCGGTCGGTCAGTTCGCCATTGCCAGCGCCTTCCTGCTCGGCGCCGAGCGGGTGATTGCCATCGACCGCTTCCCCTATCGGTTGCAGATGGCGCGGGACAAGGCCGGAGCGGAGACGCTCAACTATGAAGAGGTTGACGTCATCGACGCCCTGAAGGAGATGACCGGCGGCCGGGGTCCGGACGCCTGCATCGATGCGGTCGGGATGGAGGCTCACGGCCACGGTCCGATGTTCGCCTTCGACCGGGCCATGCACGCGGCGCGCATGGAGACGGACCGGCCGCTGGCACTGCGGGAAGCCATCAGGGCCTGCCGCAACGGTGGCACCGTCTCCGTGATCGGCGTCTATGGCGGCTACATCGATCGCTTTCCGATGGGGGCGGTGATGAACCGCTCGCTGACGATCAAGTCCGGGCAGTGTCATGTCCAGCGCTACATGCAGCCGCTACTGGAGCACATCCAGAACGGAGATATCGACCCGACATTCATCATTACCCACACACTGCCGCTGGAGCAGGCCTCCCACGGTTATGACATCTTCAAGAACAAGCGCGACAACTGCGAAAAGGTCGTGCTCAAGGCGTAATTGAAGCCCTGCGAAGCGCTCGGGTTTGATGTCCGAGCGCTTCACTCTCCGAGGAGTTCACTCCATGTCCACGACTACGATGCCTGTCCGGCAGGACCTCTCCACGGAGAAGTCTGTTGGCGATCTCGAACTCGTCGCCACCTTTGATGGCCCCATGCTGACTGGAGTCACCGTCTCGCATACGGGTCGGATCTTCGTCAACTTTCCCAAGTGGGGTGACGAGGTTGCGTACACCGTCGCCGAAGTGCGAGATGGGCAGACCGTCGCCTATCCGAGTCAAGACATCAACCAGACCAACATGCAGGATCAGGCCTCGACGCTGGTCTCGGTGCAGAGTGTCGTCGTCGATCCCGCCGACCGGCTCTGGATCCTCGACACCGGCAGCATCATGTTCCAGTCGACGGAGCTAGGAGGACCGAAGCTCGTCTGCGTCGACCTGGAGACGGATCGCGTCGTGCAGACTGTTCTTTTCCCGCGGGACGTAGCTCTGCCGACGAGCTATGTCAACGACGTCCGCTTCGACTTGCGGCGGGGATCCGCGGGCATGGCCTTCGTCACCGACTCGTCGCAAGACGGCCCTAACGGCATCATCGTGGTCGATCTCGGCTCAGGCGAGAGCTGGCGCCGCCTGCATGACCATCCCTCGACCAAGCCTGAGACGCTTCAGACCTTCTTGCCATTGGTGGAAGGACAGCCATTCCTGCAGCGTCATGCAGATGGTTCGGCACAGATCGGACCGGCAATGGGCTCGGACGGCATCGCTATTAGCGCCGATGGCGAACGCCTCTTCTACTGCCCGCTGGGAAGTCGCCGGCTCTACAGTGTCGCCGTCGACATGCTTGTCGACCGCTCTCATGACGAGGCCGCGGTCGTCGCCTCGGTAGTCGACGAGGGAGATCGCGGTGGCGCCTCGGATGGCCTCGAATCAGATGCGGACGGCTTCATCTACTCCACGAACTACGAGCACAACGCCATTCTCCGTCGCGGCCGGGACGGGCTCTGGGAGACGATCGCCCACGATCCCCGATTACTCTGGCCAGACACGATGTCGGTCGCCACGAACGGCTACCTCTACGTCACCGCCAATCAACTCCACCGCCAACCGCGCTATCACCAGGGCCAGGATCTGCGGCAGAAACCGTACGCCCTCTTCCGCATCCACATCGGCAACCTGCCGGTGTTGTTGCGGTAACGTGCCGGTTTCCCGGTTCAGCGCGTAGCTCTGTAGGGGCTGCACGTGATCGAGTCAGTCGTTGGTGCTGCCGTGCTGGCCGTCGTCCTCGTGGATATCTTTCTTACGGTGCTGTATGCGCGCATTGGTGCGACTCTCTTCAGCGGCCGCGTCTCGCACCTGACCTGGCGTGCCTTTCGTACGTTGGCTCCGGTGACGGGCCGGTACCGCATCGCTGTGCTCTCAGCCTGCGGGCCGGTGATCCTGGTGGTGATTCTCGTGGTTTGGGCGTTTGGCCTGACGCTGGGGACAGCGCTGATCATCCACCCCGCGCTCGGGACGGATGTCACCACGAGCAGCGGCACGACCCCGCGGGATTTTGTTGCCGCGTTGTACGCCGGTGGCAGCAGCATGACCATCGTCGGCGCCAGCGACTTCACACCGCGGACCGGATCGTTCCGCCTCTTCTACCTGTTCACGTCGCTTGTCGGCCTGGCGGCGATCTCGCTAACGCTGACGTTTCTGGCGCAGGTCTACACCGCTCTGCAACGACGCAACACGCTCGGGTTGCAGATCGATCATGCCTCCGACGCCACGGGAGATGCGGCAGAGCTCCTGGCTCGCTTGGGACCGCAGGGTAAGTTCGAGGGCGGCTACTCTATCCTGGGCACCATTGCCGGGTCGATGACCGCGGTGAAGGAGGCGCATCATTTCTACCCGGCGCTGTTCTATTTTCGCTTCCGGAATCCCGCCTACGCCGTGTCCCACTTCACGCTTGTGGCGCTCGACACCGTCTCGCTGATTGAAAGCGCCCTCGACGAGGAGTGCTACGGCTGGCTCCCCAATTCAGCGGCAGTGACTCAACTTCAGAGATCCTCTCTCACGCTGGTGACGATCCTCACAGACACCTTTCTGCCGGCGACAACCCCTGAAGGACGTACCGCGTCCGACTCGCAAACACTCGATCGCTGGCGCGATCGCTATCACCGCGCTATCTCGCGGCTGCAACAGGCGGGGATTCGGACGGTGCCGGATACGCGGCTTGGGGCCGAACGCTATGTCACGCTCCGCTCGGAGTGGGATCCGCTCGTGCGCCGGCTGGCGCCATCCATGGCCTACAGCATGGAGGAGATCGATCTCGCCGACCGGCTCGAGTCGTTCCAGAGCGTGAAGGGGCGTGATGGTCACAATCTCGACGTCTGAGGCTGAGACGAGATTCCTCGCCTGCGGGCTCGGAATGACAGGTTCGCTATGACGCGATACTGAGCCCACCGGCGAAGCAGCTCAGGTACGAGTGAGAAACCATCCTCCGTGATCCGTTCGTTGTAGCGCCAGAAATCGGATCGTCCTGGGAGGAGGCATTCCTTGCATCGCAAGTTGTACATACCCGCGCGTCGCCTGGTCGCGTTATGGGTCGGTTTGCTCACGCTGATCGTCGGTAGCGCGGTCGGGATCGGCGTCGCCTTCGGCCAGAGTGAGGACGTGCCGTCGCCGGCGCGCGGGCAGGCATCAGTCATCGCCCAAGGCGTGACCGCGCTGCCCGTTGGCGATGTCGGCTGGCGCGTCAGATTGGCATCCACCGCGGCGGCGTCTGATCGGACAGACCGTGACGTCCCCGGGTTCATTCTGGTGGACCAGGGCACGCTCCTGGTGAACGATGTCGACGCCACAAGACCGACCCGGCTGGCGGCCGGCGAGGCGACGTTCCTGTCCGCGCCGGCGACGTATCAGGAAGCTCCGCTCGGCGACGCCCCCGTTTCCTCCTACCGCATCGACCTGGTCGCCGCCGGCGACGTCGGCGACGCGGGCGACGATCAGCTGGCCTTCATCGGGGAGCCCTTCGCCTCTCCCGGCGGCACGCGTGACCTCGATCTGGTGCGCGAGGTTCTCGACGGGGACGCGTCTGTCGTTCTGGAGCTGGAGTCGTATGCGGCCCCAACGCTCCTGCTCGTCACCTTCGGCGCGGTGGACTTGGTACCGGCCGACAACCCCGAGGCGGAGCCGGTACGGCTGACCGCGGGTCAGGGTGCGGGTCTCGGTGGCGATGTGGCCGTCAGCGCCGTCGATGGCGCAGCCACGATCGTGACCGCTGTCATCGGCCCGGAGGTTCTGCTGGAGCTGCCCCAGGAGGCGGCCACGCCGACCCCGACTGCTACGCCGGCGTCGCTCTTCGTGCAGGCGCTTGCCTGCCCCGGCGCCTATGAGGAGACAGACTACGCCGCGGACTGCGTCGAGCCGCTGGCGGATATTGCCTTCGACCTGAGCGCCGCGACGGGCTCCTCGGGCCAGGCCACGACCGGGGCGGATGGCACGGTCACCTTTGTCGATCTTGCCCCCGACACCTACACCCTGACCGGTGGGGTGCCGGGAGAGTTTGCGACCCAGGTCGTGCAGTGCACGGCCGACGCCGGGTCGGTGCCATCCTCGGCACCACAGACGGACATTCCTGGCGCCACACTTACGCTCGACGATGGCGATGCCGTCACCTGCCGCTGGTATGTGATCCCCGAGGATCTCCGCGGTGAGAACGAGGGCACGGTCGCGGTCTCTGTCTATCTCTGCCCGGGCGCCCCGGGCGATCCGGCCGCCGAATGTGAGCTGGGTGACGCCACTGGAGTCGTCATCGACGGACCGGTCGTGCTCACGACAGACGCATCGAGTGCGATTCCGGTGCGCATTCATGGGGCGAACTGGGTTTGGGGAGAAGAAGGTGGACTTCCCTTCGGCACGTACTTCCTGCAGCCAGGAGGGATCGCGGCGCCTGAGGGCTACGAGCTGTCCGACGTGCGGGGAAGCCTTGGCGGTTCCGGGAACGGCTGGACATTCGTCGTCGACGAAACTAATCCCGAAGCGATCCTGAACGTGATCTACACTCCGGCTGCTCCGGCAGTCGACGTCGATTCGGATCAGGACGGTCTGAGCGACGGCCAGGAAGCTGAGCTCGGCACCGACCCGGTCAATCCCGATAGCGACGCAGACGGGTTGCTCGACGGCGCCGAGGTTACCGCGGGGACGGACCCCTTGCTCTACGACAGCGATGGGGACGGCTTCGGCGACAACGCGGAGGTGGCCAACGGCACCGATCCGAACGACCCCGCCAGCGTGCCACCTGGAGAGCCAACGATCGACACCGATGGAGATTTGCTCACCGACGCGCAGGAAGCGGAGCTTGGTACCAATCCCGAGCTCGCTGATAGCGACGGAGATGGCCTCAGTGACTTTGCCGAGGTCGGCTTCGAGCCGGGATCAGCGACCGGCACGGATCCCCTGCTCACCGACACCGACGCAGACGGCGTGGGAGATGGCGACGAAGTCGCCAACGGAACCGACCCAACCGATCCCACGAGCGCCTGACCCTCTTTTATTCGCTCCTGGCCCGCCTTCCATCGAACTGGAAAGCGGGCCAGGAGTAGCTCAGACGATAGAGAGAGGCTCAGCGGGATTCCGGATCAGCCTCCGGTATTGTCACCGACGGTGATGCCGCCACTACCGCCGCCCATGGTGACAGTGCTGCCGGAGCTGCCACCGATGTTGAGGTCGCCACCGGAGTCAGCGGTGTCGTCGACTACGACGCCGCCAAAGATCTCGGCGAAGACTTGCTCGATGATGCTGTTGACGATGGACTCGGCATCAGTACCGGCGGCGACGTCATCGGACTGGGCCAGCGTGCCGGAGAGTCCAATCGTGCCCAACATGGCGATGCCTAGTGTCAGGCCGGTCACCCGCGTTAGCCCCCGCCGCAACCGGCCGTGGCACTCACTTCCATCTCCACGAACAACGACCATTGATCGCTCCTTCCTCTCGAGGCTGAACGATTCAACCTCTTCCACGGGGCTGGCCCGCAAATCGTGTGCCAGGAAACGTCTCCATGGAATTTGAGCGCCAACGACAATGGCTCCTGCCGCAAAGAACCCGCGGTGAACGGTTGCCTCTGGACTCGGGTGCACGTGATGGTGTTGATGTGAAACGCGTACTTCTCACTGGCATGTCCGGGGTCGGGAAGTCGACAGTCATAGAGAGACTGGCCGAACGCGGCTATCTAGCCGTCGATACCGACTACGACGGGTTGTCCGAATTGGTGAGCGTTCCCGTCGATGAGCCGACCGGCCTCGATCCCGGGCTGGACTGGGTATGGCGGGAAGACCGCATTCAAGACCTCCTGTCAAAAGCTAACGCCGACATGCTCTTCCTCGGCGGCTGCGCTCCGAACCAGGGGAAGTTCTACCCGCAGTTTGACCATATCATTCTGCTCACCGCGCCCGCTCATGTGATCGTCGAGCGGTTGGCTACCAGGACCAACAATCCGTATGGGAAACGCCCGGAGGAGGTCGCTCGCGTCCTCGATTTCATCCAGTCCATCGAACCGATGCTGAGAAGAGGCGCCGGGTACGTGGTTGACACCAGTGGTTCCCTCGATGAAGTAGTGACGCAGGTGCTCCGGCTGGTAGGGGAGCAGGTGTAGCGAGTAGGCGTAGCCAACAATGTGTCGAGAACGATTGGCGCTCAGTTGCGACGTCAATTGACGTGGCGATCGAGATCCTGACCGCCCCATTCCAGCGAAATCTCAACACATCTACCTGATAATGAAACCGATTCCGGGAACCATCTGGTGCACCCGTTGCCGCCAGACAACCTTGATACACTCCAGCTCATCACGACACGCCCGGATCGGGAGGCGCAATGAGCTTTGCCACGGACGTCAAACCGCTGTTTCGTGAAGAGGACCGGTCCTCGATGGACTTTGCCTTCGATCTCTGGTCCTATGACGACGTCAAAGCCAACGCCGATCTGATCCTGGAGCGACTCGAGGACGGCACCATGCCATGCGACGGGAGCTGGGGCGAGGACAAGCTCCAGGTCCTTCGCTCGTGGATCGCCGAGGGGTGTCCGCCGTAGATCTCGCCGCTCATGAATCGTTCGGTCGAACAAACGGCGATTTCTTTGCCATCGTCGCCGCTGGTAACCAGCCGCGGGGCCAACAGTGTCAACCCAACGAGCCGCACGATCTGGGGCTTGCGTTTTACAAGGTAGGCAATCATGGTCAGCGACGTGTCGGTTGGATCGGAGACGCCGGCGTCACGGAAGCCTTTTCGCTGATACAGTCGTTGGGCGGGGTTCTGGCGATCTACAGACAGGCTGACGGCTCGGTACCCCTGCTCCCGCGCCAGCGTCAGGAGGGCATCCAGCAACGCGCTCCCAACGCCCTTGCCGCGCGCTGTGATTGCGACGCCGATACCGATCACTGGAACGTCCGGCGCTACGAAGCCCCAGCCCGGGTCCTCGGCTGGGAAAAGGCGGTACCAGGCTGCCCCGAGGCGCTGCCCATCCTCGACAACGGCGATCGACTGCCGCGTCGCCTACCCGTCCCCAGCCGTCGAGATATCGACGCACGTGCGGCATCGCGAAGGCGGCTTCCCGCCCTAACGCACCGCATCCCGGCGTCCGCGGCCATCGCCTCCCAGGCCATGTCCCACAGAAACGGCTCATCATCCGGCTGGATTGGACGGATCGTCACCATGGGGACTCCTTCGCCAGCGTGGTTCACATGATGATCGCAAGGGCGAGCCGAGCTGAGATCTTCACGAACGTTCCCACTGGAGGATCCACGGTCTACGCAATTAAAGCCCGGCTGAACAACGAGACCAGGCGACGCTCGTTCCTTGACATCTGCGCGCTGCGGGCGCACCCTAACCGCACTCAAGAATCACGACCGCGGCGCGCGGTCAACCGAACGATGACGAAGCCGTCATGAGGAGGATGCCCTGATGTCCCGCATCGATCCGCTCCGCGGTCGCCTTGGTCGCCGCGATCTCTTGAAGATGACCGGCGCGGCCGCCGGCGCCGCCGCCCTGGGCGATCTCACCGGCGGTGGCGCGATGCCACTGCGAAGCGCGCTCGCTCGCCAGGACGCGGCGAACGCGATCATCTTCGGCGTCGGCACCGACGTCGACGAGCTCGACCCGCGCACAACGGATACCCAGGAAGGCTATATCGTCGCCTCGAACGTCTATGACTGCCTGGTGCTCTACGATCTCGGCGCAACGACGATCCGCCCCGGACTCGCCGAATCGTGGGAGATTTCCGAGGACGGACTCGTCTACACCTTCAACCTGCGCCAGGGGGTGAGTTTCCACGACGGCGAGCCGTTCAACGCCGACGCCGTCGTCACCTGGTACAACTCGATCGATGAAGAGTCACCTGACTCTCAATACGACGCGACCCGCATGGTCTACATCGCGGACTTCATCACGACCTGGATCGACACCGTTGAGGCGGTCGACGAGTTTACGGTCCGTATGACCCTCCCGGAGCCATACGCGCCGCTGCTGGCCAACCTGGCTATCCCGATTGCCGGTATTCCAAGCCCGGCCGCGATTGCCCAGGGGCTCGACTACCTGATCACCAACCCGTCCGGGACCGGCGCCTTTCGGTTGGCCAGCCCGGACGACTGGACGCGCGACAGCCAGATGGTGCTCCAGGCCAATCCGGATTATTGGGGCGGTGCGCCTAAGGTCGAGCAATTCATCGTGCGGGTTATTCCGGAAAGCTCTACCCGCCTCCAGTCCCTCGAGGCAGGCGAGATCGATATCGCCTGGGCGCTCATCCCCGAGGACGTCGAAAAGACGCGAGAGAACCCCGATCTGGTTGTCGTCGAGGACGCCGGGCTCAACACCAACATGATTGAGCTCAATGTCGGCAAAGAGCCATTTGGTTCGAAGGAGGTCCGGCAGGCGCTGAACTACGCCGTCAACAAACAGGAGCTATCCGACGGCCTCTACAACGGCAACATGGTGCCGGCGGGGGGCGTGCTGCCCCCGGTTGACTGGGCGTTCAATCCCGATCTGCAGTCGTATCCATATGACCCTGACCGGGCCATCGAGCTCCTGGCCGAGGCTGGCTACGACGAGAGCAACCCGCTGACCTTTACCTTCATGGCCTACACCATCCCGCGTGGTTACAACCCGGTCGGCGATCGCCTGGCGACTGCTGTCCAGGAGTACTGGTCGGAGGTCGGCGTTCAGGCAGACATCCAGACCGCCGAGTGGACGCAGTACCGCGCCGACCGCCGCGCTGACTTGTACCAATGCGCGCTGGGCGGCTGGCAGGGCGACAACGGCGACCCGGACAATTTCCTCGCCACGCTCCTGGCCGGTCCGAGCAAGGGGGCGGGGAATACGTCTTTCTATGACAACCCCGAGGTGAACGACCTGCTCGTCGAGGCTGTGCGCGTCTCAGACATGGAGGAGCGAAAGGCGCTCTACCAGCAGGCCGAGCAGATCATCGTCGATGATGCGCCGTGGGTGTTCCTTGGCTACCAGATGCATCAGGTGGTGACGCGAGCAAATATCACCGACTTCCAATTGCAGCCGACGTACATCTACTACTTCGCCGGTGTCAGCAAGGCGTAGACGAGCCCTCACCCGACCCCTCTCCCAGCGC
The DNA here is from genome assembly GCA_963724295.1 of uncultured Chloroflexia bacterium. Classification (GTDB taxonomy): domain Bacteria; phylum Chloroflexota; class Chloroflexia; order Thermomicrobiales; family UBA6265; genus JACCXM01. The sequence goes on along the minus strand of CAVRUC010000009.1, from coordinate 136,080 downwards.
TGGGAGAGGGGCGACCGCCTGCCGTAAGCCCGCTCCTGCGCGCACGTATAGCGGAAGCGATGAGCATCCGGGGCGACCCTGTCCAGCGATTGAATCGCCTATGCTTACGGCACGACGATGACCCGATACGTCACCCGCCGCCTGCTTCTCGCCATCCCGGTGCTCCTCGGGATCATGACCGCCGTGTTCATCATGATCCAGTTGATCCCCGGTGACCCCGCTACGGCCATGGCCGGCGACAAGGGGAGCGTCGAGCAGGTCGCGCGCATCCGCGAGGAGCTCGGTCTCAACCAACCCTTGCCGGTCCAATACGCCTACTTCCTGAAGGCCGCCTTCACGCTCAATTTCGGCGACTCGATCCGCACCAACCAGCCCGTCGCCGGTGAGCTTCGTCAGTTCTTCGGCGCGACGATCGAGCTCAGCGTCGCCGCCCTCGTGATCGCGCTCGTCATCGGCATCCCGGCCGGCATCATTGCGGCGACGCATCGCTCCACGCCGCTCGACTACGGCACGATGTTCGTAGCGCTCATCGGCATCAGCACCCCCGTCTTCTGGGCTGGGATCGTGCTCATCTACATCCTCAGCTTTCGCCTCGGTCTCTTCCCTATCGGCGGCATCATCAGCACGGGCATTCGTCTCGATCGCATCACCGATGCCTATGTCCTGGACAGCGTGCTGACCGGCAATTGGACGGCGTTCCGCTCCAGTCTGCACCATCTCCTCCTGCCGGCATTTGTTCTTTCGACGATCCCGATGGCCATCATCGCTCGCATGACGCGCTCGTCGATGCTCGAGGTGCTCGGCCAGGATTACCTGCGCACGGCACGCGCGAAGGGGCTGGAGGATCGGCTGGTCGTCATCCGGCACGCGTTGAAGAACGCCTTGATCCCGATCGTGACCGCGATCGGTCTCCAGTTCGGCTCGCTCATCTCCGGGGCGTTCCTCACGGAAACGGTCTTCGGCCGCCCGGGTCTGGGCAGATACGTGGTGGCCGCGATCGGCGCTCGTGACTACCCGGTGATCCAGGGCACGGTCCTGGTGGTAGCGGTGGCGTTCGTCCTGATCAACTTGCTGGTCGACGTGGCGTACGCCGCGATCGACCCCCGTATCCACTACGCTTAGGGCGCTGCGAAAGTGATGATGGGTCAATGGGTGGCAGGGTCGCGGGGTGGCTGGGTCGCAGGAGGAACGATTCCCGTCACCCGGCCACCCAGCCACCGTGAGCGCAGCGAACAGCCATCCCATCACCACGAGCGCAGCGAGTAATCACCCTAACACCCTCCTCGTGAGCTAGGACCCACGGCATGGCGATCGACGCGAACGTCCAATCGACCGCAACCGGGCGAGGGCATCCGGCCATCGCCGTGGCCGCGCCGGGTTCGCTCGCGCTGGAGCCGCAGCTGCATCGCGTCGAGCGAGTCTCGGCCGGGCTGTGGCGAGACGCTTGGCGCCGGCTGTTGCGCGATCGCGCGGCGCTCGCCGGTCTGGCGGTGGTCGCAATCCTGATCGTAGTCGCGATCATTGCCCCGTCTGTGACTCCTCACCCGCCGAACGACCAGTCGTTCCGGATCAAGTTGGAGGCTCCCAGCAGCGAGCATCTGCTGGGGACCGACGAGTTTGGGCGAGACGTCTTCAGCCGCATCCTGATCGGCACCCGGGTGGCACTAGGCGTCGGGATCGTTCCGGTGGTGATCGCCCTCATCGTCGGCGTCAGTCTCGGCCTGGTGGCCGGGTACTTTGGCGGGGGTATCGATCAAGTTCTGATGCGCGTGATCGACGTGCTGCTGGCGTTTCCCTGGCTCTTGCTGGCGATCGGCATCATGGCGATTCTCGGTCCCGGTATCCAGAACGTGGTCATCGCCGTCGCCATCGTCTACATCCCGGCCTTCGCCCGCATCGTGCGCGGCTCGGTCCTCTCGATCAAGGAGAAGGAGTACGTCGAGGCCGCACGAGCAATGGGCCAGCCGACCAGCCGGATCCTCGTCCGGCACGTGCTGGCGAACGCCTGGGCGCCGATCATCGTCCTCTCCACGCTCTCCATCGGGCAAGCGATCATCTACGCCGCCGGCCTCAGCTTCATCGGGCTGGGTACGCAGCCGCCGGACGCCGACTGGGGCGTGATGCTCACCTCCGGCCGGGAGTACCTGCGCGACGCGCCGTGGCTCGGCTTCTTCCCCGGACTTGCCATTCTCATCACCGTGCTGGCATTCAACCTCTTCGGTGACGGCCTGCGCGACGCCCTCGACCCACGCCTGCGGTAATCGGTTCTCCCTCGATTTCGTTCATCGACGCCGGCTCTCTCGAATCGCAGCCCGGCAGCGTCTGCAACGCCCTTCAGCCGGTTTCTTTAGCGAACTGAGAGACCCGGCAACGGTTCGAGGACAGGGCAGAGGTGTCTGCTACCATCAACGACATCTTTCTCGGCGCCGAAAGCAGACGGCGGTCGCAGCTTCCCGTGTCGCACAGAGAGCCCTTCCGTCGACCGGATGATGTGGCAAGGCAAGGGGATCTATGAGCCAGGAACCGAACTTTCCTCGTCAGGACGCGGACGCGCTCGATACCATCGCGTTTCCTGCACCCGGGACCGTGCGGCGCGGAAACCTCCGCTTCTCCCATCGCGATCTAATGGAGTGGACCTGGCCGTACACGGTGGTCCGTGGCGCGCAGGACGGGCCTCATGTGGCCCTGATCTCCGGCGTCCATCCGGCGGAGTACCCGGCCATAGAGTCGAATATTCGTTTTACGCGGAAACTCGATCCGTCGAGATTGCGCGGGACCGTCGTCTCTATGCCATTGATCGACGTGCCGGCGTTTCTGCCGCGCTCGCCGTTCGTCTGCCCGATCGACGGCAAGAATCCGAATCGCTTCTTTCCCGGAGACCCAAATGGCACCTTTTCCGAGGTCATGGACGACGCCATCTTTCAGGCGGTGATCGATCTGGCCGACGTGCTCATCGACCTCCACGGCGGAGACATGGTCGAGGCGCTCATCCCGTTTTCGATCTACAGCGTCAGCGGCAACGAGGACGTCGACGCGCGGTCGGTCGCCCTGGGACGCGCCTTCGGGTTGCCCTACCTCGTCGCCTCACGACCGCAGCCGGGCGGTATCGGCGGCACGACGGCGCACGCGGCGGCGGCGGCGGGGATCCCCAGCATCATCGCCGAGGCCGGCAGCTCGGGGCTCCTGACCGAGCCCGAGACGCAGATGATGGTCGATGGCATCGGAAACGCGTTGCGTTCCCTCGGCATGCTCGACGGCGAGGTCCGGCCTTCCGAGCCGGTCGAGATCGATCAGTTCACCTGGCTGAGATCGCCGGTGGAGGGAATGTGGTATCCGTCGGTCGAGGTCGGCGCGCAGGTGCGTGAAGGGCAGAACATCGGCCGCATCGGCAATCTCTATGGCGATACGCTGGCCGAGATCAGCGCGCCCCACGGCGGCGCAATCCTCTTCATTACCAGCGCTCCCGCCATGCCGCAGGACGGGCTGATGATCGCCGTCGGCGCGACGTAGGACATTGATGACTAGCCGCGTTTTGCGATGCGGCCAACTCATCGCACCAGGCTGAGGAGCGAAACGACGCCGAGCCCGGCAAGGAGCGCTCCGGAGAGCCGGTTCACCCAACGCAGCCGCTCGGGAGTCAGCGCCCGGCGGAAGAACCCGACCGCGCCGCTGAGCAGGAGCCACCAGAGCGCCGACCCGAGGAAGACGCCGCAGACCATGAGGACGGCCGATCCACGGTCGCCCGATGTCGTGCCGAGCCCGAGACCGGCAAAGACCGCGGCGAAGGAGAGGATCGTCGTGGGGTTGGTCAGGGTCAGCGCCAGCGTCGATCCGAACGCTCCCGCTAGCCCGCGCGCTGCTCCTGGGTTCGCCGCCACGGCTGGGTGACTCAGTGCCGTACGCAGGCCGAGATAGCAGAGGAAAATTCCTCCCACCAGCCGCACCGTGCCCTGATGATCGACGATTGCCGACGAGATCGCCGTCAGGCCGAGTGCCGCCACGGCGCCGTAGAAGGCATCAGCGGTCGCGGCTCCCAGCCCGGAGACAAACCCCACCAGGCGGCCATCGGCGAGCGTGCGCCGGATGCAGAGCAGACCGATCGCGCCGACCGGAGCGGCGATGGCAAAGCCAATTGCCAGCCCACGCGCGAAGAATGTGAGATCCATGAAACCAACTGCTCCCAGAAGGGGAGGATCAGCGATTCGAGCTGCTCTGTCGTCGACTTGCGGAAATGAGGAGCTGTATCGCGAATGAAGTCCTTCCAGAACTGACCCGGCTCTTCCGGCACCTCGGGTGGCACCTGCGGGCGCATCAACCGCTCTTCGAACCCCTTTGCCGCTGCCGCCAGCGTCCCGGCGAATGACTCCTCGACCACGAAGACCACCCGGTGGCCGCGTTGGCGCAGGACATTCGCGATCCCGACGCAGTTATTGGTGGGACCGAAGGCGCCCTCCGGAAAAAGACCACGGTGTGCGGAGACGTGTCGTCCGTCATCGACCTCGCCATTCATCCGGCCAGCGGCCCGGTCGCCCGGCGCAATGGTTCATCTGGTCCGGTGAAGCGACGATCAAGACAGACCGCAGTCCGCCGCAACCCGGTCCAACTCTGCTTCGATCTCGTTGAGCCGCGATCCAGCATCATTGAACGTGTTCATGCCCTCGGTGAGCTCCAGGGCCACGTCATTGCCAGGGTCGTTCGCACCCAGGATCTGGTCGATGGAGTCGCTGTAGGCCTGAAGCGTGGCGCCGAGCGCCTTGGCGGCCGCCTCGGCTTCCGGCGGCGCCTGGTCGGCGAGCTGCTCCTCGGCCATCGCCGCGTACTCGTCCACATGCTCCGCCAGGCTGTCGGGGTCCTCCAGCGTCGCGTCTTCGAGACTCATCGCGCCCGCGCGTTGGATTCGCTCGCGCGCGTCTGCCAGCCACGGCTCGAGATCCGCGCAGGCTCCGGCCGCCAGCGAGGCAATCGGAGTGCTTGCGGATTCGTCGTCGGTGCTGTCTTCGGCTCCCGCCTCGGCATCGGAACCACTCTCCAGATCGGCGAGCTGGAGGAGTTGGCCACTGACCGGGCTGGTATAGATGCCGGCAAGGCCAGCGCCCTCAGGCACCACGAACACGACCGCGCCGGAGAGCCGGTCGCCCGGGGCAAGCTGCGCGCTGGTGATGTCCGGGACCAGCTCGGACTCCTCGAGACGGGTCACACTCGTCGCGCTCCAGAGATTGCCGTTCGTGTCGCGCAGGAGCAGCCCATATGGCTCGACGAAGAATCGACCATCGCTGGTGTTCTCATAGGCCAGCGTCACCATCACGAATCGACCGTCCTCTGGAGCAGCCTGGCTCGGGTCGACGTCCTCGAAGGGATCGACGACCTCGGTAACGGTCACCGATCCGCTACCACCCTCTGAATCGACGGTCGCGACGCTCTCGCCCGGCGCCGGCGGTTCCTCCCCGGTCAGGTTCAGCAGGGGAATGAACCGGCTGCTCTCCGGCTGGTACAAGACCAACGCCGGCGTGCGTCCCTCCGGCATCAGAAAACCGACCACACCGGTGACGCGGCTGCCGGGGCCGAGGGTCTGGCTGGACAGCTCGGGAATCAGCGCATCCTCGACCAGCTCCATGCTCGCCTGATTCCAGAGGAATCCGGCATCATCCTGGAGAACGATTTCCGAGGGAGAGATATCGAAGCGATTGCCGGCGTCGGCGTCGAAGGCAACATTGACCGCGACGTAGCGACCCCCTTCTTCCGGTGGGTAGGCGGGGTCGAAATCGGTGAACGGGTCGATGACCTCGGTCACCGTGATGCTACCGACCGCGGCGTCTTTCCTCGTCGGTGACCGGGACCGCGGCTCCTTCGTCCTGAGCGGCTACGCGAGTTGCGGCGCCGATCGGGAATCCAGAGATCAGCAGCGTACAGGCGACAAATAGAGCAAGCAGCGCACGAACGTGACGCATGGTCAGTCCTCCCGTTGGGTTCGCGAGGCTGCGTCGCCCGCGCCCAAAAAGCCACGCCGTTGGCCGAAAACCGCTTTCACTGTACACCTATTAGAACGTGGGTGATAGGGTGATGGGGTGAGGGTCAATTGGCTATCAGCTGTCGGGCATCGGCTTTCTTACCAACTTGTCGTCTTGCCGTCTAACCGCGCAGCGCTTCGACGCTCCGCGCGGCCCACTCGATGCCGGCGGGGGTGTTCGGATCGAGCATGAGCTGGACATGGCTGATACCGGCATCGGCGTAGCTGGCCAGGTGCGCGGCGAGCTCCTCTGGCTCCCGCAGCTTGAGACCGGTTTTCTCTTCACTCGGCCGGCCGGTCGCGGTTGGCAGATCGACCAGCAGGCTCACCGTCCGCTCCACGGTGGCCGGGTCGCGTCTCGCCTTTTCCAGCGCGGCATCAACCTTCTGCCGGTCTTCCGCCAGCTCATCGAGTGTCTGTCGAGCCCAGGCATTCCAGATGTCGCCGTAGATCGCCAGCAGACCGAGCATCCGTGGCGCGGTCGAACCGATCATGATCGGAGGCCCCTCGGGTCGCGAGCCACGCGGGCGCAGCTCGCAGTTCGGGGCGCTGTAATAGGCTCCTTCGAAATCAACGGTTCCCGCGCGAAGCAGGCCGTGGATGATGGCGATCGCCTCGGCAAAGCGGCTGACGCGGTGATCGAATGGGTAACCAAAGGCGATGTACTCCGGCTCGTGCCAACCGGCGCCAAGACCGAGCACGAGGCGGCCACCGGAGATCTCGTCGACAGTGTCGGCAATCTTTGCCAGCAAGGCCGGGTTCCGAAACGAGGTGCAGCTCACCAGCGGGCCGATCTCGACCCGCGACGTTACCGCGGCCAGAGCCGCGAGCAGCGACCAGCTCTCCCACGGTCCTTGCACGTCCTTGCCGGGGAAGCGATAGATGAGATGGTCCGCGTTCCAGATGGAATCAAAGCCAAGATCTTCGGCCATCCTGGCCATCATTAGGAGATCGCTCCATCGCGCCGTCGCGCCACCCATCTCCCGCTCGGTGTCAGGCAAGATGAGTCCGACTTTCATTCGCCGAGTACGGGAGACATTAGCGGCTGCCGTCCCGCAGCTCTGATTTCTGATCAACAGACATGAACCTGAATCCTCCTCCGAGGTCATTGGGCGCTCAACTCTCCGTTCCAGGCAATTCGTCTCGCAACGTCAGACCGGTCGCCGCGAGCGCTTCCGTCAAGGAGCCATACCGAACCGCCCGCGTCACCAGGCCATTCTCGGACGGCGAACGAGGAGGCGATAGTCTGCGGATCGGTGGACGTGCCATCTGGGGACTGCCAGGTCGCGATCTGCTCGACCACGAGCTCGGTCGGTGAGGCAAACCAGCGTCGGGGTTCGAGCTGAATACCTGCCCGAGCGAGCCAATCGCGCAGCAGGGCACTACCGCGGGCCGACCCGCGCGGTCCACCGACCTCGATGTCGTCATGACTCAGGGCCACGACCGCGTCGGCATCACCCCGGTTCACCGCATCATGCCAGGCGCGCACGATCTCCAACCGATCTGCATTTCACATCGCTCGCGTCAGCCATCGCCATGGCTTCTTTCCGTCCGGTGGCTCCGCTGGCTCCGGTGGCAACGCGTCTTGCAGCACCGCACGGAGGCCATCGACATAGGTCTGCTCCTCTTCCCGGCTGGCTCCCGGCCCAAGCGCATCGAGCGGCGGCGCGATCCGCAGGCGGAGGGTCTTGCCCCGCCAGAGGTCCGTTGTGCCTGCCAGCGCAACCGGGAGCACGCGGCGCCCGGAGTGCTGGCTGATGAAGGCCACGCCGCGCTTGAGGGGCATGATCGCCGGGTCAGGCCTTGCTCCCCACCCCTCCGGGAAGATGCCGACGCGATTCCCGCGCTCGAGGATCGCCAGCGACAGCTCCAGCCCATCCCGGTTGAGCTGCCCCCTGGTCGCAACCGGCACCATACCGCCCGCTAACTCGATCGCGATCCGTTTCCACCACCGATTCCCTGTAGTATCGGCGGCGGCCAGGAAGTAGGTGCGCGGCAACGGCGGCAGAACCAGTAGGATCAGAAACGGGTCGATCCAGTTCAGATGCGGCGCGGCGGCGACGATCAGCGGCTCGCCGCGCGGCACGAGCTCCAACCCCTCGACCTCGATGTTGAACCGCAACAACCCCTTACCAACCAGGGTAAGCCACAGCTTGATTCGTCGCGACTGGAGCGCCGACCAGAGCGTTGGTCGAAACCGTTCGGCTCGCCGGGAATCATTGGCGTGCTTCTCAGGGAGTGATGTGGGCGATTTCGTCTCTTTGGCGCCCGACATGAGCGGCTCCCTCGCTTGACGCGGCCTCGTTGAAACCACTCACATGATCGGCGATATCGTGGTTAGTCCGCTATCGACACCGCGTGGTCAGACCGCTATCGTTGCGACTGGGTGCTCCCCGCATACGGGCAGGTTGATTTTCCGGCTGAAAGGAGTCCTCCATGCGTGCGTTGATCCTCCGGATCTCGGCGGCGGTCGCCATCGTTTTGCCCCTCGTGTTCGCATCGCCCGCCTGGGCGCAGGACGAAGCCTGGCTCGACGGTGACTTCGCATCGTGGAACTCGCCAGGCATGGCCATACCCGCGGCTGCCACCATCGACGGAAATACTGACCCTGCCTGCGCGGAGCGGGAACGTCCCGCCGAAACCGCCGAGGACGACGCGCTGATTGCCGAGGGCTGGCGTCTTTTCCTGCCGTACCAGCGTGGCTGGGGAGTCACGTTGATCTATGGTCTGGCCGGGTATGACGGCATGTGCCGCCCTCTGGGGTATCAGTCGTTCGTTTTCGTCGACGGTGTCTTTGCCGGCACTGTTTCGCCGGTGCCGATGAACTCGCGCACGACCGGGGCCGCGACCGATGTGAACCTCTGGTATGCCGATCAGGTGTCCGCTGAATACCTGCGCTATGCGCCGGACGATCCGCTCTGCTGCGCGTCGGGGACCGACTCCGTCCAATTCACGATCGAAGACACGCCGGACGGACCGGTGCTGAACCCGGTCCCACCATCATAGCGACTCTCTGGATGTGAGCGCATGCTCCTAACTGGAAGCGCTCTGCCGCGATCTCCATGCAACCGAACCACTGGCCTACCGTGAGGCGAGGAGCGATTGCCCGTCGTCTCTCGCGCTATTGCCGGCCGAAGGCGCCCCCGTCGGCAAGTCGCGCCACGGCCAACTCATCGTAACCCAGCTCCGCCAGGAGATCCGCGCCATCGGCACCGAGGGCCGGCGATGCGCGGTAGCGCGGAGAGAATGTTGAAATCCGCAGCGGCAGACCAACGCTGTTCACCGTGCCGAGCTGGGAGTGCTCATACGAGGCGAGCATGCCCCGCTTCCGCAGACCCTCCACCTCGAGCGCCTCAGAAAGGTCGCGCACCGGCGCACACGGCACCCGGCCGCGCAACCGATCGAGCCAGGCGGCGGTCGTTCGCTCGTGAAATCGCTGCGAGAGGAGCTGGACGAGATCATTCCGATGCTGGTGCCGAGCCGCGAACGTGCTGAAGCGGGAGTCGTCCGCCAGCTCCGGCATGTCGATAGCCTGACAGAGCGCCTGGAAGAACTTCTCCTTGGCGCAGGCGACCGCGATGAAGCCGTCGGCGGTGGCGAAGAACTGGAATGGCACGATGCTGGGGTGGGCCGAGAAGGGCAGCCGCCGGGTCTCGATTTCCGCCGACAGCCACCAGGTGGCCTGATAGCTGAGCATGGCCAGCGCGGTATCGAAGAGTGAAGTATCGAGGTCGCGACCGCGGCCGGTGCGACGGGCATCGACGACCCCGGCTAGTAGTCCACAGGCGGCGACGAGCCCGGCGGCGTAATCGGCCATGGGCAGGCCGCTCCGAGCCGGCGGGCTGGTTGGTTCACCCGTGAGACTCGCCCACCCCGCCTCCGCTTGCACCAGCGCGTCGTAACCCGGCTCCGCTCGGCGCGCGTCCTCCCGGCCGTAGGCCGACAGCGATACGCAGACGATCGCGGGATTGATCTCGGCCAGCGCCGCATACGTCAGACCGAGCCGGTCGGGGAGATCGCCGCGAAGATTGTTGTAGACGGTGTCCGCGGTGGCGACGAGGCGGGAAAAGACCTCCCGCCCGGCAGAACTCGTGAGATCGAGCGCGATGCTGCGCTTGCCCCGGTTGAAGGCCTCGAAATAGAGACTGCTGCCTTTCTCAGCGCCGGGCGGCACGCTGCGCCCGACGTCACCACCTGTCGCCGGGTCTTCAACCTTGATCACCTCAGCCCCAAGATCGGCGAGCAGTAGCGTGCCGAACGGTCCCGCGCCAAACTGCTCGATCGCGACGATCCGCAGACCGGTCAGGGGAGCGTGTCCATTGCTGGGCGCGGCCGGTTCGTTCATCGCTCGACTCCATAGTCTTCTGTTTGGGGATTGTTCGTCACCTCACGCACCTCTTTATCATGGAGCAAACTACAGGGGAATGAGCGGCGTCCCGTGGCGGCTCCGCATCGGGGAGGCGGCATGAGCAAGGAATCGCGCGCAAAGTGCTCGCCGCGGGCGGTCCCGGGCAACCGGAACCTCTGGGCGGTGGTGCCGGCGGGCGGATCCGGGACGCGGTTGTGGCCGCTCAGCCGCGCCGCCCGGCCCAAATTCCTGCTACCGCTGCTGGGCGAGCGCTCGTTGTTGCAACAAACCATTGATCGCCTCGCACCCAGCGTACCGCCCGAACGGACGCTCGTCGTCTGTGGACCGGCCCATGCCGCGCCGGTGGCGCGCCAGCTCCCGGCGCTGCCGGAGAGCAACGTGCTGGTCGAACCGTCGCCACGCGGGTCCGGGCCGGCGATCGCGCTCGCTACCGCGCTCATCGCCCGCCGTGATCCGACCGCCATCGTCGGAAGCTTTGCCGCCGATCACGAGGTCTCGGATCTTCCCCGCTTCGATGCCGCGCTGCGCACCGCCGTTGCCGCGGCCGGGGACGGCTGGCTGGCCACCATCGGGTTGACCCCGACGCGGCCGGAAACGGGCTATGGCTACATCGAGCGTAGCGACGACGTCGTCGCCAGCACGCCGGAGGGGTCGGCCTATCGCGCCGCGCGCTTCGTCGAGAAACCGGATGCCGCGACCGCGGCGGCGTATGTGGCCTCGGGTCGCTTCCTGTGGAACGCGAGCATGTTCGTCTGGCAAGCGCAGATGCTGCTGGACGAAGTGGCGCGGCTCCAGCCGGACTTGCACGCGGCGGTGAGCCGCATCTCCCAGGTGTGGGGCACCCCGGAGCAGGAGCGGGTCACCGCCGACGTCTGGTCGGGATTGGCGGAGTCGACGATCGACCAGGGTGTGCTCGAGCACGCGAATCGCATAGCAGTTGTGCCCGCGCGGTTCGGTTGGTCGGACGTCGGCGACTGGAATAACCTTGGCGAGCTGATCGAACGTGACGATTTCGGCAATAGCGTGCGGGGTGATGTGGTGCAATCGCAGACGCGCAACAGCGTGGTCTGGTCGGAGACGGGGCGGCTGGTGGCCCTCGTCGGGCTGGAGAACATCGCCGTCGTGGACACCGCGGATGCCTTGCTCGTCGTCAATCGCGGCGACGCGCAAGAGGTCCGCACGATCGTCGAGCAGCTCAAGACGATGCGCCGGACCGGGTTCTGAATGTGCCGGCCCAGCGGAGGACGAGGGTGACGAGGGGGCCCGTCCGGCCGGTCAAAGTTGAGCCGCGTCTTGATGCCAAGCCGTGGGGCGGCCGGTTGCTGGAGGCATGGGGTATTTCTCTGCCGCCCGGCGAGACGATCGGGGAGGCCCTCCTCACGGCGCCGGAGGCGACGGTAGCCTCCGGGACGCTTTCCGGCACCCCCCTCAGTGTGCTCGCCAGCCGCGAACCCGCTGCCTGGATCGGCGCCCGCGGGCTAGAGGCAACAGGAGGACGGCCGATCTTCCCGCTACTCATCAAGCTGATCGACGGTCAGGCGGATCTATCGATCCAGGTCCATCCGGACGATCGCGCGGCCGCCGCCGCCGGGCTCGGCACCGGCAAGACGGAGGCCTATCACGTCCTGGCGGCCGAGCCGGGGAGCATCATCTACCTTGGTCTCGATCCGGAGGTCACGCCGGAGGAGTTTGCGGCCTCCTGCCTACTGGCCAATGGGTCGGCCGCCGGTTGCCTCCGTCAGGTTCCCGCTGCGCCGGGGATGACAGTGCTGATCCCGGCGGGGACTCCGCACGCACTTGGCGCCGGTGTGCTCCTCTACGAGATCCAGCAGCCCTCCAACGTCACCTTCCGGCTGGATGACTGGGGCCGGGTTGACGCCTCGGGAATAGCCCGCGCGCTGCACCACCGCGAGGGACTGGCCCTGATCGATCCGCGTTCGCGGCCGGAGGCGATACCACGTGTTCCGCTCGTCGATGCCGCGGCGGACCGCGCGCTCCTGGTGGCAACACCGTACTTCGCGCTGGAGCGGATCGTCCTCGCCGGGGACAGCGTCGTTCTGCTCGCGGCGACTGACAGCCCTCAGGTGCTCACCCCCGTCGCCGGCATGGTGACGCTCGACGCCTCCGGATGGGTGGCCTCCGCGGCAACCGGAGAGACGCTCATCCTGCCCACGGAGCAGGCAGCCATGGTCTCCGCGGGAGGCGACAGTGTCGTGCTGCGCGGCTGGGTCCCCGACCTGGAGCGAGAGATCGTGACCCCGGCACGCGCCGCGGGCGCCTCCGAAGCCGCGATTCGCAATCTCGGCGTGTCAATAGGCACGGTGGAAGGCGCCACGATGCGCGCCGCACGCGAGCCCCGGGCGCGATCCGGACGCAACTCCTGCTAATCTAGTTGGCCGCCACAGGGCGACTGGAACGATATCTGCCCGCTGGCGGGAATGGGAGGGAACATGGCCGTCGCACAGACATGGAACACCACGGAGCTCGTTACTCAGGACAAGGCGCATCTCCTCCATCCGGTGTCTAATTTGCGCTCCCTGCGCGACGACGGACCGCTCGTCATGGTGCGCGGGGAAGACGTCTTCCTCTGGGACTCCGATGGCAAGCGCTACATCGATGCCTTCGCCGGATTGTGGAACGTCAATATCGGCCACGGCCGGGCCGAACTGGCCGAGGTGGCGGCGGCGCAGATCCGCGAGGTCGCGTTCGTACCCAACTTCTTCGGCCTTGCCTCGCCACCGCCGATCGAGCTCGCGACGCGGCTCGCGTCGCTCTTCCCCGGCGACCTCAACCATTTCCAGTTCACCTCCGGCGGGGCGGAATCGAATGAGACGGCGCTGAAGATCGCCCGCTACTACTGGTGGCTGAAGGGACAATCGGAAAAGGTCACGATCCTCTCCCGCAGGATGGCCTACCACGGCATCGCCATGGGCGCGCTGGCGGCCACCGGCATCCCGACCTACCACGAGGGGTTCGGTCCCAACGTGCCAGGGTTCGTCCATCTCACCCCGCCTTACAAGTACCGGCATGGCGAGGGCATGAGCGAAGTCGAATTCGTCGCCTCTCTTGTCCGCGAGCTGGAGGAGACGATCGAGCGCGAAGGCGCCCACACTATCGCCGCCATGATCGGGGAGCCGGTGCAGGGTGCGGGCGGAGTCGTCGTGCCGCCACAGGGCTACTGGGCTGCCATCGCCCCGGTACTGAAGAAGCACGACATCCTGCTGATCTTCGACGAGGTCATCTGCGGCTTCGGGCGGACCGGCACCATGTTCGGCATGCAGCAGTACGGCGTCACGCCTGACGTCGTCTCCTTTGCCAAGGGGATCACCTCTGGTTATGTGCCGCTCGGCGGTGTCGGCGTCACTGATGAGATCTGGGACACGCTGAGCACTCCGGACCGCATGTTCATGCACGGATTCACCTACTCGGGACATCCGGTGGCATGCGCGGTCGCCCTGCCGAACCTGGACATCATCGAGCGCGAGCGTCTGCCGGAGAATGCGGGTCGAGCTGGAGACTATCTACTCGGCGCGTTGCACGACAGGCTGGACGATCACCCGAACGTTGGCAACGTGCGTGGCAAGGGGCTGATGCTCTTCGTCGAGCTGGTCGCCGACACCTCGACCAAGACGAAGCTCGACCCGGCCTTGAACGTCGGAGGGCGGCTGACGAAGGCGACGCGGGAGCGCGGCATCATCGTGCGCCCGGTCAACGACGGCATCGCCATCTCGCCGCCCCTGACGATTCAGCAGCCCGAACTCGACGACGTGGCAAATGCCATCGCGGATTCGATTCGCGAGGTCATGGGGTAAGTCGGGTCACCTTCAAAGAGTGCACGAGGGTGATGGGGTGATGACTCGCTGCGCGCCTGCCGAGGCACGTGGAGGCGGGGTGGTAGTTCGCTTCGCTCACGGTGGCGGGGTGTGAAGGGAGTCGTTCGTCCTGCCACCCGGCCACCCTGTGACCCCGCTACCCTCGTATCACCGTCCTGGCTCCATCGCGACTTCGTCGACGAAGCACCACAGCCAGTCCTCCCCCGGCTCGAACGACTGCACGAGCGGGTGATCGGTGGCATGGAAGTGTCTGGTGGCGTGCTTGTTTTTCGAGGAATCGCAACAACCGACGTGACCGCAGATGAGGCAGAGGCGCAAATGGACCCACGTGTCTCCGATCTGCAGGCACTCCTCGCAGCCGTCAGGCGTCCTCGGAGTCACGTCGCGGATCTGATCCAGATGCGTACAGGGAACGCTCATCCTGTTTCCTTTCATACGGGCGATTGATGGTCTTGCCGTCCTCGTCGGACGCCAGGACCGGCGCGGACAGGGCTCGCCGAGAGATCTCCACCGTAGCCGTTCAGAGCGCATGGCTACCAGCCAGCCTGAGAATCATCGCCAGCCGGACTTGACGCTAGGGGTACACTTGGGAGGTTGTGGTTCCGGCATTTTCGGCCCAAACGTGCCCTGCGGAACCGGTTCGAGCGGGTCTGCTCATCGCGCATGCATCGGCGTTGACGATGGCTGGAGCAGCCCGCGGAGTTCATTGAATGGCGACCGCTCGATTTCGACCTCCTCGTCGTCCAAAGCCGTCAGCGGCAGACGCCGATATACCTTTCGCCAGCAAAGACGATCGCGCCGGCGCAGGCGATAACGGGGTCGAGCAAGCGGCGACCGGAGCGTTCATCCACTCCGGGGAGAACGGCGCGGCGATTCCCACTGATGAGACCGCCACGGGTGCCCAGCGCCGCCCGCAGCGCGTGCGCGCCCGGCGCCGGGAGGGACCCCGCACCCAGGGAGACCTCGTCGGTAAGCAGGGCGTGCAGGGGCGGCTGCTCGGAGACCGCTATGTCCGCGTCTGCCGGGTGCAGTCGGACGATTTCCAACGCGCGGCGCCCGGGCACCTGATCGCCACCGAGGAAGCACTCGAAGCGCGCGGCACGGCAGGACGCGCCTTCGGCAAGATCAAGCGCACCGTCATCGGCGCGCCGCTCAGCTCAGCGCAGGCGGCACACGAGCGGCTGACCAAGACCAAGGCGCTGGCGGTTCTCTCCTCCGATGCCCTCTCCTCTGTGGCCTACGCGACGGAGGAGATCCTGCACGTCCTGCTGCTGGCCGGTGTGGGGGCGCTCGCGCTCAGCCTGCCCATCGGGGCGGGTATCGTCGCCCTGCTGCTGATCGTGGGCATCTCATACAGGCAGACGATCAAGGCCTATCCGGCCGGTGGCGGCTCCTACATCGTCGCCAAGGACAATTTGGGGGAACTTCCGGCGCTTACCGCCGGCGCCGCGCTTCTGTTCGGCTACGTCGTTACCGTGGCGGTCAGTATCGCCGCCGGCGTAGCCGCGCTGACCTCAGCGGTGCCGCAACTGCGCGACCACCGGGTTACGCTCGGATTGGCTTTCATCATCCTGGTGACGCTGCTCAATCTGCGGGGGATCCGTGAATCCGGCAGCATCTTCGCCGTCCCAACCTACCTCTTTCTGGTCGGCATCATCGGCATGATCGCGCTCGGTCTGGTCCGCGCCGCATCGCAAGGGTTCGTGGCACAGGCCCCCGTGGTGTCCGCGGGCGAGATCGGAACCACGACCCAGACGCTTGGCATCCTGCTCATCCTGACCGCCTTCAGCCGAGGGTGCGCGGCGCTGACCGGGGTGGAGGCCATCTCGGACGGTGTGCCCGCATTTCAACCCCCGGAGTGGAAGAATGCGCGCGCGACCCTCACCTGGATGATCGTCATCCTGGCCGCGACATTCGCGGGGATCACTTTCCTGGCCAATCAGTTCGGGATCGTGCCTCGCGAGCCGAATGATCCCCTTGGCTACGAGACCGTCGTCTCGCAGATCGCCAGCACCATCTTCGGCGGTGGTTCCCCAGCCTATTACTACATCCAGATCGCCACGCTGGCGATCCTGATCCTGGCCGCGAATACCGCGTACTCCGACTTCCCGCGCCTCTCGTACTTCCTGGCCCGCGACAGCTATCTGCCGAAACAGTTCACCTTTCGCGGTGACCGGCTTGCCTATTCGACCGGCATCGTCACCCTGGGCATTCTCTCCTCGCTGATGCTGGCCGGTTTCGGCGGCGAGACGACGCGCATGATCCCGCTCTACGCCGTCGGCGTCTTCACCGCATTCACGCTCTCCCAGGGGGGCATGGTGATGCGCTGGCTGCGCTTGCGGGAGCCGGGTTGGCAGGGCGGACTGGCGATCAACATCGTCGGTGTGGTCACGACCGGGGTCGTGGCGGTCGTCGTCGGATTGACCAACTTCACAAAGGGCGCCTGGATCGTCTTGCTCCTGATCCCCCTCCTAATCATGATGTTCCGCGCAATTCACCGCCACTATGCGCGGGCCGCAGGGGAGCTTGCGGCGCAGACTCCGCTGAAGTCGGAGGAGATCGTGCACACGGTGATCGTGCCGGTGGCCGCGGTGAACCGCGTGGCGCGCCAGACGCTGGCCTACGCCCGCTCGATCTCGCCGAACGTTACGGCGGTACACATCACGGACGACGAAGCCGAGATCGAGCAGATGCGGGAGAGCTGGCAAGCGCTCGTCACCGACGTCCCGATGGTGATCATCGAGTCGCCGTACCGCAGCCTGGTGGGCCCGCTTCTCGCCTATCTCGACGAGATCGACCGGCAACGTCCAGACGACACCCTAACTGTCGTACTTCCTGAGTTCATCGCCCGCCACTGGTGGGAGCATATCCTGCACAACCAGACCGCTTTGCGGATCAAGGCGGCGCTCCTCTTCCGTCCCGGCACGGTCGTGACCAGCGTGCCGTACCACCTGGAGCAGCGAGCGTAGAAGTACAGACCGTACCCCTTCGCGGGTTGCACAACCCGCTCGCCACCGGATCGCTGCAGGCGAGCGCGGAACCTATGCGCCGACTGGATCGGTTGCCACTGCCAGCCCGCCCCGTGCTTCCGGACGTGTCCCAGGTTGGGGAATGGCGGGAAATGGTGGGCGAACACCAGCGTCCGCTCCTGCGCCGCGCGGTCGAAGATGCGGTGCTTGCTCGCCGCGGCCTCCTCCGGCATGATGTCGAAGACCGGCACCCAGTCTGGATGCTCGAGATGGAGCGGGTAGAGCACCACGTCGGAGATGTGCAGCATCTGCTCACCGTCCGAGGTGATGGACAGCGCAACGTGTCCGGGTGTGTGCCCTGCGGTGGCGATGATGCGGATGCCGGGGACGACCTCGGCGCCATCATCGACAAGCGTCAGCCGATCGCGCATGGCCGCGAGGTTGCGCCGAGCGATGTCCACCATCGGGGCCGGGGCTTTCGCAGCCGCGGCCTCGGACATCCAGAAGTCCCACTCATCCCCGGGGACGACATACCGGGCGTTGCCAAAGACGAGCGTCCCGTCATCATCCAGAGTGCCGCCGACGTGATCCGGATGGGCGTGGGTAATGATGACCGTGTCGACGAGTTGATCGGTCGATCCCCGCCGCCTCCAGATTCCTGAGCAACGTGCCGGTCACGGTTGTCGCATGGTCGACGCTCGGAAACATCGTCGGCGCGGCCGCGGCGAGATTCCCGGCCCCGGTATCGATGAGCACCCGGTGCCTGCCGGTGTCGACGAACAGACAGGTGTAGGGGGTGGTGATGCGGTCGGTGGGGAGGTCGAGCTGCCGAAGCACTTCCTCGACCTGCTCCCTGGGGACGTTGGCGAAGAAGGCCTCGAGCGGATAGTTGAAGGTGCCGTCGCTGAGGGAGACACACTGGAATGCGCCCAATGTGAAACGATGGCTGTCAGTCTCCATCACTGACCTCCTTCCTGTTCCAACGGTGCCGGTCTATCAGATTACTGTCTCGCCGCTGAGGCGGCTGAGGCCGCCTCGGCGACCTCAGGGCTGACTGGCAACGCAGGGTAGCTCGGAGGATTCCGCGCTCACGCTCGCATGGTCACATGCGGCACGATCTCGCGCGCCAGCAGCTCCATGGTCTCCGTGTCGCCGGAGTCGACCTGCATGATGAAGTACTGGGTGCCGACGTCGACCAGCGACTGGTAATAGGGCGCGACCTGCTCGGGCGTGCCTGTCATGAAGGCGCTTGGCTGCGCGCGGCGCGTCGCCGGCGAGCCGGACCCGGCCTGCCCGATGGCGGCAACCTTCTCCGCGACGGCGCGCTCGTCCGGCGCCAGCACCAGCCGCAGGGTGAAGTGCGTACGCAGGATCTCGTCGTAGGGCCGTCCGAGCTCCTCGCAATAGCCGCGGACCACGTCGTACTTGTGCCCGATCAGGTCCGGACCGCCGACCCGTTCCAGACCGTTCTCGGTGTGCGCGACGTCGTTGACGTTACAGGCATCGGCGTACCTGGCCACCAGCTTCAGGCTTCGCTTTTCGCCGCTGCCGCCGATGAGCAGGGGCGGGCGGGGTTGCTGGATTGGCGGCGGCGACACCTGCAGGGGGCCGATCTGGTAGTGCGTGCCGACGTAGGCGAACTTCTCCGGGCCCCAAACGCCGGGGATGATCTCCAGCGCTTCTTCCAGCGCCGCGAATCGTTCGGGAACCGGGTCGTAACTGGCGCCGAACGCCTCGAACTCGGGTTTCAGCCAGCCGATGCCGAGACCGAGCATGAACCGACCGCGGCTGATGTTGTCGATGTCGGCCGTCATGCGCGCGATCAGCGCCGGATGCCGGTACGGCACGCAACTGACCACCGAACCGAGCCGCACCCGCTCGGTGACTCCGGCCAGCGCGGCAAGGCAGACCCAGGGATCGGCTTGCACCGCGGGATGGTCGAAGATGAAGCAGCCGTCGAATCCGAGCGCCTCCACCTTGCGTCCGGCATCGAGCAACCGACCAAGTCCCGCGTCGCCAAGGACGAGCTGGATGCCCCAGCGGATCCCATTGTCGGCCTCAGCAACCCATGGATGACGCGCCACTCTTGTCCCCGTTCTCTCGTTCAGACGCCCGCGCGCGCCGTTTCGGCGACGGGCTGCTCCTCCGGCGTCCAGTCGCGCAGGCCCTCAATGGCCCCGGCGATGCGCAGCCGAACTCGCTCCGCGCCGATGACCCGCAGCGTCTCGAACAGCCCTGGAGACTGGGTACGCCCGGTGACCGCCACGCGCACCGGCATGAAGAGGCTACCGGGCTTCAGACCCAGCGCGTCGGCCAGGCTACGGAAGCGCGCTTCGGTCGCCTCCTCATCATCGAGATCGACGTCAGGCAGCAGTGCGGCGACCGCCTCGAGCGCCGCCAGGGCTTCCTCCCGCGTCATCTTCTTGGGGACCAGGAGCGCTGGATCGTACGGCTCCAGCTCGGGCTGAAGAAAATACGCCATCAAATCCGGTGCTTCCGCCAGCGTTTCGATGCGGTCTTTGAGCAGCGCCGTCACGGGCACGACTCGCGCGAAATCGGGATGATTGAGCGCGAAGGGGCCGGGTCCGATCAGCTCCGCCTCTGCCAGAAACGGCATCACCCGCAGGGTGAGGTCCTCGACCGTCAGCACGTGGTTGATGTACTGCTGGTTGAACCAGCGCAGCTTGTTGTAATCGAAGGTCCCCGGCGAGGGGTTCACCCGCTCCAAGGTGAAAGTCCCGAGCAGGTCATCCCGGCTGAACATCTCGGTCGTGCCGTCGAGACTCCATCCCAGCAGCGCCAGATAGTTCATCAATGCCTCGGGCAGATACCCCTGCGCCCGGAACTCCTCCATCGCCGTCGAGCCGTGCCGCTTGGAGAGCTTGCCGCCGCCGGGAGCCAGGATCAATGGCATGTGCGCGAACCGCGGCGCATCCCAGCCGAAGGCATCGTAGAGACGGACGTGGATCGGCGCGGTCGGGATCCACTCCTCGCCGCGCAGGATGTGACTGATCTCCATCAGGTGATCGTCGACGACGTTGGCCAGGTGATAGGTCGGGTAGCCGTCCGACTTGAGCAGGATCAGATCCTCGAGGTTGGTATTCTGAAAGACGATCTCCCCGCGCACCAGATCGACGACCGGTGTCTCGCCAGCAAGCGGCATGCGGAAGCGAATGGAGGAGGGCATCCCGGCGGCAAGATTCGCCTCCACCTGCCGCGGTGTGAGGTCGCGGCAGAAGCGGTCGTAGCCCGGCGCTTCCTTGCGCGCGGTCTGCTCCTCTCGCACCCGCTGCAGGCGCTCGGGGGTGCAGAAACATCGGTAGGCGTGCCCGCTCTCCAGCAGTCGCGCGGCGTGCTCCCGGTAGAGGTCGGTCCGCTCGCTCTGCCGGTAGGGACCCACGGGGCCGCCGACATCCGGTCCCTCGTCCCACTCGAGACCGAACCAACGCAGGATATCGACGATCCCCTCTTCCGCTCCTTCGACGTAACGGTTGCGGTCGGTGTCTTCGATGCGAAGCAGGAAGGCGCCGTCTCGTCCCTCGCGCCGGGTCTGGCCGTGGGCCAGCAGCCAGTTGAAGAGCGCGGTACGGGCGCCGCCGATGTGCAACAGCCCGGTCGGGCTCGGCGCGAACCGGACGCGCACGGGCGAGAGGTTGGAATTGGAGTCGGTCATGAGAGGAGAACCTATTCGTGCTGATGAGGGCAGACACACGTCCCCGAGTATACGAACAACGCCATTCGCTCGTCTGGTCAGGCGTTGCCCTCGCGAGGAGTCAACGGGATGCTTCAGGAATTCACCGTGACGCGCTAGTCTCGTCGCCGAACGGAGCTATGCCAGCGTGAGGAATCCAGCGCGCTCAGCGGACAAGAGCATCTCTCGGATATCGTCATAGTCCTCGTCGATTACCGGCACGAAGCGATCGATGAACCCACGCGCCAACTCCGTCCGGGCGGACCGGTCATCGCCCAGGCGCAGCAGGGCCGATCGCATCGCGGCTTTGACATCGACCGGAAGGTGTCGTGCCGCAACCACCGGTTGAATCGTCGAGGGTCCGAGAGCCCCGATCACGCGGAGCTCTTCGGCGAGATTGGGATGGTCGCGCAGCTCGATGGCCAGCACCTGGGAATCGATCGCGGCGGCGTCGACCTCTCCCGCCGCGACCAACCGCATCGCGTGCTGGTGATATCCCGCTTCGATCACCCGACCGAAGAAGCCGTAGGTTTCGCCCATCTTCAAGAGATGGTGGCGGGTCAGGTTGTAGCCGGAGTGGGAATCCGGGTCGTTGTAGGCCCAGGATCGCCCGCGGAGATCGATGAAGGTACGCACCGGGCTGTCGCGATGCACGATGACATCGGAGAAGTAGATCGGACGGCCCGCGTAGCGATCGCCGCGAAGCACCGGCGCTGCCAGCAACTCGACCGGCGATGGGATTTGCCTCGTGAGCTGAACGTACGGCAGGCCGCAGATGAACCCGGCATCAATCTCGCCGTTGCCGAACTGATCGAACGATGCGCCGATAACCAGTTCGGCATTGCTGCCGAGCTCGCGGCCCAACGCGTCGACGAGGAACTCGTAGACGGGAAGCATGTTCGGCGCCAGGAACGTGGCAATGCGCAGCTTGACACTCATGAGACACATTGTGCGCCATGACGAGTAGGCAGCTCGGACAGGGATCCTGACGATGCGCTCAGGCGGTGAGTGGAGGTACGAGTTGAGCCATCGGGGTCAGCGCTGTCAGGCGGTCGCAGTCGCCATCTGGCGCCGCTCTGAGCGGATGGCGCGGACGACGACGGCGATGGCCACACACCAGATCGCGATGAGCATCGCGTAGGTGGCGATCTGCGGACTGCCTTCGACGCCGATGGTGTTGAGGAGCGTGCGGCCGTTGGTCAGCACGATCAGCCCGCCGACCGCCGCGCCGAGGATACGCGGGTGAAGCCAGCGCACGAGCCAGGCGGCGATCGGCGCGGCTATGACGCCGCCCAGGAGGAGCGCAACGACCACGGGAACGGCAAAGACCGATGTGTCGAGCGAGATCAGGAAGCCGAGACTGGCACAAAGGGCAACGACGAACTCACTGGTGTCGACAGTGCCAATCACCTTGCGGGGCGCCATGCGCCCCGAGGCCATCAGGGTGGGAGTCGAGATCGGCCCCCAACCGCCGCCGCCAACCGCATCGAGGAACCCGGCGACGAGTCCAAGCGGAGCGAGAAGCGGCGTGCGTAGTGATCCCTCGCGGACCTGGATGCGGCCGCCCAGGAACGCGAAGCGGACGAGCACGTATCCGCCGAGGACGACCAGGAAGAAGGAGATCCAGGGCCGGGCAGCATCTCCATCGAGGTTGCTGAGCACGGTCGCCCCGGCGAACGCTCCTACCCCACCGGGGAGAGCCAGCCAGCGGACGGCTTTCCAGTCGGTGTTGCCGAGCTTCCAATGCGCCGCGCCGGAGGCCAGGGTGGTTCCGACTTCAGCCAGGTGGACACTGGCGGAGGCAACCGCCGGTGCAAGCCCGGCGGCGAGCAGTAACGTGGTGGAGGTCAGCCCGTAGGCCATCCCCAGAGCGCCGTCGATGAGCTGAGCGATCAGTCCGAACAGCGCCAGCAGCAAGAACTTCTGCAATCCCACGCCCAACTCCCCCGGTAATGTCCACATAAGTAGTAGACATTAGTGATTCTATAGGGAAAGCGCCGTTTGTCAAGGGGGACCCGCAGCGGCACGGGGGTTGGGCCTTGGAACCGGTTCGGGTCGCGCCGTTGGAACGATTCATGCATCAGTGCGTGGCGATTATTCTCGTTACTCCACAGGTGAAACTGCGAAAGGAGCCGGCAAATGATGCAGCCTCTCTCACGGAGCGCCGCACGGGTGGTGGCCGCCATGCTCGTCGCGCTGGCACTCGTCGCCGCCCTCATTCCACTGCAGGCGAGCCCGGTGAGGGCACAAGACGAGACCGCCGAAGCCGATGCCACCCTGCGCATTGTCCACGCTTCACCCGGTGCCCCGGAGGTCGACGTTCTGCTCGATGGCCAGCCTCTGCTGCAAGGGGTCGCCTATGGGACGGCCAGCAGCTACTCGACCATGACCGCCGAGGAGCACCGGGTGCAAATCGTCCCCACCGGGCAAACGGCCGATGCCGCCGTCGTCGACGAGACGATCGACGCGGCACCGGGGCAGGCCTATTTGGTGGCGGTGTTCGGTTTGCTCAACGAAATCGGTGGCGACATCTACGATGTCGACCTGAGTGAGATCGAACCCGGCAATGCTCGTGTGCGCCTGCTCAACTTCTCCCCCGACGCCGGTGCGGTCGATCTGCTCGAAACCGGTGGCGACGAGTGGTTTGGCGATGTTGAGTTAGGCGATGCCTCGGACTACAGCGACATCGCGCCAGGAACCTACAGCGCCGACGTGCGGGGTGAGGAGGACCGAGTACTGCTGACAGTCAGCGAGCTGCCGTTCGAAGAGACGCGCGTTTACGACGTCATCGTCCTCGGTCAGGTTGCGGACGATTCGCTCGAGCTGCAATCGCTGGTGACCACCGTCTCGCCGTCGTGCGGGGAGGTCCTGGGACTCGAGGGATCGAGCAGTGACGCCTGCGTTCGCCTCGTCCACACCGCTCCCGACGCGCCACCAGTCGACGTTTACCTCAACGACGCTCAGATCGCTGAGAACCTGGAGTTCGGTACCGCCACCGAGTACGTCCTGGCGCCAAGCGGCGCCGACCGAGGGGTTCGCGTCACCGCCACCGGTACCCCGGTCGAAGAGGCGATCATCGATACGGGTCTCGATTTCGATCCCGGGCAGGCCTACGAGATCCTGGTCACAGGCGCTGGCGACGACCTCGAGGCGACGATCACTGGCACTGATCTGCGGCCCCTGGCTCAGGGGCAGGCGCGGCTGCGCGTCATTCACGCCTCGCCTGACGCTGACGCGTTCGACGTCGGTATCGAGGGGAGCGAAGAGAACCTGTTCGAAGATGTAGAGTTCCGAGAGGCTACCGACTACATCGTCCTTGATGCTGGGGACTATGCGCTGGAGGTACGGCCAGGCGGGGAGGACATGACCGTCGCGCTGCAATCCGATGCCACGCTCGAGGAGGGCGTGACCTACGACCTTGTCGCGCTTGGCCGTCCGGACGACCAGACGTTGACGCTGCTGGCACTGATGGCGCCGGTCGCGATCCAGACGGGCGACGTGGCTACACCGGAAGCCGCCGACGACGACGCAGCGATCGCCGAGACGGTCGTGCCCGAGGCGATCGAGGACGTCGAGGCGTCGCCCACGCCTGCTGGCTAACCCGTACGACGGCCCTCACCCCAACCCCTCTCCCAGTGCGCTGGGAGAGGGGCGCTCACCACCGTCGCCGGCAGTGCTCCCTTCTCCCCGCTCCGAGGGGGAGGGGCAGAGAAGGGCCGGGGATGAGGGGCGTGGCGTTGACACGGTCTCGCACGATTTCATAAACTTTCTCGGTACATGATGCCTATGACAACAGCGTGACCCGGTGACCGGAGACGGCGCCCCCGCGGGGAACGAACTGTGCCTTCCCGCGGCAGGTGACCAGCAGCCTCTCGGAAACGGCAGGACGCGGGAGGCTTCAGAACAGGAATGGTCGACACGAAACCCCAGCTGATCGCGAGCGGAAACGGCGCCGGGACCGCTGGGGTCCCCGGCGAGCGACCGATCATGATGTCGGTCCAGCACGTCACCAAGCATTACAAGACTGGTACCGGTACGGTGCACGCCCTGGAGGACCTCTCGCTCGAGATCCCGCAGGGCGAGTTCATCTGCATTCTCGGCCCATCCGGGTGCGGCAAGAGCACGCTCTTGTGGGGGATGTCCGGGTTGCATGACCTGACGGGTGGGCAGGTTCTGATCAACGGCACACCGGTCACCGGACCCCGGCCCGAGATCGGCATGATCTTCCAGGATGCCAACCTGCTGCCCTGGCGCGACCTCTGGCAGAACATCCAGTTCCCGTTCGAGATCAAGAAGATCGACTTCAAACCATACGAAGGTCGCGTCAAGCGACTGCTGGACGATGTCGGTCTGGCCGGGTTCGAGAAGAAGATGCCGCGCGAGCTTTCCGGCGGCATGCAGCAGCGCGCCAGCATCGTGCGCTGCCTCTCCTACGACCCGGATGTGATCCTCATGGACGAGCCGTTCGGCGCGCTCGACGCCTTCACCCGCGACGAGATGAACCTCCTCATCCAGAAGATCTGGATGGAGACCGGTAAGACGATCGTCTTCGTCACGCACAACGTATCCGAGGCGATCTTCCTGGCCGACCGGGTCGTCGTGCTCACGCCCCGGCCGGGCCGCCTGGCGCACGTCTTTCCGGTCAACTTGCCGCGGCCTCGCACGATCGACATGACGTTCTCCCCGGAGTTCATCGAGATGATCCTGAAGGTCAAGGCGACGATCGAGCGAGGGGCCCACGGCAATACGGCGGCGATGGCGGACGTCCTGCATCTGGGCTAGCCGCGCGGCAGGCAACCTTCATCACGCGATACGTGCGGCAGGAGACCGACGATGGCGAGTGAACTACGGGAAACGATTCCAACATTCAATCAGGCTGAGGCCCAGGGCGACGGCGAGGTCAGTCTCACGAACTGGTCGGCACTGACCAGCCAGGGCTTCGCGCGCAACTGGGGTGAGGTCGGGCTGATCCTACTGGTGGCGGTGGTGCTCATCGTCGGCGCGGAACTCGCGGTGAGCTTTTTCAACATTCAGAGCTACATCTTTCCGCCACCTAGCGCCATTGCCACGACGCTCTTTACCCGCTTTCCCGATCTCTTCTGGCCACACATGCAGATTACGTTGATCGAATTGCTGAGCGGCTTTGCCATCGGCGCCAGCATTGGACTCATCCTCGCCGCGGTGATCACTCAGGTCCCGCTGATGGAAAAGATCATCACCCCATACATCCTGCTCCTGGTGACCACGCCCATGATCGCGCTGGTGCCGCTCCTGATCCTGGTCTTCGGGTTCACCTTGACGCCGCGCATCATCGCGGTGGCGCTGGCCTCCGGGCCGATGGTGATGATCAACGCCGCCACCGGGTTCCGTCGCACTGACCTGGCGAAGATCGCACTAGCCCGGTCGTATGGGGCATCGACGTTCCAGATCTTCACCAAGATCCGCTTCCCTCTCGCCTTGCCGATGATCATCGTCGGGCTGATGGTCGGCGCGATCTTCGGCATGTTGACTGCCGTCGGCGCCGAGATGGTTGGCGGCAAGAACGGGCTCGGCAACCAGCTCATGTTCTGGTCGTCGATGGTCAAGATGGAAAACTTCTATGCGATCATCCTGCTCCTGGCGCTGATGGGCGTCTCCATCTACGTCATCTTCTACTGGATCGGCAAGAAGTGGGCCGGTTGGCAGGCGTGAACGAAGTCGGGAGTCGGAAGTCGGCCGGTCGGCAAGAAAGTTTCTTCTTACCGACTTACCGACTCACCGACTGACCGACTCCGTGAAAGGAGGGCACGCACCCCGCGCGTACCGAACCAGACAGAGACAGGAGTGCACTGCTTCCTGACTCGGGCCGGCGACGTAGCCTGGCCACGGGGATCGACTGGAAGATCCGGTATCGACGGCGCCGGGTTCGCGCGCCGCAGCCAGGAAATTAGGAGGACTGAAACCCATGCATCAGCTGGATACGCTCATCGAGCGCTTCGCCGCCGGCAGCATCAGCCGCCGCGGTCTCGTCAAGGGTGCGGCGGCGCTCGGCATCAGTGGCGTCGCGTTACAGGCGCTCGAGCGAAGCAGCATCGTGGTCGCGCAGCCGGCCGAGAACTCGATTCGCTGGGTGTCGCCGCGCGGCACGATTGATGTCCTCGACGACTACGCGTACCACGTCGCTATCAAGATGGGCTACTTCGGCGATATCCAGACCACCCTGGAACCAGGCCCGATCGAAGCCACAGCTGGCACCAAGGCGGTCGACACCGGACAGGCGGACGTCGCCTACCCGTCACCAGGCGTCTTCACCCTGATGATTGAGCAGGGTAGCCCGCTTATCTCGGTCTTCGAGATGTGCTCATACGACGTCTTCGATTTCGCCTTCCGGAAGGGGGAGGCGCTTGCGAGCGTCAAGGACCTGGAAGGGAAGACCATTGCCCTCGGGTCGGCCGGGTGGCAGGGCATCGTCAACCCCGAGATCGCGCAGGCCGGTGGAGACCCGACCAAAGTGAACTATGTTGACGCCGGTCCGCAGTGGGGCCAGACCCTGGCGCAAGGTCAGGCAGACTCCGCGCTCTGCTGGGAGGGATTGCGCGCCCAGTGGGCTGCTATCGGTCTCGACTTCGACTACATCCTGGGCAAGGACTGGTCGAAGTTCCCGGCCAACTCCTACGTCATTCGGCGCTCCGACTTCGAGGACGAGGCCCTCGCCGACATCTACGGCCGCTATTTCCGCGGCTGGGCGCAGGGTCTGGAGTTTGGGTACCACAACCCGCTTGCGGCGACCCAAATTGCCTTCGAAGCTCTCCCCGCGTTGAATGAGGTCTTCGAGGACAAGCAGATCGCCGTTGAATCACTGGGACAACTCGCCGACGTCTTCCGCGGCAATTGGGACGAGCGCGAGGGCTGGGGCTGGCACAATGAGGCGGACTGGGATCTCTTCCTCAAGACGACCTTTGATATTGAGCAACTTACGAAGGAGCTGACAGCCGCCGACGTGGTCAGCAACGACTGGGTAGCCGCCTACAACGACTTCGACCACGACGCGGTCAAAGAGGAGGCCCTCGCCTTCGAGCTGAGCGAGGACTTCGCCTCGCTGACGCCACCGGAAAGCGCGGGCGCGTAGCTGACTTGAGACGCTGACTGGCCGCGGGCATCACTGCCCGCGGCCAGTGCTCGGACTGTTCTAGCACCTGAGGTGAATTGATGATCATCGAGCCGCGCCCCGAAAAGCGGTTCCATCACGTTGGCTTGCGCGCTTTCGATCCGCAGCCGGAGGAAGATTTTGTCCCATTGACGAAAGTCTGGGTGACCGATCCCCGCTCACATCCAAACAAGATCGAATGGTTGCGCTACGAGCCAGATTCGCATTTGCCTGAGGACTTCAAGAGCTCGCCTCATGTCGCCTACGCGGTCGATGACCTCAACGAGCACATTGCGGGTAAAGACGTCTGCCTTCTGTTTGAAGTCGGCGACCCACCCTTCGCCAAAGTCGCCTTTACCCGCGAAGATGGCGTTATCTACGAGTACATGCAATTCAAACCAGGAAGACAGTGGTTCAAAGACTGAGGATCGCCCGTTTGCCGGAAAAGTCGCTGATGGAGGAGACCCATGGCCGATCGTCTCGCCGCGTCGACGAACACGTACCACTCGTACAGCCTCGAGGAGGCGCTGGACGGGATCTCCCGCGCCGGGTTCCGGTCGGTCGAGCTGACCAGCGTTCCCGGCTGGACGGAGCACGTCAGCCGCGATGCCGACGACGCCGAGATTCAGCGAGTGAAGGACTTGCTGGCCCGGTACGGGTTGACGGCGGTTAGTCTCTCCGGACACTCAGACCTCGTCAGCGACGAAGGGGTGACGGAGTTCCGTAAAGCGCTCGATATCGCTCGCAAGCTGGGGATCACCAAGATCACGACGTCCACCGGCGGGCACGCCGACACTTCGAGCGGCAGTCTCGAGGATCAGCGCGCGGCGTTCCTGCAGCGCATCGGTCCGCTTGCCGACGAAGCGGCCCAGGATGGCATCGACATCTGCCTGGAGACCCACGGTGGTCTCCTGGCGACCGGTGAGATCTCCAAGGCCCTCATCGCCGACATCGGCCGGCCGAACATCGGCATCAATTACGACCCGGGCAATGTCATCCACTACGGGGACACGCGGCCGGAAGCTGATCTTCCTCGCTCGGTCGACAAGGTCACCCACATGCACGTGAAGGACCAGATCGGCGGCGTCGGTGTCTGGAACTTCCCGCAGGTTGGCACCGGCGAGGTCGATTTTGCCGCTCTCTTCAAGGTGCTGGACGATGCCGGATTCGACGGTCCCTGCTCGATCGAGATCGAGTTCCAGGGCGAACCCTGGCCCCCGCTGACAGAGGTCGATCGCGCCATGGCGGAGTCGTTTCGCTATGTCCGGCAGTTCGTCCCGGAATAGCGGCAAGACGGCAAGACGGCAAGACGGCAAGACGGCAAGACGGCAAGACGGCAAGACGGCAAGAACGAGAATAAGCGGATAACCAAGAGTCGACACCCGTTAGCCACGTGGGAGACAGGGTAATGGTCCAAGTCGCGGTGTTGGGGGCCGGGTTCATGGGGAGCACGCACGCCAAAGCGTACGCCGCGATGCCCGAGGTCGCGGTGGCGGCTGTCTACGCTCCGAGTCCCGATCGTGGTGATCCGCTGGCGCGTGAGATCGGTTCGCGCTGGACGGACGATTTGCAGGAGCTGCTGACAGACCCTGGCATCGAGGCAGTCGATATCTGTCTGCCCACTCCACAACACCGGGAGGTCACCGAGGCCGCGCTCGCCGCTGGCAAGCACGTCCTGCTCGAGAAGCCGATCGCCCTCTCACTGGAAGATGCTCAAGCGCTCGTTCGGGCCAACGAGGCGACCGACCGCGTCTTCATGATCGCGCACGTCCTGCGCTTCTGGCCGGAATATGTCGAAATTGCCAGGCGGGTGGCGAACGGCGAGTTAGGGCGGCCCCGCTCCGGATTCGCCTCGCGCAGGCAACCCTTCCCGGCGTGGTCAGCGTTGTTCAGCCGCTCCGATCTTACAGGAGGAGCGGTCATTGACATGATGATCCACGACTATGACGCATTGAACTGGATTTTCGGTGCACCGCAAGCCGTCACCGCTCGTGGCATGCGCAACGAGCGTTCCGGTGGGTTCGACCAGGTGCAGGTGCTGATTGACTACGCCGACGGCGCTTCCGCGCTCGTGGACGGCGGCATGATGATGCCGGAATCGTACCCCTTTTCCTCACGACTCGAAGTACTCTGCGAGGAGGGCGCCATGGAGTATGCGTTCCGCGCTGGCGGCCGCAGCGTCGAGATGGGAGGAGGAGTCAACGAGCTAACCCTTTACCCGAATGAGGGAGATCCTCTGCGGTTGAGCCCAGCCCAGGTCGATCCCTATGCGGCTGAATGCGACTACTTCGTCGACGCCATTCGCCGCGGGAACACTGCGGACCGCGCTACCCCGGCCGACGCCCTGCAAGCGCTGGCCGTCTCCCTTGCCGCGCGCGATTCGCTGGAACGCGGCGGCGAACGGGTAGCGGTTCCCGAGTAGGGCGTCTGGCTCATATCGCCGCGGCGAAAAGCACGGGGCAAGGAGACAGCACACGTGACGGTGACGGGGCTTCCTTATCTGCGGCCACCGGAGCTGGTGCGGCGATCACCGTGGCAGGATGCCCACGAGACGCGGGTGGCGAACTGGATCGTGCCCTGGGATGGCGAGGAGCCATTCGACGTCGGCTTGCTCATGGTACCGATCGCCCGCGGGGCGATCAAACACGTAGCGGCCCACCTGGGACCCAACGCGCTGCGAATGGTCTGGCCGTTCTTCACGACCTACAGCATCGACTACGACGTGGACCTGGTCGATCTGCGCGTGCGCGACCTCGGCGACGTCGAGATTTCCCTGCTCGACGTGCCGGAGGCGCATCGCGCCATCGAGACGGCCGCGACCGCCCTGTTGACGCGGAACCGCGAGTTCTTCCCGATCACGATCGGCGGCGAGCACTCGCTTGCCCATCCGCTGCTGCGGGCATTCAAGGCGAGCCGGGGGTACGAGCGGATTGGGCTGATTCAGTTCGATGCTCACATGGACTTCCAGACCGCGGAGCATGGACCCGCACAATGGAACGCCGATTCGCACGATCCTCGAAGAGGGCATCGTCGATCCGCGGAACCTGGTTCAGATCGGCATTTCCGGGTTCGTTCAGGCCGAGTGGCATGCGCGCTGGGGGCGGGACCAGGGGGTAACGATCTTCACCGCGCGTGACGTGGCAGTCCAAGGAATGGCGCCGCTCATCGAGGAGGCGATCGCCATCGCCGGGCGTGACGTCGATGCGATCTACGTTACGTTCGACGTCGACTGCTTCGATCAGGCCTATGCGCCCGGTACCGGCGCCTCCCTCCCCGGCGGCATCACCCCCTGGCAGGCCTACGACGCGCTGTTTCGACTCGGGTCCGACCCGCGGGTCAAGGGATTCGACCTGGTCGAGGTCGATCCATCGCGCGATCTCCACGACATCACGGCGAGGCTGGCGACGAAGCTGATCCTGACCTTCCTGGCGGGCTATCAGACGCGCCCGGCAGAGTAGGCATTGACTTCAGGGCGCGATGCGGAGAGTGGAAACGGCCGGACGCCGCGCGGTGCCCGAGACCTCGCTGGCTAGCTCTCCCAGCGCCGCCTGATCTCCTCCCAACTGGGCGGCGGTCCTGGTAGAGGTGCGGCAGCGGTATCGCGCAAGGCGTCAAGCAGGAGCGCCAGGTACCGCTGCCGGAGCTGCTTGGTGCGTTGCGGATCGTCGACCTTGACGGCTGCCAACTGCTCGAACATCAGCGACAGATCGCCGACGGTAATCTCCTGGCGCAGGACGCCTGCCTCCTTGGCGCGGTCCAGGAGGCGCGTGTTGAGCTGGGAAGCCTTTTCACCGTCATGCCAGTGGGCCTCGATGGGCGTGAACGTGCCGGCCAGGTGCAGCGTAACGGAGTTCGAATCCGCCTCGACGGCGCGACGCATGAAGGCCGCGAACGATTCCCAGGGATCGCCATCGTCGGCCAACGCGGCCTCTACCTCGGCGATGTACCGTCGGAGACCATCCAGGCTGAGCTGCTGTAGGAGTTCTTCCTTGCTCCGGTAGCGTCGGTAGAGCGCGCTGATGCCGACTCCGGCACGCTCCGCGACGGCGGAGATCGGTGCGTTTGGGTCGGCGGTGAAGACCTCTCGTGCGGCTTCCAGAATTCGGCGATCGTTCCGCGCCGCCTCGGACCGCCGGCCGGGTAATCGCACAGTCGTATCTGCATCCATGCTCCACAGTATACATGGAACGAAGTGTTCCGTTCTGATATAATGGAACGGATCGATTCGTTCCGTAATTGCAGGACGGAACGACCGCACGTCGCGAAGGGAGGACGAAGTGCAGCACGATCACG
This sequence comes from uncultured Chloroflexia bacterium, assembly GCA_963724295.1. GTDB lineage: Bacteria > Chloroflexota > Chloroflexia > Thermomicrobiales > UBA6265 > JACCXM01. The sequence continues at coordinate 103,792 of CAVRUC010000009.1, read as the reverse complement.
CTTGGCGGTCGGTCACAAGACTGCTTGGCAGGCGCGTGATTCGCCGGCGTGTAGTGGCGACTGGTGGCGCGGCCTTGAGCATCGCCGTGAGGCCAATCGGAACTGGGGTCTTATCTGCCCCGCGCAAGGAGGACACCATGGTCGATTCAGATACGAGTAACGCGGCGCAGACGCCGGCACAGATCAGCGCGGAGATCCGGCCGTTCCGCATCCATATCCCACAGAGCGTCATAGATGATCTCAACGACCGGCTGGCCCGCACCCGCTGGCCAAGCGAGCTGGCCGACCTAGGCTGGAATCGCGGCGTGCCTGTCGACTACCTGAAGGGATTGGTGGAGTACTGGCGCACCGAGTACGACTGGCGTGCGCATGAGGCGCGGCTCGACACCTTCCCGCAGTTCATGACCACTATCGATGGTCAGTCAATACACTTCCTGCACGTGCAGTCTCCCGAGCCGGACGCCACCCCGTTGCTGCTCATCCATGGCTGGCCTGGCTCGTTCGTCGAATTCATCGAGCTGATCGGACCGCTGACCGACCCGGCGGCTCACGGCGGCGATCCCGCCGATGCCTTTCATGTCGTCATTCCATCGATTCCCGGTTTCGGGTTTTCGACCCCGCTCAGTGAGGCGGGATGGACCCACGGCCGCATTGCCAAGGCGTTCACCGAGCTCATGGCCCGACTCGGTTACGATCGCTATGGCGTTCAGGGTGGCGACGTCGGCGCGTTCGAAGCGCCGCTCATGGGCCAGCTCGAACCGGAGCGAATCATCGGTGTGCACGTCAACGCGATGGTGACCTTTCCCTCGGGCGATCCTGCCGAGCTGGATGGACTAACCGCGGCGGAGCAGGAGCGACTGGCGCGATTCCAAAATTTCGAGCAAGACATGAGCGGCTACATGTCGATCCAGGGCACCCGGCCCCAGACACTCGCCTTTGGGCTGGCCGATTCCCCGACCGGCCAGCTCGCCTGGATCGTAGAGAAGTTCAAGGAATGGACCGACCCGAGCGCCGCGTTGCCGGAGGATGCGGTCGACCGCGATCATCTGCTCACCAACGTCAGCCTCTATTGGTTCACCAACACCGCTGGGTCGTCCGCCAATCTGTATTACGAGACGTACCACGACCCCAGCCTGTTCGCTCCCCGTGAGCGCGGCACCGTGCCTACCGGCGTAGCTGTCTCTACGACCCAGGATGTTGCCATCCGGCGTCTTGCCGAGCGCGACCACAACGTCGTGCGCTGGACGGAATTCGACAAAGGCGGCCACTTCGCGGCGATGGAGAATCCAGAGTTCGTCATCGACGACGTGCGAGCGTTTTTCCGCGCTCTCCGTTGAATAGCCGCAACGCGGAGCCAGAGGTAATCCCGGTGCCTCCCCGGGCGATCGCTTTCCGTGTACCCCTGAATCAGGACAGGAACTGCCCGCAAGGCGCAGTACTATGGGCGTCATGGGAACCTTTCACGAGGAGCAATGCAATGGCAGTCGACCAACGTATTACAGAGAGCGAAGTTCGCCCTTTTCACCTTGAGATTTCCGAGGATGATCTCGACGATTTGCACCGCCGTCTGGTGCAGACCCGATGGCCCGATCAGCTACCAGAGACTGGCTGGAGCCGCGGCGTGCCGCTCGACTATCTGAGAGGTCTTGCAGAGTATTGGCGCACCGGGTTCGACTGGAGGAAGCAAGAGACACGACTGAACGCCTTCCCCCAGTTCACGACCGAGATCGACGGTCAAACCATCCATTTTCTCCACGTTCGCTCACCGGAGCCCGAAGCGCTGCCACTGATCATCAGCCACGGCTATCCCGGTTCCATCGCGGAGTTCATCGAGATCATCGGGCCATTGACGGACCCCCGAGCCTACGGGGGCGACCCGGCCGACGCCTTCCACATCGTGGCGCCGTCGATCCCCGGATTCGGGTTTTCCATTCCCGTGCGCGAAACGGGCTGGGCCATACCACGCATCACCAAAGCCATCGCCGAGCTGATGCGTTTTCTCGGGTATGAGCGCTACGGCGCTCAAGGTGGTGACATCGGGGCTGGTATTACGGGAATGCTCGCCAGCACCCAACCGGACCACGTCGTTGGCGCCCACGCGAACACAGACCCGACAGCATTCATCCTCCTCGGCGATGAGATTCCGATCGACACGTCCGGTCTCTCCGCCGCCGAGCAGAACCACGTGACGCTCCTACAACAGCAATTCCAGCCCGATGCCAAGGGCTACCTACACATCCAATCGACCCGGCCGCAAACAATTGCGTACTCGTTGCATGACTCGCCGGTTGGTCAGCTCGCCTGGATCGTGGAAAAATTCAAGGAGTGGACGAATCCGGCCGCCAATCTGCCTGAAGATGCCGTCGACCGCGATCAGCTCCTCACCAACGTCAGCATCTACTGGTTCACCGGCACCGGGGCGACCGCGGCAAACTTCCTGTATGACTCGTACCACTCCGAAGAGGGATGGGTGCCGCCATCAGACGTTCCGCAGGGGATGGCCGTCTTCAACAGCGACCCGATCCTGCGCCGCCTGCTCGACCCGGAGCACGGGATCGGCCATTGGTCAGAGTTCGAGCGAGGCGGCCACTTCGCGGCGATGGAAGAACCCGACTTGCTCGTCGGCGACATCCGCGCGTTTTTCCGCAACCTCCGCTAATTCGCAAAGTCGAGCACCCGACGCGTGGGGATCCTCGCTGGAGCACTAGTGCTCCAGCGAGGACTCGCGCGTGAACACGAGACCTATCCGCGATGACCATGCCGTGGACGTAGTCCACGACGCTCAAGTCTTTCTATCCGCCAGTGTCGACGCGAGTTGGCGGCTGACGTATGGTGATCGCTGGAAAGGGTCCGAATGACGCGATCGCCCGAGACGCCATCGCTCGCGCCAGGCAAACCAGCTTCGGACGGCGTGCTATGTCAACGCGCGCTCAATCGCGCGTTGTTGGCAAGACAACTCCTGTTGCGCCGCGAGCAGCGGTCGGCAGCCGAGACGATCGAGCATCTCGTCGGTATGCAGGCGCAAATACCAGGCAATCCGTACATCGCCCTGTGGTCGCGGCTCGACGGGTTCCAGCCGGAGCAGTTGTCCTGCTTGATCGCCGAGCGACGGGCAGTGCGCACAACGGTGATGCGGACGACGATCCACCTCGTTTCCGCGGACGACTGCTTGAAGCTGCGTCCGCTCATGCGACCCCTCATGGTGCAGACGCTCGCCAACACTGCCTGGGGCCGGAATGTTGCAGGGATCAAGACCGCGCTGTTGATCGCGGCGGGTCGAAGCTTGCTGGAGGAACAGCCACTCACGCGAGCCGAATTGGGCGCATGCCTCAAGGAGCAATGGCCCGATCGGGACGCCGCTTCACTCGCCTGGGCCATTAGTTATCTGGTTCCGGTCGTCCAGGTGCCTCCCCGCGGCTTGTGGGGCAAGAGCGGGCAGGCCAGGCTAACCACGGTCGAGTCATGGCTTGGTCGCCCCCTTGATTCCAATCCGTCAGCTGACGATTTGGTCCTGCGTTACCTAGCCGCCTTCGGTCCGGCTACCGTCGCGGATATCCGGGTCTGGTCACGGTTGCCGGGGCTGCGCGCGGTCATCGAACGGCTGCGGCCGCGACTCGTCACCTTTCGTGACGAATGCGGCCGCGAGCTCTTCGATCTCCCTGACGCGCCACGCTCGGATCCGGAAACGCCGGCGCCACCCCGCTTCCTACCGGAGTACGACAACATCCTGCTCTCACACGACGACCGCGATCGCATCATTCCCGACAATCACGGTCTGCCGATGCCCGCCGGACGTGGCGGGGAGCTGGGCAGCATCCTCGTCGATGGCTTTCTCGGCGGCATGTGGCGAATTACGCGCGAGCGAGGGAAAGCCACGCTGGTGATCGAAGCAGGTGGGTCATGGACGAGGGCCGATCGCGCGGCTGTCACCGACGAAGGAGCGCGCCTCCTCGCCTTCGTCGCCGCCGACACCCGCGACCACGCCATACGGGTGCATGGGCCTCGGTAGGGAGAGCCAGCGGTTCCTCGTTCGGGTACGACTTGTGCGCGTGCGCTCGGCACATCATAGAATCAGGCCATTGCGTCCACGTTGAGGAGCGGGCGATGACGGCACGAACGGAAAAGGTTGGACTCGGGTACAAGGTGTCGAAGGGGCTGCCGTGGCTGGACGGCATCGCCGCGACAATGGAGCAGGCATTCGAGCCAGTCCTTGGTCAGGATGCGCCGCGGGGACCGCGCGACTTCCTCTACGGCACCTGGCTTGGCCACTCACTGCATGCGGCAGTGATCACCGTGCCGGTAGGATCCTGGTCAGCGACGATGCTCTTCGACCTAATGCGCGAAGAGCGCGCGGCGGATCTGACGCTGAGCCTTGGCCTCGTGGGCGCGGTTGGGGCCGCGGTGACCGGCGCCGCCCAGTGGCAGGACACGACGAACGAGGAAGCACCGCGCCGTCTTGGCGCCCTCCACGCCCTGTTGAACGTGGCGGCCACCAGTCTCATGGCGGGCTCGTGGCTGTTGCGGCAGCAAGGGCGACGGAGGTCCGGGGTCACCCTTTCCACGCTTGGTCTCGGCGTGAACCTGGCTTCTGCCTGGCTTGGGGGCGAGCTTGCCTACGAGCTCGGGATCGGCGTCAACCACGCCGCGTTCGAGAAGCCACCGACCAAGTGGATCGATGTCGCGGCTGTGCGTGGTCTTGTCGACGGCAAACCGCGACGGGTCGAAGTCGACGGCACGCCGGTCATGTTGCTGCGGCAAGGAGACCGCATCCGGGCGATCGGCGCCACGTGTCCCCATCTTGGCGGTCCGCTAGACGAGGGCGCGCTCGAGGGCGACACGGTCACCTGTCCGTGGCACGGGTCGGTCTTCAGTCTTGACGATGGCGCGCTGATCCACGGCCCGGCGATGACGCCAGTCGTGGCCTACGAAGTTCGCGTGCAAGATGGCCGGATCGCGATTCGCGCCAACGCCGAGCGGGCTGGCGCGATGCTCGGTGCGGCCGCCGGTTAGTAGAAGAACCGCTCGTTCTTCTCCCGCGCGACGTACTCCTCGCGTGCCTCGCGCACGGTCTCGACCTCCGACACCTCCGCAACAGGTACGTCCCACCAGGAATCGAACCCGGGAACGGAAGCGTGCTTCTGCACGGGGACGTGGATGACCACGGTGCGTGTCTCGCTCTTGGCCCGCTCCAGCGCCTCGCGCAGCTCCGATTCGTTCGTGGCCCGCATGGCGACCGCACCCAGGCTGGCGGCGTTGGCGGCGAAATCGATCGGGATGTACGGACCGTCGAGCTCCCCAGTCTCCGGGTTGCGGTAGCGCAGCTCGTTCCCGAATGAGGGCGAACCCGTCGACATCTGCAGCTTGCGGATGATCTGGTAGCCGCCGTTGTCGACGACGACGATCGTCAGCTTCATCCCTTCTTCCAGGGAGGTGACGATCTCGGTGTGGAGCATGAGGTAGGAGCCGTCGCCGACCATCACGTAGACCTCGCGTGAGGGATCGGCCATCTTCACGCCGAGGCCGCCGGCGATCTCATAGCCCATCGTGGAGTAGCCATATTCCAGGTGGTACGCCTTGGGATCGACTGGACGCCAGAGCTTCAGCAGATCGCCCGGCAGGCCGCCAGCGGCACAGACGACGACGTCACGAGGACCGCTTGAGGCATTGACCATCCCGATGACGTTCGCCTGGGTGAGATGCGAGGGGTCCGCGATGGCGAGGATGCCTTCGACCGTGGCGTCCCACTCGGCCTTCAGCGTCTCTACCCGATCACCGTGTCCGGCACCGGTGCGGTGCTTCCCGGCGGCGAGGGACTCCCGCAGCGCGTCGAGGGTCGCCCGCGCGTCGCCAACCAGCGGCAGCGCCCCGAACTTGTGGGCGTCCCGCGACGAGACATTGATGCTGAGGAATGACACGTCGGGGTTCTGGAATTGCGTGTGCGAGGCCGTCGTGAAGTCGGCCAAGCGCGTGCCGACAGCGATCACGAGGTCCGCGTCGAGCGCCAGGCGATTGGCAGCCAGGCTGCCATTTGGACCGATTGCCCCGGTGTTCCAGGCATGGTTCCAGGGCAGCGCGCCCTTCCCAGCCTGGGTTTCACAGACGGGGATGCCCAGGCCGTCGGCGAAGTCCGACAGCGCCGCCGTCGCCTCAGAGTAGAGCACGCCACCGCCGGCAATGATCAGCGGCTTCGTCGCGTTGCTGATCAACTCGGCCGCAACCTGGATCTCTTCTGGCGGTGGCAGGAGGCGCGAGACATGGTGAACCCGCTTGGCAAAGAAGTTCGCTGGATAATCGTAGCCTTCGGCCTGCACGTCCTGAGGCAGGCAGACAGTCACAGCCCCGGTTTCCGCCTGATCGGTGAGAACCCGCATCGCTTCCGGCAGACTGGCCAGGAGCTGCTCCGGCCGATTGATGCGATCCCAGTAGCGAGAGACGGGAACGAAGGCGTCGTTGACGCTGACATCCATGCTCAGCGGGTACTCGAGCTGTTGCAAGACCGGATCGGGACGGCGAGAGGCGAAGATGTCGCCCGGCAAGAGGAGCACCGGCAGCCGATTGATCGTCGCCATGGCCGCGCCGGTGATCATATTCGTCGCGCCAGGGCCGATCGATGAGGTGCAGGCGAACGTCTGCAAGCGGTTCTTCATCTTGGCGTACGCGGCCGCGGCGTGGACCATCCCCTGCTCGTTCTGAGGACGGTGGTAGGCCATCTCGAGCTTCAGCTCTTCCAGCGCCTGACCGATCCCCGCCACGTTACCGTGACCGAAGATGCCCCAGACCCCGGCGAAGAACGGCTGCTCGACGCCGTCCCGTTCCACATATTGCTGGGAAAGGAATTTCACGACGGCCTGCGCCATCGTCATGCGCGCCGTCTCGATTCGCGTCGCCATCGGTTCCCCTTTCTGATTCGCCGAAGACTAGCCCGGCAACCGCCCTGCCGGACCGTTGACCCGCTCGGCGATATCGCGCCAGGAGGTGAGTCCAGCGTTGAGATCGTCGCTCCAGGTCTGGCGCACCCAGGCATAGGCGGGGTCGTCACTCGGTTGCATGGTCCGCACCGGCTCATCGCCGGCTAGGACGTTGAGGTAGTACCCGGTGTAGCCCTGAGCCACGGCAAAGGCGTGATACCCCTCCGGGACCAGCAAGAGATCGCCATCGTGGATGACGTAGGCGGCGTCGGTCTGGCCGTCCGCGGTGTAGAGCCGCTGTAACCCGAATCCGTCAGCAGGGTCGATCCGGTAGTAGTAGATCTCTTCCAGGTCGGCCTCGCGGGGCATGTCGTGCACGTCGTGCTTGTGGGGCGGATAGGAGGACCAATTTCCGCTAGGCGTGAAGACCTCCACCACCAGCAGGCGGTCGGCATCGAACGACGGCTCGATGATGTGGTTGATCTGCCGCGCGGCGTTGCCGGCGCCGCGAATCTCCACCTTCACGTCCTGCGGCCTTATGAGCTTCGGCGCCAGCCGCCGCTCGGCGCGGGCGGCGCAGACGGCCAGCTCGAGCGGCGTCTCGGCGGTGACCTCGTACGCGCTGTCACGGGGCAGATAGACCGCCCAGGGCTGGCCGGCAAATGGATTTGCCCGTTCGCCGATGGTCCAGGCCTCACCGCCGGATACGACGGTGCAGCGCCCGCCCAGCGGAACCAGCGCCACCTCGTCGAGACCACTCTCGCGAGACCACCGCTCGCCGGCGTCGAGCTTCATCACGGTGAGCCCCGTGAACTCCCACCCGGCACGCGCGACGTCGACCTCGATGAGCGCTCCTGAGCTACCGCCGAGATCATGCGACTTCAAGAGCAGGTGCGTGTGCGTCGGTGGTGATGGCCATGCGGGGAACCTCCTTTACGAGGGTGAAAGGTTATCGGTGGCGGGGTCGCAAGGTGGCAGGGTGGCGAGGTCATCGTTCTCCCTGCCATCCTGCCACCTTGCCACCATGAGCGAAGCGAGTCATCACCCTATCACCCCGTCACCCGCCGTACGCGCGAACCGCGAGGGCGAAACCGGCGCTTTTTCCCGGAGGGATGCCTCGGCAGCGTAGGCCAGCGCTATGGCCGCGCGGGCGTCATGGCCGTCGACCGGTGGCTGCGTACCGTCGACGACGCCGTCAACGAAGACCTTCAGCTCGTCGATGTAGGCCTGGTCGAACCGCTCCAGAAACCAGTGGATATGGTCGCTGTGGATGCCCTTGGCGTCCAGACGCAGCATTGGCGTATCGCGAGAGTAGCCGATCATCAGCGCGCCCTCGCTGCCGAAGACCTCGGTGCGAACGTCGTAACCGAATCCGGAGCGACGGCTGTTGTCGATCACGCCCAGGCTGTCATCGTTGAAACGGAGCGAGATCACGCTGGTGTCGATATCGCCCAACTCCTGGAACAGTGGCGAGACGATGGCGCTCCCCATGGCGAAGAGCTCCTTCACCTCCTGACCCATCATCCAGCGCACGCAGTCGAAGTTGTGGATAGTCATGTCTCGGTAGAGACCGCCCGAGGTCTCCAGGTAGGCGCGGGGCGCGGGCGCCGGATCCCTCATCGTATCGCGAATGGCTTCGATGCGTCCCAGCGCGCCTGAGTCGATGAGCTCCTTCGCCTTGTGATACGCCTTGTCGAAGCGGCGCTGGAAACCCATCTGGAGGCGAACCCCCGCTCGCTCTACGGCATCGAGAGCGCGATCAGTCGCCTCCAGATCGAGCGCGATCGGCTTCTCGCAGAAAATCTGCTTGCCCGCATCGGCGGCGGCCACGATTAGCGGCGCGTGACTGTCCGTGGAGGAGGCGACCACGATGGCATCGATGCTTGCGTCCCGAAGGACCGATTCCGGGTCATCCGTCCAATGCTGGCAGCGGACCCTGGCCGCCAGCGTCGCCGCCGACGGCCCGTGAACATCGGCAATGATTGCCAGCTCGGCGCGCGGGATCGCCGATGCCAGTGTGGCGGCATGGCGCTGCCCGATCCGCCCCGCGCCAATGAGCGCGACTCGCACCCGCTCCGGCATGCCCTGTCTCCTGTACGGCTATCGGCTGTTGGCTCTCTTACGACTCACGGGCGCCACATGGGCACACGACTGACGACTCGTATTGCCGTCTTGCCGTCTTGCCGTCTTGCCGTCTTCGACCCATAGCCCGTTACGGCGCACTTGCCGGATCGAGCGGGTTCGTGCCGTAGGTGAGGACTTCATCACCATCGCCGATGCCGTCGCCATCGGTGTCAAAGGCTTCGGGCGCGGTTCCGTAGACGAAGATCTCATCGTCGTCGACCAGTCCGTCGCTGTCGGCATCAGAGCTCGTCGAGCTCGTACCAAATTGATTGACTTCCTCACCGTCCAGGAGACCGTCGCCGTCGCTGTCGTTGTTGAGTGGGTCGGTGCCGTGGATGTAGACCTCTTCACCGTCGAGGAGACCGTCGGCGTCGTAGTCGCGATTCAACGGATCCGATCCATAGGCGGCCTCGTCGACATCGCTCAAGCCGTCGCCATCGATGTCGCCGCTCTCGGAGGAGACCACCGGCGCCGTCGTCGGGACCGGGGTCGGTTCCACGACCTGCTCGGGAGCGGCGGTGGGCACGACGGCTGTGGGAGCCGCGTCCACTGGGGGGAGCAGGACAGTTGGCACGGGTTGGCCGGGCACTGGAGTCGGCACGGCCTGAGTCGACGCGGCTGGCTGTTCAGCGCCATCGACTGGCTCGCCGAGCGCGGCCACCACGAACGCGGCGGGCTGGGTATCCCCGTTGCGGAGTGTCAGCGCCCCGGTCACCAGACGGCCACTGCCGGCGCTGATCGGCGCCGGCTGGCCGCCGTCCGCTGTCGCCTGCAGGCGGCCGGACGTGACCATCATCAGTGCTGGACCGGTGTGCGGCGGCAGCTCGGAAACTTCCCCGGGCAGCAGGATGCCGCGTTGCAGCTCGACGTCGAAGGTTCCCCGAGGGTAATCGTTGATGGCGTCGCTCGTGAACAGAACCGTCCCGGTGGTGGCCGCGCCGGGCGCGGCGGCCTCGGGCGGCACGAGCTCGACAACCCAGATGATGCTGGGATCGGAACCGACCGCGTAGCGGAGGAAGGGATCCCCGGAGGGCATAAAGTAGGCCTCACCCGCTTCGAGCCGCGTCCGCCGGCTGGTCAGCTCGTTGCGGATGATCGCCGCTCCCGTCCGTTGCAGCGTGAACGACGTCGAGCCCGACTCGGGGGCGCCGGTCGCGCTCAACCCCACTTCACGCACCCGCCACACGAGTGGACCGTCGATGCCGATCAATCCCTGAGCGACAGTGTGGATGTGCGGAGCCCCGGCAATGAACTCGGCCGGGGCGGCAGCGGCTTGCGCGGCGGCGGTCGGTTGGGCGGCGGCCGGGGAGGCCGGCTGTGCCGGCAGATCCTGGGCGGCGGCCGGTTCTCCTGGAGGCAACAGCATCACCGCGGTCATCGCGATGCTCAGGAGCGCGGCGAGCCCGCGAGCCGCTCCCGCTGGCAGTTTCCCCCCATAGCCTGCCCGTCCCATGGTTCCGTGCTCCTCTATCTGCCTGGCGTCGCATCGCCCGACCCTGCCGCGGGGACACGGGTCGGCGCGAAACCTGGTGACGCCAGCACCGCTACCCCGGCCGGCAACATCGACCACCGCGGGAGCGCCGGGCCGTTGGCGTCTCGGCCCGCGCAAGTGGGGAGACTATACTTTTGTTTGCTCCCGGGCGTTGCCAAGCGGGCATCGACCCTCCCTAAGTTGATGTGAGGAACGAATTCTTGCAAGTGCCTGCCGCGAGTCCCATCGCCCCCGTTCATCGCCGCCCATCCCCAGGCTCCGGGCCGGAGACCGCTAAGCGTGTCGTGGTCGCCCAGGAGTTGGGCTACTGCTGGGGAGTGCGGCGCGCGCTCGAGATCGTCGAAGCCGCGGCCGAGAGCGCTGGTCCGATCGCCCCGATTGGCGACGTCATACACAATCCGCAAGTTGTCGAGCGGCTGCGTGAGCGCGGCGTCGAGGGCGCAACGTCGGTCTCCGAGGCCGCCGCCCGTGGATTCCGGCGCGTAGCGATTACCGCCCACGGCATGGGGCCGCATCTTGCGGGCGAAGCCGCCTCCGCCGGGGTGGAGCTGATCGACACAACCTGCCCATTGGTCACCAAAGTGCAGCGGCTGGCACAGAAGCTGGTGCGCCAGGGGTATTTCCTGGTCGTCTACGGCGACTCCTACCACCCTGAGGTACGCAGCGTGATTGGGTGGGCCGGCACATCGAAAGCGGTTGCCGCCAAGAAGATCAGCGACCTTCCCTGGAATGCGCCGCGCGGCGCCAGCGGCGAGGGTGTCGCCACACCTCCACGCAAGGTCGCGGTCGTCTCCCAGACGACGAAGAACGTCGACGAGCTGATGGTGTTTGCCCAGAAACTGCAGGCGATGGTCATGCCGGAGGGCGGAGAGTTCCGTCTCTGCAACACCATCTGCGAGCCGACCTCCGAGCGGCAGAATGCGCTGAAGCGTCTGGTGGAGCAGGATCAGGTCGACGTGATTCTGGCAATCGGCGGCCGCAAGAGCTCCAATACCGCGCGGCTGGCCGAGGTCGGGAAGGCGCTCGGCGTTCCTTCATACCATATCGAGCGGACCGAGGATATCGAGGACGATTGGCTGGCGGATGCCGACATCGTCGGGGTGACCGCCGGGGCCTCGACGCCCGACGACGTCATTGAAGCGGTCGTCGCCGACCTGACCCGCCGCGGCTATGCACCTCCCGAGCATGGCATCCGACCGATAGATGCGGAATACGTGCCCTCGTACTAACACTTTCGAATCATCACATTTACCCTGTATTCACGCCAAAACGCTCAATTGACACCAGTTAGGCGCTGGGATATGCTCCCGCCACGTCTAAAAAGAGGCTCCAGGTCGGGGCCAGACAGCGCGTGCGTTCGTGGCACGTCTGTTTAGACACGTCGTGGGGGACTCTCCCACGCGCAGGCATCGCATGGTGACCGGCGTCGCGGCCGGTGACGAGCACGGAGGATCCTGAATGACGATTCGATTCGAGGGGCTAGTGGATCAGTTGCATCGAGGCAAGATCGATCGCCGCACGTTCATCGTGCGCGCCATTGCACTCGGCGCGACCGGCTCAGCAGTCATGTCGGCCCTGTCTCGCGGCGCCGTTGCCGCGGCGCAGGAGGGGAGCGCTGCCTCGATCGGCAATCCGGATATCCCTCACGTTGAAGGTACCGACAAGGGCACCATCAAGATCTACTCGTCATGGCCACGGACGGGATCCATGGAAGGCATCGGCGTCGATGCCTATGAGGCGGCCAAGCTGGCGTTCGCCGACCTAGGCAACATGGCCGGTGGCTTCGCGATTGAATACGTAGCGCTTGATTCCGGCATCGCCGCCAACAACGGCGGATGGGATCCGGGTGTCGAGTCCTCGAACGCGAACCAGGCCATCAGCGATGCGGACTGCATGGCCTACATGGGAACGTACAACTCGGGCGCGGCCAAGATCTCGATCCCGATCATGAATGAGGCCGGGATGGCGATGATCTCCTTCGCCAACACGTACTACCGGGCTCACCAAAGAATTCCCGGGCATCGAAGAGGGCGAGCCAGACGTTTACTACCCATCCGGCACGCGCAACTACGTCGCGTCATCGCCGCGGACGATATCCAGGGCGCTCTCGGCGCGCGCTGGGCGGTTGAGGCGAAGAGCGTCGGCTCAGCCTACGTCCTCGACGACCAGAGTCTCTATGGGCACGGCGTCGCTCAGGTCTTCAACGACACGCTCCTGGAGATCGGCGCCGAAGTTCTCGGCTTCGAGGGCTACGACCCGAAAGCGCCCGACTACCAGGCGCTGATGACGAAGATCGCGGACGCTGCTCCGGACCTCGTCTATGTCGGGGCCACCGTCGAGAACAATCCCTCGAAGGTCCTGCTCGACATGCGCGGCCTCATGCCGGCCGACGAGGTCATCTTCCTCGGCCCGGACGGGCTGTTCACCCAGGCGTTCATCGACGGCGCGGGTGATGCCTCTGAACGGCGCATTCCTCACCTTCGCTGGCCTGCCGACAAACGAGCTGGAAGGCCCTGGCGCCGACTTCTTCACCCGGATGAGCGAGATCCTCGGCCACGCTCCGGACGGCTATTCGACCTACTCCTATGACTGCGCGGTCGCCAGTCATCCAGGCGATCGATCAGGTCGGCGAGAAGGATCGTGGCAAGATTCTTGAAGCGCTGATGGGCACGACTAACTTCACGAGCCTGGTTGGCAAGACCTGGTCCTTCACCGAGACCGGCGACATTGACAATCCCAGCATGTCCGTCAACGAGATCAAGCCGAACGACGAAGGCAGACCTTGCGATCACCTTCCTCGAGGTGATCGGCGAGTAGCGCGGTTCGCGCATGAGCACGAGCGGATCCAGGATGCCTGGATCCGCTCGTGTTATTCTGCCTGGAAGTTCCCAACTCGTCGGTACTCAGCGTTGAGGCCAGCATGGAATTCAACGGAACCCTCTTTGCCCAGTACCTGATTCTCGGGGTGACCAACGGGGCGCTGATTGCCCTGATCGCGCTGGGGTACACCCTGGTCTACGGTATCGTCGAGCTCATCAACTTCGCTCACGGCGAAGTTTTCATGATGGGCGCCTTTCTGTCGCTTTCGGCCGTGAGTGCGTTCGGCGTCGCTTCCGGCGCGGGCTGGGCACAGATCGCCCTCGTCTCGCTCGTTGCCATGCTCGCCGCGATGCTCTTCAGCGGCGTCCTCAACTGGAGCATCGACCGGGTCGTCTATCGCCGTCTCCGCTCCGCGCCGCGACTAGCGCCGCTGATCGCCGCTATTGGCATTAGCTTCATTCTGCAGGGCGTCGGGATCTATTGGCAGGGCTCAACCACGGTCCTGCCTCCGGCACTCGTTCCCACTGACCTCCGCTCTTTGAACATTCTCACCGACGTGCTTGGACTTGAGACGAGGCTCCGCTTCCGGGCGCTCGACCTGGCGGTCATCCTGTTGACTGTGCCGCTCCTGCTCGGGCTCTCGTGGCTCGTCTATCGGACTCGGACCGGCAAAGCCATGCGCGCCGTCGCCCAGGATCGCGGCGCGGCGGCATTGATGGGTATCGACGTCAACCGGACCATTGCGACCGCGTTTCTGGTCGGCGGCATCCTTGCAGGCGCGGCGGGCTTCATCGTCGCCTACTACACCAACACCGCTCGCTTTCAGATGGGTTTCCGCTACGGCCTGTTCGCGTTCACGGCCGCGGTGCTCGGCGGTATTGGCAACCTCAACGGCGCCGTCCTGGGAGGGCTGATTATTGGCCTTGTCTGGTCGATGAGTGACGGATTTCTGCAGACCTACATCCCGTGGTGGGGAGCGCAATGGACACCGTTGATCATCTTCGGTGTTCTTGTGCTGGTGATGGTCTTCAAGCCAACTGGTCTGCTTGGCGAAGCAGTTCCGGAAAAGGTCTAGGAGGCGCTCATGGCTAACCTTGCGCGCGTCCAGAGCATCGGCGGACGCTCGGACTCCGGCGATTCGCAGAAACCCCGCGCTCGCGGCGAGACACCGTCGTCTTCGTCGCCATTCTCATCTTCCTGATCGCCTTCCCATTCATCGATCAGGCTCTTGGCCTTAACTTGCTGGGAGCTCTCCTACCAATCGGCATCTATGCCCTGCTCGCGATGGGGTTGAACATTGTCGTTGGGTACGCCGGACTGCTCGACCTTGGCTACGCCGCATTCTTCGCCATCGGCGCCTACACCGTCGGCTTTCTGACATCGCCGTCGTCAGTTTTCGTTCGTGCCGGCTGGGTCCCGCCATTTTTCCAGCAGTTCTGGCCGGCGTTGGTCGTCGCGTTCATCGTGGCCGCCATCTTCGGTGTCCTGCTGGGGGCTCCCACCCTTCGCTTGCGGGGCGACTACCTCGCGATCGTGACGCTGGGATTCGGCGAAATCGTGCCGAACTTCTTCCTCAACGCGGTGCCGCTCACCGGCGGCACGCGGGGGATCAATCCCATCGCCAAGCCGCCGTCGCTGGGACCGTTGGATTTCGGGCAGACCGCCCAGCGCAACTGGTACTGGCTGATCCTCGCGATTGGGCTCTTTTCGATCTTCATCATCCTGCGACTCTATAATTCCCGGCTCGGTCGCTCCTGGCAGGCGATCCGCGAGGATGAGCTGGCCGCCGCCAGCATGGGGATCAATCCGACGAGGGCCAAGTTGTGGGCGTTCGCGCTCGGCGCCTCATTCTCCGGGTTCGCCGGCTCCCTCTTTTCGTCGGCCTTTCAGTATGTCCACCCCAGCCAGTTCGAATTCACGCTGTCTATTCTGGTTCTCTCGGCGGTCATCCTCGGCGGCATCGGCAACGTCTACGGCGCGGTCATCGGGGCTGTCCTGATCGGATCATTCGACCGCATCCTCGCCGAACGGCTGACCGTGCCCCTCAATGCCCTGGGAGAGCGGATCGGCAGCGACTGGCTCGCCAGCCACAACGTCGGGGAAGATCGGTACGTCGTCTTCGGTCTTGCCCTGGTGCTGATGATGCTCTTGCGGCCGGGCGGGCTCTTCCCAAGCAAGCAGCGTGCGGCTGAGCTGCAACCGGACTCGGATGACATCTCCGTCCAGGAACAGCAAGACCTGTTCGATGTCCTCCAGCATGATGACGAGATGTCAGATGTACGGGGAGGACAGGTCGCATGAGCGCGGCCACCGCAAGCCCGGCCCCGGTCGAGGACATCCTGGTCATCAGCGGTCTCACCAAGCGCTTCGGCGGTCTGGTAGCGGTCGATGGCGTCGATATGTTCGTCCCGCGGGGATCGATCGCCGGTCTCATCGGTCCCAACGGCGCCGGCAAGACGACCATCTTCAACATGATCGCGGGCATTTACCACCCAACTGAGGGAGAGATCAGTTTCGACGGAGCGCCGCTCGTCTCTGACGGCTCGCAGGGCGGTAAATCCAGTTGGCTGCGACCGGATCAGGTGACCGCGCGCGGGATCGCCCGCACCTTTCAGAATATCCGGCTCTTCGCCAACATGTCGGCGCTGGACAACGTCCTCATTGGTATGCATTGCCGGCTGAAGTCAACGCCGCTCGGCGCGGTGCTGCGCCTTCCCTCGGTTAACCGCGAGGAGAGCGAATCCCGCGCCAGGGCCCGCGAGCTCCTCGACTATGTCGGATTGCGCGGACAGGGTCCCGTGACTGCCAAGAATCTCGCCTATGGCGACCAGCGCCGCCTGGAGATCGCGCGGGCCCTGGGCAGTCAACCCAAGCTCCTCCTCCTCGATGAGCCAACAGCCGGGATGAATCCGCAAGAGACGACGCAGATGACCCGATTCATCGATCGCCTGCGTCGCGATCTCGACCTGACCATCCTGCTCATCGAGCACGACATGAAAGTGGTCATGGGCATCTCCGATCAGGTGACCGTGCTCGACCATGGACACAAGATCGCCGAAGGGACGCCAGCGCAGGTCCAGCGCGATCCGAACGTCATCGAGGCCTATCTGGGGACTGGCGCTGCCGAGATCGGAGCAGCAAGCGAGCTAGTCGCTGCTGTGGCTCCAGTGGCGGCACATGGAGCGGAGCCCCCCGATGGCGCATGAAATTGCGAGCAACGGGCACGATGCTTCGGTGATTCTCGACGTTCAGGACATCACCACGTACTACGGCAATATCCAGGCGCTCAAAGGCGTCACGCTCTACGTCAACCAGGGTGAGATCGTTACCCTGATCGGTTCGAACGGCGCCGGCAAGACGACGACTCTGCAAACCATCTCCGGCCTGCTCAGACCCAGAACCGGCGCCATCAGTTTGAATGGGAAGCTGATCAGCGATAAACCGGCCCACGTCGTCGCCGGGATGGGGGTGGCTCAGGCGCCAGAGGGCCGCCGCATCTTCAACCGTATGTCGGTCATGGAGAATCTCGAGCTCGGTGCGTACTCGCACGGCAAACCCGACCCAGATGATCTGGCGCGGGTCTTCGGGCTGTTCCCTCGTCTGGAAGAGCGAAAAAGCCAGATCGCGGGAACGATGTCCGGCGGCGAGCAGCAGATGCTGGCGATCGGCCGCGCCCTGATGGCCCGCCCCTCGGTGCTCCTGCTGGACGAGCCCTCGCTCGGGCTATCTCCGATCCTGGTCGATACCATCTTCCAGATCATTCAGGACATCAACAGCCAGGGCACAACCGTGCTCCTGGTCGAGCAGAATGCGCTCAAGGCTCTGGCCGTGGCCAACCGAGGCTACGTGATCCAGACCGGCCAGATCGTCCTCTCCGGCACCGGTCGTGAGCTCCTCGGCAACGACATGGTGCGCAAGGCGTATCTCGGCGAGGACTGACCCGAGAAGGTGGCTGGGAGAACGCTCCCCCGCCACCTCGTGACCCTGCGGCCCTGCGACCCTCGTTAGTCCCCTGCGGCTTCGCTGCGCCGCATCGCCGCCACTCGCCGGTCGAGCCATCGCGAGACCCGGGCCTGCTCCGGAATGAGGCCGCCCGGATTCAGGAGGAGCACGACGACGATGGTCAGTCCGACCAGGGTGTCCCGGATGTGCGGGATGCGGCCCGCGACAAACGCCGGTAGCTCGTAACCCTGGAGCTGCAGCGTGGTCGACCAGAGACCCCAGATCACATAGACGCCAACCATCGCCCCAACCATGTTTCCGCTGCCACCGGCGATCAGCATCGCCCAGAGAATGAATGTCCCGAAGAAGTGGGTGAAGGTATCCGGTGATATCGCTCCCTGCTGGAAGGCGTAGAAGGCGCCCCCCGCGCCCATGACCGCCGCGCCGAGGACGAACCCCTGCAACTTGAAAGCGACGACATTCTTCCCGGCCGCCGCTGCCGCCTCTTCGTCCTCGCGAATTGCGCGGAGAACGCGTCCCCACGGCGAACGGATACCGCGTTCGGCCAGGACGTATGCCAACACCACGAGGATCGCGGTAAGCAGTAGGAAGAGATACCGGTATGAATCTGGATCGACCACGCCCGCGAACGGGCGCGGAATGCCACCCAGACCGCGGCTGCCATTGACGAGCCAACGCTCTTCCGTGGCAATGCGCCGCAGCACTTCGGCCGCGCCAATCAACATGATCGCCAAATAATCTTCGCGAAGCCGCACCGTTGGCCACGCCAGGAGCAGTGCCAGTAGGGCTGATACAACCACCGCGGCCAGTACCGCGATCAGAAATGGCAGCCATTGACTGGCACCTGGCAGCGGCACGGCGGAAAGGGCCTCGCCGAAGCCGCCTATGTAGGTCGCGAACTCGCCGTCCGCCGGCGCCTTCGTCACGATCGCCGCCGTATAGGCGCCAATCATGAAGAAGGCAGCGACGCCGAAGTTGAAGATCCCCGTGTATCCCCACTGGATGTTCAACCCGATGCAGATGACCGCGAAGATCGCCATCGTCGCCAGCGACGGCACCAGGAATGAGATGACGGCATTGGCGCTGCCGGTGCGATGAAGCGGCAATGCGATCAGGAGGAGTGTGACCAGGGTGACGACGATGATCGCGGTCCGGTTGCGCCGCATTGTCACTCGCGACCTCCAAATAGACCCTGCGGACGCAGCAGGATGACCGCGACCAGGACGACGAAGACAACCGCCAGTTTGTAGCCGGGTGAAATGATCCCGACGCCGACAACCACCTCTCCCACGACGCCGACGATCAGCCCGCCAATGAACGCGCCATGCGGGCTGCCGACACCGCCCAGAATCGCCGCGGCGAAAATCGGCAGCAGCAAGACGAAGCCCAGTTCCGGCGACAATTGGGACTGCAGCGCGAGCAGGCAGCCGGCGACCGCCGTCAACGCACCCCCAATGATCCAGGTCCAGCGCCGAGTGGCCGCGACGTCGATCCCGCTCGCTCGTGCCAGGGCGGGGTTATCGGCCGTCGCTCGCATCGCCGTGCCTAGCCGACTGTGGTAGAGCTGGAAGTAGGTGACAACCGTCAGCAAGACCGCGGCAAGCACGATGAAGAACTGATCGGCAACGATCGGCGCCAGTCCCGGCACGTCTACCGTCTGCCTGATACCGGCGGTGTAGCGACGATTGTCAGCGCCCCAGATGAACAGCATCATCCCGCGCATACTGATGGCCACACCGAGGGAAGAAACGGCAAGAATCGCCGTGCCGGCGCCTCGCCGGTGGAGAGGTTGGTAAACCAGACGGTCGATGGCGAGCAAGAGCGGCACCATTAGCACGGCGCCAATCACGATCGCGACGACGAGCCCATACCCGAAGGAGAACCTCCAGATCGGATCCATTGCGCCGGGAAGTGCGCTCGCGTGCAGTGGTAATTCCACATCGCCAGCTCGAGAGCCGGCGACGGCTCCGGTCAAGGCGAAGAAGGCCAGGTAGGCCGACATCATCATCGCGTCGCCATGTGCGAAGTGCGATACCCGCGCCACACCATAGATGAGAGTCAAGCCGACGGCAGAGAGTCCGTAGAGGCTGCCGACGATCAATCCGACAACGAATTGGGGGGTCTGGGTAACGGCTGCCCATAGCGTGAAGGCGGCAATCAACAGCCAGAGCGCCCAAGCGCCAATCAGCTGCCGAACGCGGCCGGCGGGCAGCCGGCCCGCCAATGCGTTCCGATCGACCAGGCTATCTGTTACCGCTCCCGCCATCGTGCGCTCCTCATTCGCCGAGGTAGAGCCGGCGGACCTCGTCACTCGCCAGCAGATCCGATGCGGGGCCTTCCAGCCGGTTGCGCCCGTTCGCCAGCACGTAGCCCCGATCGCTGATTGCCAGTGCCTGGCGAGCACGCTGCTCGACCATCAGCACCGCGGTTCCGCGCCGGTTGATCTCGATCACGTTGGCCAGGACCGTGTCGACCATTTTGGGGGAGAGACTGGCCGATGGCTCATCGAGCAACAGAATGCGCGGCTCCAGCATCAGTGCGCGCGCTATGGCCAGCGTCTGCCGCTGGCCGCCGGAGAGACGGCCGGCTCGCTCGCGGGGCCGCTCGGCGAGGACCGGGAAGAGCTCGAATACCCACGAGATTCGCTCCTCGACCCCATCCGCGCGCGTGATCCCGCCCATGGTCAAGTTTTCCCGGATGGTCAGGTTGGGAAATACGTTGTCGGTTTGCGGCACGAATGCAATTCCCCGGCAGACCAACAGCTCCGGGGCGAGTCCGGTGACGTCATCGCCGGCAAGGGAGACCTGGCCTTGCCAGAGCGGCAGGAATCCGAAGAGCGCCTTCAGGACCGTCGACTTACCAGCGCCGTTGGGACCGATGATCGTGACGATCTCGTCCTGCCCGACCTGGATCGAAACATCCTGCACGACCGGAACTTCGCCGTAGCCGCTGGTGATTCCCTCCGCGACGAGCGCCGGGGTGGCTTGCGTCATCCGACCTGACCTCCCAGGTAGGCATCGAGGACGCCTTGATCCTGGCGAATCTGGGCGAACGAGCCCTCCGTGAGTCGCTTGCCCTCGGCCATGACAATCACGGGATCGCAGAGGCGAGCCACGAGGTCCATGTCGTGCTCGACGATGAGGAACGTCACGCCATGGTCATGACACTGCTCCTCGATGTGCTCGGTGAGCTGCCGCATCAACGTCCGGTTGATGCCGGCCCCGGGCTCGTCGAGGAGGACCAGGCGCGGCTTGACCATGAGGGTTCTTGCGAATTCCAGCAGCTTCCTCTGGCCGCCGGAGAGATTGGCCGCGTAGGCGTCGCGCAGATGCAGGAGATTGACGTAAGCCAGCACCCCGAGCGCCCGATCGATGATCTCGTTCTCCTGTCGATGGATTTGGCCAGGACGAAACCAGGCATTCCAAATCCGCTCGCCCGCCTGATCCTGGCCGGCCAGTACCAGGTTTTCCAGCACCGTCATCGTCGGGATCGGGCGTGGGACCTGGAAGGTACGGGCGAGGCCGCGCCGCAGCAATTCATCTGGCCGCAGCCCGTCAATCGGCTCGCCCTCGAGCAGAATCGAGCCGGAGGTGGCCTGCAGGGCACCGGCAATGACGTTGAGGAGTGTCGACTTCCCTGCCCCGTTCGGACCGATCAGCCCGGTGATCGTTCCTCGGTTGACGCTGAACGAGCAGTCGTCAACCGCCCGGTTGCCACCGAACGCCTTCGTGACGGAGCGCACCTCGAGAAGAGCGTCGTTTTGGACGGTGGTCGTTGGGACCGGTTGCTCCGTGATGGTGACTGTCGTCATTATCCTGACCACACCTCGTTTGTCACGGCAAATCCCCGTCTCCAGCGCGCAAAGCGGAACGGACACGAATGAACAACGGAGCCGATCCGTTGAGGTGACGGATCGGCTCCGAGACCGACGCTGTCGACGTCAAGCCTAAGATCTAGCTCTCAGGAGACCGGGGTCGCGGCAGCTTCCTGGGCGGTGAGGTCAACGGCCCGCTCGTCGGTATCCTCGATCGCCTCGCCCTGAATCTGCCAGATGAGAATGGCGCCCTTTGAGACATCGCCATTTTCATCGAGGTCGACTGAACCAGCAGCTCCTTCGTAGTTGACGTCTTCCCCAGCGTTGATAGCCTCCACCGCGGTCTGCCAGCCCTCCTGGCCAGGACCGACCACCGTTCCCGGCTCATTCGCCACCTCCCGCAGGGCATCCCGGATGGCGGCAGAATCGGTCGAGTCCACTTGCTCCGCTGCGAGGGCGATCAGGTAGATGGCGTCATTGATCTCGCGTAGGTACGGGACAGCCGGAATCTCGCCGTACGCCGCCTCCCACGCCTGGTCGAACACCGCGGTGGCGTCTGATTCGAACAAGCCAGCGGCGGTGCCATAGTTCCCCTCGAACACCTCCCAGCCCAAGTCGGCGAACATTTCCGGCGACTTCAGACCATCGCTGAAGATCACCGCTGGCGCATCGCCAGCTTCTGCGAGCTCGCGCAGAAAGACGCGTCCGCTCTCTGGGTACGCAGCGGCAACGAGAACATCAGGGTTGCCTTCAGTGCAACTCGCGATCTCCGAGGCGTAGCTAGCCTGCTCCTGCTCGTGGGGAACCTGCGCCGTTATCGTGCCGCCCTCAGCGGCGAATCGATCCGCGAAGGCGTCATTCAATCCCTGCCCATAGGCGTTGTTCACGAAGAGAACGCAGGCTGTCTCAAATCCTTGCTCCCGGGCCAGGTCGGCCATGACCAAACCCTGAGCGGCGTCAGAAATGGTGGTCCGAAAGAGGAAGTCATTGTCATTGGCGATGGTCAGCGCGGGTGAGGTCGCCGACATGGTGATTTCCAGCACTCCGCCCGGTCCCGTCACCGATTCCGCTACCGGCAGCGTCTCACCACTGCCGGCCGGTCCGACGATCGCCGACACCCCCTCCAGCTCAATGAGACGGCGCGCCTCTTCCACGGCCTGCTGCGGCGACGTCGCGGAATCGCCCTGGACGAGCTCGATCGGCTGGCCATTGACCCCGCCGGCGGCATTGATCTCGTTCACAGCGAGTTCCGCCGCCTGGAGGAAGGGTTGCCCGAAGTCAGAGAGGTCGCCGGTGAAAGGGAAGAGGACGGCGACGCGCAAGGGCCCGGTTCATCCTGGGCGCGGGCGCTCGGCCCCAGCAGAGTTGTAAGAAGCGGAACGATCAGGATCAGTGCAGCGACCACTCCCCGCTTCAGAGACGAAGGCATCCTCTGTCCCACTGTTGATTCCAGGCGAAAACTGCACATCGACATCGCAACCTCCTTGGTCACTACTCGAATCACGGGTACGCGACACGTAGAGAACGGCGGCCAGAATCTGCCGCCACCACCGCTGGCCCACCAGGCGGTTGATGGGCTCCCGCACGAACCGCGCCAAACTCCGCTAGTTTATGCGAAATGCGTCAGGAGAGGGATGGCACGGCCCCTGCACCGGGATCGGCGGGCGCGACACATTCCCATATGGATCGGCAACAAGGAGCAGACCATGATCGACGGTCAAAGCCAGGATCGGTCACACGGCGTGTCTCGACCAGCACGATGCGTTCCCGGATGGCACCGGCATGAGTGAGTCCGGGCGTCGCTTCGTGCTGCTCACCGGCGCGGCCGGTCGCATCGGCACCGCATTCCGGGAGGGGCACGGCGAACAGTATCGCTTCCGCCTGGCCGACCTCGACACCGATACGCTTGCCGATACTCCCGGGTGTGAACCATGAGATCGTGCGCCTCGATATCGCTGATGCCGACGCTTGTCGGGAGGCGTGTGCGGGCATCGACACCGTCGTCCATCTCGCCGCCGATCCTTCGCCCGAGGCAGACTGGGAGTCTTCCCTGCTGCCGAACAACATCCAGGGTGTCGTCAATATCTTCCGTGCCGCGAGTGAGGCCGGCTGCCGGCGGGTCGTCTTCGCCAGCAGCGTGCACGCCGTCGGTGGTCTGCAAGAGGACGAGGCGATCGCCGACGATGCGCCGCCCAGACCTGTCAACCTCTACGGCGCGAGCAAAGTGTTCGGGGAAGCCGTCGCCGCGACCTACTCGGCGACGGGGCTCTCCGGCATCGCCATCCGCATCGGCGCCTACGACGCGCCGTGGTTCTACGAGGATGGTGACGCCACGGCGGCGATGGCGTACGTCAGCGCGCGCGATCTCAACGATCTGCTGGTGCGCTGCATCGAGACCGAGAACATCCCGTACGCGGTCGTGGCCGGTATCTCCGACAACGCCCGCAAGCGGTTCAGCCTGGTCCCGACCAGGCAGCTCCTGGGTTACGAGCCGCGGGACGACGGCTTCAAGGTGCTGGGGATCGACGAGGGTGATGGGTGATAGGGTGATTACTCGCTGCGCTCGTGGTGGCAGGGTAATGGTTCGCTGCGCTCACGGTGGCAGGGTGGCAGGGTGACGGGGAATCGTTCGTCCTGCGACCCCGCCACCCCGCGACCCCGCCACCCATCACCCCATCACCTATGACCCATCACCCTCGCAGGGAACATTGACGTAGCCGCTCTTGAAGGGGAGCACCTTCCCTTCCTCGGGGACGAAGCGGTGCCTCCAGATGCAGCCGTTGTCGATCCCGAGCAGGTGGAGCGAGACGGACGTTTCCGGAGACGTGGTCCGTACCCGGTGGATGTCGGTCTCAGGGAGCAGCTCGTAGAAATCGCCCGCTTGCAGCGCCCGGCTCTCCGCGATCGTCAATGACGCCGCGTCCTCCCGCGAGCCATCGTCGGTGCGGGTGAAAACTTCCTCGTCCTGGGTGCCTCGGTAGAGTCCGACCAGTCCCCAGGCCAGATGGTCGTGCACGGGGGTCTGCGCGCCGGGTGGGACGACCAGCGCCGAGAGGGCGAGGCTGCCGTCACCGGCGCGATAGAGGAGCCACGTGCCGATGCCGGAGCCCATTCCGCCGTCCGCGGCCGGCTCCTGATACTGCTCGGGGAGCCAGGTCTTGTCGGCCAGCAGCTCGGCGAAATGCGGCCGGATCGCGGTCAGGATCTGGCGTGGGTCATCGTGCTCGTGACGGATACGAGAGACCTCGGCGACGAATCCTCGAAGTCGCGGGTTCTCGACGATGTACTCGTCCTGTCCAGACTCGACGGTGGCAGTCACGGCAACCTCCCTGGTGGTTCGCTATCGCATGAATGCGAGATGCCACAGCCTACACCCACGGATGGTCCTCTGGCATGCACCCTGCGTGGACGGTCGAACAGGTCATCAGCCGGCGGTGAAACAGATACGGGAGGGGGACCAATGCTCGAGTCGGCGCGCCGTATCGGCCGGCCAAGGGCGTGAGACGGAGCATGGACCGGAAGCGATGCTCTCCGGCACGGCAGGCGATTGACACATCACGAAAAGGATGCGAAACCTGCTGAACCTGGACGGAGGCCTGGCGTAAAGCGAGGATAGGAGAAGACGCGCGATGCGCATTGCCGCATTCGACGACTCCAGGATAGGCGTCGTCGCCAACGACGATACGGTCGTCGATGTCACCGATCTGTTGCAGCCGTACGAACCGCTGGGACCAGGGGATTTGCTGCCCGATCTGATATCTCACTTCGACACGCTGCGACCGGAGCTGGAACGGCGAGCCGCCGCGGGACATGGCACGCCGCTAGCCGAAGCACGACTTCGTTCTCCGCTCACCCGGCCCTCGAAGGTCATCTGTCTGATGGGTAACTATCGGGAGGGCACTGACCGGCCCCTGCAGATCCTCGATCTCTTCTTCAAGTCGCCGGAGAAGATTTCGGGACCCGGAGACACGGTCGTCCTGCCGCCGCACCAGGCCAACATCTTCCATCATGAGGGCGAGATCGCCGTGGTGATCGGCCGCGAAGCGAAGGATCTGAGCGCTGAGGACGCCATGGACGCGGTCTTCGGTTACGTCGCCTTCAACGATATTTCCGCCCGCGGTCTGGGGCGCACCGGCATCAACAGCTTCCTCGGCAAGTCGTTCGATACGTTCGCCGCGTTCGGCCCCTGGATCGTTACCAGGGACGAGATCCCCGATCCGCAATCGCTGAGCATCACGGTCGACGTCAACGGCGAACGCCGCCAGGACTATTCGACGAGCGACATGGAGCGGCCGATTACCGATCTGCTCACCTACATCTCGTCGGTGACGACGCTGCACCCCGGCGATGTGATCTGCTGTGGCACCAACCACCAGGGGCTCGGCTCGGTGCAGGATGGTGACGCGGTGGTGACCACCGTATCGGGTATCGGGTCGTTCACGCTCCACGTGCGCGACGAGCACGAGCGGGCGTGGCAGCGCGGGATCGACCGCGAGGCGGGCGAACGCGTGAAGGCGGCGGCGCAACACCCGGTGGCGCAGATGCAAGTGCAAGGAAGCGGAGGATCCGCCTCATGAGGCTCGTACTGACAGATGACGATCGTATCGGCGTACTGCGCGACGGCGGCATGGTCGGTGTCTCTGAGGTCTTCGCGGACATCCGCTATCGCACGGCCGCCGACCGCATGCCTCGCTTGCTGGCGACGCTCCAAGAGCGTCGTCCCCGCCTCGAGGAAATGGCAGTGAGTGGCGAGACGCTGCCGGTTCCCAGGTTGCAGGCTCCGGTGCCGCGCCCGCCCAAGTTGATCGCCGCATTTGGCAACTACCGCGAGGGATCGGATCGTGAGCGGCAGACACAGGACATGTTTCTGGAGAGTCCGGACTCAGTGATCGGCCCCAATGGCACGGTCGTCCTGCCGAATCACCCCGCCACGATCTTCCATCACGAGGCCGAGCTGGCGCTGGTCGTGGGGCAACGGGCCAAGGATCTCCCGGCCGATGAACGCGCGCTCGAGGCGCTGGCCGGCTACACCTGCGCTATCGACGTCTCGGCGCGAGGATTGGGGCGCATCGGTCCCAGCCGCATCGGCAAATCGTTCGACACGTTCACGCCACTCGGTCCGGCGATCGTCACCGTAGACGAGGTTCCCGACCCCCAGAACCTCCATGTGACGCTGTCGGTGAACGGTGAACCGCGACAGGACTACACAACGAGGGACATGGAATACGGCGTCGTCGAGGTGCTGGCATTCATCAGCTCATACATGACGCTGGTGCCCGGCGACGTCATCATGTGTGGCACCAACCATCAGGGACTTGGCGCGCTCCAGGACGGGGATCAGGTCGAGATGACGATCGAGGGGATCGGAACGCTCGCGGTCTCCGTACGCGATCCGCAACGCCGCGAGTGGCCGCGCGGGATCGACCAGGAGATGGCCGAGCGGCAGCGCGCGGTCGGTACCTCATAGATTCAGGTCGAGATGGATCGCAGGAATTGAAAGGAGTGGCGCCGGGGAACGTCTTTGCTTGCCATGATTGGCCGCAAGCCTGTCGTAGGGTAGCCACCGGGTAGCCGGTGATCACTGCAAAGGAGCAGAAGCATGAGCCAGCATGACCAGCGGAACAGGCGGGGAACGACGCCGATCGAGGAGCGAGTGCTCGGGCGCCGAATGAGCCGGCGGACGATCGTGCGTGCCGGAACAGCCGGCGCGATGGGATTAGCGGCGGCCGGCGGTCTGAGCACGGTCGGAGCGGTGACGCAACGCGGCGGGATGCTGCGCGCTCCAGCGCTCTTCCAGGAATCGACGCCCGCGGCCGAAGGGATCCGCGGTGGCCGGTTGCGAGTAGCCACCACCGGCCAGCCGGCAACGCTCGACGGACACTTCCTGGCGCAGCGCACTGTCGGTCTCATCGACTGGAACATGTTCGAGGCGCTGTTCACCTTTGACGCCGAATACAACACGGTCCCGATGCTGGCCGAAGGGATCGAGGTCAGCGACGATGGATTGGTGAACAAGATCACACTGCGCCAGGGCGTGCCGTTTCACAACGGTGAGGAGATGCGCGCGGCCGACGTCGTCGCGTCGTTCAATCGCTGGGCTCCGGTTGCCAGTCTCGGGCTGGCGATCTCGCAATTCCTCGACGAGATCGTGGAGGTCGACCCTTACGCCGTGGAGTTCCGGTTGACGTCCCCGCTCGTCGCCCTGCCCAGTCTGCTGGCTCGCCAGCAATCAGGACTCTCGATCCATCCCAAAGCGATCATGGAGGCCGCGGCGAATGAGCCGATGGCTCCCGAGCAATACATCAGCACGGCGCCCTACAAGTTCGTCGAGTTCCAGCAGGACCGTTTCACGTTGCTCGACCGGTTTGACGACTACGTCGGAGTCGACAGCCCGCCGAGCGGGTACGCCGGCAGCAAGGCGGCCTATCTCGACGAGATCGAGTTCATCCCGGTGCCTGAAGAAGCCGCGAGAGTCGCCGGGTTGCAGTCGGGGGAGTACAACTATCTCGAGGAGATCATCCCCGATCAGATCGCGGTGCTCCAGGACTCTCCCGGGGTCACCATCGAGATTTTGCCGCCACGGAGCTACGGCATCATCATCATGAACACCGCGGGCGGGATGTTTACCAACCAGACCCTGCGGCAGGCGGTGCAGGCCGCGATCGAGGTCGAGTCGAGCGGTCAGGCTACCCACGGCGAGGGGTACTTCGAGCCCGGTCCGGGCATCATGCTGCCGCAGACGATGTGGGCTTCGGATGTCTCCGCCGAGCTCTACAACCAGAACAACCCCGAGAAAGCGGCGCAGCTGCTCCAGGAGGCTGGCTACGACGGCACGCCCATCCGCCTCCTCTGCACCCAGGAGGACCTCGGCGACTACAACGCGGCTGTCGTGGCGCAGCAGCAGCTCGAAACCGCCGGGTTCACCGTCGAGCTGGAAGTAAGCGACGAAGCGACGCTCGAGGAAAACCTGGAAGACGACGAGCGCTGGGACATGACGACGAACGCGATCGTGTTCCGACCCGATCCGGTCCTGATCGACCGTTTCGTGAGCTGCAACCAGGATGGCAAGTGGTGCTCGGAAGAAAAGCAGGCCGTCATCGAGCAGCTGCAGACCGAGTCTGATTTCGAGGCTCGATACGCGGCGCTCGAGGAGCTGCAGCGGCTCTTCTACGAGGAGGCGCCGATGGTCAAGCTGGTCAATAACTACGGTGTCGCTGCGCTCACCTCGAATGTCCAGGGGCTCCTAGGGCAAATGCACTTCGAGCTCGAACCGGAGTTCACGAACTGCTGGCTGGAAGAGGCGTAACAGCGAGCCCTCGCCCCCTACCCCCTCTCCCTTCGCGAAGGGAGAGGGGAAACGTGAACTGATCCGGCCTCCCGCGGAGACTGCGCGTGCTGGCATACGTCATACGCCGCTTGCTGCTGTTGATTCCGGTGCTCCTCATCGTCGGCGTGATCGTCTTCACGCTCATGCACCTCACGCCCGGCGATGCCGCCTCGGTCATGCTGGGGCGAGATGCGACGGAGGAGCAGAAGATCGCGCTGCGAGAGCGACTCGGTCTCGATGAGCCGATCCCTGTCCAATTCATCAATTGGTTCTGGTCCGCGCTGCGGCTTGATTTCGGCGCCTCGCTGTTCACGGGGCAGCCGGTCGTCCTTGCGCTGCTCGAACGCGCGGAGCCGACCATCCTGCTCGCTTTCTACTCGATGACGCTTGCGGTCGTGATCGCGATTCCGGCCGGGGTGATCGCCGCGGTGCGCGCCAACTCGCTCCTCGACCGGTTGCTGATGATGGTGTCGATCAGCGGCGTGGCGATCCCCAGTTTCTTCTTCGGCATCCTCTTGATCCTCCTCTTCGCGGTCGTCCTCGGCTGGCTGCCATCCGGTGGCTACGTGGATATCGGCGTTGACCCGATCGAGCATTTTCGATACATGCTCCTGCCGACCCTCACACTGGGATTTTCAGCGGCCGGGCTGTTAGCCCGCCTCGTGCGGTCGACGATGCTCGACGTGCTCAATGAAGACTACGTGCGGACGGCCTACTCCAAGGGTCTGAAGGAGCGGCGGGTGGTCGTGGCCCACGCCTTTCGCAACGCGCTGATACCGGTGCTGACCATCATCGGCGTGACCTTTGCCGGCATGCTTGGCGGTGCCGTCGTGATCGAGAATGTCTTCAATATCCCAGGGCTTGGCCGGCTGCTGGTGCAGAGTGTGGTCCGCCGGGATATCCCGGTCGTGCAGGGCGCGGTGATGACGGTGGCGGCGATCGAGGTCCTGATCATGCTTCTCGTCGATCTGCTGTACGTCTATATCGATCCGAGAATTCGCTATGGCGCTAACTGAAGCCCTCGGCACGTCCAGCCGGTCGCCAACGACAAGGCGTCGTCATTGGGGACTCTCCACGATCACGCCGGCATCGAAATACTATTGGGCCCGCTTGCTGCTCGAGAACCCGGCCGTGGTGGCGAGTCTTTGCCTTCTGCTCCTGATTTTGCTCCTCGCCATTTTCGCGCCAGCGATCGCGCCGTTCGATCCGAACTTCGTCAACCCGGCCGATCGCCTCGACCCACCATCGTCGAAATACTGGTTCGGCACCGATGATCTGGGCCGTGACGTCTTCAGCCGGGTGATCTACGGCGCGCGCATCTCGCTATTGGTCGGAATCACCGTGACGGTGGGGGCGACAGTCTTCGGCTCACTGATCGGACTGGTCGCCGGGTATTACCGCCGACTCGACACGCTCTTCATGCGCATCATGGACGGGCTGGAGGCATTCCCAAGCATTCTGCTGGCACTCGTCATCATGGCCACCCTCGGTCCGTCAACCGAAAACGTGATCGTGGCCCTCACGGTGGTCTACACGCCAAACATTGCCCGGCTCGTGCGCGGTACGACGCTCATGAACCGTCAGCAAACGTATGTCGAGTCCGCACGGGCAATCGGCATGCGCGACTTCCCGATCATGCGCCGCTACATCTTTGCCAACTCGCTGTCACCACTGATCGTGCAAGGGACGTTCGTCGTCGCGTTCGCGATTCTTTCCGAGGCGTCGCTCTCGTTCCTCGGCGCCGGCGTGCCACCCAGGACCCCAACATGGGGCAGCATCGTCAGCGCCGGCCAACCCAGGCTGCAGCAGGCCTGGTGGATCTCCGTCTTCGCCGGCTTCTTCCTCTTCGCCACCGTGCTCGCCACCAACCTGATCGGCGACGGGTTGCGCGATGCCCTCGACCCACGGTCGAGAAAGCGATAAGAGCGGCGATTCTCTTCCGCCGGCGCACGTACGGGCCGAGTCGAACTTACCGAACTTCCCGAACTTCCCGGGTACCAGGAAGAGCCGGACGTTCACGCCTGCCCGGAGCCGTTTGGCAGTCGCGCCTGGGTGGTTGCGGAGCCGCGGCGAGGGCGAGAGACTGCATCGCTGACAAGCGATCCGAAAAGGACGGGGGGTACATGGCGAAGGAAGAGACTGAGGCCGACGAATTCACCGACAACTCGATCACTGAAGAAGAGCTGTTGGCGGCCGCGCGACGCTCGTTCCTGTTTCTGTCGGCCTGCGTCGACGGCGAGATCGCGGATGCGAAGGTGGCCGATCGGATCATGGCCGCGCGCGGGCTCCTGGAGCACGCCGCGAAAGTGCCTCGCCTGTTTGACGAGCTGCTGGCAGGGGTGGTCGATCTGAGCGACGAAGACGTGGGTCTCATCGCATCCGCATTGGACTAATCGGCGCTCGGCAAGTAACCCGCAACCGCGATCAACCCGGTTCAGCTGTCGCTCGATTCGGTCATTGTTCGCGGAGATTGAGACCACACTCCGGTCTCCATTCGGGTGCGCCCGGCACGGTTACGCCGGGTATGCTGCCTTCAGGATCAGGCAGTTCAACGAATGATGGAGGGGTTCGTGGCTATCGGCGTACCACCGCGATTTGGGGTTCCGCATCTGTCGCCGGCGAGCGTCACCAAACGCGCGGGCTGGCAGGACAGTGAGGAGCTACGAGTCAACAACTGGCTGACGCCGTGGGACGGTGAGGATCCACTCGACGCCGGGTTGATCGGATTGCCTTACTCGGGGGCATCGATCAATCCCTCCGGCGCCTATGCCGCGCCGGAATCGATCCGCCTGGCCTTCCGCTACAACACGACCTACTCGCCAGACTGGGACACTGACATCCGGGGTTTGCGAGCGCGCGACCTGGGCGACGTCGGCGGGCATCTCACCGACGTGACGGTGGCCCACGCCAAGATCGAGGCCGCCGTGGCAGCAGCCTGTGCCATCGAGCCGCGCTTCATTCCGGTGATGATCGGTGGCGATCACTCCGTCACCGCGCCCGCCGTGCGAGGCTTCTGCGCGGCGAACCCAGATAAGCGGGTCGGCATCATCAACATCGACGCCCACCTCGACGTGCGCAACTTCGAGCACGGTCCGCACAACGGCACGCCCTTCCGGGCCATTCTCACCGGGGATCTGCCGATCGAAGGCCGCAATGTCGTCGAGCTGGGCATCCACGGTTTCATGAACGCCGCCAACTACATGGAGTGGGCGCGGGAGCAAGGGGTCACCGTCATCAGCGGCCGCGACCTGCAGCGGCGGGGAATCCCGGACTGCATCGCCGAGGCATTGCAGATCGCCGGGGATGGGACCGACCTCGTCTACCTGAGCGTCGACATCGATTGCCTTGCCTTCCCCTGGGCGATCGGGACGTCGGCCACCTCGCCGGAAGGGATGAGTGCCTGGCAGCTGATGGAGGCCGTATTCGCGTGCGGGCTGGACCCCAAAGTGGGTGCGATCGACCTGGTCGAGATCGACCCCAGCCGGGACGTGAAGGACCTCACCAGCCGCACCGGCTGCTCGGTGCTGCTGACTTTTTTCGCCGGTCTCTACCGGCGGCTCTACGGCGATAACGGGTATCGCGCATGACGCACCGCGATCTGGCGGGCATGGTGGCCGTCATCACCGGGGCCGGCAGCGGTGTTGGGCGGGCGGTGGCCATGGGGCTGGCCGCGGCCGGAGGGACGCCGGTGCTGGTCGGGCGGACGCGAGAGCCGCTGGCGGAGACCGCGGCCATGGTGGCCAGCGTTGGTGGGCGATCGCTCGTCCGACCCGCCAACGTCACCGACGAAGCGGCGGTGGAAGCGGTCTTTGCCCAAGCTGCGGACGAACTGGAGGGGATCGACGCCGCGATCCTGGCGGCCGGTGTTGGGCGATACGGACCAATCGAGTCGTACCCGCTCGCCAACTGGGAAGAAACCCTCGCCACGAACCTGACCGGTCCGTTCCTTTGTGCCAGGGCCGCGATCCCGCACCTTCGCCAGAATGGTGGCGGCGCGATCGTCGCGGTCTCCTCCGGCGCCGGGAAGCAGGGCTACCCCCAGCTCGGCGCCTACAGCGCGTCGAAATTCGGATTGATGGGACTGATGCAAGGGCTCGCGGGCGAGGTCGCCGATGACGGCATCAAGGTCTGCACCGTGGTGCCGGGTTCGATCCTCACCCCGTTCGGAGGGCGATCGGTCGCCGAGAAACGAGAAGAAATGGCCAGCGACCCGGGGCGGAAGTACCTCTATCCGGAAGACGTGGCCGAGGCCATCCTCTTTCTGTTGCGGCAGCCGCGGCACGCCTGGACCCAAGAGCTAAACCTTTGGCCTTTTTGAGGGCACGCCAGCGAACTCCGGAAACGCCCATGCCGCCATTGGCCGGGCGCTGGACCACGGTAGCGGGTCTGCGCGTCTACTCCCGCGTCGCAGAGACGTCCAATACGAGCACGCCGATTGTGCACATCCATGGTTTCGCGATATCCGGTCGCTATCTGGAGCCGACCGCGGCTCGACTCGCGTCGCACTACCCGACGTACGTGCCGGATCTGCCGGGGCATGGGTACAGCGAGAAGCCACGCCAACCGCTCGGTATCCGCGAGCAGGCCGAGGCGCTGGCCGGCTATCTCGACGCCGTCGGTGTCCCGCGCGCGGTCGTCCTCGGCAACTCGTCCGGGTGTCTGGTCGCCGCCGAGTTCGCCCACCGGTATCCGGATCGCACCGAGCGCGCAATCCTCGTGTCGCCGGCCGGCGGTCGCCACAACCGGCCACTTGCGCGGGGACTCGTGCAACTCGCGCGCGATGGCCTGCGTGAGCCGCCCTCGCTGGCGCGGATCGCGGTCCCTGACTATCTCCGCTTCGGCCTAGGGAACTCATTGCAAGCCTTTCGCCGCATGACCCAGTACCCCACTGCGGAGCGGCTCATGCATGTTCCCGTCCCGTTTCTGGCGGTCATCGGCACCCGAGATCCGCTGATTTCGAACCCGCAAATCGAAACGATCTTTCGTTCACCGGCCGATACTGACCTGGTGCGCCATGTTGATGCCGCCCACGCGATCAATTTCAGCCATCCTGAAACCCTTTCGCGGATCGTCGACGCGTACTTGCGCGGTCAACCATTGACTGAACTGATGGTGGATGACCGGATCATTGCCTATGCGGAGCATGAGTTGAGGAAGCCGTGACTCCGAGCGGGCCCCGATGAACGCTCTCGCCTATCAGGTAGTTGGGTCCGGACCACCGCTGATCCTGCTCCACGGGCTCTCTGGCTCTGGTCGCTGGTGGAGCAGAAATGTTCCCGTCTTCTCACGCAGCTTTCGCACCTACTCCGTCGATCTTCCCGGGTTCGGTGAGAGTCGCGGGGTCCGCTGGTCGCGGTTGGACGATATCGCGGACCGGCTCGCTGATTGGCTCGTGGACGAGGGTCTCGCGCAAGCGCATATCGCCGGCCACTCGCTTGGCGGAGCTGTGGCGGCGCGACTCGCCGCGCGCCATCCCGACCGCATCGACCGGCTGGTCCTCGTCGATGCCGCCATCCGCCCCCAGGGGACGCGCACTATGGCGCGTCCGGAGCATGTCATGCGCACCATCAGCCGCGGCTCGCTGGGGTTCACGCCGCTGCTGGTGCGCGATCTGCTGCGCTGCCATCCTCGGAGCGTCGTCGCGGCGACGGTTGATGCGCTGCAGACCGACTGGGAGCCGTATCTGAGGAGGATCGACGCTCCGACGCTCGTCGTCTGGGGCGAGCACGACGCCATCACGCCACTTGCCATTGGTCAGGAGATCGCCGCGGTCGTTCCCAGCGCGCGCCTGATCATCCTGGCGGAGGCGGGGCACAATCCGATGTGGGAGCGGGCTGAGGCGTTCAACGCCGAGGTGCTGCGCTTCCTCGCCGATCGGGACGACGCCGGCACGTAGCGCCTGGTCGGCCAAATCCCGTCAGTTACATCGGCCATGGCCGTCACGTGGAGAACACCTGGTGAATCACTGCTCGTCGCGTCGTACTGGCTGCGTTGACTTCCTGCGGTTGATCGCGTTCGCGCTCCTTGTGTGCGGTGCGATGCCCCGGGTCGCTTCGGCGCTTCAGGCCACCCCGGCGGCGTCCACGACTGCTGTCACGTGCGATGCCACTCCGCGCGCGACCGCGGAGGTCCTCACACTCGCCCAGACAGATTCAAGCGAGATCGGTCTGATTCGCGAGCTCCCCGGTGGGAATGACGCCGACCCAGCGACGACGGCGGCGATCACAGCGGTGATCGAGGAGATGGCCGCCTGCCTCACCGCCGGCGACATGCTTCGCTTCTACGCGCTGCACAGTGATGACTGGTTGCGGCGATCGCTTGGTGCTGTCGAAGGGATGGCCATCCAAACCATCAGCATTCCAACGCTCGACGACGGGAATCGAGCGCGCTACCTGGGTCCGTGGCACGTGCAGATCCTGGCCGACGGCCGGGTCCTGGCGGCGGTGCTGCTCGTCGTCAATGACGATCTTCGACCTGATCCCGATCGCACGAGAGTCTTGCTCTTCGTCGACCGCGACGGACGCTGGTTGGTGGACGAGACGATCGCGAGCGTGCGTGTACCGGACTGCGCGCGCCCGGTCGCGGTCGCCGCGGTGGTCGGGCCGCCGCCGGGGACGTTGTTCGACAGTTGGGCGGCGTCGTGCGGCTAGCGAGGTGGGCAGCGATCAGGTCGTCGTCGCTTTGCGAAGCGCGCGGGCGACGCGGGCGTCGCCCCGACGGCCCGTCACCGGCAGCGGCCTCGGATGCCCCAGCCACCGGCGTGAGACCTGTCACTCGTTGCGGGCGATAGTTCCGAGATCCTGGGCGTGATCACGCACCGTCGAACCGGCGCCGGGTTGCAATCTCGAGCTCCGGCCTGGCAATGGCCGCCCATTCCTGGTTCTGAACGACTGGAAGTTGCAACGCGCGCTCGCGGTCGAGGTCGAGATTGCCGATGTGCAGGGAGATGGGGGCCTGCACCCACTTGTAGATCGAGCCGAGGAAGAGGCGCGTGAACTTCTCGACCCAGGCCCGGAGCTGGTCGCGGGTGTGGCCGGGAAACATGACCACCAGCGCCTCTTCGACCTCCTCCGGCAGCAGCTTCTCGGCGCCGAAGAGATGGAAACAGGCGTCGAGCACCGGGAAGGGCATCAACTCCTTCTCGCCTTCCTGGTCCGGCGCCAGCTCGGGTCCGGCCGGTTTGGCCAGTACGAGACCGATCCCGGTATAACCTGTCTGCTCCTGCAGGTAGGTGAGCAGCGCCATGACCACGGTCTTCGGCACATTGGCGAGCACGCCGAGCGCACCCTCCAGATCACCGCCAATCGTGGTGTAGCCGACCGCCTTCTCGCTCATGTTGCCAGTCTGCAGGAAGAGCCCGCCCGAGGAGTTGGACCAGTTCCACATCCGCTGCCCGCGGATGCGCGCCTGGATGTTCTGCCTGGTCAGCTCGGTGACCGTCTCTCCCGCACCGAGCATCGCCTCGGTCGCCGCCAGCTCTCGCTCGTACGCTTCGTCGATGGGCACGATCTCCAGCGGGACGCCAAGCTCGCGGCAGATCGTCTCGGCGGCGCGCCGGGTTTCGACCGATGAATGGCGGGACGGCATGTAGAACGCGCGGAGTAACGATCCCGGATCCTCCGGTCGCACGCGGCTGGCATAGCGATGGGCGATGAGGAGAGTCAGCAGCGAATCCCGGCCGCCGGAGAGCGCCACGCCAATGGTGCGGAACACCGGGTTCTTCTCGAAGTAGTCGCCGACCCCCATCGTCAAAGCGTCGAGGATCTCCTCGAAAAACTCCCGACGCGGTGACCGCCGGGGTTCGGGTTCCGGGAGGAAGAACGAGCCGTGCGCCGGCACCGGATAGGTCAAGGCAGCGCGGCTGGTTGCGGTGCTGAACTCGGCAGACGGCACGTCGATGGTCCTCACAGGCGCGTGTTCCGCCAGGTATGCCTCCGCGTCGATGCGCCAGGTGGTGTTCTCCGCACGCAATCGGGTGGTGCGATCGAGGTCGACGGTCGCGGCCGCGAAACCCTCGCGCCAGCGGGGCGCCTCCAGCATCCACTTGCCGTTCTGATTGAGGTAGCCACCACCGTCGAAGATCAACCCGTCGTTGGACCCGGCGAGATTGGCGTAGGCGAACGAGCATTGGTAGTCGGCGGCGCGGGTGGCGATCAACTCGCGCCGGGTCTGCACCACCCCCAGCCGGAACGGCGAGGCGGAGACGTTGCAGACCAGCTCGGCGCCCGAGTAGGTGCGGCGTCGGGTCGGTCCTTCGGGGCTCCAGAGATCCTCACAGACCTCGGGGGCGATCGCGCCGAAGTCGAATCGGACGATGAGATCCCCAAAGGGGACGCCGCGGACGTCCGAGAATGCGCCGGGCACGCCGCGGGAGACGGTCCGCCCTTCATAGAAGACGTTGTAAGTGGGGAGCTTCTCTTTCGGGGTCAGCGATCGGATGGACCCGCCGGCGACCGTCGCCGCGCAGTTGTAGCGGAGACCGTCGTGGAGCACGGAGACCCCGATCACGAACACTGTCGCCAGGTCTGCCGTCTCCCGCGCGAAGCGCTCCAGCTCGGGCCATTGTCGTTCGACGAACCCCTGCCACTGGATGAGGTCTTCGACCGGGTAGCCACCGATGGCCTGTTCCGGGAAGACGCCGACAGTGACGCCGTCGGCCGCCATGTCGTGGGCGAGTGCCAGCGCGCGGTCGGTATTCTCGCGAAACGCGCCGACCGTGGTGTCGATACTGCCCAGTCCAACCCGTACGAGCCGCATTCCGGCGCCTCTCGCTCAGTCCCGGCCTTCGCGTCGTGGCCGCGCTCGCTACACCTCAAGTGTAGGAGAAGGCGGCGCAAAATCCGGGAGTCCCGCCGCTCAAATTGCTCGTCGAAGAGTTTGAAGAGTTTGAAGGGTTTGAAGAGTTTGAACTTTTCGGGAACCGGGGGAGACGAACTCTTCGCCGCCGGGACCCTATCCGTCTGGCCAGACTGACCTTGTCTGGTGGATGCGGTTGGCTCGACCGGCGCCTGCCGGTGCGGTGAGCTGGCAGACGGCCCTGGCTATCAGCTATCGGTCTAACCAGGGATTGTGCTGAAAAAGGGCAGCATCTCCCCGGCACGCTCCCAACCACAGCGCTTCAATCGGTTTCACGTTCACGATCGAGCCGCTCCACGGCAGCCGTCAGCCGGACAATGGCGGCCTCGATCGCTTCCAGGTCGGTGTCGATTCGCACGGCATCATCGCCGCGCCGTACGTGACGGCGCAGCAGTTGAACTCGGCCCATGAGTACCGTCAGCGGTGTGCGCAACTCGTGCATCAGGACCGCCAATTGCTGTTGCTGGGTTCGCGACTGGAGCTCTGGCCGCGCCTCGTCCATTGCTAGCCTTCCGCGTCAATAGGTCGCAGCGCACGATCCGCGCCAAGACGCTCACAGATGGCGTCGACCAGCCGGTCAATGTTGAAGGGTTTGAGCACCTCCGTCACACCCATGGTGACGAGGTGCTCCTCAAACGCCTTGACCTGCTTGACCAAGCTCAATACTCCATCCATTACCTTGATTTGGCATGATGGCGAGGAAACCCCGTTAGTTGTCACTGCCGACGTCCGGCACCTTTTCCATTACGGGGGTACCAATGGACAGTCTTTACCCGCGTCGCCTGACCGTTAGATGCTAGCCATCGATCGCCTGATTGATGAGTCCCTGGGCGACGCGTACCTCGGACAGCACCTGCACGAGCTCGTCGATGTGGAACGGCTTGAGGACCACGCGAACCCCCAGCCGGTCCAGTTGCTCGGCCATCGCTTCATCCCGCACGACACTGACCGCCGCCGTGCAGAGCACGATCGGGATGCGAGCCAGCTCCGGGTCGAGGCGCATCAGGTGCAGCATCTTCCAGCCCTCATCCTGGGAGTGCTCGAACATGATGTCCTGGGCGATGATGTCAGGAGCGAGCGCCTTGATCTTGTCGATGTTCAGCAGGGCCAACGACTGGGTGACTCGGTAGCCCTCGCCTTCGAGCAGATCCTGCAGTAAGTCGAGGATCTCTTGGGTGTCGTTGACGACGAGAATGTGCAGTTGCCGACCGAGGTCGGTCATGGTGGTGCCCTTCGGATAGCCGGACGTCCCGCACCGAACCGGTCCGGGATCGGTCGCAGTCGCTCCCCAAAAGGCGGCTACAACGAAGAGGGGTCCCGCGAGGGCGCGGGATCTAACACGGAAAAGTCCGTGTGTTGGGTGCAGCCTAGCACGACGTGGACCACCGATCGTGACCGCACTCGCCACGGGCGTGATCACTGTTTTTTGAAACTGGTTACCCGGAGTTAGTCGCGTCGCCGCTGGCGCTGTATTCAGGCGACGGTCGACGTCCTGGTTGCGATCGGCACGCGGGTAGATGG
Source organism: uncultured Chloroflexia bacterium (assembly GCA_963724295.1). Taxonomy (GTDB): domain Bacteria; phylum Chloroflexota; class Chloroflexia; order Thermomicrobiales; family UBA6265; genus JACCXM01. Next base: position 64,967 of record CAVRUC010000009.1, on the reverse strand, counting down.
CCACTCCATTTCGCGGAAAGGCTTCTCGTGCGGCGGTCCGGGCGCGACCCACATGCGCGCCGGCAGGCTGCACTCGTAGACGACCGCGCCGAAGGTCATCGACGGGCGATCGGCGCCGAGGCTGACGGGAACGGTGCAATCGGAGAGCAGCTCTTGCAATCCAGGGACGTCGCGGCGCGGCCCCGCCTCACGCTCGAGATAGTCGAGCCGCTGCCGCGTCCGGCTCCGCTCGTAGCGCGACTCAGCGTCACCGAGCGTCTCATCCGTATAGAGTGGGTGGTTGGTGTGCAGCAGGCGCGTACCTAACTCCGCATCGACCGCGACACCGGTCGCCCATCCTTCGACGCTGGCCAGACCCTCCGGCGCGGCGATCCCGTAATGCTGCCCGGTGGCGTGAGCAATCTGGCTGACGAAGTCGACCGCAGCGGCGAGCGTGCGCTGGGCCAGGACGCCGCGAAGCACGAAGGCGACGGGCAGTCCGGTGCGGGAGGCCGGAAGCATGTCGAGGTTGTTCACCACGACCGCCAGACCGTCCTCGTTGCAACCGGTCAGACCGATCATCCCGGCATGGGTAAAGACCAGGGCGGCCGGGCTGTCGTCCGGCTCGATGCGAAGGACTGCCTGCGTGCCATCATGGATATTGGGGATGTCCATCGTCTGCGCCAGGACTGGTGTTCCATCTTGTGGCGCAAACCCGGCAACCGTGCAGCCGGGGGCAGTGCCCGCTTTCTGGTCCCTGGCCCAGGTCCATTCCTCGTCGAGCAGGTTGTAGGCGTAGATCCACGGCCACGGCTGGGCGGAGCCGCGGGCGATGCCCTCGATCTCATCCAGCAGCTCAGGGGTCCAGCGCTGGATCGCGGGCAGAAAGTCCGTTCCCTGCACGAAACCGTCGATGTAGGCATCGGGGGCGACGCCATGAGCGGACGCGATCGACTCCGCCCAGGCGCCAAGTCCCTCCGCGATCAGCCCGCGCAGCGCTTCGCCGTGCTGCTCACCACGTTCGCCGGGTGAGCCAGCACAGGTCACGACTGGCAGATCGGCGGTTTGAATGCCGTGGTTCATCGCCTCCATGTCCTCCAACCGTTCTCCGCCCCGTCATCCCCGTGATCGCTGACCGGTGACGGTTTTGTGCGTCGACGCAACTGACCGACTTGCACTGTGCTAGCCGGCAAGGAGAATCAAGACGCGGCGCGGCTCAGCTTGTAGAAGTCAACCTGACCGAGGTAGATCGGGTTGAAGGCCCAGCCCTGAATGTCGTTCTGGAGGACGGTGACCCAGGTCGGCTCCGCCATGTAGATCGCGGCCGGGTCTTCGGCGAGGATCTCCTGCAGCCGGAAGACCGCCTCCTGGTACTCGTCGGCCGTCGCCGCGTCACGCGCCGTGTCAAGAAGGGCGTCGACCTCCTCATTGCAGTAGTAGCCGCCGTTGGCCGAGCCATGGGGCTCGCAGCGGACCAGCGGATCGAGCTGGTTCCAGGCATCGTTGTAGTCCGGCCACCAGTTGAACAGCATGATGTTCGGGCGCTCTTCCGGCGGGAGATCGCCGTAGAACGTGCCGATGACGGTGGCATTGTCGACCGCCTCGATCGCGAGCGTGATGCCAACTTCCGCCAGATTCTCCTGGAACAACGTCGCAATGAGGTTGTTGCTGGCCGAGCTTTGAATCTGGAGCAAGAGCTCTGTGCCCTCCTCGATGCCCGCGGCCGCGAGCAGCTCCCTGGCCTTGTCCAGGTCGGTGCTGTATTGGAAGGTGTCCGGGTTGTAGCCGTTGATCGTCTGCGCGACAAAGCCCCGCGGCTGCGTAGCCTTGCCCTCGTAGAACCCCTGTATCACCTCCTGATACGGGAAGGCGTACGAGAGCGCCTGCCGTGCCTCCTTGCTCGCCAGCGGACCGGTCTCGGTCATCGGTAGGTAGACGACCTCCGTGGTCGGCTGCCAGTCGGTTACCAGGTCGGGATTGGACTCCAGCGCGATGAAGTCGGTCGGCGGCAGATTGAACCGGTTGATGATGTCGACCTCGCCCGCCTCGACCAGCTCACGCATCACCTCAGGGGAGTCGATGACACGAATGATGATCCGCTCGAAGTGGTCGCCCTCCCACCCGCCCCAATAGCCATCGTACTTCTCCAGCACCGTAGCGGTGTTCGGCTCGAAGCTGGCGAGGCGGTAGGGACCGGTGCCGGCGCCCTCCGGGTTCGTCGTCAGCCAGGCGTTGCCCTGATCGCCGTCCTCTTCGTGCTCCATGGCGACCTTGACGTTGACGATCTGTGGGCCGTAGGTGGCGGCCATGGCGGCCTCAAAGAGCGGCTGCGGCCGCCCGAGATCGAAGACGACCGTGCGGGGATCGGGCGCGGTGATCTGAGCGGGATCTTCGACGAAGCGTCCAACGACGTTCCACGCACCCTTCTGCATCGTGAGCAGCCGGGTGTACGAGGCAACGACGGCCGCGGCGTCGCACGGCGAGCCGTCCTGGAACGTGACGCCGTCCCGGAGGTGGAAGGTCCAGACGCTCTGGTCGTCGTTGGCCTCCCAGGACTCGGCGATGAGGCCCTCGTACTCGTCGGTGGCGCTCCCCTTGAGGACGATGAGCCCCTCGTACAAGCCGCGCATGGCGACGACCGAGTTAACGTCGTACTGGGAATGCGGGTCGAAGTCGTTTGGCGTGCCGGGGACGGTCAGTGTCGCGGGATCGGCCTGAGCACGGGCAATGCGGGCTGAGTCGGTCCCAGGGAAAACGCTAAGCGCGGACGCGCCGAGGCCGAGACCGGCAGCACCCTTGAGCAGCGAGCGCCGACCGAGACGCGACTCGGTAATCGTGGAATGGGACGAGTCATGACTGCGTGTAGACATCACTGATTCTCCACCGTGTTACGTCAACTCTCGATCAAGCCGGGACGGCATGATACCAAGTCCGGGCGCGGCATCAAGGCCGCGTGCCACAAGTGGTTCGGCGGGAGAAACACTGCCACCGTGCCGCGGGAGTGCGGCGAGCATCAACGAAGGGCCCTTGCCGAACGCTGTTCAGCAAAGGCCCTAAATGGACCACGTGTCCGTGCCAGGCGCGGCACGTTTCCTATGACTGCAGCCCCCGTCCCTAGCCGGTGGGCGCCGGCACAGCGAAGCAACATCGGGGCTGGTCGCCACGCTCGCAGCACTCGGCGACGGGAGCCCCGATCAGATCGCTGAGCAGCGTCTCGGCCAAGTGACAGACCTGAGGATGGCCGGGGAGCGCCGCCGCAAGGGGACAGCTGGCGCCGCGGATGAGGAATCCGTCCTCGCGCTCTTCAGCCTCGGCGAGACCTCCCAGGTCTGCCAGGACCGCGAGCGCCTGATCCACCCGGTCCCTCAGCTCTCCGGCCGGCGCCGCCTGTGCGCCGGCAACGCGATGACCGACGTCGCGCAATGCGTCATCGACCGCCGATGGCGGAAGCCGCTCCGCGAGCACGTCCAGGAGCAACCGCAACAGCGTCCCGTATGCCTTTGGGAACAGCCGCTCGGCGGCAGGACTCAGGGCATAGGCATACGCTGGTTTGCTCGTTCCCCGCCGTAGCCCAGACTGGCGCACGAGCCCATCCCGTTCCAGGGTGGCCAGGTGCGCCCGCACCGCGTTGTCGGTCAACCCGAGCGCCTGGGCTAACTCCTCGACGGTGCGCTCGCCGTGGCGCAGCAGCATGGTTACCTGCCCACGCGTACTCGCGAAAAACCGTTCGTCCCGCCCGCCTGCGATCGCTGTCATGCACGCCTCCACGTGTGCATCAGGGTATCCCCTTGGGCACCAATCGTCAAGATTGTCAAAATATATCTTGACTTTCTGTGCGGTCTCAACTACGCTGCGAGGAACAGATCGGTCAGTGGCGGCCTGACAGCGCCACTTCTTCCGGCCCGCCGGCCCGATTGCCGGCGATCGAGGCGCGTTCGACTGGAGGACGAACGGACGCCAGACGGTCAGATCAGGCGGAGCTCGCTACCGCTCACCGGGGGCCACGGACGAAGCGGCTCACGGAACAACGGAGGACAGAAGCGATGGATCATGCCAGGTACACCTATCTCATCGTCGGCGGCGGCATGGCGGCCGATGCCGCCGCCCACGGAATTCGCGAGGTCGATCCGGACGGAACGATCGGTCTGATCAGCTCCGAACCGGACCCGCCTTACAAGCGCCCACCCCTTTCCAAGAAGCTCTGGCAGGGCAAACCGCTGGAGAGCGTCTGGCTCGGCACCGACCAGCTTGGCGTTGAGATCCATCTCGGCCGCTCCGGCCGGCTGCTCGATCTCCAGCACAAACGCGTCGTCGATGACCGGGGAACCGAGTACGGCTTCGACAAACTGCTGCTCGCGACGGGTGTGACGCCACGACGCCTCCCCATCGGCGGTCACTGGATCAATTACTACCGCACGGTCAAGGACTATCAGCGCCTGCGGCAGGAGGCGGCTCGCGGGCGGCGCTTCGCCGTGATCGGCGGTGGGTTCATCGGCTCGGAGATCGCGGCAGCCCTGGCTATGAACGGCAAAGAGGTCGTCATGATCTTCCCCGAAGCGGGGATCGGCAGCCGCCTCTTTCCGGCTGACCTGAGCCGAATTTCTCAACGACTACTTACCGGGAGCACGGGGTGGAGCTGATCGCCCATTCCAAGGTCACCGACGTGGTGATGCGCGGCAGCCGCTTCAAGGTCGCGGCGCTGGACAAGACGACCGGGACCACGCGCCAAATCGAGGTCGACGGGATCGTGGCCGGGATCGGCGCTATGCCCAATGTCGATCTGGCACTGGCGGCCGGTCTGGCGGTCGAGAATGGGATCGTGGTCGACCCGTTCCTCCGCACCAGTCACCCCGACGTCTTTGCGGCGGGAGACGTTGCCGCCTACTGGCAGTCGGCGCTGGGTCAACGCCGCCGCGTCGAACACGAGGACAACGCCACCACGATGGGCCGCCTCGCGGGACGAGCGATGGCCGGCGAGCGGGAGCCGTACGAGCACCTCCCCTACTTCTACTCGGACATGTTCGATCTGGGCTACGAAGCGGTCGGGGATATCGATTCCCGGTCCGAGGTGGTGGCCGAGTGGGAGGAGCCGTACCGCAAGGGCGTCCTCACCTACCGTCGCGGAGGCCGTGTGCGAGGAGCGCTCCTCTGGAACGTCTGGAATCAGGTCGATGCGGCCCGGGCCCTGATCGCCGATCCCGACGTGATTCATTCGAGCCACATGCTCACGGCGTCTGCCGGAGTGCAAGTGCATTGATCGCTCCCAACACAAGCCGAATTCATTCAGGTTCAAAGCTGCAAGCAAGCAAAGGAGGGTTCGTTCGTGTCTGTCATGGAACTGTCTCGCGCATCAAATGAAATAAAGGCGGAGGGTGACTCCGTCGGGGTGATGGACCTCCAGAGCCGTGACATATCAGATGAGCAGCTGCACCGGTTCGAGCAGTACGCGGCGGAGATGTTCGGTGCGTTTGGCATGGAGCTGGACTCGCCTGCCACCGTGGACACCCCGCGCCGCTTCGTGCGGGCGCTGCTCGATGCGACAGCCGGGTACGACGGTGACCCCAAGCTCCTGACGGTCTTCGAGACTGAGTGCCGTGGCGGGCCGGACTGCCGCCTCAGCCAGGTTATCGAAGGGCCAATTCAGTTCTACGCGCTCTGCGAGCACCACGCGCTCCCGTTCTACGGGCATGCCTATGTTGGCTACATCGCCCACGAGCACATCATCGGCATCTCCAAGCTGACGCGGCTCGTTCGTCTGTTCGCGCGGCGCTTCACCGTCCAGGAGCGGGTCGGCCAGCAGATCGCCGATGCCCTGGACGAGATGCTGGCTCCGCACGGCGTGGCCGTCTACCTGGAGGCTCACCACCTCTGCACCCAGATGCGAGGGGTGCAGGAGGCTTCGCCATTGACCCGTACCACCTTCTGGCGGGGCGCGTATGACGACAATCCTGCTCTCCGCTCCGAGTTCTTCGTCGCCTGCGGGCTGCAGCGGTGAGCGCCCTGGCGCCATTGCAGGATCTCTTCGACGCGACCACCGGGGAGGAGCTGCCGCTGCCCTGCGCGCTGGCCAGCCTTTACGGAAAGCTGCGCACGCCGCGTCACGCGGATCGGCCCCATGTGATCGGTAACTTCGTCTCCACCTTGGACGGTGTCGTCTCACTTGGCATCCCCGGCAAGGCGGGAGGCGGGGAGATCAGCGGCTTCAACCCTCACGACCGGATGGTGATGGGAGTGCTGCGCGCCGCCGCCGACGCGGTCGTGGTGGGCGCGGGAACTCTACGGGCATCGTCCGCCGACCACGAGTGGACCGCCGAGTACATCTACCCGCGGCTCGCCGATGCCTATCGGGAGCTGCGCACGGCGTTGGGCAAGCCGGAGCCGCCGCTGAACGTCGTCGTCACCGGCGGCGGCGACATCGATCTCGAGCGGCGCCTCTTTCGCTCGGGCGCCGTGCCGTCGCTGATCGTGACGACCGCCGCCGGCGCGCGGCGCCTGCGCGATCGCGATCTGCCACCGTCCGCTCGGGTCGAGGCTGTCGCCGAGGACGGGCCGCTCTGCGCCCAAGCGGTACTGGACGCGGTTGGCCGCGCCCGGAAAAGCGATCTGGTGCTGGTCGAAGCCGGGCCGCGTCTGATGAGTGATTTCTTCGCCGAGCGATTGCTCGACGAGCTGTTCCTGACACTGGCGCCTCAGGTGGCTGGCCGGGACGGCGGGATCGAACGGCCGGGACTCGTCAGCGGGAAATTGTTTGCCCCCGAACATCCCGTCTGGGGAACGCTCGTCGGTCTCAAGCGAGGCGGCGACCATCTCTTCTTGCGCTATGCGTTTGCCACATCGTGATGACCGCCAGCGTGGGCTCGGGCGGCGCGACAGCGGTTCGGGACCGGCGCCCGTTCGCGCGAAGAGGCCGTGATGTTCACACCAGTGATTCGCTTCGGCGAGCTGGAGATCGACATCCTGCACCGCCGGGTGCGGGTCGACGGCCAGGACCTGCACCTGACACCGCTGGAGCTGAGCTTGCTCTATCTGCTGGCGGCCAACCCCGGGCGGGTGCTGACGCGCGACGAGATCCTGGATCACCTCTGGGGTGGCGACTACGCAGCCGGGAGCAACGTCGTGGACCGCCAGATTCGTACGCTGCGGGCGAAGCTCCAGGACGACTGGCGCCGTCCCCGGTACATCGCCACCGTACCCGGCAAGGGCTACCGATTCGTGCTCCTCGACCGCGGTCGACGACGCATGACGAAATAGTCATGACAGGCCGCGGTCACCTCTATACGCTCTGGATGGATAGCGAGTTCGGGCCGCAGTGTGCCCCAATCCGCTCCTCGGCAGCGTGCGATCGAGAACCTGCGTTGCAGTGAATTTGGAGGGCAACATGACCAACGACAACGTGAGCACCTCGCGCAACCTTCTGACGCTCCCGCTGAACCAGGCCTGACGCGGCGGGTTGCGCTGGCGGGCGCGGCCGGACTGGTTGGCGCCGGCATCGTCGGAGTCGCCGGCGCCGATGCCCAGTCCGACGATGCCACGGCCATGGCCGAGGAGCCGAGTCTGTATGACCGGCTGGGGGGCATCTTCGCCATCGCCGCCGTCGTCGACCGCTTCAGCGACGAGATCATCACCAACCCGAAACTCAACGAAAACCCCGCTCTCAAGGCGTGGAACGAATCGGAAGCCGAATTTCGGTTACCGGGTCTGAAGTTCGGGCGCACGCAATGGGTCGCGGCCCTGGCCGGCGGCCCGTATGAATACAGCGGCTTGCCGCTGGAGGAAGCCCACAAGGACCTCCACCTCACCGCTGAGGAGTTCGCCGAGGTCGGGGCGGAGATCGTTCGCGCCCTCGACTTCTACAAGGTGCCGGAGCGGGAAAAGCAGGAGCTCGTGGACGCGTATATGACAGCCATGCCTGAGGTCGTATCCGCTTCCAACTAGGACATCTCGAGCGTGGTCATGAGCAGCCGGCCCCTATAGGACCGGCTGCTCGCTTTGCCCGCCAGTGTGCTGGTACCAGGCGACGCGGTGATGGGTGATCGGTGACGGGTACGGCATGCCTTCCCCCACCGTCTTTACCCACCTCGAGCGTGCCAAATTCGTCGTCAATCGTGAGCCGATAGCCCATCACCCATTACCCATCACCCAGTCACCCGGATAGCCGTCAGCCGACTGCGCTGTGGTACCATTTCTGGTCGGATAGAAACCGGAGGCGGCCATGGCAGACGGTCCAACTCCGGAGCAGCAGGACTTGCGCGCCGTCGGCGTCGCGACAGGGCTCGGATGCTCCATCGTCGCGGCGCTCATATTGTGTATCGGCGGCGGCGTCTGGCTCGATTCCCGGTTTGGCACCTCACCGGTGTTGACATTGCTTGGTGTGGCGCTCGGGTTGGTGGTGGCCGGTTATCAGCTCTGGGAACTGGCTAAGGTGGGCAGTAAGACGGCGCGGCCCGGGCCGATGACCCGGACACTCTCGCGCTTGCCTATGCCCTCTCAGCGCGCGGCGCGATCCTTGCGAGAGCGGGATCAGAGCGCCTCCGCGCGCGAGAACGGAAGCTACGAGGAGTAACGCCCGCGGATGGAGATCCACATCGCGATTGCCCCGGAGACCCTCTTCACAGTCGGTCCCATTAACGTTACGAACTCCCTGCTCATGACTTTTGTCGTCATGGGACTGCTCTTGATCATCGGCGCGGCGATCGCGCGCAGCGCAAAGCTCGTTCCTGGCCGCTGGCAGAGTCTCTTCGAAGTCGCCGCCACCTTCCTGCTCGACCTCGTCGAGAGCACTGGGGGACGCAGCTTCGGGCGCCGCATCTTCCCGTTGGTGGGCGCCATCTTCATGTTCATCGTGATCGCAAACTACAGTGGACTTCTCCCCGGCGTGGGGACGATCGGCATTTACAAGACGGAACCGGCCGCGGCGGAAGCTGACGCGTCGCACGCGGACGAGAGCTCAGCCGTTGAGAGCACCGCGGTTGAAACCGAAACCGCCGTAGTCGATGCCGAGGAAGAGCATGCCCTTGAGACGCACCCGGAGCTGGTGCCGATCATGAGGCCCCCGACTGCCGATCTCAATATGACGCTGGCGATGGCGCTCGTCACCTTCACCACCGTCCAGGTGATGGGTATTCGCGCCCATGGCTTTAAAGGCCGCATCAAGCACATGGCCGATCCACCGTTCATCTTCCCAATCGAGCTCGTCTCCGAGTTCGGCCGCATCATCTCGCTCTCGGCCCGGCTCTTTGGCAACGTTCTCGCTGGCGAGGTGCTCCTGGGAGTGATGTACGCCCTGGCGGCCGCGGCCAAGATCGCGATCCTGCCACTGTTGGTGCCGGTGGTGTTCATCGTCCTGGAGCTGCTCTTCGGGACGATCCAGGCGCTCGTCTTCGCACTGTTGACGGCCATCTACATCACGATGGCCGCCGGCGACAGCCATGGCGAGACGCATGCGGAGCACGCGCCGGGCGAGGGCCACGAGCCGGAACCGGCCACGGTCATGCGCGTTCCGGCCGCGGCCGGTGATTAGGTAGCGATCAGGTCTTCCGTAATTGGCGTCACCGGCGTGACGCCGAAAGGCATGAGATGTCAAGGGCGGAAGGTCCGCCCGCAGGCAACACGAGCCGCCGGGAGTGGCGGCCAGGGGAGGAATCGGGAATGGAAGTCGATGCGGCAAAAGCGCTGGGTGCGGGTCTCGCCATCGGGCTGGGGGGCATCGGGCCCGGCATCGGTATCGGTTTCATCGGTCGCGGCGCGATGGAGGCCATCGGTCGCAATCCTGAGGCCGCCGGCGAGATCCGCACCGTCATGATTCTGGCCGCGGCGCTGGCCGAGGCGGTCGCGATCTACGCCTTCGTTATCGCGATCATCATTGCATTCGTCGTGTAACGAGGGTCGCCGGGTCGCCGGGTCGCCGGGTGGCGGGAGAGCGAAACGCCTTGCCACCCTGCGACCCTAACACCCCGCCACCCACGACCGGAGGTCGTTAACGTATGGGCGAACTTGGTATCAATGCCTGGGGGCTGACGGTCCAGCTCATCGCCTTCATCGTCTTCATCTTGCTCTTCTGGAAGTACGCCCTCGGCCCCATTACCAACATGCTCGACGAGCGCTCGCGGCGGATCTCGGACAGCATGGCGGCCGCCGACGCGATGAAGGCGGAGATGGCACAGGCCAGCGTGCGCAACGAGGAGATCCTCTCCGAGGCGCGGCAGCAAGCACAGCAGATCATCAGCCAGGCGCGGGAAGTCTCCGAGTCCACGATCGCCCGGGCGCAAAAGGAAGCCGGCGAACAGGCTGAGGAGTACCTCGCGCGCGCGCAGTCAACGCTGCGGCAGGAGACGGAACAGGCTCGCCTCCAGCTTCGCCAGGAACTTGCTGACCTGGCGGTCATGGCCGCCGGGCGGATCGTAAGAAAAGAGCTCGACCCCGCCGCCCAATCGCGCCTCATCGAAGAGACCCTGGCCGAAGCGACGGTAGCCGACGGAAGTCGGTCAGTCGGTAGGTAGTGGGTCGGAGGTCGGAGGTCGGAAGAACGGATCCCGACTCCCGACTAACCGACTGACCGACTCAGGCAGAAAGGACACCCGTGGCCAGCAGCGCGGCAAAGCGATACGCACAGGCGATCTTCAGTCTCGGCCAGGAACAGGGGACCCTGGACACCTGGGGTCAGGATCTGGCCATGCTCTCCCGCGTCGTCGCCGATGAGCGAATTGCCACCTACCTGACCAATCCAAGTGTCGCCGCGGAGCGCAGGATCGAAGCGCTGGAAACGTCGCTCAACCTCAATGTGCAGACCGAAGCGCGGAATCTCGCCCGGATGCTCATCGAGCGCAACCGAACGATGCTCATCCCTCAAATCCGGGAGATGTTCGACGATCGGCTGCGCGCGGAGCGGGGCATCGCGGTCGCTGAAGTGACCACGGCGGAACGGCTTAGCGACGCCGAGCTGGATCACATTCGCGAGAAGCTGGAAACGATGACTGGCAAGAAGGTCGAGCTGGCGCTCAAGATCGATCCGGACATCATCGGCGGCATCATCATCCGTATTGGGGATCAGGTTATTGACGGTAGCGTACGCAACAAGCTGGAAAAGATGCGCTCCCGGCTCGTGGCTGGACGGCGCTAGTCTGTTGAGACGGCCAGACGGCCAGACGGCAAGAAGATGAATCGGCTGCAAGCAGGCGACTAGAGGAGCAGACACCATGGCGGTGCGACCCACCGAAATCAGCGACATCATCCGGCAACAGATCGCGGGCTTCGACGACACCACGTCGTTGACGAACGTGGGCACTGTCGTCAGCATCGGCGACGGGATCGCCAACGTCTACGGGCTCAGCAACGTGATGGCCTCGGAGCTGGTCGAGTTCCCGCGCACCAGCACGACCGGACTCGCCTTCAACCTGGCCGAGGACTCGGTCGGCGTCCTCGTGCTCGGCGAATACCGGCACATCGAGGAGGGCGACGAGGTACGCGCCACCGGCCAGGTCGCCTCGGTCCCGGTCGGCGATGCCCTCATCGGCCGCGTCGTCAATGCGCTCGGTGAGCCGATCGACGGCAAGGGCCCGATCGTGACCGACAAGCGGCGACCGATCGAGATCATCGCGCCCGGCGTCATTCAGCGCGCCAACGTCGACCAGCCGCTGCAGACCGGCATCAAGGCGATCGACGCCATGATCCCGATCGGCCGCGGCCAGCGCGAGCTGATCATCGGCGACCGGCAGACGGGCAAGACCGCGGTCGTCCTCGACACGATCATCAACCAGCGCGACACCGATGTCATCCCGATCTACGTCGCGATCGGTCAGAAGCAGGCCCAGATCGCGCAGGCTGTGCGCGTGCTCGAAGAGAACGGGGTGATGGAGAAGTCGATCGTGGTGGTCGCCGCCGCCTCCGACCCGGCGACCCAGCAGTTCCTGGCGCCCTTCGCCGGGACGGCGATGGGTGAGGAGTTCATGCACTCCGGCCGGCACGCGCTGATCGTCTACGACGACCTCTCCAAGCATGCCCAGGCCTATCGCGAGGTCTCGCTGCTGACTCGCCGCCCGCCGGGCCGCGAGGCGTATCCGGGCGACGTCTTCTATCTCCACTCGCGCTTGCTGGAGCGCTCCGCGCGCCTTAGCGACGAGCTGGGCGGCGGCACGCTGACCTCGCTGCCGATGATCGAGACGCAGGCGGGCGACGTCTCGGCCTACATCCCGACCAACGTCATCTCGATCACCGACGGTCAGATCTACCTCGACCCCGACCTCTTCTACGCCGGTATCCGGCCGGCTATCAACGTCGGTATCTCCGTCTCCCGCGTCGGTGGCGCGGCGCAGGTCAAGGCCATGCGCCAGGTGGCGGGCCGCCTGCGTCTCGATCTGGCGCAATACCGCTCGCTGGCGGCGTTCGCCCAGTTCGGAACGAGCGACCTCGACCCGGCCACCCGCAAGCAGATCGAGACCGGGGTGCGGATGACCGAGATCCTGAAGCAGGGGCAGTACCAGCCGATGCCGGTCCAGGAGCAGGTCGTCGATCTCTGGATGGCGGGGAATGGCTACCTCGACGACGTCCAGGTCGAGGATGTGAAGGAGTTCGAGGCGCAATATCTCGACTACATGCGCACCGCGCACCCGGAGCTGCTGCAGACCATCGCCCAGGAGCAGGCGCTCTCCGACGAGGTCATCGAGCAGCTGCGCTCCGCCTCCGACTCCTTCAAGGCGGGCTCGCAATGGGCCTCGTCGGGGGCGAGGGCAGCCTGATGAAGGGGGAGTCGCCTGCGGCTCAGGGGGTGCCACTTCGCTCAGGGGGGCGGCCGTTTCGCGGCCTCAGAGGGCGGCGCAGGGAGGAAGGAGCGACGAGCGAGCATCTCCCTCGTCTCCTTCATCTCCTCAGTCCGTGCAGCGGACCCACCCCTTGAGCGAAGCGACACCCCCTACCCCCGCTTGCACCCCCTCGCGACGAAGGAGCGACCATGGCCAGCACGCGTGAGATCCGGCGGCGCATTCGCAGCGTCGCCAACATGTCCCAGATCACCCGGGCGATGGAGATGGTCTCCGCCGCGAAGATGCGCAAGGCCCAGCAGCGGGTGACGGCCAGCCGTCCCTACAGCGAACAGCTGCGCCAGATCATGTCCGACCTGGCCACGCAGCAGCCCGACCCCGAGCAGCTGGCGCAGTTCCCGCTCCTCCAGACGCGACCGGTGCGGAACATCGAGCTGATCGTCGTCACTCCCGACCGGGGGCTGACCGGCGCGCTGAACACGAACATTCTGCGTCGCGGCACCCGATTCATCCTGACTGAGACTCCCCCCTCCGGTGGAGGGGGGCCGGGGGGGAGACAAGAGCGCCGGTTCAGGTGATCGCGGTCGGCAAGAAGGCGCGCGACTACTTCGTGAGAACGCGGCAGGATGTGATCGCCGAGTTCATCGGGATCGGCGACACCACGACCCTCGACGCGGTGCGGCCGATCGCCGACATCGCCATCGACGACTTCGCGTCAGGAAAGGTCGACGCGGTCTACGTCGTCTATTCCAAATTCATCAACACGCTGGTGCAGCGACCGGAGGTCATGCAGATCCTTCCTGTCGAGCCGCCACCGGCCAGCGAGGGGTACGCCGACTACATTTTCGAGCCCACTCCAGCGGATGTGCTCAATGAGCTGCTGCCGCGCTACGTCGAGGTCCAGCTCTACCAGGCCATCCTGGAGGGGATCGCTTCGGAGCATTCGGCGCGCATGGTCGCCATGCGTAGCGCCTCTGACAATGCCAAGGAGATTCAGCAGGAGCTGACGCTCTCGTACAACAAGGCGCGTCAGGCGCAGATCACGAGAGAGGTTTCCGAGATCGCGGCCGGCGCCAACGCGATGGCCGGCTAGAACACGAGAGACGGGAGGCACCATGACCGACGTACAGACCCAGCCAGATGCGACGCCGATTACTACGGACGTCGTATCGGCAAACGGGAACAAGGCCGGCGGAGCGACCGGCACCATCTTGCAGATCACCGGCCCGGTGGTCGACGTGCAGTTCCCGCCGGACGCGCTGCCGGAGATCTACAACGCGCTCGAGGTGACCAGGGATGACGGCAACATCCTCACCCTGGAGACGCAGTCGCACCTCGGCAACGACGCGGTGCGCGCCATCGCCATGAGCACCACCGACGGCCTCCGCCGCGGTGCGCTGGTGCAGGACATGGGCGGCCCGATCACGGTCCCGGTCGGTCCGGAGACGCTCGGCCGCATCCTCAATGTCGTCGGCCAGCCGATTGACGAAGCGGGGCCAGTCAACGCGACGACTGAGTATCCGATCCACCGGTCGGCGCCACGCTTCGAAGACCAGTCGACCACGGTCGAGGTCTTCGAGACCGGCATCAAAGTCATCGACCTCATTGCCCCCTTCACCAAGGGCGGCAAGACCGGCGTCTTCGGCGGCGCCGGGGTGGGCAAGACGGTCATCATCACGGAGCTGATCCGCAACATCGCGGCCGAGCACGGCGGGTACTCGGTGTTCGCCGGTGTGGGCGAGCGCACCCGCGAAGGGACCCAGCTCTGGGGCGAGATGCAGGAGTCGGGTGTTGCCGACAAGACGGTTCTCGTCTTCGGTCAGATGAACGAGCCCCCTGGAGCGCGCCTGCGGGTTGGATTGACCGCTCTCACGCTGGCCGAGTATTTCCGCGACGAGGGGCGCGACGTCCTGGTCTTCATCGACAACATCTTCCGCTTCGTGCAGGCCGGTTCCGAGGTTTCGGCCCTCCTGGGCCGCATGCCGAGCGCGGTCGGCTACCAGCCGACGCTGGCGACCGAGATGGGACAGCTGCAGGAGCGCATCACCTCGACCAAGACGGGATCGATCACCTCGGTGCAGGCCATCTACGTGCCGGCCGACGACTACACCGACCCGGCGCCGGCGACGACCTTCGCTCACCTCGACGCCTCCATCGCCCTGGAGCGCTCCATCGCTTCACGCGGTATTTTCCCGGCGGTCGATCCCCTCGGCTCGACCTCCCGCATCCTCGATCCCCTCGTGGTCGGCGAAGATCACTATCGGGTCGCCCGCGACGTACAGCAGGTGCTGCAGCGCTACCGCGACCTGCAAGACATCATTGCCATCTTCGGCGTCGAAGAGCTGAGCGACGAGGACAAGCAGACCGTTTCACGGGCCCGCAAGCTCGAGCTCTTCATGTCGCAGCCGTTCTTCACCGCCGAGGTATTTACCGGCACGCCCGGCCAGTACGTCTCGCGGCAGGATAGCGTCCGCTCCTTCAGGGAGATCCTGGATGGCTCCGTCGACGATCTGCCGGAGCAGGCCTTCTACATGGTCGGCGACATCGATCAGGTAAGAGCCAAAGCAGCGCAGATGTCCGGCCAATCCGAGGAAGCAGCGTAGCGAGGGGGAGCCGGCTTCGCCTCAGGGGGTGGCGGCGGTTTCACCGCCTCAGGGGGTGTCGCCTTCGGCTCAGGGGGAAAGGAGACACGACGGCGGTCTTCGCTCGGTCTCCTTCACCCCCTGAGGGAGCGCAGCGACCGGCACCCCCTGAAGCCGCGACAGCGGCTGCCACCCCCTGAGCGAAGCGACACCCCCATAAGGAGTGCATCATGGCCGGCAAGCTGAACGTGGAGATCGTGACCGGGGAGCGCGTCGTCTTCCAGGAGCAGGACGTCGACATGGTCGTCGCGCCGGGGGGCGCCGGCGTACTCGGCATCCTCCCCGAGCACGCCCCCTTGATCACGACCCTCTCCCTGGGGGAGCTGCGGATCAAGAAGGGAAACGACGAGCAGTCGATCCTGGTCTACGGCGGGTTCATGGAGGTCGGCGACAACAAGGTCCTCATTCTCGCCGACAGCGCCGAGCGTGCCGAGGAGGTCGACGTCGAACGGGCCGAGGCCGCCCGCCGCAGTGCCGAGGAGTCGATCGCCGGTCGCCAGGGCACGATGGACCTCGAGGAGGCGCAGGCGACGCTGCGTCGCGCCAATCTCCGTCTGCGGATTGGGCAGCGGCGCGGCTCGCGCCGGTCGCCGGTTCCCGGCGGCGATGGATTTCCTGGTTCTGGGAGCTAGATCGCCCCTCATCCCCGGCCCTTCTCCAGAAACCCCTCATCCCCGACCCTTCTCCCCATGCGCGGGGAGAAGGGAGCACGCTCTGCCGAGCAGCGAGCCCCTCGCCCAGCGCACTGGGAGAGGGGTTGGGGTGAGGGACTCTCGAGAGGGGTTGGGGTGAGGGCCAGTGCACGGGCCTGGGTGCCCACTTTGAGAGCCTTCCGCCAATTCGGGGTATCCTCTTCATGGCGGGCGGTCGCCTTGACGGCTGATTCAACCCCGCGCTGGGGAGGATTCATTGGCGACTTCGATCCATGCACCACGGGGCGGGATTGGGAGCGATCCCGCTCCGGCTGAACGGGTGCTGCGCGTTCGCGGGGGTGTCCCGCTGCGCGGCGCCGTCACGATCAGTGGCGCCAAGAACGCCGCTCTGCCCGCGCTGGCGGCGACACTGCTGACGGCTGAGGAGTGCGTCCTCAGTAATGTGCCCGATCTCGCGGATATCGGCACAATGCTGGCGCTGCTGCGAAGTCTCGGCGCCGAGGCCGAGGTCGACCGCGCGCGAAAGCGCGTCCGCGTCCGTGCCGCCGACATCGTCGATACCAACGCCCCGGCCGAGCTCGTCGCGGCCATGCGGGCCTCGTTTCTCGTCGCCGGTCCCCTGCTGGCGCGATGCGGTGAGATGTCAGCCTCGGCTCCGGGTGGCTGCCAGCTCGGCGCGCGCCCGGTCGACGTCGACGTCCGCGGCTTCCGCCAGATGGGCGCCGCGATCGACTTCGACGACGGTGGTCAGCAGATCGCCGGACGCGCCACAGGGCTGCGCGGCGCCTCCATTTACATGGACTACCCGAGCCACACCGGCACAGAGAACCTCCTCATGGCCGCTACCCTGGCCAGCGGGCGCACGACGATCGTCAATGCCGCCTGCGAACCGGAGATCGTCTTTCTGGGGAACATGCTCAACCGGATGGGAGCGCGCATCACCGGTCTCGGCTCGCCGACGATCACCGTCGACGGCGTCGATCGGCTGCACGGCGTCTCCGAGGCGGTGCTGCCCGACCGGCTGGAGGCGGGCACCTTCGCCATCGGCGCGGTGATCACCGGCGGCGAGGTGACGTTGAACGACGTGCGCGAGCCAGACATGTTGCCACTCACGGCCAAGCTGCGAGAGGCGGGCGCCGACATCTGGATCGACCACGATCGCATGCTGGTCCGCCCCAGCGCGGGGTTGCGAGCCGTCGAGATCCAGACCCTTCCTTTTCCGGGGTTCCCCACGGATCTGCAGGCGGCGTTCGCGGTGCTGATGACTCAGGCGCAGGGGCGCTCGCGCATTTACGAGCGGGTATTCGACGACCGGCTGCGCTACACCGACCAGCTGCGCGCAATGGGCGCGAGTATCCGGGTCGAGCGCCTGCAACCCATCGACGAGACCGGAAACCCTTCTCCGGGGCCGATCCGTTACGGCACCAGAGCGGAGATCTTCGGTCCGACCTCACTCACCGGGGGTCCCGTGCGTTGTCTTGATATCCGGGCCGGGGCTGGTGTGGTCCTGGCCGGGCTGATCGCCTCCGGCGAGACCGAGGTGTCCGCGTTGCATCACCTCGACCGCGGGTATGAGGGGTTCGTGGACAAGCTGAAGAGTCTTGGAGCCGATGTCGAGGTGACCTTGGCCGCGCCTGCGGAGACGCTCGCCACGGCATGAGTACGCGCCCTCACCCCCTACCCCCTCTAAAACCCTCACCCCAACCCCTCGCCCAGCGCACTGGGCGAGGGGCTTTCCGTTGTCAATAGGCATGGTGCGGTGACGGGTGAGCACCTGTCCGTCCAGGAAGCGAGAGCGCTGGCCGCGATCGCCTCGCGGCTGGAGCGCAGACCGCGTCCGACCCGCGATCCGGCGGTGCAAAAGGCGCGTCTGCTGGAGACGATCCGCGCTCTCGGCTGCGTTCAACTCGACACGATCAGCGTCGTCTCGCGCTCACATGAGACGGTGCTCTGGAGCCGGTTGGGTCCCTACGACCCAGCGCTGCTGGGGTCGCTGCATTATCCGGACGGGCTGCTCACCGAGTACTGGGCGCACGCGGCGGCCATCATCCCGGTGGAAACGTTCCCCTACTTTCGGGACGCGATGGACGCTTACCGCGAAAAGTACGAGCGCCATGCCTGGGTCGAAGGCAACCGAGAGGTCATCTCGGGTGTGCTCGAGCGAATCCGTGCGAACGGTGCGACAGCCTCGCGGCACTTCGAGCGGCCAGAGGGACCACGCCCTGAGGCATGGACGTGGTATGGCGGCAAACCGGCGCGGCAGGCACTCGATCATCTCTGGTCCTGTGGCGACCTCATGGTCGCACGCCGAGAGAGCGGCTTTCAGCGCGTCTATGACGTGACCGAGCGAATCATCCCCTGCGATCTGCTGTCGATCCGGCCCTCCGCCGAGGAGCGGCAGCGCTTTTTCTCCAGCAACGCCTTGCGGGCCCTCGGGGTGACGACGGCGCGCTGGGTGGCCGACTACTTCCGGGACTGGGCTCGTCCCTACAGCACCGCCAAGGCGAGCGCCGCCGGATTGAAGGATCTGCAGGACGAAGGGCTGGCCATCCCCGTCACGGTCGATGGTTTGAGCGAGCCGGTCTGGCTCGACACCGCACTGCTGCCTCGGCTGACAGAGCTTCGCGCCGGGCGCAGGTGGCCGACGCTGACGACGCTCCTCTCGCCGTTCGATAACCTCATCTGGCATCGCGGGCGGATGGCGGACCTGTGGGGTTTTCACTATCGCATCGAGGTCTACACACCGGCGCCGAAGCGGGTGTACGGCTACTACACGATGCCGATCCTGCATCGCGGCAAGCTCGTCGGCCGGCTGGACCCCTCGCTCGACCGTAAGAACCGGCTCCTCACCGTGCGCAAGGTCTTCCTCGAACCAGGAGAGCGGGCGACGGAGCCGCTGGCGGCCGCTATCGCCGGGGCGCTCTGGAATTTCGCGTCATTCCTCAACGCCGAGGAGGTGCTGGTGCTCGCGGCTGACCCGGAGCCGTTTGGACCGATGCTGGCCGACGCGCTGTCGCGTCCGGAGGTCTAGATCTCGTCGTGCGCTGGACGAACGGCTCGTTTGAGATCGACGACGATCGGGCGCGGCTCGATATGAACCGGATCGTTGCCTGGCTGGCCGAATCCTATTGGGCGGGCACCCAGCCGGAGGCAGCGGTCCGTCGCTCCTGGGACGCGGCGGGTATGACCCTCGGGCTCTATCACGGCGGCAAGATGATCGGCTGCGCCCGCGCCATTACCGACTTCACCCGCTTCGCCTATCTGTCCGACGTCTACGTTGAACCGGAGCATCGCGGGCACGGGCTGGGCCGCTGGCTGGTGCAGGCCATGCTCGACCACCCCGATGTTCCGCGGGTGCGTTGGGTGCTTCATACGCGTGGTACAACAGCCCGCTTGTACCAGGAGTTCGGGTTTGAGACGGTGGGCGAGACGGAGGACTCGACGGTGATGCAGCGGCCGAGACCCGATTGAGCGCCTCACCGTCGACCCACAACCGCCTGCCGCTCCAGTGTGCTAGAGTGGAGCGACAGAAACCCGCTCTCGACAACCTGACGATGGCGACCGCCTGACTGGCAGCCAGCCTCCATCACCGCTCTTCGCGTGGCTCATAGGAGGCTATCTCGCCATGGATCCTCGACGGTTTGATCGGCTCAGCAAGACGCTCGCGACCGCTGGCACCCGGCGTGCCCTGGTGCGGCTGCTCCTCGGCGTGCCCCTGGTCGGCAGCCTCACCGGGTTGCTCGATGTCGGGGAGACGGCGGCGAGGCGTCCGGTGGACCGGGTCCTCGACCGCGGCGAGCGCAATCAGGAGAAACGCCGCAACCGCAGCAACAACAACGGCGGCAAGGGCAACCGCGGTGGCAAGGGCGGCAACCACAAGGGCAAGGGCAAGCACAAGCCGAGCCCTGGGCCAGGACCCGGCCCGACCTGCATCGCGCCAAAACCGAGAGCTCCCGGTGCCACCCAGGGTCTGCAGGAGGCCATCAACAAGGCCGGGGACACCCTCACCCTCTGTGCCGGCACCTGGCACCTGAAAAAGACCGTCACAATTGACAAGAACCTGACCCTGATCGGAGCCGGAGCCGGCAAGACCATCCTCGATGGGCGCAACACCGTCCGCGTGCTCCAGATCGCGTTCGAAACGACCGTGACGCTGCAGGACCTGACCATCACCAGGGGCAAGGTCACCGGTAGCTCCGTCCTAGACGATGCCGGCGGTGGCATCAAAAACATCGGCACCCTCACGCTGGTCGGGGTCAGCGTCACCAAGAACACGGCGGACTTCGGCGGGGGGATCTCCAACGTCGGCACGCTGACGCTGGAGGCCGGCAGCAGCGTCACCAAGAACACGGCAGACGGAGACGGCGGGGGGATCTACAACGACAACGGCGGCACGGTGGATTTGCAGGCGAAGAATCTCGTCTGCAACAACACCCTGGACAACAACTGCGCCGGCGACCCCTCGGGCACCACTTACCCCGATGACTGCTGCCCTGGCTGAGGCGGGGCGGACCCGGAGTCCAGGCGCGGGGAGGCGTCTCCTCCGGCGCGGCAGCGAGGCGCGGCCGGGGCGGTGCAGCGGGGCAGGGGCGGCGTCCCTCCCGCTGCCACCGCAATCCCCCTGGCCCGACTAGAGCCGGAGGTCCCTGCGCTCGCGCCCACTCTTGACAAGAATGCCCCGTTGCGTGACACCGGCGGCTAACGCCGCCACGACAATGGGCTTCTTGAGCGTCCCCTCCAAACTCGGGTACTCACTGCCGTCAGCAATATGCTAAGTGCATGTCGGGCACGCGTCATCGTCCAGCGATCCTTACCGGGATGTAGAGACGCATGATTGCCAAGGGTCGCCCTCCTAACCGGCCTCCTCGTCGCTCGTCCAGCGCAACCGCCATCGTCTGGGCCGTCCTGCACAAGGTGCCGAATGGCTACTGTCCCGTTCACGCGACGGGAGTTGGCTGCCCTGCCTGGGGCTCGGGCCTGATTCCCCAGGAGGCGAGCGCGGCTTCATAAGCCGGCCGTCGCGGTTCAACGGGGCGTCGCGCAGAAGCGTGCGGCTCTCGGTGCGGACCGCGCCGTCGATCCAGTGCACGAGCCGACGGCGGCGGACGCTCAACTGTGTATGATGTCCCAGCGACGCCAGATGAACAACCGAGAGGAGTAGGGCGATGGCAGACGAGGCGGCGATGCACGCCACGGCGACGGGGCACGCGCTCTCCGATGCGGCGTGGCTGGACGTCCATTTCGAGCGCAGCCGGGCGATCTATGAGGCGATAGCCCACGCGGTCGGGCTGCAGCCGGGCTGGGAGGTGCTTGACGCGGGCTGCGGGTCCGGCAGCTTCCTGCCGATGCTCGCCGCGCTCGTCGGCCCCACCGGCGCGCTGACCGCGCTCGACTACGACGCCGAGAACGTGGCCACCGCCGAACGCCGGGTCGCGGCCGCGCCGCTCGCCTGCCCGGTCGCCTTCCGGCAGGGGTCGGTCACCGCGCTCCCCGTCCCGGATGGCTCCTTCGACGCCGTGTGGTGCGCCAACGTCTCGCAGTACCTCACCGACGCGGAGCTCATAGCGGCGCTGGCGGAGTGCCGCCGCGTGGTGCGCCCCGGCGGGCTGGTGGCGTTCAAGGAGTCGGATGGGCTGTCCGACACCTTTTGGCCGATGGACCCGGCGGTGCACCATCGCCTATACGACGCCTGCGTGCGCGGGAACCTCATTGAAGGACCCGGCGTGGTCCGGGCCGCCGCGCTGCGCCGCTGGCTGGAGCGCGCGGGCCTGGCGGACGTGCGGCAGCGGCTCTTCCCGGAGGAGTGCTGGGCCCCGCTCTCCCCCGCCGAGCGGGCAGGGGCCGGGGGCAGCCTGCGCTACCTGGCGGTGGGCTCCGAGGCCGCCGACATCCCGGAAGGTGACCGCGCCTTCTGGCGGGCGCAGGTGGACCCAACGCATCCCGACGCCCTCGTCAATCACCCCGAGTTCTACCGCCGCAGCGGCTACGTCCTCGCGGTCGGCCGCGTGCCCGCCGCGAGCTGAGGACGGCCGCGTGCGAGCGGTATCTCTGCTCACGATGTGAGGAGAGGAGGTACGGCGAACGATGTGGAGGAATCTACAGAACTTCCCGGACGCAACCCCCTCCGTCGACGTCGCGCGTCGGATCGCCACTCACGGATCGCTCTGCCGCATCCCATGCCTCGGCCACCGCCCTCCACGCCGTCGCCAGCTCACGCGCTCTTGTGGCCCGATCCCGGAGCAGACTCGACTCGAACCGGACAGCGCCTAACTGCTGCGGTGTCGGTGGTGCTTTGGCCAGGAGGTAACAGGCAAAGCGGCCGGTCATCATCCACGCCGTTTTCGATGTGTTCGCTGCTGCTTCGGCCAACTTCTGCGTGACTGCCAGTTGCTGTGCCGTCATCCAGCTCACTCCTGACTGTTTGGCCACCCCCGCGCCGGTGTCTTCCCCAGATCCAGAACTCCTCGCCGGCCTTCTTCAACGCGCCCGAGGCGAACTCCCGCAGCACGAAGAGCCCAGCAAGCATCAGGACGCCGCCGACAATCTGAAGCGTTGTCGGCTCCAAGAGGTTCATCGCCAACCCCTACTGCTGCCAGTCTGTCAGTTCAAGGAACCCCTGGCAGAGTGCCGCGCCCTGCAACATTTGATTGCTGAGCTCCGCCAACGTCGCCGCGTTGCGGTCGAGCGGAGGACACCCAAGGAGGACGCTGGCGATATGGGCGCCGGCGAGGTTCAGGTACTCGCTGACGGTCTGGAGTGCCGCCGCTTGCGAGGCGTTCAGCGGCGGAACGTGCACGCCGGGAAGAGGCTGAATGGCCACGAGGAGCGGCTCCTCTACGTGCCGGGCGGCGGTCCCGACCACCGCGGATCCGGACGGTGATGCTGCTGCGCTCCGGGCCGGATCAGATCATATGCTCTTTGCATCCATCGGTTAAGAAAATGCTTCCATCTGACAACTCGCCCTAATCCGGCACGACGGGCGGTTCCACCAACTTCCCGTTCCGATTGACCTTCACCGCACCCAGCTCGGACCAAGGCGAATAATTGGTATTCTCCGAGCATGCTCCGGCGTCCACGGCGTCGCTACTGAGGATGCCTCGAGGGGAGCGGTTCGACCGAGGGTAGGAGGCCGTGATGACGGACGATCGCTGGTACATCCAGGTCAACGACCCGGCGCGCGAGCGTCTCCGGGGGTTCATCGACCGGCTGGACGACGAGGCCCTCGCCGCGCCGGCCAACGAGTACTGGACGGTCGCGGGCGTGCTGGGGCACCTGGCTTACTGGGACAACCGGGTGCTCGTCATGGCCGACAAGATCGATCGTGGCGAACCGTGGGCCCCATCGGACGCCGAACCGGAGGGTGATTGGCTCAACGACTCGACCCGCCCGATCATCCATGCCATCGCACCGAGGGCGGCAGCCGAACTCGCCCTGCGGATCGCGGAGGAAACCGACGCACGCGTCGCCGAGCTGTCCCTGGACCGGATGGCTCCGCTCGACCCGGAGAGTCCAATATATCCCGCCCGCGGCGAGCACCGCGGTGAGCACCTCGACGAGTTGGAGCAAACTCTCCGCGAGCGCGGCTGAACGACGCTCGCTCAGGATCGCCACCTTGATCGAGGTCGACGCAGAAGGACTGATGTCGGCGAATTCAGAGGGTGCCGTATTCAAGCGCTGTAATGTGTCACGCGCCCCGCTCCGATTGGCCCTCTGCGGCGGGCTTTCCCGGTTGCTCCCAGCGAACCCCCTGGCGTGGAGCCGGTTGGTTGTGTTGGCCGTGCTAGCGCTGCTCGCCGCCAAGGGGCCGACGCGCTCCGACTTGGTCCGGAAGCGCCTTTAACTCGGCGCTGAACCCGTGGTGCTGCCCGCTCACTGGTCGACGCCGAGCGCATTACCTGGCGCGTTTGTAAACTCTGGCTCGAAGCGCAGATCACCCACATCAATCACGACTAGTCGGACAAGCGCTCATTGTAGCGCCGCACCACGCTGTTTATGTTCAGTCGAATTTCCTGTATACTGGTAGCGGTTCCGATACAACTCGACGATGGCGACTCTGCGCCGTCCTGGCATCTAGTCTCCACCGCCGCTCTCAGGTAACTCCGGAGGGTCACGTCATGGACGGTGCAATCAGTGCGTTTCTCGCCGATGTGCGCGGCATCCTGGCGCAGGATGGCCCCAGTGAGCAGGGCATCGGACGACTGGTGGAACGGATGCGGGCGCTGGTGCACGACCCGGAGGTCCTGGCGACCCATGAGGCCTTCACGCAGACGGTTACCACTGGAGAGGCAGCGGCGGAACTGTTCGCTGACACCGGACGCCGATCGGAGCTGCTCTCCACCGACGAGTCCGGTCTCACGCTCGTCCGGTCGCGGTTCGACCCCGACGAGCCGACGCCGATCCACTCGCACGGCACCTGGGGCATCGTTGGCGTCTACGCCGGCCGCGACCGGCACGAAGCGTGGCGGCGCGTCGACGATGGGGCCAGGGCCGGGCACGCCGTCGTCGAGCTGATGGAGGAGCGGGTCCTGGAGCCGGGCGACGTGGTCATCATCCCGCACCCGCCGCAGGACATCCACCGCCAGCAGGGCTACGGCGGCCAACCAGCCTACGAGTTCGTCCTCTTCGGCGCGAATGCGATGGTCGTCCCGCGCCTGCTCTTCGACCCGGAGCACGAGACCGCGCGCGAGGTCGTTCCCGGAAAGTAGTAGGGCGCCGGAGTCGCGAATAACTTTGACGGCTCCCAGCTCGGATCAATTCCATTGCTCGTCAACTCGTTTGGTCGGATGGGCATGACCTTGCTGATGCGGATGCTCGCCGCGCATCCCGGGGTAGTCGCCCACGCCCGGCCGCCGTACGAGGCGCGCGGCGGTAAGTACTGGCTGCACGTGTTGAAGACCCTGGCCGCGCCGGCCAGGAGGATGATCAGGCGCCCCGGCATGAACCGGTACGCTAACCGGGCGCTCCGGACGAACCGCCGACGCCGAGACCTCATGGACTTCTTCAGCCCTCGTGCTCAACGCGCCGCCGCCCGAGTAGGGAACTCACGGTCGAGCGCTTCTGCCCGACCAAAGTCAGATACGCACCCGACCAAGGTCCGATCGAAGTAAGGGACGTTCGGCCGATCCGCGGCCGCCCGCGGTGCCCCAAGCTTGAGATCGCGCGGGCGCGCGTTGACCCTGGCGCCAGCCGGCGCGCATCGAGGCGACTCTATCAAGCAGGCGAGAGGGGAACCATGTTCACTACTACTTCCTGGCGACGACGCAGCCTCCTCGTCGCCACGTTGGCCCTCCTGGGGGGCCTGGCATTTTCGACATCCGCGTCGGCCCAGGCCGACCGTTCCTACTTCTTCGAGGAGACGGCCCAAGCCTTCTGGTCGGTACCGCATGAATGCGCCGATGGCTCGACGGTGCAGGCAACACTGCTGGTGCGCAGCACGCGAGACTTCGAATCGCCCGATACAGACGACCCGGACCCAACGGTAAGGGTGCAGTACCAGGCCGTCTGCCCGGACGGCAGCTCGTTCAGCTGGGCTGGAACCGTTCCGGCGATCATCACGAGCACCGAGAACCTCAAGCGCGTCACCGCCACCGGAACTGGAACTGTTAGGGACAACCTCGGTGAGACACACGGGGTGTCCTTCGACGTGACGTGGACAGGGGTAGGAAAGCTGGAGACGCGCGTCAGAACGACGTCGAACGAGGGCTTCTCGGTGAACACCAGTACCAGGAAAGAGCGTGAAGCGACCGCGACCGGTCGGGTGACGTTTGATGGCGACATCCTCGTCGACGGCGCGGCGAACCACCCGACTCGGCCGGCCCCGTTCATCCGCACCGACGAGGAGAGAACCACACGACCGCCCAGCTGACCACGCAGACGTGGTGACCGTGCCGATGGCGCGTGCAGCGATGGCCACGCCATCGGCCGGTGGTGTGAGCGAGTGGAGTTCACCAACCGGATGGACGGGACTGGCACTAGGTGCAACAAGGGCGGTGGGATTTAGAGCGCGCTGCAACACCGCTCGGTGGCGCACCGAGCGGCCGGCCGCACCCTGCCGGCCCCCTCTGCGGTTGCCGCGACAACGCGCTGCCTTGCAGAGGCAAGCCGCCGCGCCGGTCGGTTCAATGCTGGGCGTCTGGTCATGCCGCGCTCCCTTGGCTCAGTGCCGTCGTCCGGTCCAGCGCAGGGAATGACGGGCTGTTGCGTTCGATACCGCCGATGCCCACGGTCTCTACAGCCAGCTCGGCTTTCGCCCCGCCGACGAGACGGTAATGCAGCGGTCGCGACCCGGTTCAGCGCATTACCGTTTCCCACAGCCGCCTCCTGCACCCCGCGCTCTTCACGGCCTTGCCCACCGCAGTTTGATCTTCTGCTTCCGCCACTCGGCCCGACCCGGCGCGATGACCCGCGTCGGCGCGCTCGTCTCATGGCTCTGACGCGATCAGCGCTCTGATGCGGTTGAGACGCGAGCAACCAGACACCGGACATGCACGATTGTCCGGTTGTCTCCTGAGTTCTGGGGATAGCACTGCCGGCGGCGGGCGGTCAGAGTGAGCGCAAGCTCGCGCGTGACTGAAGGAGGTCCGGATGGACCCGACCCGCTTCGACCGCCTGACGATGATTCTGAGCCATCGCCGTACCCGGCGCACGGTCCTCGGCCTGCTGGCTGCCCTCGGGCTCACCGGACTCGTCCGCCAGGAGGTAGCGGCGGCCTGCCAAGGCGGGACCGGGGGCCGATGCGGGCGGGCCACGGACCTGGAATGCTGCTCCGGCCGCTGCGTGCGGAAGCGGGGAACCAGGAAGCGGTACTGTCGACAGGCGCCGGGTCAGGGCATCTGCACGATCCATCAGGACAGGTGCCAATCGCTGGGATCGACTAACTGCGCCGCTGGCGCCGACCGCTGTCTCTGCCACTGGACTACCCAGGGCTACAGCTTCTGTGGGGGTGGTTATGTCTGCGTCGATCAATGCGAGACGAACGCCGACTGCGAGAAGCGGGACGGGGGGCACCGCGGGGACCGCTGCGTGGCGGCACCGGGATGTTGCCCCGGTAGTAGTCGGGCCTGCGCCCGCCCCTGTCCGAACCCGGCCAAGGCGTAGAGCGGCCAGCGGAGCCGCGCCAGACCACACTAATGCGGCCGCTCCGGTTCCGTCGTCACAGCGGTCCACACAAGGAAGAGCGGATTCCCGAGCCTGCCTGGCCGTCTTGTACGGCGCTCGGCTGATGTCCACGGAATCTCCAGCCGACTTGGGTTCCTGCCCGCCGACGAGACGGTGGCGCAGCAACCGCGGCCGGTGTCCCAGTTGTCAGGCTGATCCACGTCAAG
The DNA here is from genome assembly GCA_963724295.1 of uncultured Chloroflexia bacterium. Classification (GTDB taxonomy): domain Bacteria; phylum Chloroflexota; class Chloroflexia; order Thermomicrobiales; family UBA6265; genus JACCXM01. Next base: position 37,614 of record CAVRUC010000009.1, on the reverse strand, counting down.
ACCAAATGCGTGAAGTGTCTCCCGTCTGGTTCGAGCGGAGCCATGCCAGTTGTCAGCGTGCTGGTCTAGCTCAAGGTCGTGACTATCGATGGCTTAGGCCTTGGCCGCCTCCTCGATCGTTACGCCGGCGCTCCTATCCATGCCAACCACAGCCATTTGACTCCAGCCTTTGGAGGTCCGGAATCAGGTCGGCGGGTCGCGGTGAGCACTGTCGAATGAATTCCCGCTCATCGCGCCACCGCTTGCTGCACGAGTCGCGCGGCGGCTTCCCCGCTGGCGATCGCACCGTTGTAACTGGAATCGACCGTCGCCTCGCTGGCGAGGTAGAGGCCACTGATCGCCGTCTGATTACCGGGCAAGCGCGAATAGATGCCCGGCGGCTGCGAGAACTGCGAAAACGGCACGCGCACCGTCTGCACGATGTCCCAGTCGCCCGGCGCGTGTCCTAGCAGCAGGGCGGCATCGTCGCGGGCGCGGACGGCGAGCGTCGCGTCGTCACCCTCTTCGAGGCGCTTACCGACGATCACCGCTGCCACCAACTGCGATCCCGGCGGCGCGTACGCCGGCTGCACCGTCGAGAGCGGCGCGAGATGATTGAGCGTCAGTCGCCCCGTGCCGTCGAGGACCAGGCGGGGTCCGATGCCGGGGTGCCGCCGCCCAGCCAGAAATACCGTCAGGCTGCCGACCCCGTCGCGCTGATCCGGCAATGCGTCGACCCCCGTCAACGCGCGTGCCGCCGGCGGGTCCGTCGCGACAATCACCGCCGCCGCCGGCTGCACCCGCCCATCGACGGCGACCCCCGTCGCGCGCCCGGCATCGACGATCACCCGCTCGACGCGCGGCCCCAAAATGACAGTGCTGGTCGGCAATCGTCGCCCCAGCTGTTCTGGCATCGCGCTGATGCCGGCGCGTGGCAAGAGCGCGCGCCTAGTCAGAAACATTTTCAGCGTGAACCTGAAGGGCCCCGCGCTCAGTTCCAGCGACGGATCGAGCGTAATGCCGCCCCAAAATGGCCGGGCGAACCGCTCGACGAATGCCGGCGAAAAGCCGGCGCTCCACAATGCCTCCGCCGCCGACTGATCCGGCGCAGCCGTGGCCGCCTCGCGGGCCGACCGCCACGGCGCGCGTGCTGCATGCAGCGCCAGCCTGGCTAGCCGCACCGTGTCGGTGACGCCGAAGACCGGGCTCGTCAGATCCCGTAGTAGCGCGCCGGGGTGCCGCCGCGGATCCGCTAGCGGTACCAATCGTCGCCCCGTCCAGATCAGTGCGCCGGCATCGAATGGCGCGGGGTCGAGCGCGGCCAGATCGATCCAGCGGCGCGCGAACGGATACGCCTCGAGCAGCACCTGAAAGCCACGATCGAGCAGATACCCTGCCGGATGGCGATCGGTCCGGATGCGGCCTCCCACACCATCGGACCCTTCGAGGAGCTGTACCGGCACCCCCGCTTCATGGAGCGCCACAGCGGCCGTCAGCCCCGCCATTCCGGCTCCCACGACGAGCACCGGCCGTTCTGGCGTCGGCTGCAGTCTCTGGGTTGGCGCGTGCTCTGTCACCGCATGCCGCCTTCCTATCACGGCGCGCTCTGCTTGAGCCGCGTGGCGCCCCAAAGAGAACGCGTATATTCGCTCGACCTACTCGTTCCTCTCATAGAGTCAGTTCCGCTCCATCGCCAGTGGTTGCTCTTGCGGCCCGGAGTGGCTGTCGTCCCCTTGCGCACGTTTCGTTCCGATACGCCGCGGCGTAACAGTGACTCCACACGAGGCGAGCCTGCCCGGGTTCTCCTCGCGCGTCTCAAAACACTCACCTGAGTCTGTCGCCGCTTACATCCTATTGCGCCAATTCCACCCTCAATGCAACTGCCTCGCTTATGCCGCATCTTCTGGTTCATGGGTGGCGATCGTAGACCAGACTATCGCTGTCCTGGATGTGGGCTCGCATGCTCCTGCCGCGGTTCATCGACGATGGCATCGGCATGGTTGTGCCATCGCTGGCGGCAGTGGCCGCCGTCGAGCCGAGCACCAGCGCGACCGTGATCGTCCAATGGGCGCCGTTGGTGCCGGCGACGCGCGCGTCGATGTGCGATGGCATTCGCGTCGACCGACGCGTAGAATCGCGCGATGGTCGACTCGCAGGCTCCGCGCACGCGCTACCGCTCGATCATCGCCGACAGTGGCCGCTGGGACGGGTTCGCGTTCCGGCCGGGTGATGTGGTGATCAGCACTCCGCCGAAGTGCGGCACGACGTGGACGCAGATGCTGTGCGCGCTCTTGATCTTCGACGGGCCTGCGTTCCCGGCGTCGCTCGACCAGGTCTCGCCGTGGCTGGACATGTGCAACCGCCCGCTGCGCCGAGGTGACGGCGGCGCTCGCCGCCCAGACGCATCGCCGCTTCATCAAGACGCACGCACCCCTCGACGGTCTACCGCTGCACGCCGACGTCACGTATCTGGTGGTTGGCCGCGATCCCCGCGACGTCATGATCTCGTACGAGCATCATGCCGCCAACCTGGACATCGCGCGCTTTATGGAACTACGCGCCGCGGCCGTCGGCAACGAGGACCTGGCCGAGCTGCCGCCACGCCGCGTGCCGTCCGAGGACCCGGTCGAGCGGTTTCGGACCTTCGTCACGGACGAGACGCAGATCTCGCCGCCGTCGCTCGCGTCGGTGCTGCATCACCTCGACACGGGCTGGCAGCGTCGGCGCGACCCGAACGTTGCTCTCTTCCACTACGCCGACTTGACCGCTGACCTCGCGGGGGAGCTGCTGCGCCTGGCGGGCGTCCTGGGCATCCCGTGCTCAGCGGAACGCGCGCGCGAGCTGGTGCCGGAGGCGAGCCTGGCACGGATGCGTGAGCGCGCCGTCGACGATGCGCCACTGGCATCGCCAGGGACCCGAGGGAGCTGGAAGGACCCGCGTGCCTTCTTCCGTAGTGGCGGATCCGGTGAGTGGCGCGACCGCGTCTCTCCCGCTGATCTCGCCGCGTACGAGGCGCGGGTTTCAGCACTCGTCGGCCTCGGATCTCGCCGCCTGGGCACACGGCGGTTGGCTCGCCTCGGGCATCGATCCCGAAGGCTGAGGCGACCCCCGCTCCAGCCCGAGCGCTCGGATCAACGCCTGCTCGAAGAGGCGCCACGGGAAGAAGCCGCTTCAGCGGCACGCCGACGTGCCGGCGGAGCATGCCAATCGAGGAACGGAGCCGCGAGTTCTCGGCGCCATGGCCGGCATTGACGGGCCTTCAAAAATGCTGGGCGGCAGTCGGCCCTCACGGCCCCACCGACGTGAAATGCCAACCAGGGATCGGTTCATGGCCTGGTTGTTTACCGCCGAGTCGAGACCATGCTTATCACTATCAGCCTCTCCGAGCAAGAGAGGATTTCGTGAGAAAATTGACAGACAGATATTAAAGGAATACTATCCCCACGTCCGTGGTATCGCTGGATGTTACGACCAGAAAGTCAACTTTTGCGGGTAGATACCTTTACGGCGTACCACCCGGACGCCGCGCGACGGCTCGACGCTCGCACCCGCTGCGGGGGCCGAATGGCGCCGCTACCTGGCGGTGCCTGGTGCACTACGAAGGAGGAACGTCGACGTGGACAGTCATAAGTTTCGACACTCTGAGCAGGGCGTTGGCAACGGGCTCTTCGCGGCGCCGGGTGCTTGGCGCGGTTGCAGGCAGCCTGATCGCCGTGGTCGGGGGGCGGCAAACCACGCAGGCGAGGAACAACGCGTGCGCCAAGCTGTGCAAGTCGCTCTTCGGTCCGGGCAAGGATCGCGGCCAATGCATCAGTGCGGGTGCCCGCGGTCGCGGTCCGTGCGCGGCGCCGGTGACCGGCACGTGTACCGGGACCTTTTCTTGCGCATGCGTCACCGCAACAGGGACCTGCACGCCAACGACCGCGTGCTTCGCGGATCCAATATTCGGCATTTGCTCTGGCACGTGTACGTGCGCCTGAGCTAACGCGGGGCTCGGCCAATCCAGTGGCCGAGCCCCGCGCTTTCGTTCGATCTGAGAAGGGGCGCCAATCGGCGCCCCTTCATCGCGTGGGCTGCGTCACTCCACCACCAGCGCCGCGTCCTCACTGGTCCAGCTCAGCCGCCATTGTTTGAGCCGCCCTTTTTAGAGCCCCAAGATGGGAAGGAGACTAGCCATGCACGCTGATCGCTTTGACCAACTCACGAAGAGTTGTGTTGCAGCTGGCTCCCGGCGCTGGGCAATCGGAGGGCTCTTCGGGGGATTGCTCAGTCTGAGACGTATCGTCGCCGCAGGGGCGACCCATGAACCGAGGCATCACTGTACGCCGAGCGACAAGCACTCCTGTCCCGCGGGGCAGACGTGTCGCAAGGTAGGCGGCGAATGGACCTGCCAGGGAACTTGCCTTGGCCTAACGGCTGTTTGCATGAACGTCACGGAGTGCTGCCAAGACCAGTCATCTGAAGTGTTCTGCTGCCAGCAGGCCCCTGGTCAGCCAACAATCTGTGACACTGACTGCGGGGACTGAGCGCCGACCGATCCCGCGGTGACGTCCGCATTGCCTGGGTGGCAGTCGGTCAGCCTGGTGTGCCCGCGGATTGGAGCTCGCGGAAGCGGGCGACCCAGTCGTCGGTGCGGTCGTCGGCGAGCTTGACCGTGCGCGGGTTGGGAAGGGTGAGATCGGGCGGAGGGGTGACACCCAGCCAGCGCAGCAGGGCGAAGACGGTCTCCTCGTAGCGAGGGCTGAACTCCTCGTAGACGACGCGGAACGGCTCGATCCCATTCGTGGCGAAGAACTGGCCGATGGCGGCATCCTCCGCTTCTGCCTGCCGCACGAGCGTAGCGATCCCCTCGAAGTCGAAGGCGAGCTCTCCCGGCTGCAGCGGTTCGTCTCCGAGGCGCCAGGCGCGACCCAGCTTCGGAGCGTACTGCTCCTGGCCCTGCCCCCAGACACCGGTCTGGCGGGCTTTGAACCAGGAGATGGCCTGTCGCACCTTGTCCTCCCGGGTCACCCAGACGAGATGCAGATCCGGGAAGAGGCGATCGAGGATCTCCGGCAACGGCAGGTCCGCCAGCTCAGGGTCCTGTCGCGCCAGGCTCTCGAGATGGAGGAGTTGCCGGTAGAGCAGCTTGGCGCCGAAAACCCCATTCGGAGTCGCGCGCGCCTGGCGTAGCTGGGCGGTAAAGGCTGGCAGGGTCGGTGTCTGCCATCGCTCCATCCAGAACGGCATCTTGTGCCCGAAGAACTCCTTCGGGTCTCCGGCCAGACCACTCGCCTGCAAACCCTGACCGAGGAGGGTGCTCCCGGAGCGCGGCGTGGCCAGCATGAGATACGTCGTGTCATCCCGAGGCACGAGGGATCTCGTCTCGTCTCGTTTGTACGTGCAGCAATGAAATTCCTCCTTCGTCGGAATGACGCGTCGTGCGTACCACGCTCTAATAGAAAAAGACGAGCAGCGTCACGGCCAGCACCGAGCCGATGAGCGCCGGCCAGTAGGCAATGACGGGTATCAGATCACCGCTGTAGCCGATGACCGGAAGTCGCCAGCGTTTGACGCGCAGCACCGCCGTGAGCACGACCAGCACGATGAAGACATCGAGGATCAGTGGGATCCACTCCAGGTAGGTCAGATCCTGCGATTCGACGATACCCCGGATGGCGTTGTGATCGAGAATGACGGCGAAGAGGAGCCCACCTGCGGCGACGATGAGATCGAAGATGGTCAACCCGACGCGATCCTGAAGATCGCTGTCATGGGCCATCAAGACGAGCAGGAAAAAGAGGAGAATGGCGATAGCGCCCTCCAGCACGAGGTGCTCGAGCATTGGGCCGAGGAAATCACGCGCGACCGAGAGATTGAAATAGAGCTCGGGATCAAGCTCGCCAGAAAATCCGTAGCCAATGCCGAAATCGGTGTTGTAGTCGATCAGGTTGTAGCTGAACTGAGGAATTCAAGGGATCCCAACCGCCGTAGACGAACTGAGTATCGACTCCTGGCAACGTACTCGGCGTCAGGTCGCGGTAGGCGCCGAAATCGGGTACCAGCATGACGCCTTCGACTGGCTCCGGAGACCAGATGCGGAGCCAGATGTCCTGGCGATCAAAGGGATAGAGGCGATAGTCGAAGTTCTGGCGAAAGACGCCGTTGACGTACCAGCCGATCTGCTCCGTGCCGTCGGCTCCCTCGATCCGCCAAGCTTCCGTGGCCTCGTAGGCCTCGTTCCACCGCCTCTGGGAGGACGACGCCCCGCATGACGTGATCGGGGATCTCCGGTCCGTACGATTGCCAGACGAAGCCGGCTATCTCGACATTGTTCGTGTTGAGAAACTCGAACGATTGCAGGAAAACCCCCGTGGGCACGCGGTAGTCATAGGCGGCGAATTCATCCGGATGCGCGGCGACGAATGCATCCAGCTCCTGGGGTGAGGTGACGATCGTCCCAACATGATCTTCCCAGCGGTCAGAGTGACGATCACCCGCCAGGTAAAGAGGAGCGCAACCACCAGGGCGACGGTCCAGATCACCGAGGTCAGCCGCGTGCCATTGACATTCCCCGCTCCCGGTCGCAGGACCGCGACTGAGAGTGCCAGGACAAATCCCAGCACCAACAGCATGGTCGTCATCAGGTCGTTGCTGCCGGACTCGATGTCCCAGCCGCCGTGCTGACGCAGGTAGCTGCTGGCGACGAGCACGGCGAGTACGCCAAAGAGGACGGTCAAGGCTATGGCCAGGTAGCGAGCCGTCCGAGGCGAACCTGGTCATAGCGCGGACTCCTCGCCGGGCTCAGTGGCGGCCAATGCGCTCCACCAATGTGCGTCCGGTGGGCGCCTTGCCCGTTCGCTCGGCATCCCGGTCGAGGCGAGCAAACCCTTCCTGCGCGTAGCGGATGCCGAGCCAGCGCAACGGCTCCGGCTCCCAGCGAGGCGAGCGGTGATTGACCGTCGGCAGCTGCGTCAACGGCGTCACCGCACCGGAGATCAGGTCCGTCAGGATCCGTCCGAAGAGGTTCGCCGTGGAGACCCCCTGGCCGGTGTAGCCCCCAGCGCGGGCGATCGCCCGCGGCCGCATCGTACGACGTCGTCGGCATCCAGTCGCGCGGCATCCCCAGCGGCCCACCCCAGGCGTGCGTGAATCGCACGTTTTTGAGCATGGGAAACCACTCGACCGTCATCCGGCGCAGCATGTCATGGGTCGGTCCGTGCCGATCCAGACTGTCGTCGACAAGCGAGTGCATGCGATACGGCGCGCCGCGCCCGCCGAAGAGGATCCGTCCGTCCGCCGTGCGATTGAGGTAGTCGACGGACATGCGGGACGAGGCGACGAGCTCTCGATTGCGCCAGCCGATCTGGTCCCAAACGCTCTCCGCAAGGGGTTCAGTCAGGACGATGAGCGAGTACATGGGGACGAGCGTACGCCGCAGCTTCGGCAATTGCTGGGCGTAGGCCTCGCCGGCGAGCACGATGGTGCGGGCGCGAACGTCGCCGTACGGGGTGATCAAGCGCGGCGCCGCTCCAGTTTCGTAATCGACGACCGGGGTCTGCTCGTAGATCGTGCCGCCGTGGCGCTCCACCGCCCGTGCCAGTCCACACGCCAGCCGCGCGGGGTGCACGCTGGCGGCAACGGGGCTGAAGAGGGCCGCGACCGCGCCGGCGACCCGGATGCGGCCGGCGATCTGGGTGGCGTCCAGCAGCTCGTACTTGCAGCGATCGGCGAGCCCGAGCGCGTCGAGAGTCTGGTAGGCGCCCTCGATGCTCGCTCGCTGGTGTTCACCACGTGCCAGGCGCAGCGCACCGCCGCGCGCCCACTGGGCGTCGATTCCTTCCTCGGCGATCACCCGCTCGATCTCGTCGACCGTGTCGACCATCGCGCTGGAGACCGCGCGCGTGGTGTCGGTCCCGAACCGCTCGCGCAGCAATCCGACCGAGACCGGGAAGCCGGGAGAGCACCACCCGCCGTTGCGCCCCGATGCACCGAAGCCGGCAATCTCGCGCTCGACGATCGCGACCCGCAGCGACGGATCGCGGCGCAGCAGGTAGTAGGCCGTCCAGAGTCCGGTGTACCCGGCGCCCATGACCGCGACGTCGACGTCGACTGACCCGTCGAGTCGCGGCCGGGGTGTCAGGTCATCGCCGCTCGTCTCCAGCCAGAATGAGTAGCTGCTGTAGTCTTTCACGCCATCCTTTTGGTCACGCCCCGACAGCGTCAGTAGGGGCGACGCTTGCAAGCGCGTCGTCCGCGCTGCGACGATGTCGACGGTTGGGTATGGATTGTATGTTCAATAGGTACCTGTTCCCGCCAATGAGCGCTTCAGTCAAGGACATTCGGGCGACGCAGGCGTCACCCCTACGATTGGCAGCCCGACGCCTACGCTGCTGACTCCCAGTTAGACGATGCGCTCGCTGGCGCCCGGCGCCGGCGTGGGAATCCACCATTCCTCGCCGCGCTCGGTCGTCACGTATTCCGGCCAGCGCAGATCGACCGGCGGCTGAAAATCGCCTGGCAGGAGCGGCGCCATCCATCGCTCGCCGCCGACGCCACCGCCGGTGCGCTCGTTGAATTCGGCCCTGGCCTTCTCCAGCTCGCCCTCGACTGTCAGCAGATCGAGCACGGTGCCGGCGATCGTCTTCCCGGCCAGGAACATCCCCGGATCGACGATCTCCGCCCGCCCGCCCATGGCGTTGTAGGCCCAGGCCGGATACTCGAAGCCCCGGTACGGGGTGCGCAGCACCGGGCGACCGGTGAAGACGCGCACCGTCGGCGCGTGCCAGGTGTAGTCGGTGTAATCGTCGGACGTGAAGTTCTTCTGCCATTCCGGCAGCAGCTTGCGGGTCGCCGCCTCGTACTCCTGCGGCGAGATCAGCTGCTCGAAAGCCTCGGGGAAGGGATCGGCCATCGGGTCCAGCCCGAGCGTGCGCTGGATCTCGCGGCCGAACTCTTTGGCCTCCTCGGTGTAGGTGGGCGCGCCGACCAGCTCCATATTGCGGTAGGTGAGATCGGCCAGCGCGTTGTTCGCCAGCCCGGGCCGCGTCTTCGTCACCCACTGCACGTGGGCGCGGCACCCGGTCGCTCCCGCGGCCTGCCTGGCGTTGTTCTCCAGCACTTGATAGATCTGCTGCTGGATCTCCAGGGTCGGCGCGCGCCAGGAATACTGAATCTGGCTCCAGCGCGGCGGCAGGTTGTCGGAGGTCGCGTCGCCGGCGGCCAGGATGAACTCGTTCAGGGTCCATGTCCCCGTGTGCGGGAACATGGCCTCCTTGGTGTATTTGGTCAGGGTATACATCAGGCAGAGGGCGTCGATGGCGCCGGGCGTGCGCGCCACGCTGTGGGGATTGGCCGCGCTGTCGTCGTGCGCCTTCGGCGACAGCCCCTTGCCCAACCACCGCTCCGGCTCGGCGCACTCGAAGGTGAAGACCGCGCTCCAGTAGGACCCGCAGTGCGTTTCCCAGACCGTCGTATTGGCGTTCATCGGGTGGTAGGAGATGAACGCGTCGGCGTCGTCGTAATAGCCCTTGGCGGCGTGGACCGGCTTCGATCCGCAGACTTTTTCCGCGGGCTCCCCGAAGAAGCGGAGCCGGCCATCGATGCCGTGCTTCTCCATTGCCGCCCTGGCGGCCAGGAACCCGGCCAACGCGCCGACCCCGAGCATGGAATGGGGGTCGGTGTGCCCGGCCGCGTACGGGTGCAGACCCTCGCGCGGCGCCTGGTAGGGCACCGCCTGCTGCGAGTTGCCGGGAACGGCGTCATATTCGGCGTAGGATCCAATCACCGGGCCGCGCGTGCCCCAGGTGGCGAGGAAGGCGGTCGGCATCTCGCCGCTCCCTTCTTCGACCTCGAAACCTTCCTGGCGCAACAGGTCGACGTAGGCCCTGGCGGAGCGGTATTCGCGCCACGCCGGCTCAGCGTATCGCCAGATCTCGAGATCGAACTCGGAGAGCCGCTGTCGGTTCTGGTCGACCCAGTCGTGCGCAAACTGCTTCGCCTCATAGAGGCTCGACATTCTCAATAGTCCTTTCGCGCCAGGCGCAACATGGTTTAGACCGGGTTGCGATTCTAACCGATGACCTAGTCGGTAAGTCGGACAGTCGGTAAGGACGACCGTGAACTCAGCAACTTGCCGGACCGGCCCACGCCACACGCACCGCACACTTACCGACTTCCCGACTCCCGACTTGCCGACTCCCGAGTGGCGGCGCCTATCGACAGCCTGACGCGACCGATCTACACTGACGGGAGACTCCCAATGGACGATGACGCAGGTGGGCCGCGCGCGACCGGTTCGTCGATGACTCGGAACACCCGCTGACGCGTCAGGCGGGGGAGCAGCGGGGACGTTGCCCTTCTAGGCATTGCCCGGATCGCGGGCGTTCGACGGTTTGGAGGCTGCCATGCGGAATCCCTGGGATCCCATCGTCCAGATGCAGGCCGCGAGTCGTGCCCGGCGGCGCGAGATGATGCGTGACCTCGAGTTGATGAGTCGTCGCCAACTGCTGCGGCGCGGCGGCACCCTCGTGGCGGGCGCGTCCGCGGCCAGCATCCTCTTCAAGGCCGGAATCCCGCTCCACACCAGCGCGCAGGAGGAGACGCCACCGCTGCCAGAGTACGACGGCATCCCAGAGAACCTGAAGGGCTCGGGCGAGGTCCGCGTGCAATCGTGGGGCGGCGCGTTCCAGGATGCTCAGCGCGAGGCGTACTTCCTGCCCTTCCAGGAGCTGAGCGGGATTACGGTCATCGAGTCGGAGGGGCCCGATCCGTCCAAGATCAAGGCGATGGTCGACACCGGAAATGTCGAGCAGGATGTCGTCCAGATGGACCGGTCCGACATCATCCGTTTAGAGAACCAAGGGGACTACTGGGAGGAGATCGACTACTCCCTCTTCGACGTCGAGAACATCGATGAAGGCCGGCGCTATAAGTACTCGGTTGACATGCTTCCGTACGCAACGGTGATCGGCTACCGCAATGACGTCTTCCCCGAAGGCCCCCAGGGCCAGGCAGACTTCTGGAACCAGGACGCGTTCCCGGGACCCCGCACAACCGCCGGGGGCACTGGCGGCGTGTCGCCCTACCTCGGGTTCGGCCTCATCGCCGATGGCGTGTCAAAGGACGAGGTCTACCCGATCGACATCGACCGCGGCTACGAGATGTTTTCTCTGCTCAAGCCGAATGTTCCCAAGTTCTGGGAGGCGGGCGCGCAGCCGGCGCAGATGCTGACCGACAACGAGGTCGTGATGGCACACTCCTGGAATGGGCGCATGCACGCCATCATCCAGGAGGGTGCGCCAGTCACCGTGCAGTGGAATGAGGCTGAACTGGCGACCGATGTCTGGGCGATTCCGAAGGGCGCGGCCAATGCCGAAAACGCGCAGAAGTTTGCCGCCTTCATCACCCTGCCGGTCTCCCAGGCGCGCTTGAGCTACCTGATCCCGTACGGCTCGGTGAACAATGCCTCCGTCGAGCTGATGACTCCCGAGCAGCTCGAGAGTCTTCCCACCGCGCCTGCCTATCTGGAGAAGATGTTCATCCGCGACATCCAGTGGTGGATCGACAACAGCGATGCGGTCACCGAGCGCTGGAACGAGTTCATCCTCGAATAGCCTCGTTCATGACTGGCGCGAGCGGCCTGTGCGGCCGCTCGCGCTCGCGCGGCGGGATGCCGGCATGACTCATACAGTGAACGGGACAACACGGACGACGGGCGAGTCGATCGGGGAACTTGGCGCGCGCGTCATCTTCGACCAGATCGAGAAGCGGTACGGATCGGTCGTCGCGGTTGACGGGGTCTCACTCGACATCGCGCCCGGCGAGTTCGTGACTCTGCTGGGTCCTTCCGGCTCGGGCAAGACCACGACGCTGATGATGCTCGCCGGTTTTGAGATTCCGACCGCCGGCGAGATCTACGTCGACGAGGACCCGATCGCCGCGGTGCCGCCCTATCGCCGCAATATCGGCATGGTTTTCCAGAACTACGCGCTCTTCCCGCACATGACCGTCGGCGAGAATATCGCCTTCCCGCTGCAAATGCGGAAGATGAGCCGCTCCGAGATCACCCGCCAGACGACCGCGGTCCTGGAGCTCGTTGGGCTCCCGGGGTACGAGGGACGCTATCCGCGCCAGATCTCGGGCGGGCAGCAGCAGCGGGTCGCGGTGGCGCGAGCGCTCGTCTTCAACCCGCGCGTGTTGTTGATGGACGAGCCGCTGGGCGCCCTCGACAAACAACTCCGGGAGCACTTGCAGCTCGAGATCAAGGCGCTGCACGAGCAGCTTGGCGTGACCATCATCTACGTGACCCACGACCAGGAAGAAGCGCTGGTGATGTCCGACCGCATCGCGGTGATGAACGACGGACACATCGAGCAGTGCGGGTTGCCAACCGAGCTCTACGATGAGCCGTCGACCCGCTTCGTGGCGACATTCATCGGGGAATCGAACTTCATCGACGGCGTCGTGCACCACCTGGACGGGTCTGCCATCTGCATCGAGGCTCCTGGTCTTGGCGAGCTGCGCGCACCGCCGCGGGCGGGCCTCGCGGCCGGCACGCCGGTCGCCCTGACGGTCCGGCCGGAGAAGATCGTCGCCGATGACAACGGTCTGGCGCCGGACATGAACGCCGTCACCGGCACCGTCGACGACGTCGTCTTCGTCGGTGAGATGCGACGCTACGCCGTGGTGCTTCCAGGAGGGCAGCGGCTCGTACTCAAGGTGCAGAATCGTAGCGGCGTGCAGAGCTTCGCTCGCGGCGACTCGATCCGTGTCTGCTGGAATGTCGCGGACTGCCGCATCGTCTGACCGGGTGATGACAACGCTCGTGGATCAGGGATGAGTGCATGGCCACACTGACGACCGAGATAGAGAGCACACCTCGCGAGGCGCAAAGCGCCCGCTTCGCGCGTCTGCGGCGTCAGGAGCAAATACGCTATCTCCTGCTGCTGGCCCCGGCGGTCGTCTTTCTGATCGCCTTTTACGGCTATCCCGTCGCCGCGATGCTGACGCGCTCGTTCAGCGAACCGACCTGGGGCTGGCAGAACTTCGAGCCACTGGTTCAGGCACGCAGCACTCTGGACCTGCTTGGCGTTTCGTTGCCGATGAATGCCTTTATCCGGGTCTTCGGGATCACCTTGCAAATCGCGGTGGTCGTGACCGTCTTCACGCTGCTGCTTGGCTACCCGGTCGCCTACGCGCTCTCCTCGGTCTCCGCCTCCAGGGCAAATCTGCTGATGATTCTGGTCCTGATCCCATTCTGGACGAGCATCCTGGTTCGCTCCTATGCCTGGATGGTGCTCCTGGGGCAAGAGGGGATCATCAACGAGGCGTTGATCGCCAGCGGAATCCGCAGCGAGCCGATACAGCTGCTCAACACCCGGATCGCCGTCTACACCGGAATGATTCATATCCTGCTGCCATTCATGATCTTGCCCCTGTACGCGGTGATGCGCGGGATCGACCGCAACTTGCTGCGGGCCGCAGGCAATCTGGGCGCCGCGCCGTCGGCCGTGTTCTTGCGAATCTTTCTACCACTCAGCCTGCCGGGGGTGGCCGCGGGGTGCCTGCTGGTCTTCATCCTGGCCCTTGGCTTTTACATCACCCCGGCGCTCCTTGGCGGGCAGCGCGACGTCATGATCTCGATGCTCATTCAGCAGCAGGTCACTCAGTTGAACTGGGGATTTGGGGCGGCCTTGGCGCTGGTGCTGCTGATCATGGCGCTCGCTATCTATCTGCTCTTCACCCGTTTGCTCGGGGTGGAACGGGTCTTCGGATCGGCCCGCGCATGACCACCACTACGCCGCCAACCGCTATCCCCCGGGCCGGCGCCGCGCCCGGCGGCAGAAAAGCGCACCGGGCACAGGCGAGGACTTCCTGGGGCAGCGTGCTGCTGTGGGTGGTTGTCGCCATCGTGCTGGCGTACCTGGTCTTCCCGGTCTTCATCGTTGCTCCGGTCTCATTCAGCTCGGCGAAGTACTTGCAGTTCCCACCACCTGGCTGGTCATTGCAGTGGTATGAGAATTACTTCGCACGACCGGGCTGGGTGCCGGCGACGCTGCTCAGCATTCGCGTCGCGCTCATCACCGCGGTGCTGGCCACGATCCTTGGCACCGCGGCCTCGCTGGCCCTCGTGCGGGGACGGTTCCCCGGGCGCAACGCCATCAACTCGTTCATGGTCTCGCCGCTAGTGGTGCCGGGGATCATCGTCGCCATCGGCGTCTACTTTTTCTACGCCCAGGCGCGGCTGGTCGGTAATCCGCTCGGTCTGGCGCTGGCCCATACGGCGCTGGCGCTCCCCTTCGTGGTCACCAACGTCTCGGCCACCCTGCACGGCTTCGACGAGCGACTCGAGTACGCCGCCATGAATCTCGGCGCCAATCGGTGGCAGACGTTTCGCAGAGTCACGCTGCCGATTATCCGGCCGGGGGTCTTCGCCGGGGCGTTGTTCGCCTTCATCGTCTCGTTCGACGAGCTGATCGTCGCCCTCTTCGTCAGCGGCTCCGGCGCGGTGACGCTGCCGCGCAAGATGTGGGACAGCCTGCGCCAGGAGATCGATCCCACGATCGCGGCGGTCTCGACGATCCTGATTACGCTGTCGGTCGTGATCCTGCTCGTAGCGGAGCTCCTGCGGCAGCGCTCGGAACGCACACGCACCGCCACCTGGATCGCCGACGAGGACGTTGAGGACCTCGGCGTTCGTGAGTGAGTCGGCAATACGATAAGCCGGTAAGTCGGTCAGGACGAGAAAAGCCAAAAGCCAATCGTCCCGTCGCCCCGTCACCTTCCTCCGGTTGAGCGGAAGCACGCCCGCGGGGATAATCTGTCGCATCCGCGCGTCCCCGCGCGACGGCGACGATGCGAGCCGGATCCAAGAGCCGCGTGGAGTGGCAACCTCGAATATGGCCAACCTCATCACCATTGCCCGGCTCATCCTGCTCTTCGTCGTCATCGCCATGATTCACTTCCGCCCGGTCGATCTAGCGCTGCTCTCGATGATCCTGCTCGGAGTCGTCTTCGCCGGTGACGGCATCGATGGCTGGGTGGCGCGGAAGCGGGGATCGACGTCGCCGTTCGGCGCCGTCTTCGACATCGCGGGCGACCGCATCGTGGAGACGGTCCTGTGGGTCTACTTCGCCTGGGAGCGGGTGATCCCCCTCTGGGCGCCGTTCCTGGTCATCGTCCGGGGCGGCATCGTCGACGCCCTGCGCTCCATGTCGTATGAGGAGGGCATGACCGCGTTCGGCGACAACACGATGATGCGCTCTGCGCTCACCCGCTGGCTGACGGCGGGGCGATTCATGCGCGGGCTGTATGGTTACGTCAAGGCGGCCGCGTTTATCTTCCTCACCGGCTATTACGGCTATATCCAACCGCAGGCCGCAGGGACCTGGTTGGACAAGGTCTACAGCCTGGACGTCGTGCGCTGGTTCGGCTGGGCGAACGTCTGGCTGGCGATCGCGCTGACCCTCGTGCGTGGGGTGCCTGTCCTGTTCGACGCGGTCCCCTACATGCGCCGTGGTGGCAAGACGGCGATCGCCGAGCCGCTGGTGGCGCCAGTACCCGGTCGCGCCAGCACCCCCGAAGGATGATCAGTCAGTGGCAGCTGTGCCGATAACGGCCACGGGTGAACATGAAGACCCGGCGACGCCGATCGACTCCCCAGTAGAGCGCCTCCTGCGCCGCCCCAGCGAACGCTACCGGCGCGAGCGCCCGCGGCAGCTCCGTTATCGTCTTGCCATTGGCATCGCGGAGGTCGTCTCGCGCATCGTCGCCTGGCTCCCGGATCGGGTGCGCGACGGTATCGCCGACCGGGCCGGCGATATCTGGATCCGGTTGACGCCAGCCTACCGGGCGAACGTCATCGCCAACATCACTCAGGTGCTCGGACCGGAGACCCCCGTGCCGGAGCTAGAGGCGAAGGCGCGGCGGATCTTTCGCATGTCGGCACGGAATTTTGGGGAACTGCTCCGGTTGAAACATCTTTCGCCAGAGCAACTGACCGCGCTGGTGCCGATCACGGTCAAGGATCTCGCCGTCTTGCACGACGCCCACGCGCGCGGGCAGGGGGTCATCATCGCCACCGCGCACATGGGCGCGTTCGACCTACTCGGGCACGCCGTTGCCGCGCAGGGGGTGCCGATGACCGTCATCACGGGGCGGACCACCTCTCGCTTCGTGTTCGACGGCGTGACCCACCTCCGCCAGTCGCATCTGGTGACGATGGTCGAGCCGACTCCCGGTGGCGTGCGCCGTGTCATCCGCGCACTGCGCCGGGCAGAGATCGCCGGGTTCGTCGTCGACTACGATTTTTTCCAGAACGGGGTGCCGATGACCTTCTTTGGTCGCGAGACAACCCTGCCGCCGGGCGCGATCCGCATCGCGCGGGACACCGGGGCGCTGGTGGTGCCGATGTTTCCCCGGCGTGGGCCACGCGGGCACGAGCTCAGCGTCGGTGAGCCATTCGAGGTGCCGAAAACGGCCGACATCGACGCCGACGTGGCTGCCGGCATGGCGGTGCTGAAATCACGCCTGGAAGCGGGGATCGGCGCTAATCCCGACCAGTGGGTGCTGTTCCAGCGAGCGTGGCCATTGGCACCCGCGCCCCCTGTCCGCGTCTTTCCGGTCGGGTCGCCGCTCGAGAGCGAGCTGCTGAAACGCGTCGACGCCGTCCTGCCGCCACCGCGGGACGGACGGCGCTCCCGCCGGGAGGATGCGCCCACAGGTCGTACGGACCCGCCTCCGCTATCTCGAGATCGATAAGCGCGCCGACCGGCAGCGCTCCCGGCACGAAGACCAGCCCATCGACCTCCGGCGCGTGCCGCCGCGCGCGGCCGACGGCGATCGGCTCGCTGTTCCCGGATTCGTCCTCGGCCTCGCCGACTGCCTCGATCAGGACCTGCAACGTCGTGCCCACCAGCGCCTGGTTCTTGCGCAGCGAGATCGCCTGCTGCGCCTCCATGATCGCGTTGCGGCGCTCCTCCGCGACGTGTGCCGGCACCGCGGGCAGATCGAGTGTGACCGCCCTGGTGCCCGGCTCCGGCGAGTAGGTGAAGACGCCGACGTGGTCGAACTCCTGCTCTTCCACAAAATCGTGCAGCGTCTGGAACTGCTGGTCCGTCTCGCCGGGGTAGCCGACGATGAGCGTCGTGCGCATCACGACGTCCGGCATCCTGGCGCGGGCATGATCGATCAAGCGGCGGGTCATGGTGATGTCGCTGGGGCGGTTCATGGTCCGCAGCACGGTCGGGTCCGCATGCTGGATCGGCATGTCGAGGTAGGGCAGGAGCGGGTCGTGCTCGGCCATGACGTCGACCATCCGCAACGTCAACGGGCTGGGGTAGATGTAGAGCATGCGCAGCCAGGGAAGATCGGGCACGCCGTCCACGATCTGCTGGAGCAGGCTGGGTAGTCCGTGCTTGATGCCGAGGTCCGCCCCATAGCGGATGGTGTCCTGGGCGACGAGCACGACCTCCTTCGTTCCCTGGCCGACGAGGTCGACGATCTCCTGCAACACGTGCAGCGGCCGCTTGCTGACCTGGCGGCCTTTGATGCTGGGGATGGTGCAGAAGGCGCAGGCGTGATCGCAACCGTCGGCGACCTTGACGTAGGCCGAGGGTCCGGCCTGGGCCCGGCTGAAGGTGGTCAGCATCCCTTCGCAGCCGGCGACCTCCGGTTGTGGCGCCTCGCCCAGCAGACCGCCGACCACGTCGCCGATGCGATACCACTCCCGCGTCGTCAAGACATGGTCGACGCCGCTGGGGATGTCGTCGCGGTAGTTGCCGAGGGCGGGCATGCAACCGGCGGCGATGACGACCTGATCGTCGCGCCGGCGGTCGAGCAGCTCGGAGATGGCCGCCACTGACTCATCGCGCGCCGCGCCGAGGAAACCGCAGGTATTGACGATCACCACCCGCGCGTCTTCGGGACGGTCGGAAGCCGTCATCCCCCGCGAACGGAGGAGATGATCCATGCCATCGGAATCGACCCGATTCTTCGAGCAGCCGAGGGTCAGGATGTGAAAGGCGCGATCGGCATCGGGTGCCGGGGCTTGAGCCACGATTGAGTACTCCTGGGACGTGAGTCGGTCAGTCGGTTAGTCGGTTAGTCGGCAAGTTGTCGGAGGTGGCGAGGTGGCGGGGTTGCAGGGTGGCGGGGAGTTGTTCTTCCTGCCACCCTGCGACCCGTCTACCCTGCCACCCATCACTCCCGTTCACCGGTAATTCGTGAACTGTAGGGCGACCGGGTATTCCTCGGCTTTGAGGGCCTGGATGACGGCTTGCAGGTCGTCCTTGTTCTTGGCCTGGACGCGGACAGCGTTGCCCTGGATCTGGGGTGTCACTTTCTTGAAATCGTCCCGCACGCGCTTGCTGATCTGCTTGGCGAGATCCTCAGGGATGCCGCGGCGCAGCTTCACCACCTGGCGCACGCGACCGCCGGAGGCCGGTTCCTCCTCGCCGTAGTCCAGGATCTTCAGCGAAAGCCCGCGCCGCACGAACTTCGATTCGAGCAGGTCGCGGACGGCGCCCAGGGTGTATTCGGAGTTGGAGTTGATCGTCAGCTGGTTGTCGGCGGCTTCGATCGTCGTCCTGGTGTCCTTCAGGTCGTAGCGCTGCTGAATCTCCCGCTGCGCTTGATCGAGGGCGTTCTTCAATTCCTGCTGGTCATAGTCCGAAACGATGTCAAATGACGAGAGCGACGCCATTCAGAGAAACCTCCATGGAATGCAAACATGCAATTCTACAAGATATGCGAGCGTAGCGACTCGGAGCAGCTGGGCCTGACCGCTTGGCAATTGGCTTCGCCGTGCGTCCGTCGCGGGTCCCAACCCTGGTGGCGTCCTCGCTCACATTGGCGTCGAGGTCGATCCCAATTGCTCGGAGGTGATTGAGCGGCTGGGACACTCCCTCATCTAACGGGCAAGCCCGAAGCGAAGTCGAAGAATGGCGACCCGGGTCTCGGCCGGCGTTGACGTCAACTACCACGGCTGCTACAAGGGGGACACTCAGTACAAAGGCGTGATATCGCGTCCAAGAGGCGGTTGATGCTCAAGATCGAATCTGTCAGCAAGCGCTTTCCTGGTGTGCGTGCTCTGCACAACGTTTCATTCGAGGTCGTTCACGGTGAGGTGCATGCCCTGATCGGGGAGAACGGAGCCGGCAAGTCGACCCTAATGAAGATCCTCAGTGGCGTCTACACAGACTATGAGGGGGAGGTGCTCCTTGATGGTCAGCCGTTGACGCTTGGAGGTCCGCGCGATGCCCAGCGCCGCGGCATCGCCATCATTCACCAGGAGCTGAACCTCATCCCCGAGCTCACGGTCGCCGAGAACATCTTTCTTGGCCGGGAGCCCCGGACAGTGGCTGGGTTACTCGACGTGACCAGCATGGAAAAAACGTCACGCTCCCTCCTGAATCGACTGAACCTGGCTATTCCACCCGACCGGCCAGTCAAGTGGCTGCGGGTCGGCGAGCAGCAGCTCGTCGAGGTGGCGAAGGCGCTCTCACTCGATGCCCGGTTGCTGATCCTGGACGAGCCGACTTCGGCGCTCAGCCAGGCGGAAATCGATCGACTCTTCACGGTGATCGCGGCCCTGAAAGATCACGGCGTCACCATGATCTACATCTCCCACAAGTTCGACGAGATCTTCCGCATCGCCGACCGGGTAACGGTGCTGCGTGACGGGGAGTGCATCGGAACTCGCTCCATCGCCGAAGCCGACCAGCCGAGTTTGATTCGCATGATGGTTGGACGAAGTCTCAGCGATCTCTTCCCAAAGGAAGTCGCGACGGTGGGCGAAGAGGCTCTCCGGGTCGAACACCTCGACCTCCTCCCGGATGGCCGGGGCGGCGGCCGCACCCTGAGTGACATCTCTTTCAACCTGCGTCGTGGCGAGATTCTTGGCATCGCCGGATTGATGGGGGCTGGTCGTACCGAGCTGCTGGAGACCCTCTTTGGCGTCCATCCCGCGCAACGCGTTCGCGGTCGGATCGAGATCGCCGGTCGAGAGCGGCGGATCACCTCGCCGCGTGACGCGATTCGGGCCGGGCTCGCATTCGTCACCGAAGATCGCAAGACGCAGAGTCTGATCCTGAAGCTCTCGGTGGCGCATAACCTGACCCTTGCCGCGTTGAATCGCTTCCTGCGTTTCAATGTCGTCAGGTCACGCGAAGAGCACGACGCTGTGGAGCGCTCCATCGAGCAGCTACGCATCAAGACCCCGAACTCCACCATAAATGTCGACAAGCTCTCTGGTGGGAACCAACAAAAGGTCGCTCTCGCCAAATGTTTGCTCACGCGACCGCGAGTTCTCTTGCTCGACGAACCGACCCGTGGTATCGACATCGGCGCCAAGGTAGAGATCTATGGACTTATCAGCCGGCTCGCGCAAGAAGGCGCCGCCGTCGTGATTGCATCGTCAGAGCTCCTCGAGCTCCTGGCAATGTGCGATCGCATCATCGTTCTCTGCGAAGGGCGCCTCACCGCTGAGCTATCGCGGTCTGAGGCTACCCAGGAGCGGATCATGGAGGCGGCGACAGCGCGGCGAGACCTGGTCGCCTAACGACGGAGCGATTCGATGGAACAGGCTGCACTCGAGCAGCGAACCGTGCCGAGAGAGGGTGCGAAGCGTGCTCTGGATATGCTGCTGCGTTTCCAGAGCGTGTTCGGGTTGATCGTCATTCTCGTGCTGGCGGCGATTCTCTCCCCGGTGCGAAACGGCGCCAACGTCTTCCTGGAGCCGCGCAACCTGCTCAACATCGTGCGCTTCGCCTCGGAGAATGGCATCATCGCTATCGGCGTCACGTTGGTGATCCTGACTGGGGGCATCGACCTCTCTGTCGGCGCCGTTCTCGCGCTGTGCGCGGTCGGCGCCGCGGCGTTCATGACGCGCTACGATCTCGAGACGGCGCCGACGATCCTACTGGTATTGGCCCTGGGCTGCTTCGTCGGCATCGTCAACGGGCTCGTCACCACGCGCTTCAATATCCAGTCGTTCATCACGACGTTGGCGATGCTGGGAGTGGCACGCGGCGTTGCTTCACTGTGGTCGGGCGGATATGCCATACCGATCGCCTACGGTGAGGGCGTGGGGCTTGCGCCGCCGAGCTTCAAGGCCATCTTCGCTGGGCAGGTCAGTCTGCTTGGCCTCGAGATTCCGGCGCCGGTCTTCTACTTTCTGGGTGTTGGGCTGATCGCCTCGTTCCTCCTGCGTAGGACCGGGTTCGGCCGCCACGTGTATGCCGTCGGCGGTAACGAAACTGCTGCCCGGCTCTCGGGCGTGGATGTAGACCGGGTCAAGGTGATCGTCTTCGCCATCTCTGGGTTGCTGGCCGGTCTGGCAGCGTTGCTCCATGCGGCTCTGGTCAACCAGGGGAGTCACATCGACGGTAGCGGCTACGAGCTCAATGCCATCGCCGCGGTCGTCATCGGGGGCACCAGCCTGGCTGGCGGCGTCGGTACCATCGTTGGTTCGATGATCGGCGCGCTGACCCTCAGCATCCTCGACAATATCCTCGGTCTGCGGAATATCCAATCGGAGTACCAGGCCATCCTCAAAGGGGTCATCATCGTCCTGGCCGTCGTCATCCAACGCCAGCGGCGATAAAGGGAGGAGCCAATGTCGCGACCGAGCAGCGCCACCACGGTTTTTCCGCAGGAGGGGCGAGTGCGGCTGAACTCCGAGCCGGCATGCCGCGACGTCACGACGGCGCGCGCGCCGCCATGGCCTGGCGTCTCATCGGACGTCCAGCTGTTGAGCTGGACGAAGATCACTGAGTGAACACTGAGGAGGGTCAATGATGACCGTGCGTCAATGGCTTCTAATCGGCCCACTGGTGCTGTTGCTGACGGTTTCCGCGGCACCGGCGGCATTTGGCCAATCCACTCCGACCGGCGAAGCGGGTGCTGGGACCTGCATTCCCGAAGGAGGCGTCCCGCAAAAGGACAGCTATTTGATTGGCATGTCGCAGGCGAACAAGGGCGAGCCCTGGCGCCAGGCCATGAACGACCAGATCGCCGCCGCGGCAGCGGCGCATCCGGAATTAGAGGTTGTCTTCGCTGACGCGGCGCAGAACAACGCCAAGCAGGTCGCCGACGTCGAGAACTTCCTGCAGCAGGGGATCGATCTGCTGATTATCTCGCCGAATGAGGCGGCCCCGCTCACCGACGTGGTTGCCAAAGTCTGTGCGGCAGGCGTGCCGGTGATCGTGCTCGACCGAAAGGTCAATGGTGACCAATTCACGATGTGGATCGGCGCCGACAACGTGGAGATCGGTCGCCGAGCGGGGCAGTACGCCGCCAACTACTGCGAAGAGCAAAGTCTCGCTCCGTGCAACATCATCGAGATTCGCGGCCTGGAGGGGTCGACGCCGGCGAAGGAGCGGGGAGACGGCTTCCGTGAAGGGATCGCTGACAACCCGGACGCCACGATCATCGCCCAGCAGAATGCTGACTGGCTGCGCGAGAAGGCGATCCCTGTCTCCCAGGCCATGTTCCAGGCCAACCCTGACGTCAACGTGGTCTACACCCACAACGACCCGATGACGGAGGCCGCCATCATCTCGGCCCAGAATGCCGGACTGAATATGGACGACTTGCTGTTCATCGGTATCGACGCGCTGCCGACCCCGGACGGCGGTATCCGCTCGGTAATCGATGGCCGCATTGACGTCACCTACGTCTACCCGACCGGTGGGGCGGAGGCGATCGATTACGCGGTTCAGATTCTCGAGCAAGGTGTGACGCCGCCGGCAGAGGTCGTCCTGGAGACCGAAGAGGTCGTTGCCGAGAACGCTCAGGAGTTGCTCGACAAGTACTCGGGCGGTGCTGCGGCAGCAACACCTGGCGCCTAGCCACGCGGCCGTCCTGCATCGTACGAATCACCCAGTTCGCCGCGGGGAGACGACTCGCGTCTCCCCGCGGGAATCATCGGCAAGGACTTGACACCCCGTAGCGGGCCGTCGCTACCTGCGCTATGATCCCGTGCCCGGAAATGTCGGGATTGACGGCGCTTCTGGCTCCGTCATGGGTGGGTCAGCGGTGACCCTCCCATTCGCACGCGTAGGAACAGGAAACGGAGGCAACGATGAACCGTTTCGTCAGGCTGGTAACGTTGCTGGCCATCGCGCTCGCCGCGAGCATCGGCTCCGGCGCCCCGGCACTCGGTCAGGATGATGGAGGGCGAGGCGATCTGCGCTTCGTCGTCGTCAGCCACGGTCAGGCCTCGGACCCATTCTGGTCGGTGGTCCAGAACGGCGTGAACCAGGCGGCCGAGGACATGGGGGTGCAGGTCGAGTACAACGCTCCGGAAACGTTCGACATGGTCGAAATGTCACAGCTCATCGACGCTGCCGTCGCCACGCAGCCGGACGGTCTCGTCGTCTCGATCCCGGACGCCGACGCGCTGGGTGAGTCGATTCAAGCCGCCGTCGCGGCCGGCATCCCGGTCATCTCGATGAACTCGGGCAGCGACGTCGCCGCCGAGTTCGGACTGTTGACCCACGTCGGCCAGACCGAGTACGAGGCCGGGCTCGGCGCCGGGCAGCGGATGGGTGAAGCCGGCGTCACGAACGCGATCTGTGTCAACCAGGAAGTCGGCAATGCCGCGCTCGACGAGCGCTGCCGCGGCTTCACTGACGGACTGGCCGAGTCGGGCGGCACGGTCGAGGTCGTCCAGGTCGACCTGAACAACCCGACCGAGGCCCAGTCGCGAGTCGAAGCGGCGTTGAGCGCCAATCCCGACATCAATGGCGTCCTCACCCTGGGACCGACCGGCGCCGCGCCGGCGCTCGAAGCGCTGCGTGCCAGCGACCAGCTCGGGACGATCCAGCTCGCTACCTTCGACCTTTCGCCCGACGTACTCGAAGCAATCGCGGCCGGTGACATGCTCTTTGCCATCGACCAGCAACAGTACATTCAGGGCTACTTGCCCATCGTGCTGCTGACACTCAACGCCACCAACCTGAACACGATCGCCAATCCGGTACTGATGACCGGACCCGGCTTCGTGACCCAGGAGAATGCTGAGCGGATCATCGAGCTCTCGGCGGCCGGTACGCGCTAGCCCTCACCCCAAACCGCCACCCGCTTCGCGGGTACCGGGCCCGTCGGAGACAGGAGAGGGGGCTTGCCGCAGCGACCCTCACCCCAACCCCTCTCCCAGTGCGCTGGGAGAGGGGCTCGCTGCTCGGCAGTGGGCTCCCTTCTCCCCGCTCCGGGGGCAGAAGGGTTGAGGATGAGGGGTTAGTGACTGGAGATGAGGGGACTCGTGTGCTGCTCTATCACCTCAACGATATCGTTGCGGATCGCTGTCGATCCGTGACCCGGGCCGTCAGGCAGGAGAGAGGGAGCATGAAGCATCGCAGCTCACAGGTGATTGCTCTGCTGGTCGTGGTCGTGCTTGCCACCGTTGGCTTCGCTTCCCAGACGCTCGGCCAGGGTGACGTAAATCGAGGCGACCTACGCTTCGTCGTGGTTACCCACGGTCAGGCCTCCGATCCTTATTGGTCGGTCGTCCAGAATGGTGTCAACCAGGCGGCCGAGGACATGGGCGTCCAGGTCGAGTACAACGCCCCGGACACGTTCGACATGGTGGAAATGGCGCAGTTGATCGACGCCGCCGTCGCCTCCCAGCCAGACGGAATGGCGATCTCGATCCCGGATGCCGACGCCCTCGGTGATTCAATCCAGGGCGGCATCGACGCCGGTATCCCCATGGTCTCCCTCGACTCGGGTAGCGACGTCGCCGCCGAAATGGGGATGCTCACCCACGTCGGCCAGACTGAGTATGAGGCGGGATTCGGTGCCGGGCAGCGCATGGGCGAAGCCGGCGTCACAACTGCGCTCTGCGTCAACCAGGAAGTCGGCAACGTTGCCCTGGATGACCGTTGTCGCGGGTTCACCGATGGCCTTGCGGAATCTGGTGGCACGGTTGAAGTGGTCCAAGTAGATCTGAACAACCCGACCGAGGCGCAGGCACGGATCGAGGCTGCGCTTTCCACCAATCCAGAGGTCGACGGCATCCTCACCCTGGGCCCGACCGGCGCCGCGCCGGCGCTCGAGGCACTCCGTGGGAGCGGCCAACTCGGCACGATCCAGCTTGCTACGTTCGACCTTTCGCCGGATGTCCTCGAGGCCATCC
The DNA here is from genome assembly GCA_963724295.1 of uncultured Chloroflexia bacterium. Taxonomy (GTDB): domain Bacteria; phylum Chloroflexota; class Chloroflexia; order Thermomicrobiales; family UBA6265; genus JACCXM01. Next base: position 12,518 of record CAVRUC010000009.1, on the reverse strand, counting down.
AGAGCGGCGATATGCTCTTCGCCATCGATTCCCAGCAGTACATGCAAGGGTATCTACCGATCGTGCTGCTGACGCTCAATGCCACTAACCTCAACACGATCGCTAACCCGGTCTTGATGACCGGTCCCGGCTTTGTCACGCAGGAGAATGCGGCAGAGGTCATCGAACTGGCGGCGGCGGGTACTCGGTAGGCGGACCGACAGCCGATGATCGTGAGCTGATCGCTCTAGTAGGGGAAGCGCCATGCAGGTGACGCGCGCGGCCGAGGTTCGCCCGGCACCCGAAACCGACGAGCGGGTGGCAAAGACCAGCCGCTTGCGCCGCCTGCTGGTGCGTCCGGAGGTGGGCGCCTTCGCCGGGGCGATCGGCGTCTGGACCTTCTTCGCGATCGTCGCCGGTGGTCGCGGATTCTTATCGTGGCGCGGGACGGCGAACTACCTCGAGGTGGCGGCCCAGCTCGGTATCCTCACCGTGGCGGTGGCGTTGCTGATGATCGGCGGCGAGTTCGATCTCTCGATCGGTTCAGCGATCGGCGCGTGCGGCATCATTTTCGCCTTGCTCAGCGTCGAGTTCGGTTGGAATGTCTGGCTGGCGATGCTGGCCTCGCTCGCATTCGCCCTCCTGTTGGGGGTCTTCAACGGGTACCTCGTGCTGCGCACCGAATTACCGTCGTTCATCATCACGCTCGGTACGCTGTTGATGGTGCGCGGCGTAACAATCGGCATCACGCGACAGTTGACGGGACGGACAGTTGTCAGCGGGCTGGATGACGTCCCCGGCTACGACGCCATCCGCGCCATCTTCGCCAGCGACGTGAGGATTGGCGGCGCCGAGTTTTCGATCGCGATCGTGTGGTGGCTTGGCGTCGCCGCCCTCGCCACCTGGGTGCTGCTGCGCACGTCGTTCGGCAACTGGATCTTCGGTGTCGGCGGGAATCAGCAGGCGGCGCGCAACGTCGGTGTGCCGATCAGCCTGGTCAAGATCGTGCTCTTCATGGGCACCGCGGTCGCCGCCTGGCTGGTGGCGATGATTCAGGTTCTGGGAGCGCGTAGCGCCGACGTCGTGCGCGGGACAGGCAGCGAGTTCACGGCGATTATCGCCGCCGTGATCGGTGGCGTGCTCCTGACGGGCGGCTATGGATCCGCGATCGGCCCCGTCTTCGGTGCGCTGATCTTCGGCATGGTCCGGCAGGGCATCGTCTTCATGGGTGTCGACCCCGGCTGGGAGAACGCGGTACTCGGCGCCATGCTCGTCATCGCGGTCCTCGTCAACCGGTACATCCGCACGCTTGCGATGGGAGCTCGCTGATGAGCCAAACCGCTACGACCAACGGAACGCCGCTGCTCGAGGTCGAAAATGTCTCGCGCTACTTCGGCAGCGTGATCGCGCTGAAAGACATCTCGATGACCGTCCATGCCGGTGAGGTGATGTGCCTCCTTGGCGACAACGGGGCCGGCAAGTCGACGCTGATCAAGATCTTTTCCGGCGTCTACCCACCGAGCGAGGGCCGCTATCTGGTCGAAGGGCAAAGAGGTTCACTTCAGCTCGCCGCGCGAGGCGCTCGCCGCCGGCATCGCCACGGTCTACCAGGATCTGGCGATGATTCCGCTGATGAGCATCTCCCGCAACTTCTTCCTTGGCTCGGAACCGACGACCGGCTGGGGACCTTTTCGCCGCTTTGACGTCCATGCCGCCGACCGCATCAGCCGTGACGAGCTGCACAAGATGGGGATCCACGTGCGCGACACCGGCCAGGCGGTCGGCACCCTGTCCGGCGGCGAGCGGCAGTCGGTCGCGATCGCGCGGGCCGTCTATTTCGGCGCCAAGGTGCTGATCCTTGACGAGCCGACGGCCGCCCTCGGCGTCAAGGAGGCTGGGGTGGTGCTGCGCTACATCGCGCAGGCCCGGGCGCGTGGTCTCGGCGTCGTCTTCATTACCCATAACGTGCATCACGCCTACCCGGTCGGCGACCGGTTTACGCTGTTGAACCGGGGACGCTCGTACGGCACCTTCGCCAAGAGCGAGATCAGCCGCGAAGAGGTGGTGCGGATGATGGCGGGCGGCGAGGAGCTGGAGGAGCTCGGTCACGAGCTGGAGGAGTTCGCCCGGCTCGACGCCAAGACCGCCGCGACACCCGCGGCCGCGGAAGCCGACGCGAAGCTCCTCGAGATGGGGCGCGAGTTCGAGGCCGAAAGTCGAGAGGTGAAGGGGTGACGTCGAGTCGAATTCGAGTCGCCAACGCACCGGTTTCCTGGGGGGCGCTCGAAATCGAGGGGTTCGATCAGAAACCGATCCCCTATGACGTGGTGCTCGACGAGATTGCCGAAACCGGCTACGCCGGCACCGAGCTCGGGGACTGGGATTTCATGCCGACCGATCCCGAGGTGCTCCGCGATGAGCTCGAGCGGCGGGGGCTGGCGTTGATCGGCGCGTTCGTCCCGGTGCGGCTGCGCGACCCTGACGCACTGGCCGCGGGTATCGCGCACGCGCTGCGTGTCGCCCGCCTGCTGGCCGCGGTCGTTCCACAGAGCGATCGCCGGTCCGGACCGTTCATCGTCGTCGCCGACGACAATGTGACCGACCCCGGGCGCACCCTGCACGCGGGACGCATCACTCCCGAGATGGCCCTTCCCGACGACGAGTGGGCAGGTTACGCCGGTCGCGCCGAATCGGTCGCGCGCGCGGTGCGAGAGGAGACTGGGTTGCGCTCGGTCTTCCACCCGCACTCGGCTGGCTGGGTGGAGACACCGGCCGAGACCGACCGCTTCCTCGACGAGACTGACCCGGAGATCCTCGGAATCGTCTTCGACACCGGGCACTACCTGTTCGGCGCCGGCGACGAGGGACCCTCGGTGGTCGAGGCATTGGACCGCTGGGCTGACCGAATCTGGTACATCCATTTCAAGGACAACGACCGCGAGCTGGCGCGGCGCTCACGCAATGAGGGATGGGACTACTACCAGGCTCTGCGAGCCGGCATCTTCTCCGAGCTCGGGAAGGGTGGAGTCGACTTCGCCGGGGTCGTGCGCTGGCTGGACGAGCACGGCTACGACGGCTGGGCGGTGGTCGAGCAGGACATCCTGCCCGGTATGGGCACTCCCAAAGAGAGCGCCCGCCGCAACCGCGAGTTCCTGGCGTCGCTGGGAATCTGAAGTTAGCGGAGTCGGTCAGTCGGTTAGTCGGTAAGTCGGGAAGGAGATCGTCGTTACTGACCGACTGACCGACTGCGAACTTACCGACTTCGTCGAGGTGGGACGTGACGCATCGTGACGCGAGCGAACCGGGCGATCGACCCCGGTTCCTCCTGCACGAGATCACTCGCGGTGAAGCTGCCCGCCGTGCCCCCGGCGCGCTGGTGGTCTTGCCCGTTGGCGCGACCGAACAGCACGGACCGCACCTTCCCCTTGGCACCGATTTCCTGATCGTGGAGCACGTGGCCCGCGCGGCCGCGCGAGAAGCGCGACAAGACATCGACGTGCTGGTGGCTCCCACATTCCAGACCGGCTCGTCTCACCATCACCTCCCCTTTGGCGGGACCATCTCCCTGGCGACCGAGCGGTATTACGGCGCCCTGCGCGACATGGTGGCGTCCCTCATCGAGAGTGGCTTCCGTCGCATCTTCATCGTCAATGGACACGGCGGGAACCACGAGCTGATCGAGCTGGTCGTCAGAGACCTTGCCTTGTCGCACGCGTGCAACCTCGCCGCCGCCTCGTACTGGGAGCTCGCCAGAGAATCGCTTGCGGAGCAGGCGCCCGATCTGGGTGCGCGCCTGCCGGGTCATGCCGGCGTCTTCGAAACCTCGCTGATCATGGCGCTGCATCCGGACCTGGTCGCCAGCCCATTGCCCCACCGCACGACAGAGGAGCTGGACCGGACGACCGTGCCGCCTGCTCCGTTTCGTGCCGAGCGTCACGGCTTCTGGACGAGCATCGATGGCTACACCGATAGCCCGGATCAGGCCAGCGCGGAGTGGGGCCAGCGACTGCTGGAGATCATCACTGCCGAGGTCGCGGCAGCGCTCGTCAACTTTGCCCGCCTGCCACTGATAGAGGACGAAGTCGGTTAGTCGGTTAGTCGGTAAGGACGGTTTCACGACATGCCGACTTCCGACCTCCGACTCCGGCGGGCACAGTGGTTGCTACGCTGAGGCGTCACGACACCCGGACGTCAAGGAGAGAAGGATGAGCGAAGAGACGGTGCCGACGAAAGGCGAGGTGCTGGCGGCGATCGATCGCGAGCGAGACGCGTGGGAAACGCTGCTGATCGAGGTGGGTGAAGCGCGCATGTTGCAACCGGGCGTGATGGGAGATTGGACATTCAAGGATCTCACCGCGCATATCACCGGTTGGCGCGCACGCTCGTTGCAACGGCTGGAGGCCGCCGCCAACGGACAGCCCGAGCCTGACCCGGTCTGGCCGGCAAACCGAGAGAGCGATGACGAGATCAACGACTGGATCCACGAGGTGAACAAGGACCGCCTGCTGGGTGAGGTCATTGGCGAATCGCGTGAGTCGTACGCGCGCCTGGCGGAGATCGTGCAGATGCTCCCGGACGAGGCGATCAATGACCCTGACTTCTTCCCCTGGCTCGAAGGCAACGCGCTTGGGTCGGAGATCGTCAACGGCGAGTTTTTCTCCCACCTGCACGAGGAGCACGAACCGGATATCCGCCGCTGGCTCCAGCAGACGGCCTAGCCCGCGTTCAGACAAGCGGATTGCGGGAACGGGCCTGTGCGTACGCAATCGTTCGGCGCATCGCGATACGTCGCGTTGCGTCTCGATCCCGGGGAGGACGTGCTCCTCGCGTTGCGGGCCGCGGTGGCGGAGGAGGGGATCCGGAACGCGGCGATTCTTTGCGGCGTCGGTTCGCTCGACCGCTACCACTTTCACGTCGTGAAGACGACGAACATGCCGCCAGGGAACACATTCGTCCGGGGCGACGGTCCATTCGACATTCTCACCGTCACCGGACTCGTAGTGAACGGCGAGGTGCACGCGCACATCAGCTTCAGCAACACGGAGCTGGCCATGGGTGGCCACCTCGAGGAAGGTTGCCGGGTGCTGACATTCGCCGTGGTGGTGATGGCGGAGGCAACTGACGGCGACTTTACCGGTTGGGACAGACCCGGTCCGCTCGCTAGCCGCGACTAACAGCCGCGCTCGCCTGGAAGGCGGCGTAGGATGGATAGACGGTGAGGTTGGCGTCGCCGATGGCGATCTCGTGTGCGGTGCCGTCGGCGGGTGGGCGAACGAGGGGCTCGTCTTTCGTCAGACGCGTGAAGAGAGAGGCGATGGGATTGGCATCGGTGGCACGCAGCGGCTGCCCATCGAGCAGGCGCAGGACCTGCGGCCAGGTGCCCCAGGCGGCGCGACGGTCCGGCTCCGGGCCATCGCTGAAGTGAGCCAGGTAGCGACCGAGAACGAAGGGATAGACCTTGTGCACGCGAAATGTCCTGGCGGTTCGGGCGTCGACACGACCGAGGAGCGTGTCGGCGCCATGCCGGCTTAGCCAGGCGAGCGCGCCGGAGATCTGACGGTTGGCGTAGAGGACATTGTCACGCTGACGCGCCAGCTCGGCGGTCGACCGGGCGAAGGGGTCCTGCGACTTCAACTCGAAGAAGCCAAGCGTGCCCGTCTTGCGATCGAAAACGACGGCGTCGATGTCGGTGCGAACATCGCCACCGTCTCTTCGGAGCTCGATCCGGCCGGCGCTGGTCACGAACCGTTTGTCCTGGAAGAGCGCATAGAGATCGTGTCGGAACACAGCCTCACGGAGATAGGCGCTGTTGTGATACTCCTGTGCGGTGCGTCGTTTGAGCTCGCGGGTCAAGAAGAGGAATGGCTCGGTCATCAGGCCGCAGACCGACCAGACGAGCCGGCTCGAGTCGACCCGAACGAGGGGAGCGCTCGCGACACCCGGCACGGCGGCATGATAGGACGCGTTCTCCCGGTCGAGCGTAAAGGCGGCGACAGCCTGAGCGATGACAGCGGGATCGAGAGCGAGGGCTGCAGCGAGCGCGGCGACTAATGAGTGCTCGGATTGCGGTTGCAGCACTTCCCCGCGGTCGCGTGCCTGGAGCGCCCAGGCGATGAGCTGACCCAGGACATCGCGATAGATCTGGACGGTGCAGCCGCCGATCGCGGTGTTGGGCGGATAGCCGAGTTGATACGACATCATCGTCAGATGGATGTCCGCTATGCGGCGATATAACGCATCGTCGTCGTTGCCGCTTCCCAGGGCGGTGCCGTTCAGACTGTTGGGCGCGCAGCTCGGGCTCGTGACGCCTGGCAAGCCACGACGCCCACCAGTCAATATCCGCGCGCTCGCGCCAACTCGTGGGTGGCCGCTTCGTCGCGATCCAGGCGTGAAACACCCCGCTGCCGTCATCGACCATGCGCATGAAGCCGGTCTCGCAGTGCGCCAGGACGAGCTCGGCTTCGGCCAGCCAGTCGCACTCCTGACCAAAGCGCGCTGCCCAGCCGTTCAGCCCATCATCGGATGACACTGGCGCCGCCGAGGCGTTATCGCCGGAGGATTCCAGGCATAGTTGAAGCGCTTTGGTCCCACCCAAGTTGGCGAGACGGCGACCGGTGACGAGATCGGGCTCCACTTCGATCCCGGGCGCGTCTGGCAGCAGCTCCTGGGCGCGGATCAGCGCGAGGATGGCCGCCTGGCGATCAGGCGGAACCCCCTGACGGAGACGGCTCTGTTGCTGGTCGATCGCCAGGCGGAGTCGTTCTTGAACGTTCAAATGTCGGGCAGTTTCACAAGGAGTTGAGTTCGGCCCTTCGGCGTGCCGCCCATCAGCGTCGCAACGAGTGCGTTGGGAGCAAAAGGTCCATCGCCGCGCTCCGCATTCCCCGTACTCGAGCGTCACATCCCTGTGACGTTCGCTCAGCAACGGCTGACCGATCCGCTTGCCCCGTGGACGGCTCCATCAGGGGTTCAATCGTACCCTCACTTGAACGCCGGGCATGGTGAGTTGCACGGGGCCGATACCGTCACGATCCATTGGCGGAGTCAGCGAGGGCATCTGGCAACAGGACGGCGCCAGAAAGGCGGATAGCCACGGATCCCGCACTTCGGCTCGGGGTCGCTATCCTTCCAGCACGAGATCGATCGTGTGAACTGGCGTACCGGCGAAATGCCGGCAGGAGGTCGCCCGTCGTGAAGGTCGCCTATGTTTTCAGCACATCCGGGCACACCGCCTCGTACAAGCTGGGCAAGATGATCCTGCCGCAGCTCGAGCAGGGGACGCATGGGGTCGAGGTGGTCGGGCTCTTCTTTTTCGATGACAACAACTACATCCTGCGTAAGGGCGACCCGATCGGTGAGCGGTTGGCACGCGTCGCCGCCGACCAGGGCATCCTGCTGATGATGTGCGATCAGTGCGCTGTCGAGCGAGGTCTGGCCGAGGGCGAGCCGGGAACGTTCCCCAGTCCCGTGAAGCCTGTCGGAACCGTCGACGGGGTCCAGGTGGGCTGTTTCCCGGACCTCTACACGGCGCTGGCCGGCAACATGCCGGATCAGGTGATTACTCTGTGATCACTTGCCTCCTGCCGGAGCGATCCCGTCGTGATCGGGCGTGACGGGGACTGACGTTGGTCGTAGAGAGCGCGAGATGAATGAAGAGCCGGGAGGTCCCGCGGCGACATTCACCACCAGGCAGCTGGGCGAGGCGTACGACGTGCTCGCGCCGGATACCTCCGAGATTCGCCTCCTGGTTGCCACGAACCGCGGCAGTCTGGCCCACGGCACGCTGCCGCCGGGCCGGGTGTCGCTGGCCATCGCCCACCGTACCGTCGAAGAGGTCTGGTATGTCACCGCGGGCCGAGGGCAGGTCTGGCGCAAGCAGGGTGACCACGAGACGGTCGTCGACGTGGAAGCGGGCACCGCGCTGACCATCCCGACCGGCGTCCATTTCCAGTTCCGGGCCTCCGGGTCCGAACCGTTGCGCTTCGTGATGTGCACGATGCCTCCCTGGCCCGGCGAGCAGGAGGCCCTACGGGTGCCCGATCACTGGCCGGTGGCCGAGACTGACGGAGCCGCCATCGTAGGCACCTGAGTCCCCGACCGTCCTTTCAGACCCCGAAGCGGAGATGGCGATCGAGGAAGGTGAGGACCTCCGGACCGACCCGGTCCCAGGTCAAATCGTCGTGGCCGGCGTCACCCAGCTCCACGTACTCCACGCTGACCGCGGCCGCGCTCAGGGCAGCGACCAGGCGGCGCGACTGCTCGATCGGCACCACGTCGTCCCGATCGCCGTGGATGACCAGAAACGGAGCCGTGCGCCGATCGATCCAGGTCAGCGGCGAGGCATCGCGGTACCGATCGGGCACCTCCTGGACGGTACCGCCCAGCAGGGCAACGACCTCGTGCAGGGCGGGTGGGCGGGTGTAGGCCGCCAGATCGACGTCACCTGCCAGGTCGACGACACAGGTGACGCGGCTGGACTGGCTCGCCAAGGGGGCGGTGACATCGCGGGTGTCGCGCGTCCCGAGCAGGGCCGCCAGCTGGCCACCGGCAGACCAGCCAAATGCACCGACGTGCTCCGGGTCGACCCCATAGCCGGCGGCGTGGTCCCGCACCCAGCGCACGGCGCGCTGAACGTCGTCGAGCTGGGCCGGCCAGCGATGACGGCCGGTGGCGGCATCGACGAGGCGGTAGTCGACGCTGAAGGCGGCGTAGCCAGCCTGGGCGAGCTGCCGTGCCGGGTGCTCCATATGCGCCGCGGCTGCCGGTCCACATCCCACCGCCGTGGACGAGGACCACGGCTGGCCGCGGGTCCGCATGCGGGATCGACTGGTAAACGTCGAGTAGCAGCGATTCGCCGGCGATGGAGCCGTAGACCACGCCGCGCTCCACTTTGATATGGTCCTGGTCCGCCAAGATGCTTGCTCTCCTAGGGAAGGGCTTCGGTTACATCGACCTAACGTTACACCCTGCTTGTACCGACGTGGGTATGGCGAGTATCGAGCAAAGACGCCGAACCCATCAGCCCGCTCATGTCGGTCCTGCCAGTTGAAGCGAACCGGACAGCGCCGCGGGCTATGCGACAATCATCCCCTCAGCGTTCCGCGGCAAGTCGTATTTATCTCGGGGGCGACGTGCTGGCAAAGGTTTTCTCGTGCGCGGTCGTCGGTCTCGATGGCGTGCTGGTCGAGGTCGAAGTCGACGTCGGCCAGGGCGTGCCGGGGACGGTGGTGGTCGGGCTGCCCGATGCGGCGGTCCGCGAGAGCCAGGATCGCGTCCGCGCCGCCATTCGCAACTCCGGCGGTCGCTTCCCGGTGGGGCGGGTCACGGTCAATCTGGCGCCTGCTGACCTGAAGAAGGCGGGACCCACCTACGACTTGCCGATCGCCCTCGGCGTCCTCCTCGCCAGCAATCAAGTCGTCCCCTCGCCGCAACTCGAGGATGCACTGGTGGCCGGCGAGCTCTCGCTCAACGGTGTGGTGCGCCACACGCCCGGCATCATCGCCATGATCTCCACCGCCGCGGCCAACGGGATGCGCCGCGCCTTTGTGCCGGCCATCGACGCCGGCGAGGCGGCATTGGTCGGCGACGTCGAGATCATCCCGGTGCAGACGCTGGCGGACCTGGTGAACCACCTCAGCGGCGAGTCGCCGATCGCGCCTCATACCGCCGACTCCACGCCTCCCGAGTCGCTCTACATGGGCGTCGATTTCTCTGAGGTGAAAGGTCAGGAGCACGTCAAGCGCGGCCTGGAGATCGCCGCCTCCGGCGCGCATAACGCGCTGCTCAGCGGCCCACCCGGCTCGGGCAAGACAATGCTGGCCCGAGCCCTCCCCTCAATCCTGCCGCCGATGACGGTGGCCGAATCGTTGGAAGTGACCAAGATCTACAGCGTGCGCGGGCTGCTGCCGCCGGAGACGCCGCTGCTGCGGGAGCGCCCCTTCCGGGCCCCGCATCACACCACCAGTTATGTCGGGCTCGTCGGCGGCGGGTCGTGGCCGCGGCCCGGTGAGATCAGCCTGGCCCACCGCGGGGTGCTCTTCCTCGACGAGATGCCGGAGTTCGGCGCCACCAAGCTGGAGGGGTTGCGCCAGCCGCTGGAGGACCGCACCGTGACGCTGGCCCGCGCCGCCGGCACCCTCACCTTCCCGGCCAACTTCACCCTCATCGCGGCGATGAACCCATGTCCGTGTGGGTACTTTGGCGATCCGCGGCGGGCCTGCTCCTGCGCTCCGGGAGCTATCGGCCGCTATCAGAAGCGGATCAGCGGGCCGCTGCTGGACCGCATCGACATCCATCTGGACGTGCCACGCATCCCCCACGAGCAGCTATCGGATCGCCGTCCGGGGGAGCTCTCGGCGGCCATCCAGCAGCGCGTGCAACGCGCGCGCGAGATCCAGTCGACGCGGTTCGCCGGGACCGCGCTGCTGACCAATGCCGACATGGGTCCCAAAGAGTTAGGCCAGCACGCCGCGCTCGACGACACCGCCGAAGCGCTGCTGGGATCGGCCGTGCGCCAGATGGGTCTTTCCGCCCGCGCCTACCACCGGGTGTTGAAGCTGGCGCGCACCATCGCCGACCTCGCCGCCGAGGAGTGCATCACTACCGCGCACGTTGCCGAGGCGCTGCAATACCGGCCGCGGGTGGCGGAGGGGTAGGCCTGTATACAGGTGGCGCTCCAGAAACGCGAGCGTCTCCGGGCGCTGGCTAGACACTTCGATCTGACGATCTCGGACCCGAACCTGAATGACCAGCAGAGCTTGGTCCGTCTCCTGGGTGGCACCGCGACTGAGTTTCCCGATCGCTACCGTGACGCCTCACCGCTGACCTGGGTTGACAAAGAAAGCGCCCTGTTTCTGATCATCCACGGCGTCAACGACGACAGGAACCTCCTGAGCCACCTGCGGGCGATGGTCGACGCCCTACATGCTGCATGCGTCGAGGTTGCCTACGACGAGGTGCCCGGGCGCGACCACTTCACCGTGGCGGTCTGGGACGTGGCCGGGCCAAGAATCTTGCCCTTCCTCGATACCCACCTCGACCCGGACGGCTGAAGCCGGCAGGCGTGTTTCTTCAACACTTGACCTTGGTACTCTGAACTGACCACAGCTTGAGCGGACGATCGACCCGTCAAAGCCCGAGGTGGAGAACCTTCGTGACGATTGTCAGGCAGACCCCACACGCACTCCTCCCGTGCTGAGCGGACCCACGACCCACATGGCGAATGCCACAAACCCGCATCGGATGCAGTGTTTCTGGTGGCGGCACGGGCACCCTGACTCGCCCGTCAGGGCCAACGGCATCCAAGAGCAGCGCTCGGACAGAGGCGCATTGGCCTCTCGACGGGCCTGAACGCCAACAGATCTGGGGCGGGAGTCCCCACCTATGGACCCCACCCTCACCGCAACTCGAAGATCATCGACACGTCAACCGAGATAGTCGAGGATCCAGGCTGCACTGGCACAGCCGCTTCGGGCATCGCCGACTCGACGCCAGTTGAGGCGTACACCGGCGGCATCGGCGAAAGGGTGCCCTCGGTGATAGAGACGACGGGCCCGAGCGTCAGACCCGCGGCTACGGCCAGCTCCTCGGCTTTCGTGCGAGCGTCCTCGACCGCCAGACGCCGGGCCTCACTCGCTGCCGCGGTCTGGTCATCCACGTAGAAGCTGACGCCATTGATGCTGTTTGCGCCGACTTTGACCGCCGCGTCGAGCAACTCACCCAGCATGTCCGTGTCCCGGACGGTGACCTGCAGCTGGTTCACGATCTCGAAGCCGGTGATCTGGGTCGGGTCGGCATTCTCCGAGTAGTCGCGCAGAATATTCACGCTGAAATACGCGGTCTGAATGTCCTCGTCTGCGATCCCGGTCGCTTTCATCGCCTCGATCAACGCGGTTGCCTGGGCCGTCGCCTGCTCCTGGGCCTCACCAAGGGTTGGTTGGATCACATCAATGCCAATGGAGACGGAGGCCGTGTCGGGTGGGACGTTCACCTGACCGTGCCCACTGACGCTCACGGTCGGCACACCGGCCGCCGTCGCTGCCTCCGGCGTGGCCAAGTCCTGCCCGCTGGCCACACCGGCGTTTCCAATTACTCCCACCGCTAGGAGCCAGACCAGCACTAGGGCCGTTCCCATGGATCGCACGCCGTAGATTCTCCGCGTCCATCCGGAATTCTGGAGCTTGATCATGTCACCGTCTCCTTTCGTCTCTGCCCCCGATCATCCATTGATGACCGAGCGTGTACTCCTTGGATCCTCTTGTCACCGACGCGATCACGCTGGACACAAGAGCGGGAGCAGTGCCTGACGCGTCCTCCGCAAGCAACTCCTCAGATGCGCTATCTCCCCAAGGAGTTCTCCTGCCAACTGCCTACCCCACCCTGGGCCGCAACGACGCAAAGGCGCGGCACCGAGGGCTGAATGACTCTGCGACAGGTGGATGCACGTTCCTCAGGGTTGCACGCCACATCGCAGGCAGAGTTACTCTCGGCGTCCGAGGGTGCTTTTAAGCACATAGCTTCGGATGATCTTGCCGTTAAGG
>CAVRUC010000008.1:0-349298 GCA_963724295.1 uncultured Chloroflexia bacterium | reverse complement strand
TGGCAGTGAGACGTGGCCATAGACCACCCAGATCGGGGTGGTGACCACCTCGTCGCGCCACGGCACGTCCGCGCGGATCGCCTCCTGGATCAGGAACCCGGGAGTCGCGAACCCGAACTGCATCGCACCGTGGTGGCGCCCGGTCCCAGGGGGTTGTGGGGCGCAACCGACACCTAGTACGTCTCGGCGAGCGCCGCGATCCGCGCACCTCGCCGCCGCCCAGTGGCAGAGGTCAGGCTGGACCACCGCGCAGGCGCCTTGCTCGAAGAGCTCGCGGAACTGGAAGCGGGTCACCAGCCGCTCTCCGGTCGCGATCGGCACCCCCGGCAGGCCCCGCGCCACCTCGGCCAGCGCGGTGGGGTTCTCCGGAGGGCAAGGCTCCTCGAAGAAGAAGAGGCGGTAGGGGGCCAGCGCCTGGCCGTACTGGATGGCCATCGCCGGCGTCGTCCGGCCGTGGAGGTCGACCATGATGTCGACCTCGTCGCCCACCGCCTCCCGGATCGCCGCCATGCACGCCTCAGCGCGACGGATGGGGGCCAGTCCGTCGAGCGGCTCGCTGACCGGCACCACGAGCGCCTTGATCGCCGAGTAACCGGCGGCGACTGACTCTCGCGCCCGCTCGGCCATCCGCTCCGGTTGATCCTGCAGGTAGAGCGCGTTCATCTCGCCGCCGCCCAGGTGGTCGTACATCCGGATCGACTCGCGGACGGCGCCGCCCAGGAGCTGGTAGACCGGCACCTCGAGGCTCTTGCCGAAGATGTCCCAGCAGGCCTGCTCGATGCCGGAGAGGGCGCTGATCCCGATGACGCCCATCCGGAAGAAGGAGTGGCGGTACATGGTCTGGTAGAGGTGCTCGATCCGGCGCGGGTCCTGGCCGAGAATGAGCGGAGCCAGGTCCTCGACGCAGCCGACCACCGCCCGCGTCTTCCATTCCAGGCTGGCCTCGCCCCATCCCACCAGGCCCTGATCGGTCTCGACCTTGACGAAGACCCAGTTACGCATCCGGGCGTTGACGACCCGGGTCGAGATGGCGACGATCTTCACGCGTCCGCTCCGTCCAGCGCCAGGCCACTACATCCCCGAGCGCGTCCGATCGGCCCGGCCGCGCGCCTCGGCCAACTCCAGGTGGGACAGCATCGCGTACTTCAGGTCGTTGGCAAAACCGAAGGGACCGAGCCGCGGAGCCGCCGTGCGATCGCCTGGGCCAGGGTCAGGGGGCCAGCCGCACCCCGCAGCAGCTCCTCCGTCACCCGCTCGGCGTCGTCGACGAACGCCTCGCTGGCGTCGAGGAAGGCGGCGATCTCCGCTCCGCGCATGACCGGGTAGTGGCAGGTCAGCAGCAACTCCAGATCGAGCGCCCGCAGGATGTTGATCGTTTGTCGGTACGCGGCGACGTCGAGGTAGGGCGGGGGGGCGGCGGGGCTGCCGTCGACATTGACTTGGGTCCGGCCGAAGACGGCGTCGGCGACGATCGCCCACTGCTGGCCGGGGTGGTGAAGCCCGACGTGGCCGGCGGTGTGGCCGGGCAGCTCGAGCAGGGAAAGCCATTCGTCGCCGCGGAAGCGGATCTGCTCGCCGCCGCAAAGCAGCAGGTCCATCGGTTCGGCAGGTCCCATCCACGAGGCCAGCAGGTCGAAGACCGCCTGGTCGTAGCGGAGCCGATGGTCGTCCCAGAAGGCGTCGTAGCGCTCGGTGGTGAGGACGGCCGGGTCGCTGGCAAGCCGAGCGTCGCGGGCATGGCAGGCGAGGAGGGCGCGCGGGAAGACGCGGCGGAGGGCGGCGTTGCCGCCGATGTGATCTGCGTCGGCGTGGGTGATCAGGGCCAGCACGACCTCCTCCGGCCGCCGCCCGAGCGCCTCGACCGCCGGCAGGTAGACCGCCGCGGGCGTGTCGGGCAGGCCGGTGTCAATCAGCGTCAGGTTGTCGCCGGCGAGCAGGTACACCGCCATTGGCTTGGCGCCGACGACCAGGCCAGGCGGTGGACGCCGGGCGCCACCTCCGACGAGCGAACGTCCACGTGCTCCCCTTTGCGATCTCGGCCGGCGACTGATGTCGGCAACTGGCCCGCATGAGCCGCTTCCTACCGCTCGACCAGGACGCGGACGTCCCACGGCCCGAGATCGAGTCCCTCGCCCGCGCCGACCGGCTCGTCCGTGAACAGGTCGCCCGTGGCCACCGGCATGGCGGCCACCGTCTGCTCGGCCGCCGACCAGTTTGTAAGGAACCACAGCGCTCCCCCTGTCGGTTGCGGGCGGTCGAGACCCGGACCGAGTCGGGGAGGTCCGGGATGCGCGGTTTGATGCTGGCCTGCGCCATCACCCAGGCCACCAACGCCGTCCCGAACGACGGGTTAGGGAGGGTTCCGACGTAGGTCACCCGGCGGCGGCCGAACGTCTGGGAGGTGACCGCCGGCCAGCGACCGAAGTGCGGGTGGTCGTAGAAGGCGAGCGGCGTCGCCCCTTCCAGATCCAGTCCGTCGGCCCACGCCTCCGCCGCGCTCCGTCCGGCACGACGAATCCGCCCTCGCCTGCGCGCAACGGTAGTGGCTGAGAAGGTTCGAGTACTCGCCGTAGGCGGCGCCGACCGCCGGCCGCAGGGGGCCCGGCGCTCGCTTCCAGCGGACCCGGGCGTACTCGTCGGCGTAGCCCGAGCGGAACGTCAGCAGGAGGTGCCCGCCACCGTCGGCGTAGCCGGCGAGGCGCTCCAGCCGGGCGTCGTCCGCCGCGTAGAGCGCCGGCGCCCCAGCACCGGCAGTTGCTCCCACGCCTGGGCCGGGTGGACGATGGCGGTCTCCGCGCCGGCGTCGAAGCAGGCCCGGTAGTAGGCGTCGAAGATCCGCTCGTACGAGCGGGGGTCGGGGGTCGCCTGACCGGGGCGCGTCAAGGGTGGCTGGAACCGGAGGCGTGCTTGCTCGCCTGGGAGTAGAGCACCCGACCTCGGCCTCGGGCTCGAGGTCGGTCAGGCGGTCGCCATGGCGGCGCAGTTCCTGGCCGAGCCGACTGAGCTCGCGGAAGCAGCGGTTCGGCTCGTAGTCGTGTGGCACATCCCGCCCCAGTAGGTCTCGGCGCCGTAGTGGAGCGTGTGCCAGTGCCAGTAGGTGATCGCGTTGGCCCCGCGCGAGATGAAGGTGTAGGCCACCTGTCGCCACTGGTTGTCGTAGGCGGGGTAATTTCGCGGCGGAGCCACCGAGCTCAGCGCGTTCGTCTCCATCACGAAGAAGTTCGTTTGGCGGCCGCTCCACCCCAGGTTGGCCCGGAACGAGAACACCCACGGCCCGACCTCGTGCATCCACTCCGGGATCGCCGCCGCCGCGGCCGCGGGGGTGGGGATCGCCAGACCGTCCTGGGTCGGGTGGTAGGGGTTTTCGGAGAGCACGTCGACGACCTGAGCGACCTCGTAGCGGTCGCTCGTTGGTCGCCCGTGGCCGCCGGCCAGGTCCTGGGTAACCCACTGGTCAGGCCGCGCGTATTCCTTGACGATGCCAACCTGCCAGGCCAGGAATTCGGTTGTCAGCCCGTCCTGGAAGCGGCGCCACTCCAGGTCGTAACCGGGGTTGGTGTTGCCGTCCGGGGTCCACAACTCGGCCCAGTCATGGAGCCGGTGCGACCAGTAGTTGAGGCCCCACACCTCGTTCAGCCGCTCGACCGTGCCGAACGCGCGCTTGAGGTGGTCGACGAAGCGAGCGAAGACGTACGGATTGTAGAAGACCTCATTGCCGGTCTCGTTGTCGACCTGCCAGCCGATCACGGCCGGGTGGGGAGCGAAGCGCCCGGCCACCGCGCGGATGATCCGCTCGGCGTGGTAGCGGTAGGCCGGGTGGGTAAAGTCCATGTTCTGGCGACCGCCGAACCAGGCCCGCTGCCCCCGGGCGTGGTGGACCATCAGCTCCGGGTGCTTGCGGTGCAGCCACGGCGGGATCGCGTAGGTCGGCGTGACCAGCGCGACCTGGATCTCCGCCCGGTGCAGGGCATCGAGCACCGGGTCCAGCCAACCGAGCTCGATCCGCCCCTCCTCCGGCTCCGACAGGCTCCAGATCGAGTCGCCCATACGGACGAAGTTCACCCCGGCCTCGCCCATCAGCCGGATGTCATCGTCGAGCCGGTCGTACGGCTGGTACTCGCGGTAGTACGACGCCCCGAACAGCATGCCCCTCTCCCTGGTCCGCCCCTCGGTGTCCGCTTCGGCCGCCGCGCCCCCTGTCCTCTCAGTCTCCTGCGAGCGCCCCGCTAGCCTTTCAGCGCGCCGAACGTCAGCCCCTCGATGAACTGGCGGCGCAGGGCGACGAAGACCACGATCATGGGCACGGCGGCCAGCACCGCGCCTCCCATGACCAGGCCGTATTCGCGGCTGTAGTTGCCGTAGATCTGGGCCAGGCCGACCGGCAGCATCAGCTTCTCGTTGCTGGACATGACGACCAGCGGCCAGAGGAAGCTGTTGTAGACCCCCAGGAAGTTCCAGATCGCGAGTGCGCCGAGCGCGGGCCGGACCAGCGGTAGGACCAGCGTCCAGAAGACGCGGAACTCGCCCGCCCCGTCGACGCGGCCGGCGTCGATCAGCTCATCCGGCACCGCCTGCACGATGTACTGCCGCATCAGGAAGATGCCATAAGCCGGCGCCACCCAGGGGACGATCAGGGCCAGGAATGAGTCGGCCCAGCCGATCCGGGTGATCAGCACGAACAAGGGGATCAGGAGCACGGCGAACGGCACCAGGAGTGACCCCAGCACGATGTTGAACAGCAGCGTCTTGCCGCGGAACTCGTACTTGGCGAAGGCGTAGCCGCCGAGCGCGCTGAAGAAGAGAGCCAGCCCGGTCGAGACCACGCTCACCCAGAGCGTGTTCCAGAACCACTGCAGGTAGGGGACGTCGGAGAAGAGGCGCCGGTAGTTCTCCAACGTCCCCGGCGACGGCAGCAGCCGGGGGGGATAGATGAAAATGTCGCTGACCGGCTTGAACGACGAGGCGAGCGTCCAGAGCAGGGGCAGCAGCGGCACGGCGAGGCCGGCCAGCAGCAGCCCGGTCAGGACGATGGTAAGGGCGCG
Source organism: uncultured Chloroflexia bacterium (assembly GCA_963724295.1). Lineage (GTDB taxonomy): Bacteria > Chloroflexota > Chloroflexia > Thermomicrobiales > UBA6265 > JACCXM01. The sequence goes on along the minus strand of CAVRUC010000008.1, from coordinate 344,256 downwards.
CTCCCGCCCGTTCCGGCGTGCGGTTTCTGCCATCCCGCCCTCCTTCACTCGTGCTCGCGGCCGATCCCGAAGTAGCGGATCTGGGCCTGGGTGACCAGAAAGACGAACACGAAGAGGATGAAGCTCGCCGTCGCGGCGAAGCCGAAGTTGAGCCGTTCGAAACCTTCCCGCTGCACGTAGTTGGCGATGCTCAGGGTCGCCTCGCCGGGGCCGCCGTTGGTCAGGATGTAGGGCTCTTCGAAGACCTGCGAGGCCCCGATCAGGACGACCACCGCCACGAAAGCGGTCACCGGCCGCAGCAGCGGCAGGGTGATGTTCCAGAAGAGGCGCCAGGGCCCGGCGCCGTCGAGCTGGGCCGCCTCGTACAGCTCGCGAGGGATGTTCTGCAGACCGGCCAGGAAGTAGATCATGATGTAGCCGGTCCAGCGCCAGACCAGGATGACGATGATCACCACCTTGGCCCACTCCGGCGTCCCCAGCCAGTTGATCGGCCGGATCCCGAGCAGGCCGCGCAGACCGGCGTTCATCAGGCCGAACTCCGTGTCGAAGATCAGGGTGAACATCAGGGCGATGACGACCGGCGAGAGGACGACCGGAATGAAGTAGCCGGTCCGCAGGAAGTCGCTCGCCCGCACCTGCCGGCTGTTCAGGGCCAGCGCCAGCAGCAGCGCCAGAGGGCAGATCAGCAAGAGGCTGGCCGCCGCGTACCAGGCGGTATTGATGGCGGCGTTGTGGAAGCTCTCGTCCCGCAGCACGTCGCCGTAGTTGCCCCAGCCGACCCACTCCATCTCGCCGATGCCCGGCCACTCGTGGAGGCTGATCCAGAAAGCCTGGACGATCGGGTAGGCCAGGAAGAGCGCGAAGAGGATGAAGAAGGGCGAGATGAAGAGGTAGGGCGCCACGCGGCGCTCGTTACGCCGCCACCAGCCGCCGAGCGACCGTGGCCGGGCCGGGGCGAGGAATCGCTCGCCCCGGCCGACCGCTGCTCGCTCCTCGACCGACGCGGACACCAGCGACTACTCCATCTCCGCCTCGATCGCGGCCGCCGCGTCCCGGATCGCGTCGGCGGCGGACTTGCGGCCGTTGTATAGCTCGGCTTAGTTGGCCGGCCAGTTCGACGGTCAGTTGGTTCCAGTAGGGGCTCTGGTACTGGGTGGGCGCGGTCGGCGCCAGCTCCTTGTAGACGGCGCCCGGCTCCTGGCCGCCCAAGAAGGCGTCGGCTTCGATCATCACCGGGTCGTCCCAGACCTCGGCCATCGTCGGCAGATAGCGGATCTCCTGCCAGCGCTTGATCTGCCCCTCCCGCGTCAGGTATCCGTAGCGGAGCAGTTCCCAGGTCGCCTCGATGGTGGGCGAGTCCTTGGAGACCGCGAAGCCCGTACCGCCCCAGACGCTGGTCTGGCTGCCGCCGCCGGCGAAGGCGGGCAGGGGCTGGATCCGCCACAACCCCTCTTGCTCCGGCGCCGTCGGCTCGATCACATAGGTCTGGAACCAGTCAGGCATGAAGTAACCGACTGTCGCCCCTTGCTGCATGGCCGCCGCGCCGGGGCCGCCGTAGAAGTCCGTGAGGCCCAGGATCGTCTTCTCCTGGAGCCCCGTGGCGATGAGCTCGGCGACCTCGACCGCCTCCGGCGTGTCGAGCGTCAGGTTGCCCTCGGCGTCGAAGAAGTTGCCGCCGCGCTGCTGGTAGAGCAGCCCGAAGTGGGTGATGTCGCCGCCGCCGGTGCCGCCGGTCGTGGTGACCGCGGCGACCGCCTTACCCTGGGGCACGGTCACGGTGCGGCCGATCTCCATCAACTGGTCCCAACTCTCGATCGGCGTCTCGATCCCGTACTCCTCGAAAAGGTCCTGCCGGTAGTAGTAGACCGAGAGGGGGTAGCCCGACTCGACGGCGTAGACCTTGCCGTCGACGGTGTAGGGGGCCCAGCGACTCTCGAAGAACTGGTCGCGGACGTCGGCGACGCGGTCGGTCAGGTCGAGCAGGGTCTGCTCGGCGACGCCGCGCTGCATGAAGCGGGAGAACTGGGAGATCTCGATCCCGATCGCGTCGGGGACGCCGCTACCGGCGGCGTAGGCGGCCAACGCCTTGGTGACCAGGTCGGTGGTCGGCGCCTGGGTGATGTTCAGCTCGTAGGCATAAGCGGAATCGGCCGATTCGGTCAGCTCGGCTGCGCGGGCGGTGAAGAAGTCGATGTAGTTCTGGTCGTGCGTCCAGAACTGGATCGTGACCGCTTCCTTCTCGCCCTGGGCCGAGGCGCGGGACTGGCGGAGCGACCCGCCGGCCACCACCCCGAGCGATGCGCTGCTGGCCGCCTGTAGGAGCTGGCGCCGAGAAAGGGACATTGTCGAACCTCCTCGTTCTGACTGGCGGCCCCCGTCGGCCGCCCCGAGCCCGGATTGCACGGCAGCGTGGGCCCTGGCCCTCCTTCACCCCCTCGGCCCACGTCGTGAAAGATACGATGTAGCACAGACCCGGTCCCCCGGCAAGAGGCCGGCCGGTTGCGCGACGCGGCCAGATATTCACCGTCGCGCAACCGCTGGCCCGGAGCGACGTTGCGGGCGTTGCGGTGCTTGGGATCGAAGATCAGGTGCGCGTCACGGCCATTGCGCACGCGCCGAAGTAGACGAACTCGTAGGCCGGTTCGTGCGGTGGTTTCTGAGACGACCAGCGGGTTACTCCTCAATGGGACGCGACCACCGTGTGGGCCAAAGATGTGGCGAGCAGACTGCCGCTTTCTGTCGCATCGCTATCTGACTCGGAACTCAGCAATTCGGCGCAGGTCGGGAATGCCGAGTCCCGGCTCGTTTGGCAGGCTTAGGGTCGTTCCACCCGCGAGGAACCACGAAGCATCGGCAAGAAGCGCATCCCGCGCCGGGTTGGGGGAGGTGTCGACCTCGAGCCAGGTCGGCTCTTCGCTTCCACGCACTGCGGCAATTGCCGCTGCCCAATGGAGCGAGGACGCCAGGCCGATGCCTAGACCGAAACAGTGGGGCGCGAGGGCGATACCGACACCCTCTGCCATCTCCGCGATGACTGCAGCCGATTCGAGCCCGCCGACCAGGCAGACGTCTGGCTGAAAGATGTCTGTCGCCTTCGCGTCCAACCATCGTCGGGCATGACGAACCGAGGTCACGGTCTCGCCAGCGGCTATAGGCACCGCCGAGGTGGTGCGGAGTGCCGCATAGTCCTCCAGCCGGTCAGGCGGTAGCGGCTCTTCTAACCAGAAGATCCCAGTATCGCCAGCGACACCGGACACGATTCCAGCGTCGTGTGCGTCATATGCCTGGTTGGCATCGAGCATGACCACCACCCCGTTGTTCGCCGCTCCCAAACTGCGGATCGTCTCGAGATCATCATCGACCCCGAGTCCAATTTTCGCTTTGACTGCGGTAAAGCCCTCCTCTTGTGCCTTACGAAGGGCGTTGCCATAGTGGGCTGTCGGATTCGCAGCCTGATGAAACCAGAGGGCGGAGGCGTAGACACGGAGCGGCGGGTCTGCGACCCCGCCGAGTAATGTCCAGGCGGGCCTGCCGAGCATCTGGCCGGCGGCGTCGAGCGAGGCCAGCGCAATGGCTGACAGTGCCGCCGCGGTTGGCGAGCTCGGTAATCCATCGTCACATCGCGTCGCATGCTCCGTGATGATTGCTGCCCGCTCGAAGACGCTCCATTCTATGAACCCGGGTCCTACGGTCTCAATGACGGCAGCGGTCGCTTCAGCCGGGGCATAAGCTTCGCCCCAACCGACGGTCCCGTCGGCGGTCACCAGTCGCACCACCGCCGATTCGCGGACCGTGATGAACCCCTTCGCATAGCCAAACGGTTCGTCGATGGGACAACGATAGATCTGCGCCTCGATGGAGCGAATTTCACTCCCATCGCTAGCCAACCCACCCCTCCGGGTAGAGCTCGAAGAACTTCCAGTCGTGCTGTGGCACGATGATGTCGGCGTTGGCATTCATCCAGGCGTAGGCTCGCATGAGTTCGTTCAGATCAAAGAACGATCCCACCGGCCAGTTCAGCTCCAAGTTGAGATAGAAGTAGAAAAGATCGCCGGAAAGGCAGACCCGGCCAGCGTCAGTATCGACCAGGATTGCCTGGCTGCCCGGTGTGTGGCCGCCCAGCTTTTTGAGCGAGACGCCATCAGTCACCCGGAGGTCGCCGTCGATGGCCTCCAGGCGATCCCCCAGCTCAAGCAGGTTGTAGCCGTACTCGCCGTAATAGAACTGAACGTAGGCGGGGGGATGGAGTGCCCATGAGAGCTCATCGCGCTGGACGATGAACCGGGCATTGGGAAACTTCAGATTGTTGCCGATGTGGTCGAAATGGCAGTGGGTCAGGATAACAACGTCGATCTCCTCCGGAGTCGTCCCGACCTTCGCCAACTGATTCTCGACTGACCATTCAGGGCGACTTTCCGTCCAAAGGGCGAAGCCGTGCTTGGCCAGCACAGTGCGGGCGCTCTTCTCGCCAGTTGCGCCGGGGTCGTAGCCGGTATCGACGAGGATCTTCTGGGTTTCCCCCTCGATGTAGAACATGGTGATCGGCGAGCGCTGACCTGGGCCGCGCACACCGCGCTCAAACTGCATGTCTTCGACGTAGCCGAACGGCCGCTTGTCAGCATCGACGATCAGGTCGGCGCCGAGGAGGGGGTACCCTGACGCGGCAGGCCCCGCGTGATCCCCGGTCACGAGCATGTGCACTCTGCGTCCCATGTATGCTGCCCTCCCAAAGCAAGCAACTGCGTCGAAAGTCGGTGGTTTTTTCCAGTGGCGACGCACGCGTCGCTCAGGGCACCTTCAGGCCCTGATTGATCATGAACCTCCCCTCAGCGGTCGGTAAGTAACCGAAACGGCCGGTACATGAAGGCGTAGAAACTCTCGAAGTTCTTGCCTCCCCTTCCTTCGTAGTGGCCGTAGTCGCCGGAGAAGACCAGCCAGCCCTCGCGGCCGTCGGCGGAGAGCCACTTGGGCGGGATCTGTGGGAGGTAGGCGACGTGCTCGCCCTCCCAGAAGGGGTCGTAGTGAACAAGTCCCCACGGTCCCCACGGTGTTGGACTCTCGTACAGACAGAGCTCCCGGCGGAGATGCCAGGTCGCCCTGACGACCTCTTCCGGTGTGTCGAAGGTGTGCGGTACCTCGTCGCTGCCAAAGGCAAGGAGGAAGCGGCCGAGACCCGGGTTCCAGGTCATGGTCGGGTGGCTGACGTGCCCGGGATCGGTCAGGATCGGCGTGGCGGCCGCTTCGTCCGCTGACCACTCCGGCGGCGCGTCGGTCATTCCGTTCGCATTGCCGGCGTAAAACTCCCAGGCGGCACGGTCGAGCACGCGGTCTTTGGGCACGCGCGCCAGGCGGATGTGGTCACCGCTCTCCCAGTTGATGTCGTTCGAGATGGCGTACACGGAGTCGCCGAAGCGGTCGGGGACGCCGCTGTAACCCGGGCCGAAGCCGACGAAGCTCAACCCAGCAAAGTTGGGACCGAGGAAGTAGTGCGTCTTGGCGTCCGGGTCGGGTACGTTCTGGAACGTCTCCCCGCCGTCGTCCGAATACATGAGGGAGACAATCCCGCCGTGGTTGGAATTGGCGTCGCGGAACCAGAACGGCTTGCCGGTCTCGGGGTCGTCATTGTAGTCATAGGCTGCGACGAAGAGTCGCGAACCGACGGCCAGCACGCCGTCAACGTAGCGCCGGTATTTGTCGTTGGCCGGCCGTCCAAGTTGCGGGAAGGCGTGCAACTCCTCCAGGTGGAAATCGGGCGGGTCGCCGGTAGCCTTCAACAAATGAGCGAAGTTCCAGGGATTGCCGAAGTTGGCGCCATCGTCGTCGGCGAAGTAGAGGGCGTCGTCCGCGCCCCAGGCGTGCCAGTGCATATCGGTGCCGGTGCCTGGGTACTTCGCGGCAGGGGCGAGCCACTCCAGCCCGGTGATGACCTTGCTCCGCGGATAGGGGAGCGTACGGTTCGGTTTAGTCTCGGTCACGGAACCTCCTCAACTTTTCGCTGGTGATCTGCACAACCGCTCCCGCATCACCGGTCCTAGCCCCTCATGAAGCCACTCCCGCGGTGCCCGGAACGGCACCGGCCAGCTGCTCTTCCGCGAAATGGCAAGCCGCCCACCGCGCCGGGGCGGCAACGTGCCGCAAGCGCGGCACGTCCTGCTGGCAGATAGCCCGGCCCCGCGAGAGGGAGCACCGGGGGTGGAACGAACACCCCTGCGGTAGCCTCTCCGGGTCGGGTGGCTGGCCAGGGATGACCAATAGTCGCTCTCGCTGGGATTCACGAATCCGCGGTTGCGACGCCAGCAGGGCGCGCGTGTAGGGATGCGCCGGATCCGGGTAGATGTGGTCGACTGCACCCTGCTCGACAACGCGGCCGGCGTACATCACGGCCAATGCGCCAGCGAATCCGGCCAGCACCCCTAGATCATGGCTGACCATGACCACGGCCATGCCGCGCTCCTCCGAAAGTCGCCGCAGGAGGTCAATCATCTGGGCGCTGATGGTGACGTCGAGGGCGGTGGTCGGCTCGTCGGCGAGGAGCAGTGGCGGGTCGCAGGCGAGCGCGAGCGCGATGGCGACGCGCTGCCGCATTCCTCCCGAGAACTGGTGCGGATAATCCCGGACACGGCGGTGCGGATCGGGGATGCCGACCGCCTGGAGCAATGCAATTGCCTCCGCCAGTGCAGCACGCCGCGGCGCCGGGCGGTGCGTGCGGATCGTCTCCACGAGCTGGTCACCGATCGAGAAGACCGGGCTGAGCGCGGCCAGGGGGTCCTGCATCACCAGCGCCACATCGCGGCCGCGCACCCGCTTATACGCCTCGTTGTCATTCGGATCGAGATCGTGGCCGTTGAGGCGGATCAGGTCGGCTCGTACCTCGCCGGGGGGATCGATCAACCCGAGCACGCTGAGCAGCGTGACCGATTTTCCGGACCCCGATTCCCCGACGATCGCGAAGCGCTGGCCGGGAAAGACCGTCAGGTCAACGCCGTCGACTACGGTCACTGGGCCATTAGCGCCAGGAAAGCGGACGGAGAGCCCCCGCACCTCCAGGATCGGCGCGTCAGAAGAGGCGGACACGAGGATCGATCCAGACGCGAGCGAGATCCGCCAGCAAGTTGAGTACGAGGACGAAGAGCGATCCCACGAGTACCGTCGCCATCAGCAGCGAGATGTCGGCGCGCTGCATCGCCTCGTAGGCGGTCAAGCCCAGTCCGGGCCAGGCAAAAACCGACTCCACCAGGACCGCGCCGCCGAGAAAGACCCCGAAGTCAATGGCCATCATCGTCAGCACTGGGCTTATCGTGGTTCGCAGGACGTGCTTGCCGAGGATTGTCCGCGCGGAGATGCCGCGCGCGCGCAGCGCCTGCACGAACTCGCTGTGGAGGTTTTGCAGCGTGGTATCGCGGATCAAGCGCGAGTACCAGGCCGCGCCAGGCAGCCCCAATGCCAGCGCGGGCAGTACGACCGAGCGAAGCTCCGACGCCCCGCCCAGAGGAAAGAACGGGAGACGAAAGGCAAACAGATAGAGCAGCACCAACCCGATCCAGAAGCCGGGAAGGGAGATCGTGAGCATGGTCCAGGCGAGGGTCAGGCGATCGGCGACGCCGTCGGCGCGGGCAGCGGTGAGCAGCCCGAGCGGCACGCCGATTCCGAACTGCACGATCAGCGCGGCGGCGGCCAAGATTGCGGTGTAGGGCAGGCGGTCGACCAGGATGTCGCGCACATCCCGACGGTAGCCATAGGAGTAACCGAAATCGAACCGGGTCACGTCACCCAGGTAGCGCGCATATTGCATTGGCAGCGGGTCGTCGAGGCCAAGGCGCTGGCGCACCAGCGCCACCTGCTCTGGAGTGCCCTTGGGGCCAACGATCGTCCGCGCCGGGTCAGTCGGAATGAGGACCGTCAGCGTAAAGGTGATTGTGGCCACGATCAGCAGGGTGAGCAGGATCGTGCCGAGGCGGCGCAGCAGGTAGCGGACCATCAGAGCTGCACCCGATACAGGCGCGGACCAGTGGCGCGCTGCAATCCGGTGCCGACGAGGTAGAACCCCGTACCGAGGAGAGCGAGGCAAATCCCCGGCTCGAGCATCAACCAGGGCCAGAAGAGGACGTCGCGCCCCTGGTGGATCATGGCGCCCCACGATGGCGTGGGCGGCTGGACGCCGAAACCGAGGAACCCGAGACCCGCCTCGAGCAGCACCATTGTCGCCGCGTTCAAGGTGAAGTAGATGAGGAGGATGATCCCCAACTGCGGCACGACGTGGCGAACGATGATCCGGGGTGTCCCGGCGCCGAGCGCCCGCGCGGCCTCGACGAAGGCTGTTTCCCGCAGGCGCAGTGTCTCGCCGTAGACGACGCGCGCCGGGTAGGTCCAACTGACCAGCACCAGCGAGCCCACCACGACGCCGAGACCGGGACCGAGCACCGTAAGCAGGGCCAGCGCCAGGAGAAAGGTGGGAAGGACCATCATCGTCTCGGTAAAGCGCATCAAGCCCGTTTCCAGCCAACCGCCGTATGCGCCGGCGATCGTGCCCACAACCAGCGCGAGGAAGAGGGCCAGCGCGTTGGGCACGACCGCGACAAAGACGGCCACCCGCGCGCCGTACATCAACCGGGAGAGCATGTCTCGGCCCAGCGTATCTGTACCCAGAAGATAGGGCGGGCTGCCCGGCGGCAGCGGCTCACCGATCGGGCTGAGTCCGTCGAAGTACTGGTAGTTTGGGTCGTGCGGCGCCAGGAGTGGCGCGAAGAGGGCGCCGACCAGGAAGACAGCAACGATGACCGCCCCGAGCAGCGGGGCGGCGCCGAGGGCACGCGGCGTCCACCGGCGCGGCCTTGCCGCCGGCGCGGCAGCCGGCGCGCTGTAGAGCTCCGTCGGGCTCGGCAGCGCGTCCGGCGCGCCGAGCATGGCCGGTACCGACATCGCTGGAAGATCCCTAGCCCTGGAGCCAGTAGCGGTCCCAGTGCTCGTAAAGGACCGGTTCCCAGGTGAAGTTCTGCAGCTCGGGCCGCTTCAGCGTGCCCCACTGGCGGACCCCGACGAAGATGTAGGGGGCGTCGTCGATGAGGAGCTGTTCCGCCTGCGCGTAAAGTTCGCCGCGCGCGGCGGGATCGGTGGTCCGCTGCGCCTCGGCACCGAGACGGTCGACCTCCTCGTTGCTGTACCCGCCGTAGTTGGCCGGCGCGCCGGTCTTCATCATGCTGTTGTAGAGCTCGGCCGTATCGGGTAAGCCCATCCCCCAGCCGCGCGGCCAGACCGGATACATCCCGCGCAACTTGGCCCCGTACTGGTTCTCGTCAGCCGGATCTTGCTGCAGGGTTACCGTGATGCCTACCGCGGCCAGATCTTGCTGAAGCAATTGCTGGCTCTCCCCCTGGTCTTCGCCCCAGATCGGGATCGTGATCGCCAGGTCGCTGACGCCAGCCTCGGCGAGGAGGGCCTTGGCTCGCTCCGGGTCGTAGGCGTAGACGGTGGCCTCCGGGTCGTAGCCGAGCACGGCGGTTGGGTAGAAGTGGCCCGTCGGCTGAACCAGCAGCCGCTGCAGGCGATCCCGGTTGAAGGCGTGGTTGATCGCTTGCCGCACCAGCGGGTTGTCGAATGGCGGTTTGGTCACGTCGAACTCGTACCAGACGATGGTGAGGCTCTCCCAGAGTTGGAGCGTGTCCTCGCCGGCGCCCCCTTGCTGGAGTTGGAGCGCGGTCGCCGCGGGCACATTGGCCCCCATCGCCTCTAGCTCACCCCGCTGCACCCGCTGCGCCTCTAGCGTCGGGGTGATGCCCCACTCCCACTCCAGAGTGTCGAAATAGGGCAGCGATTCGGCGTAGACATAGTTCTCGAAGCGGGAGCAGCGATAACGGCGCTGCGCCTGATCGAACTCCTCCAGCTTCCAGGGACCGGTTCCCATAGTGAACTGGAAATTTTCTCCCTCGGCCTGAACCTCCTCGGCTGGCAGGACGTAGAAGGGTGGGATGGCGAGGACGCCGGGGATGGTGACGTCCGGCTGGCTCAACGTCAGCTCGATGGTGAGGTCATCGACGATCTTGATGCCACTGATCTCGTCTGCGTCACCGGCGACGAAATCAGCGTGACCCTCGACAGAGCCAAGGAACCCCTGCACCCAGCTCCCCAGCTCGGGCGAGGAGGCGCGTTCCCAGGTGAACTTGAAGTCGTTGGCGGTCAGCGTCCGCCCGTTGTGGAAGGTGACGTCCGGCTTGATGCGGAACCGATAGAACGTAGCGTCCTCGCTGATCTCCATCGACTCGGCGAGGTCGAGCTGCGGCTCAGTGTTCAGGCCGTAATAGAGGAGGCCACGGTAGAAGTTCGCGATGCCGTAGTACCCACCCAGGTCGTAGGCGAGGGGCGGGTCGAGGGTGATGGCATCTTCCGGCCAGGCCACGCGCCCGGCGCCACCTCGCGTACCTCCCTCCCAGGGCGGACCGGGAATGGTCTCGAAGGTGACGGTGCGCATCTCTTGGGCGGCCGCCGCCTGGGTCATGGCGTGGGACAGCGCCAGTGGGGTCACACCGAGCGCTGCGGCGCGGGTTAGCGCCTGCCGCCGGGTGAGCCGTCCCATCAATATCTGGTCGAGCAGCATCCGCATTGCATTGGACTCGCTCACCGTCGTGCGCTCCTTTCTCTTCGTGCCGCTCCCGGTGCGGCGCCGTCGCCGCCGGGGATCACCGATCGATTGCCGGGCGCCGCGCCGCTACGGAATCTCAGTCGCTTGGGACCGCCGTCGCGCATTCTCGACGTGTTGACGCATCGCTTGTGCAGCCGCCGCGCCATCCCGCCGGCGCAGCGCGGCCAGAATCGCCTCGTGCTCGTCCGCGGCCTCCCGCCGCGCGGGCTCTCCGGCCGCGCTGGCCAGAAGACTTGCGCGGGTCAGCGCCCGCAGGCCATTCATCAGCGCCGAGATGAGGGCATTCCCGGATGCCTGGTGGACGATTTGGTGGAAGGTGAGATCGGGCCCGAGAAAACTCTCGGCATCGGCGGCACCCCGCATCTCAGTGATGCAGGCGGCGAGTCGGTCGCAGGTATCGAGATCGGCGGAGGCTGCGGCGGCCTCCGCGGCGCCGGCCTCCAGCAAGACGCGGACCGCGAACAATTCGTGCAGCGCGTTGCGGTTGATGTCGAGGACGAAGATGAGAGGTCGCGCCAGCGTTTCGGCGCTGAGGTCCGTGACGAACGTGCCGCTTCCGTGTCGGGTGCTAAGGATGCCCATCGCCTCCAGCGCGCGCACCGCCTCGCGCGTGGTCGGCCGCGAGACGCCCAGTAGGTCAGCAAGCACCCGCTCAGAGGGAAGCCGCTGGCCCGGGACCAGCGTTCCCAGGGTAATCAGCCGCTTGATCTGATCGACCACGTCCGCGGTTACTGTCCGCTGCGTGAGGCGCGAGAATCCATCGAGCGGCGTGGGGTCCGCAGCAATGGCGACTGAGGCGGTATCCGGGGTGGTCATCCCGCTGTTCTTTCCGTGCTTGGTCAATCCACGGGCATCCTGTCACAGGTCAGACCACCTGTCAACCAGATAACTAGAGCGATTCTGTGCATTATGGACCTCGCATGGAAAAGTCAGCTGCCGTACTTGCCGAAGGAGAGTGGTATGGAGCCAGCGCGGCTGACGCTCTACTCCCTGGATCGCCTCGGTGAGACCGCCCTGCGGCCATGGGGTAGCTTCGTAGAGCACGTCGCCGGGCGGTGATGGTGAGCAGACCCAAGTGGACGCCACAGTCGACGAGCCCGACCAGATGCGGTTGCTCCCATCCGCGACGCGACTGATTCGGGAAGGACCAGCATATTCTCTATCCTTGTACAGAAGAGGTCGCACGACTCGTCTTCCGGTGATTGGCGCGGCCTTTGACCCGGTGCAGGTCTTCACCGCCGTCGAGCAATAGCTGCTCTCGGTGACGAACGGGCGCTGCATCTTCGTCAGCGATAACCCGGCCTACGACTTTCAGTGGATCAACTGCGGCTTTCATCACGCCATCGGTCGCAATCCGTTCGGCCATTCCGGCAGACGCATCTGTGACTTCTACGCCGGCCTCGTCGGTGATTTCAGCAACAGCCAGGGCTGGAAGAGACTCCGCGTCACTCCCCACGATCACAACCCGGTCAACGACGCAATGGGAAACGTCGAAGCCTTTTGCACGGCTGCTGCAAGGAGAGCGGTAGCGCTCTCGAACAACCCTCTACGACCTGATAAGAGAAGAGATTCCCCATCGTCAGAATCACCGACCTTTGCGGCATCAACGCCTTTGGTGCCGCCGGCGCGCTCAGCTTCCCGGCCAAGTTCACGCGTATTCCCCCATGAACCCGTGTCCCTGCGGGTACTCCGGCGACCCCGGCCGCGCCTGCTCCTGCGCCCCGGAGCACGCGATGCGTCAACGCGTACTCCCCACCATCTGCCGCTGGCCCACCTGCGTCACATGGCGAAGTTCGCGCCACGTGTGGCGACCTCCGCAATTACGTGATTTCACGCATGTGTCACCCCGGTCCGGGCCATATGCTCAATTCTGTTGGCACGTCAAGGTGTCGAACCCGCTGCCCTGCGGTCGGGACGTTCAAGCGCATGTGAGGACAGTCGCCGTGACCACCGTCTACACCGTTGTCGGTCAGCACCGCACCGTGCCGGGTTTCCTCCTGCTCCTCGGCGACGACAACCGCTACTACGCCCGCGCCGCCGTCGGCCGGCCCACCCCGGTCGAGCCGACGGCCGCCTGGCTGCTCGACGCCGATCGCGAGCTCGGCCTGGACACAGCCCCGGTCGCCGCGGCTCCCGTCTCCTGGCACTCCGTGACGACCCGCGGCGCCAGCCGGTGGCGACCGCTGTGGGTGCTGACCATCGTCCTGGCTCTCATCCTCGGCGCGCTCCTTGCCGCCCCGGCCACCCTCGCCCATGCCCCGGCACTGGCCATCACAACCGCAAACGTTGTCCTGTACGAAGCTCCTGGCGCCGACGCGCCGGTCCTGGCCGAGCTGCCGGCAGGGACGGAAATCGAGCTGACCGGCGCTGCCGAGGGTGAGTTCCTCGAGGCGACCTTCGACGGTCAACTCGGCTGGACCCGCGTCGACTCGCTGGATGGCATGCTCGACACGGCGCCCGTCATCGCCGACGCGAGCCTCCGCGCCGCGCCGAACGACGACGGCGCGATCCTCGGTGCGGTGCAGGCGGGGAGCACCGTGATCCTGACCGGCGCCTCGGTCGACGGCTTCCTCGCCGCCTCGGTCGACGGCACCGGCGGCTGGCTGCCGGCCACCGCCGTCGCCTGATCCTTCACCCGTCGGTCACTACCTGGCGGGCTTCCGCTCCGAACGGAAGCCGATCGAGACGGCGAGACTCAACTTCGCCCGTCGTTGAAGAAGCCCGATCTACGTTGCGGGAGTCAGCCGGACCATCGTCCGGTAGCGGTGTTTGGAGCCGAGGATTCGCTAGCTCGCCCTACTGCGAAGTTTCACGATGCCAATGATGACGATCGCCACCACAATGATGACGGCCAGCTCTTTCCACCCCATCCCCGCCATGTCTCGACCTCTCGTTGAGTTTCTTTGCCCGCGTCAGGTCGAGCGGATGATCGATCAGCGGCTCCACGCGCTCGATGAATTCCACTGTATGGGCCAGATCGGCGTGAACGTCAAACGCCGCTTCATCCTTCCAGCGTGAATGAATGTAGAACAGCCGTGGATCATGAATCGACCGAAACGCGTCAATGCTCAGGCAACCTGGTTCTTCTCGTGAAGGAGCTAGAACGTCAAGCAGCGCGTCTTCAACTGCCCGCTCATTACCTGGGCACGCATGAAACCGAGCAAAGAAGAACATCTTCATGTCGTCTGCTTGCTCGTCGCTCACGTGCTCCTCTCCCGAATGCTCGAACCCTACCGGTGAACCCACCGAACAATAGGCAATTCGCCTGAAGCCGTCTCCGAAGCACCTCCCCGAGTCATTCCCCCTCTCCCGGCTCCGACGGGAGAGGGGGTTAGGGGGTTGTCATCCGGACAGTTTGGAGCGGAGATGAGTCGACACGGGATTCTGGTGCGAAACTGCGGGGTGTTGCGCGTCCCGTCGTCTGCCCCGGAGGTGCCCCGTGTCGGCTCGGTTGCGATTGTTGCATGCGTGGATGGCCCAGGTCGATGCCCTGTTGCCCGAGGTCCGGGTGACGCGGTGCCGGGTGCTGGCGCTGTTTGCGCTGGGGATGCTCTGGGCCGAGACGGTCCGCCTCCATCGGGTGGCCGCCGCCGTGCCGCTGGCAGTGCGGGTTCCCAGCACCGAGCGGCGCTTGCGCCGCTTTCTGGCCAACCCAGCCGTGACGGTGGCCACCCTCTGGCACCCCCTGCTGCCGCACCTGCTGCGCCGCTGGGCGGGGCAGCAGGTGGTGCTGGTCTTCGATCCCACGCCGTACCGGGCGGACTGGACGGTGCTGTGGGTCGGCATCGTGGTCCATCGCCGCGTCTTGCCGTTGAGCTGGCACATCGTGCCCCAGCAGCAGTCCTGGCCCGCGACCCTCACGACGCTGCTACCGGCGCTGCTGGCCCCGATTGCCGCGGCCTTGCCACCTGGCTGCACGGTGACGCTCCTCGGCGACCGCGGGGTGGCGGGGCCGACGCTGATCGATGCCGCTCAGGAGCGGGGCTGGGCCGTGGTGGTGCGGCTGAACGTGGGGGAGACGCAGGCGCATCGGCTGCGCCTGCCCCCCTCGCCGGGCGGCCCACGCGGGGCGGAGTGGCGACTGTGGGACTGGGTCGAGACGGTCGGCCCCGGGTGGCAGGGAGCGGTCCAGATCTACAAGAGTGTCGGCTGGCGCCAAGGCTATCTGACCGTCCATCGTCGTCCCGGGATGAGCGACTGGTGGATCCTGTTCAGCACCCGTCCTGGCGGCGCCGCCCGCGTCCGCGAGTACGCCCGGCGCAGCCGGGTGGAGGCCACCTTCGGCGACGGCAAGCGGCGCGGCTGGGGGCTGGAGCAGAGCCGGGTCAGCGATGCGGCCCATCTGGACCGCTTGCTGTTGGTCTGGCATCTGGCGTTGTGGTGGCTGCATGCCCTCGGCGCCCACGTCATCAAGACGGGGGTCCGCTCCCGCTTCGACCGTCCCGACCGGCGCGAGCGCAGCCTGGTCCGGTTGGGGTGGCTGTGGGTGCGGCACGAACTCGATCACGGTCGCTATCCGCCCCTCCTCTTTCGCCGCACCGCCACTGGCTGGCAGGCCCGGGGCACCCCCTGATGGCAAACTGTCCGGATGACAAGGGTTAGGGGGTGAGGGTCGTCGCCAGCGGCTACGGGGTGAGGGTGAATATTGCGAACTATGGTGACTGGAAAATTGATGCTCCCACAGTCGCCACGGCAGCGCCGTTAGACCTATGGCGTGCGATTGCCCTCATGCCTGCCTCTCGGAGCCTCCGGAATCTTCTCCGTATTACCGCCCGGTCCAGGCGTATTTCCGCTTCTCGACGAACGCCTCCACTGCCCCCCGGAAGTCGTCGCTCATGTAGCAGGAGAGGATCAGATCCTCCCCCTCTTCGCGGTCCGGGGCCCGTACTGCCTGAATGCGACGAATCGATTCCTTGGTGGCGGCCAGCGTCAGCGGAGCGAGCTGCGTCAGGCGCTCCGCGACCTCGCCGACACGGGTTTCCAGCTGATCGGCGGGGACGATCTCGGTCATCACGCCGAGGTTGAGCGCCTCCTCGGCCGTCAGCAGCTTGGCCAGCATGATCAGCTCTTTGGCTCTGGCCGGACCGACGTAGTCGACGAGGCGGCTGTAGCCCTTCAACGAGAGGCAGTTGCCGAGCGTGCGGGCGATGGGAATTCCGAACCGCAGGTTCTCGTCGGCGTAGCGGAAGTCGCAGGCCAGCGCGATGCTCGCCCCGCCCCCGACGCACACCCCATGGATCATGGCGATCGTCGGTTTGCGCACCCGCTCCAGCCGGTCGGTGACCTCGCCTGTCATCCGCTCGTAGTCGATCGCATCCTGGGGCTTGCTGAACGCCTGGAACTGGCTGATGTCGGTGCCCGAGACGAATGCCCGTTCTCCGGTCCCCCGCAAAATGGCGACGCGGATGTCATCGCGCCGGTCCAGCTCCTCGCAGGTCGAGACCAGCCGGTCGTACATGTTCCAGGTCAGCGCGTTCATCGCTTCCGGGCGATTGAACGTGATCGTGGCAATCTGATCCTTGACCTCGAACAGAATCTCCTGGCTCGGATCCTCGGTCACCGTTGCTCTCCCATCTTCGCTGCATCATGGCGTCGTCTTCCCCGTGACGCTCGCCCCAGCCCCGAGACGCTACACGATCTCCTGCTCTCTCAGACGCGCCAGCTCGTTCTCCGACACGCCGATCTCGCGCAGGACGGCCTCGGTGTGCTCGCCCAAATCCGGCGGGATGCGGTGCACGGCCCCTGGCGTCTCACTCAGCTTGATCGGTAGCCCCAGCAGGGAGACCTCGCCCAGGACCGGGTGCGGTCGTGAGACCACCATCTCCCGGTGCCGGACCTGGGGATGCTCCAGGGCGCTGTCCATCGCGTAGACCGGTCCGGCCGGGATGCCGGCCTCGTTGAAGAACCGCTCCCACTCGTCGATCGTCCGTGCCTGCAGCTTCTCGTCGATCAGCTCTGCCAGGACGAGCCGGTTCTCGTGCCGGTCGCCGTTGGTCTGGAACCGCGGATCGTCCAACCACTCCTCGGCATCGAGCAGCCGGCAGAACAGCGGCCACCGTTTTTCCCCCGTCGCCCCGACGGTGAGGTAGCCGTCCTTGGCCCGGAACACGCCGTACGGAGCATTGATCGGGTGGTGATTCCCGGCCGGGGGCGGCACGCCACCGCCATTCAGGTAGCGCACCGCCTGGAACCCCAGCGTCCCCACCATTGCCTCCAGCAACGAGGTGTTGACCACCTGACCGCGCCCGGTGCGCTCGCGCGCCTGCAGCGCCGCCATGATGCCGAACGCGCCGTAGAGCCCGGTGAGCAAATCGGCGATCGGAATGCCAACGCGCACCGGCTCACTCCCCTCGAACCCGGTCACGCTCATCAACCCGGATACGCCCTGGATGATCTGGTCGAGCCCCGGCCGGTCGGAGAACGGACCATCCGCGCCGAACCCGGAGATCGCGCAGTAGATGATCCGTGGATTGCGTGCCGACATCGCGGCGTAGCCGATGCCGAGCGCATCCATCACCCCGGGTCGAAAGTTCTCCACCACGACGTCGGCCGTCTCGGCCAGCCGGTGGAAGATCGCTTGTCCTTCCGGCCGCTTGATGTCCAGGGTGAGGGAGCGTTTGTTGCGATTCGCGGAGAGAAAGAAGGCGCTGATGCCCGAGAAGAAGGGCGGTCCGGCCGCCCGGCTATCCTCGCCGCCACCCGGCTTCTCGACCTTGATCACATCCGCGCCGAGATCGCCCAACAGCATGGCGCAGGTCGGACCCGCGAGGTGCCGCCCCAGATCCAGCACGCGCACCCCGCTCAATGGCATCTGGCCGGGCCGCGTCCCGTCGGCCATCGGATTGGCTACTTTCCGTTCTCGGACCTCTCTGGCGATCGGTCGATTATACGAAGATGCCTCATAGCCGACCGCCTGGCGTCGAAACCAGGTTAGCCTCGATCGATTAGGGAGAGGAGGAAGCTACCGGCGTCGCCCGAACTGGTCGATGGCGACGGCCAGCAGGAGCACCACCCCACGCACGGTGTCCTGGTAAAAGGTCTCGACGTTCATCAGGCTGAGTCCGTTATTGAGACTACCCATCAACAACGCACCGAGCAGCGCGCCGAAGATGGTGCCCCGGCCGCCCGCCAGCGCGGTGCCGCCGATGATGGCGGCGGCGATCGCGTCTAGCTCCAGGAACAGCCCGGCGCTGCCCGGCACGGATCCACTGACCCGTGCCGTAAGAGCGATGCCCGTGACACCGTAGGCCAGCCCCGCGATCAGGAAATCGATGAAGATCGCGCGCCGCACGTCGATCCCGGCCAGGCGTGCCGCTTCCGGGTTGCCGCCAATCGCATACAACTGCGCGCCGTAGCGGGTCCGACTCATCACCAGGTGGGCGGCTGTGGCAAAGAAGGCGACTACGAGCACCAGATTCGGGATGCCCTGGAAGCTAGCTACCCACAGCCCTGCTGCAGCCAGTACCACCACCGGGACGGCAACGCGGAGGAATGACGCGCGCGGATCCACGATGAGACCGTATCGGTGCGAGCGGCGAATTTCGAAAGTGCGGAAGGCGAGAATCAGTGCTGCCGCGATGGCGATCATCGCCATCGCCGCGGCAGCGGGGAGGAACCCGGTTGCAAATTCGGTCAGACTCGATGGGAGCGGCGCGATCGTGGCGCCGTCCGCCATGATCATTGAAAAACCTCGAAAATAGAGCAGCCCGGCTAAGGTGACGATGAACGAGGAGACGCCCAGCCGCGTGACCCAGAATCCTTGCCAGGCGCCCATCGCCACCCCCGCTGCCACAGCGGCCAGGCAGCCGAGCAGCGGGTGGACGCCATGGCGAACGGTCAATATGGCGAGTACGGTACCTACCAGCGCCACTGCCGAGCCGACCGAGAGGTCGAAGTTACGGGTGACGATCAGCATCACCGCGCTGATAGCGGCCAGACTGACGATCGATGATTGCAGCGCCAGTAGCCCGAGGTTGCGGGGCGTAAGGAAGATGCTATCGGTCAGGAATTGAAACGCGATCCAGATGATCGCCAGCACGATCAGGAGCGTGAACTGGCGCAGTGCGAGTCGCTGCTGCAGGCGGCCGACCATGACGCCCGGCTGGAACCGATCCTTCGCTGTCACCGTGTTGTCGGACAGCGTTCCTCCGGTCATCAGTGTTTACGCTCCCGCAGCCGCGTGCAGCAGCCGCCCGACGGTGATGTCATCGCCTCGATGTTCGCTTCCCAACCGGCCGTGACGCATGACGAGCACGCGATCGCAGACTTCGACCAGTTCCTCCGCTTCCGACGAAACCAGCAGCAACGCATACCCCTCGTCCGCCAGGCTCTGCCAGAGCCGGTTGATCTCCGCTCTGGCTCCGACGTCAACACCCCGAGTTGGATCGACAAGTAGCAGGATGCGCGAATCCGCGGCCAGCCAACGCGCAACCTGCACCTTCTGCTGATTGCCTCCTGATAGCGTTGCCACCTGGGCGTCGACCGATGGCGTACGAATCTGCAAACGAGTCACGTACTCCCGGGCGACAATCCGCCTACGGTCGAGGTCGAGCACGCCGCGCGGCGATATCGCCGGCAAACTGGCGAGCACGACGTTGTCGGCGAGCGCGTGGTCGTGGATCAGCGATTCGCGCCGATCCTGGGGCATCAGACCTATCCCGTGAACAATGGCGTCTGCCGGTTGCGCTATGCTGACCTCAGCGCCGGCGACGTGGACCCGCCCCTCGACACGACCCGGCCAAGCCCCGAAAAGTGCCTCTGCCGTCGTGCCGCACCCCGCTCCCAGGAGTCCGAAGAGTCCTAGGATCTCGCCCTCATGGAGCACGAAACTGAGGTTGTCAACGCGCCTGCGGCCTGGGTCATCGACGTCGTAAACCGACAGCCCCTCGACATCGAGGGCCACCGTCTCGCTCGTCTTTCCGCCCGGGGTCAGCTCTGTCACGGTGCCGCCGATCATCTCGGCTACCACCTCGTCACGTGATGTCTCCGCGGCAATGTGGTTGCCTTGCAGCCGCCCATCGCGCATAACCAGAATACGGTCTGCTACGGCAAATACTTCCGCTAAGCGGTGCGAGACGAAGATGCACGCCACCCCTCGGTCGCGCAGGGTTCGCATCCGAGCAAACAGACGTTGCGCTTCGGTTTCGGTCAGGGCCGCGGTCGGCTCGTCAAGGATCAGCAGCCGCGCCCGCTTGGATAGCGCCCGCGCAATGACCACCAGCTGTTGGGTGGCCAGATCGAGCGAACCCATCCGTGCCCCAGGATCGACATCGACGGCGAAGTCACGTAGCACCGCTCCAGCCCGGACATGAAGCAGGAGGCGGTCGACGAATCCGAACCGGGTTGGCTCGTCATTGAGGAACACGTTTTCCGCCACCGTGAGCTCTGGCACGACGTTGACTTCCTGCGGGATCAGGACGACTCCGGCCGCTTCCGCCGCTCTCACGTTTGCCGGCGCAAACGGGTGGCCGTCAATCGTGATCGCGCCGTCGTACGACCCATGGGCGTGGACACCAGACAGGATCTGGATCACTGTCGACTTGCCCGCGCCGTTCTGACCCAGCAGCGCCACGATCTCGCCAGGGTTGATATCGAGATCGACCGCGTTGACCGCCAGCACACCAGGAAATTGCTTCGTCAGGGCGCGAGTGACGAGCAGTGGTTCTTCCGTTGGCGCCATGGACGGTGCGGAGCGACCCCGCTCGGCGGGGTCGCTCCTTTCGAAGGATCGAAGATCCTTTGCGGTTTGCCCGTTCAACAGGTCGGTTTCTGGTCAGGTGCGTTGGCGTAGACCTCATCAATCGGCTGCCACCACGGGTGCTCACAGACGAAGTCCGCGATCTCGTCTTTGGTAACGAGGTAGATCGGTGTCAGCGCCCAGGGGATGTCAGCGGCTTCATTGTTGATTGTCGTCTCGGTGGTGATTGGCTGGCATTGCGCCAGGGCGATTGCCACCTCTGCGCCGCGCTTGGCCATCTCGTCCGGAGCTGGCCAGAGGCTGCCATATTGCCGCCCTTCGACGATGGCCTGCATCGCGGCCAATTCCATGTCCTGACCGGTGACCAGGATCTGCCCGTCCGGGATTCCCGCCGCCTTGATCGCCTGGAGCACACCCAGTGACATCCCGTCGTAGGAGACCAGGAACACCTGGATATCGTTGTTTGCCTTGGTCAGCGCGTTTTCGGCGTTGGCCTGAGCCGGTTCGGTTTTCCAGGCCGGGGTGTACTGGTCGGCTACGAGTGTGATGTCACCCTTTTCGATCAGAGGATCGAGCACGTCGTGGTACCCGCCGCTCATCTGGGTTGAGCCAGTCTGCCCTGCATCGCCGCCAATGATGACGTAGTTGCCCGTCGGTACCGCGGCCACGACCTCCTTGGCCGCTTCTTCGCCTCCCTGCTTGGGATCCCGGCCGATAAATGCCGCATGCTCGGCACCAAGGATGAGATCGTCGTAGGAGGCCAGCGGGATCCCCGCGTCTGCTGCTTTCTGAGCAATGGCAGCCGCCACGTTGAAGTCCACCGGCTGGATGACGATGGCGTCGACACCCTGGGTGATTACATTCTCTGCCTGAGACACCTGTGTCTGAGCATCATTGTCAGCCGACTGAACGAGCACTTCATACCCAGCCGCTTCTGCCGCTTCCTGAAAGAAGGGGACGTCCGCGTGGAGATATCGGAAGGCGGTTTGCTGCTTGAGCATGAAGGCAATGCGCTTGGTTGTCCCGGGCGTGCACTCTTCCTGCGCCGCGCCGGCTTTACCGATGCCGATCATGGACGAGAGCAAGAAAGCGATTACCAGGATCGACGACAAGGATCCGCGAATGCCATGGCGTGCCATGAACTTCCTCCTCGGCTAAACGACGATGCGTTTGGTCATGATACCGATATCATGATGTACCATCGTTGTCAACAGGGCATGATGCATGGAGGACGGCAATTTGCGGCGCTGAAAGAGTGAATGGATTCGGAGTTGATGGCGTTCGCTGCCCCGGGTACGCTCTGGGGATGGTGGTGCCAGTACCATGAACGCGGGTGATCCAGCTAGCCTGACTCCAACCATCCGCGACGTTGCGTACCGAGCCGGCGTCTCCCCGATGACCGTCTCGCGTGTCGTCAACGGCAGTGCGCGGGTGAAGCCCGATACGCGTCAGCGTGTCCAGGACGCGATCACGTCACTCGGCTACGTCCCGAACAATCTGGCGCGTGGGCTCACTCGGCAGAAGACGGGCGCGCTCGCCCTCATCGTCCCGGATTTCGCCGACCCGTTTTTCACGCTCATCCTGCGCGGCGCTGAAGACGTAGCTCGCCGCGCGGGCTATCGTGTCATCCTCTGCAATACTGATGGCGACGTCGAGCGGGAAGGCGCCTACCTCGAGGATATGGTGGCGCACCGGGTCGAGGGGCTTCTGATCGCTCCCGTCGGTGACCAGTCACGGCACAACCTGCGTCGGCTCGGACCACATCCGCCCCCCTTCGTGCTGGTGGATCGCTCGATCCCCGGTATAGAGAGTGATCTCGTCCAGGGCGACAGCGTCGGCGGGGCACGCCTCGTGGTGGATCACCTGCTCGCTCTCGGTCACCGCCGTATCGCCCACATCACCGAGTCTCAGGATGTCTCGACCGCGCGCGACCGTCTGCGGGGGTATAGCGATGCGCTGGCGGCAGTTGGAATTCCGTTCGACCCGGACCTCGTCGTAGTGGCGGCTGGAGCAAACGCCAGGGGTGGATTTGAGGCGGCGCAACGTCTTCTCGACCGCGAATCCCGGCCAAGCGCAGTCTTCGCCGTCAACAACCTGACGGCAGTCGGCGCGGTCATCGCCATCCGCGAGCGCGGGCTGGAGATTCCCGGCGACATGGCCGTCGTCTGCTTCGACGATATCGAGCTGGCGGCGCTGCTCTGTCCGTTTCTGACGGTGATGGCCCAGCCGGCGGAGACCTTCGGCACGCTTGCGGTTCAGCTTCTTCTTGACCGGATTTCTGGCCGTGCTACTGAGCGTCGGCGGCGCGTGGTTCTGCCCGCGGATCTGATCGTCCGTGCCTCTTGCGGTGCCGAACTGCCAACGGTTGTCTAGGTACTCTCGTCTTTCCAGATCGGCCCGATCTGGCCCTCGACGAGGCTGCCGACGATAATCGGGAGCCGAATCGACCGCAGGCAGTTTGGCGACTGCGGCACATCTCGCCGGCGCTATGGCGCCCATTCTGAATGGAGCCATCAAGAGTGACGAGCGCGGCGGAGGTCGTCATCATCGGCGCCGGGATCATGGGCTGCGCCATCGCCCACGCGCTGGCCGAGCGGGGCGTCACCGACGTAGTCGTGCTGGAGCGCGATCAGATCGGACGCGGCGCCACGGCCGACGCCGCCGGCGGCGTGCGCCAGCAGTTCTCGACCGAGACCAATATCCGCCTCGCCCGGGAGAGTGTCCGCGTCTGGGAGACCTTCCCCGAGCGCTTCGGCCGCGACATCGGTCTCCGCCAGCAGGGCTATCTCTT
Organism: uncultured Chloroflexia bacterium; assembly: GCA_963724295.1. Lineage (GTDB taxonomy): Bacteria > Chloroflexota > Chloroflexia > Thermomicrobiales > UBA6265 > JACCXM01. The sequence continues at coordinate 321,132 of CAVRUC010000008.1, read as the reverse complement.
CCTCATTACTGACCCCGCCGAGGAGCCGGTCTTCCGCCAGAACATCGCCTTGCAGCAGAGCCTCGGCGTTCCCTCCCGTTGGGTGACTTCCCAGGAGATCTCCGAGCTCAACCCGCATGTCGTCCTCGACGACGTCATCGGCGGCGCCTTTTGCCCCGAGGACGGCTGGTGCGACACCTACGGCGCCACCATCGGCTTCGCCCAGTCGGCGCGTGCCCTCGGCGTGCGCATCGAGGAAGAGACCCCTGTGACCGGTATCCCCATCACAGGCGACCGCGTGGGAGGAGTGCAAACCCTGCAGGGGGACGTGAGCGCGCCGCTGGTTGTCATCGCGGCCGGACCCCAGACGCGCGGGGTCGGCGCTTTGGCCGGCGTCGATCTGCCGATCGATCCCTACCGCCGCATGAGCTTCATCACCGAGCCGTTCGACGCCCTGCCGCAAAGCTTGCCGATGACGATCGATTTCGCCAGCGGGCTCTATTTCCACCCCGAGAGCCGCGGCTTTCTCTTCGGCATGGCCAACCGGGAGGAGCCGAGCACGACCGACAAGACGGTCGACGAGAACTGGATGGCGACGACGGTCGAGGCGCTGGTGGAGCGCGCGCCGGCCTTCGCCGAGGCGAGTATCCTGCGCGGCTGGGCCGGGTTCTACGAGGTGACCCCGGACGACAACCCGCTGCTCGGTTGGACCGGCGGTCCGGAGGGGCTGGCCGTAGCGGCCGGGTTCAGCGGCCACGGCTTCATGCAGGGTCCCGCCATCGGCCGCTGCATGGCGGAGCTCCTGCTCGATGGCGCCGCATCCGGCATCGACATCAGCCCCTTCCGTCCCTCACGCTTCGCCGAGGGCGCACCAACCCAGGAACACAATGTCATCTGACGGAGTCGGGAAGTCGGGAAGTCGGGGAGTCGTTAAGTGGGCAAGGAGCCTCGTCGGCCCGTCGGTCTACCGACCCCTACGTAAGGCATTCAGCTCTTGGCTCCCAACGGACGGCTTCACTAACCGACTTACCGACTTACCGACTTACCGACTCACATGACCGACTTCTCCATCGAGCACGGATACGCGGAGTACTCCGACACCGAGCTGCTGGAGCAGGCGCGGGACAACGCCCAGGCGCTCATCCTGGCGACCGTGGCGTTCCTGCAGGAGCGCGGTATTCCTCCAGAAGAGTGGGCGGCGGCCATCGGAGAGTCCTTCGCGCGTGGCTGGGGCGATCCACGGCCATGGGACGCCGGCGAGTTCCTCGACGCCATGCTGACTAACCTGCGTGCTCTCGGCGCCGAGGTGAAACAGGCCGAGCTTGGCGTGGATCGCGCGGAAGCGACCACCTCCGGGTTCCCCGACCCGGAGCTCGGCGCCCTCTTCGGTGTCGATCCGTCGCACGCCGCTGTCTTCCACGCTGCGGCTGCCGCCATCGCCACTCCTCGTGGTCTGCGCTGGACTTGGCATCTGGAGACTGACGGCAGCACCCGTTTCGTCGTCGAGCGTGTTGGTGAGGGCTGAGCAGTGGCGATGACGGTCGGAGTAGCGCGGGTGACGCTCTACCTGGAGGACACCTTCAGTCTCAAGGACAAGCGCCAGGTCATCCGCTCCATCACCCAGAAGGTGCGTAATCAATTCAATGCCGGTATCGCCGAGGTCGCCGACCTCGACGACCCCCGGGCGGCCACCCTCGCTATCGTCGTCGTCTCCAACGCGGCCAACCACGCCCAGGAGATGCTGCAGACCGTGATCGATTTCATCGAGCGCCGCGTCGAGCTCGGCGTCCTGGGCGAGGTCGAGACCGAGCTGATCCCCTACGGCGACTGACCCGAACCGCTAATGCCACCCCTCGCAAAATCCGTCCCCTCTCCCTGCGCACAGGGAGAGGGGCAGGGGTGAGGGTTCTCAAGGGGGCCAGGGCGTGAGGGCCTCAACCCACCGGCGTCCCGATCGCGGCCCCCGGGATCAGCCCTGGGGTGATGGCGGCGATCACCATCGACACCGGTTCCTGACCCTCGTTGCGGATCTCCCCGGCGACCAGCGGCGGAAGGACGAAATAGTCGCCCTGGCTCAACTTCACCGCCCTGCGCGCCTCTTGGTCGTCGGTCCCATCTGGCCGCGCATCACTGACAGCGGCGTCCAGCCTCAACGAGAGGGCGCCTGATTCAACGTAGACGAGCGAGATCGCCGGGTCATCCACGAAGGGCAGGGAGACGCCCGGCGCAAGGCGCAGCCGGTAGAGCGTTGGTGGGTCCTCCGAGGACGGCAGCAGCTCGAAGGTCACACCGGGAGCGATCTCGACCCCGGTCGTCCCCGCTGTCGGCGTGCTCTCCTGGGCGCGCGTCGAAACCGGTGTCAGCGTGCCGCACATCAACGTCAGAAGTCCGGATATGAGAACGGCAATCACATGTCGACTCATCACCACTCCTTTGCCCTCGCAATCGACGAGCGGCTCGCCCGCGCAACGATAGTCACGGGACCGGCGAGGCCCCAACGTCTTCTCGATCCAGATCTTCCGCTTGCACTTGCAGGTCCGCCGGTATGGACGAGGTGTGCTCCAGCACCGCGTCGCGGCCGATGTCCGTGAAGAGCACGGCGCCGTCAGGCGCGATGGCGACCCCCACCGGCTGCGTCAGCCGCTCGCCGTCTGCGTTCGTTACCGTGTCGATCATTGTTCCCTCGCCGTCGAACACGAGGACTTGCCCGGCGTTCGAGGCGGTCGCATAGAGGTTTCCGTCCTCGTCGAAAGCCAGGTACGGCTGGTATGCGGGCGGGACACTGCCTGGAGCGGGAGCGGGCCAGGCGGTGACGGGCCACTGTGCGACAGGCTCGCCGTCAGGTGTGAAGATCGAGATGCGCGCGTTGCCGGAGTCGGCGACGTAGACATTCCCGTCCGGACCGAGCGCGATTCCGACCGGCTCGATTAGCTGGTCCGGTCCCGAGCCGTAACCGCCCCAGGCGTCGACGAACACACCTTCCCCGGTGAAGAGCTGCACCCGCTCGTTGCCGGTGTCGACCACGTAGATGGCATCGTCGGTCACCGCGATATCGCGGGGACCGAAGAAACGCCCCCCCGCCTCGTCGACGCGAGCCGGGTCATCGCCGGTGTCGACCGTCTCCGCGCCGATGGTCTGCACAGTCGCTCCGTTGGCGTCCATGGCCACCACGCGGTGTCCCCAGGTGTCGGCGACCCAGGTGATGCCGTCGGACGCCGTCGTAATGCCGGTCGGACCGAGACCGTTGGCGGTCCGGGTGAACGTGACTCCACCCTCATCCTCACCCCAGACGTCGAGGAACGTGCCGTCGCCGTCGAAGCGCTGCACCCGGGCGTTACCGCTGTCGACGACGGCGACGACGCCGTCCGCGCCCACGGCGACGCCGATCGGGTCCTTGAACTGACCCGGCTCGGTTCCCGGTCCGGGACGATCGGCCAGGTTGAAGGGCCCGGTTGCCGGCGAGACTCGCCCCGCCAGCTCCGGCGTGAGCCCGACGGCAACCGTCGACTCGGGCGGTAGGGGCACGCCGTCCCGGAAGAGGAGGTAGCGCCAGACGTCGAGCCAGCGGGTGGGATTGATCAGCGCGCCCAGGATCGCCCCCATGTCGGGATCGAGGTACTGCGGCGGCACCGTCGTCTGCCAGGGCCAGGACTCGGTCGCGTACCCGGCCTCGGCCAGACCCGCCTCGCTGGCGGCGATTGCGACCTGGGCTCCGCTCGTCGCGGCCGTTCCCGGCTCCACCACCGTCAGGTCAGGGAACTCCCGGAAGTACCAGACGTACGGCCATTGCACGTCCCGCTCGAGCGCGATGCTGAGACCGTGGCTGCCGGTGGGGTCGCGCGCCGAGCCCTCGTTGACCCCGACGTCGCGCGCCAGATGCAGGAAGCCTTCGATGCGGGGCAGCGTGCCGAGTGTTGCCGTCCGTTGCGCGAGGAGCTCCGTGCCGAGGTGGGCGCGGCTGAAGGCGAGCAGGTTCGCCGAGCGCAGCCCGAACGCCCCCAGCAGCAGGGCGGCGACGAGCAGGGCGATCAAGACCGGTTGCCGCTCGTTGCCTGCTTCCCGCTCGTCGCCGGTCATGCGCCAGATGAGATAGACCAGGGGCACGACGACCAGGCAGAGCACGGCGACCGGGGGCAGTGCGGCCGTCGGTCCGCCACCCTGGTCGTCGACCCGCGTCAGAAGCACGCCGACCGCCGCCAGACCGACCACGGTGCCGAGCATGAGCAGAACCAGCAGCCCCCCGCTGCCGTGCCGGACATCACGCCAGTCGATCGCGTGCAGGATGTCGCCGAGGGCGATACCCGCCAGCAGGACGAGCGGTAGCGCGACGTGAACGGCGTGCCCAGCTTCATGTCCCGCCGAGAAGCTCCAGACCGTGAACGCCGTCACCGACCAGCCGGCGAAGAGGGCAACCGCATCACCGCGGTCACCACGATTGCGGACGACGGCGGCGATGGCGAAGACGACGGCGATCGGCTCATAGATGAGCAGTGCCATGAGGAAGAGCGCCGCCGGCTGGCCGCTGCTCTCGGTCAGGAGCCGCCACCAGGCCGCGAGCGTGTCGCCAACTCCGGCGATACCGGGCGGGTGGGAGAGGAAACGGGTAAAGCAGAGGATGGCGGTTGCCACCATGGCGAGCAGAAACACGGGCAGCTCGCGGCGCAGCGCGCCAAGCCCGCGTCGGATCGTCCCGTCCGGGACGGACAGCGCGGCGGCCGCGATCCCCACGATCACGCTCACGATCACCGTGATCGCGCTTGGCCCCGCGGCGTAAGCGGCTCCGGTGACAATGCCGAGGACAATAGCCGGGCCGCGGGTGCCTTGCAGGAGACTCGCGTCACCAAGGCGAACGAGGCAGGCGACCGCCGCCAGCGCCAGCGCGGCGATGACGATCTCGGAAGAAACGACCCGTGAGGCATAGACGAGCGCCGGTGAGGTGGCCGCCAGAGCGGCCATGCCGAGCGCCGCCGGGCCACCGACCCACCGGCGCAGGGCCAGCGGTAGGGCCACGATCGCGATCCCGGCCAGCGCGGGAATCAGGCGCGCGACGACGTCGGTCGTCCCGAAGAGGAAGAAGCCAGTCCCGTGCAGGAGCAGGAGGAGCGCGCCCAGGTCCGGGAGCGACTCACCACCTACCGGCGGCTGACCTCGGAAGAGCGCCCACGCGTCATAGGCTCGCGCCGCTTCGCCCGCGCTGAGCGCCAGGTCGTCGAGGCGTAAGCAACGCAGTGCCACGGCGACGGCGAAGGTGGCGGCCCAGCCGATCGTCTGCCAGGGGGTCGCTCCGACGAACGGGATCACCCGGTCGAGGACGCTCGGCGGCGCGGAATCAGCCGGCGTGACACCCGGCGCGATCAAGACACCCTGCCGGTTTGCGGCCTCGGCCTCCCGCATCCGGATTTCCTCCGGCGTGATCCCAGCGTCCGTCATCCGTCCTGGCTCTTTCTTTGTCTCTGGTCCCGTTTCAATACCGGATCTGGTTGTAGAGGGGAACGAGATCGTTACGGATGTAGAGGGTGTAGCCGTAGGAGTCGATGCGCACGGGCAGATCCCGGTACATCACCAGCCGGTAGAGTCCCTGCTGTCCTTCCGCCGTGAACAGGTGGGAGAGGCTCTCGCCGATGGAGGCGGCGATGTCGATCGGCCCGTGCGGCTGATCGGACGATCTCCACGCCGAACGGCCAGGGGCGATCTCCGGGGCGATGGCGAAATCGCGGTAGACAGGATCTTCCGGGAACCACCAGCGCAGCACGTACTCCTGCGCGGTGTATCCCTCGAGATACGGCTCGACAGAGGATCGGTTCTTGTCGCCGACCAACACCACCGGCACGCCGTCTGGCGGACCGGCAAGCGTGCCGCCGTAGAGATGCCGGTTCGGGAAGTCACGCAGATACCATTGCATCGGCCAGGAGGTGCCGTCGTTGTCGTCGTACCAGATCTCCAGCTCGCGGCTGCCCGTCGTCATCGCCGAGAGGGTGGTCAGCTCGCCAACCATGCGGTGCATATCGGGGGAGGTCTGGGTGTAGACGAGCATGTCTTTGGGTACGTCGCCCTGCTGGTAGACCAGCCTCCAGGCGACGTGCATCTGCGCCAGGGCCAGCACCAGCACCAGCGCGGCGAGCGCCGGCTCCGCGGCCAGACGCGCCCCACGCCGCAGCCACAGCAGGCCAACCCCGGCGATGCCGGCGAGAGGCGGTAACGCCAGCAACCACCAGCGCTCCCGCGCCCAGGAGGTCAGCGCACGCTCCCAACCGCCGGTGACCGCGGCGGAGACGAACTCACCATAGGTCATGGGCGCCGCGATGAGAAACCAGCAGGTTGCCAGCGCGACCAACGATGCGAAGAGCGCCCACTGCGGTGCAACGAAGGCGGAGGTCGGAGGTCGGACGTCGGAGGATGGATTCAACTTCCGACTCCCGACTTCCGACCTCCGACCCAATTCACCGAGCAGCGCCGCGGCCAGGAGCGTCGCCGGCAGCGCGATGTGGATGACCAGCCAGGGCATCTTCTCCCCTGCCCACGAGAGCGCCAGGAAGATACCGATGAACCAGATGGCCAGAAACGTCTGGAAGACGAAGCGCGGACCGGGCGTCATGCGGCGGAACCCAACCAGCAAAGCCCGCACGCCCGCGAGGATCGTTGCGGCGACGCCGAAGAGCACCGCGATGAGCTCGTACTGTGGCATGAGGAGCAGGTAGTAGAACCAGGGCTGCTCGCCGCGGCGGAAGTCGTGCTGGCCCAGCCAGTAGAGGAGTGTGCCGTCGGTCGCGATGGTGCCGGAGGCCAGCCCGTAGAGATTAGTGAAGAGCGTGGTGAAGAGGACCGCGAAGATCACCAGCCCGGCGATGAGCGCCGCCGAGACGCCGGCGCGGTCCAGCCAGGCCGCGCGTACCGCCGCCGCGATACTGCCCGGCGGCGGATCTCCGAAGAGGACCACCACCCATCCCTCGTCGCGTCGATCGGGATCACGCAGGCGGCGCAGGAGCAGCGCTGCCACGGCAAGGGTGACGATTGCCAGCAGTCCCAGCGCGATCGTCAGCGGATGGGTGAGGAGATCCCGGTAGAAGTTGAACTGCTCGTCCTGCGTGGGCGATTGCCATGGAATGGACGGCAGCGGTCGGCCCGCGGCGTCCGGCAAGAGTGCCACCAGCGCGATGGCCGCGATGCCTGATACCAGCAGCAACGGCGCCAGCACGCGCAGCCGCCCCCACAGGAGCGCTCCGGCGATGACGGCGAAGAAAATGGCGGCGATACCGAAGACGATCTCGTGGTTGGTGAGCAGAAAGCCGAGGGTCGCGCCGATGGTAATCAGCCAGCCGCGCGACGGACGCTCGATGTAGCGCATGATGGCGATGAAGAGCACGAGCGAGCCGACCACGGTGAAAATGTCGTGGCGAATGTAGCGGCTCTGGTAGAGGAGCGCGGGCGAGATGAGAAAGAGGGTGGATGCTGTGAGCGCGCCCCAGCGCCCCAGGTGTCGGTCACCGCGGAGGAGGATCGGCAGGGCTATCAGGATCACGCCGAAGAGCGCCGCGCTGAAGCGGCTGGAGGCATCGGAGGCGCCGAGCAGGGTGTAGACCAGCGCATTCATATGGAAGAGGAAGGGACCGTGCATCAGAGGGTCGTGGACGTAGTTCTGCCCGGTGGCGAGGAGCCAGGAGAAGTAGGCGTGCAGGCTTTCGTCATGGTGCAGCGCCCGCGATCCGAGATCCCAGAAGCGTGTCAGCACTCCGGCCAGCACGATCAGCACGTAGAGTCCCGCTTCGAGGGTGAATCCGATGGGCGCCGCGATGCGGGCCGCTGCCGCGGGTTCCCGCGCGGGCGATTGGGCAACGCCGTCGTCGCGCATCGCGAACGGCCGGCGGCCGTTGCCGTCAGCGGAGGCGTCGCGAGGAGGGAGCGAGGTCTGATTGTGGTGCCCGGCATCTTGATCGTGCCGCGGCATTCCCTTGGTCGGCGGTATCGCCTGTCCCACGCGGGCGTTCCTCGGTCTGACGAACGCGCCCCGCGGGCCGGCGGGGCGCCCGGCGAGTATACGACGCGGGGTGGGAGCCAGTTCCCGTTCAGGCAGGGTGGTCATCACCCTGCGGCGGCGTTCCCATCACACGCCGCTACAATCACGTCGTCCAGATCCACGGAGCGCCTTCATCGATTCCATCGCTATGCGCCGCGTGACACTCGGACTTCGAGCTGAGCGCAGTGGGTTAGGCCGGGGTTGCGACAACGCTAACCTGAAGTGGAAGGAATCTACCGTGTCCGAGATTCAGGAACTCGATCTTGAGGGGCTGCTCAGATGGCGCTGCATCGGACCGTTCCGGGGTGGCCGCGTCGTTGCCGTAGCCGGCACACGGCAAGATCCCAGCACGTTCTATTTCGGCGCTGTCGCCGGCGGCGTCTGGAAAACGACCGATGCCGGAACATACTGGCGGCCCGTGTCCGATGGCTTCTTCACCACCGCCTCGGTCGGAGCCCTGGCCGTGGCGCCTTCTGACGCGAACGTCGTCTACGCCGGCACCGGCGAGACCACCATCCGCATCGATGTCTCCCACGGCGATGGGGTCTATCGCAGTACCGACGCCGGCCGAAGCTGGCGCAACCTCGGGCTGCGCGAAACGCGCCACATCGGCAAGATTCGCGTCCACCCGGACAACCCGGACGTCGTGTGGGTCGCGGCGCTCGGTCACGCCTTCGGGCCCAACTCGGAGCGTGGCGTGTTCAAGAGCGACGACGGCGGCGTAACCTGGCGCAAGGTTCTCTTCGTCAGCGAACAGGCCGGGGCGGTCGATCTCAGTCTTGACGAGACCAACCCACGCATCCTTTACGCCGCCATCTGGGAGGCCCATCGCTCCTTCTGGGAAATCAGCAGCGGCGGGCCCGATAGCGGATTCTGGCGCAGCGTCGACGGCGGCGAGACCTGGGAGAACCTGACAGAGCGCCCGCACCTTCCATCCGGCGTGCTTGGCAAGATCGGGGTGGCCGCATCGCCGGCTCGCCCTGGCCGTGTCTGGGCGCTCGTCGAGCACGCCACCGAGGGTGGCCTCTACCGGAGTGACGATCATGGAGACCATTGGCAGAAAGTCAGCGACGACCAGAACCTGATCTCACGCGCCTGGTACTACATCCATGTCACCGCCGATCCCCAGGACGCCGACACGGTCTACGTCAACAACTTCAAACTCTGGAAGAGCAGCGACGGTGGCAAGACCTTCGCTGACATCCCAACGCCACACGGCGACAACCACGATCTGTGGATCGACCCCCACGACACTCGCCGCATGATTCAAGGCAACGACGGCGGCGCCAACGTCTCCGTCAACGGCGGCTTTTCCTGGTCATCCACCTTTAACCAGCCGACCGCCCAGTTCTATCACATTGCCGTCGACACCCGCGAGCCCTACGTCGTCTATGGCACCCAGCAGGACAATTCCAGCGTCGCCGTCCCCAGCCGCACCAACCACTCCTCGATCACCTGGGGCGACGGCTTCATTGCCGGCACCGGTGAGAGCGGCTACATCGCCGTTCGCCCCGACAACCCGGAGGTCGTCTACGTCGGCGCTGTCGGTTCGTCTCCCGGGGGCGGCAACTCCCTCCAGCGCTTCGACCGCGGCATCGATCAAATTCGTCTCATTACGACCTGGCCCGAGGAAATGGGCGGCTATGGCGCCGGAGAGCACAAGCATCGCTTCGCCTGGACCTACCCCATTGTCGTCTCCCCTCATAACCCCAATACGCTCTACGTCACCGGCAATCAGGTCTTCCGGAGCACAAACGAAGGGCAGACCTGGGAAGCGATCAGCCCTGATCTGACGCGAGCCGACCCCAAGACGCTCGAGCCAAGTGGCGGCCCGATCAACCGCGACTCGCTCGGCGCCGAGGTCTACGCCACCATCTTCGCCTTTGCCGAGTCGCCCCACGAGGTCGGGGTCTTCTGGGCCGGGTCGGACGACGGCCGTCTCCACCTCAGCCGTGACAACGGCGGCACCTGGCAGGAGATCACGCCGCCTGGCTTGCCCGAGTGGACGATGATCTCCGGCATCGAGCCCTCTCCCTTCGATCCCGCCACCGCCTATGTCGCCGCTACCCGGTACAAGCTCGACGACTACCGACCGTATCTCTACGTGACCCGCGACTACGGCGCGCACTGGTCCCGGATCGACGCCGGCATCCGCGAGGATGATTTCACTCGTGTCATTCGCGCCGATTCGCAGCGGCAAGGGCTTCTCTACGCCGGTACCGAGTCCGGCATCTACGTCTCATTCGATGACGGCGGCCGCTGGCAGCGCTGGCAGTCAAACTTGCCGGTGGCGCCGATCCACGACCTCCTGATCAAGGGCAGCGACCTGATCGCGGGCACCCACGGGCGTTCGATCTGGATTCTGGACGACCTATCCCCGCTGCGGGACCTGGCCGAGGGTCCGCAAGGTGGCGTGCCGGATGGCGAGCCATATCTCTTCGCTCCGCGGGACACCACGCGCATCCTGCCGGGTATCGATTTTGCCGACGAGGTTGCTGGCTCGACCAACTACCTCACCATGCGCCCCGGCGCATTCACCGTGGAGACGTCGGCTGACGGCGAGGCCGTCCGCACGTACCTCGACGTCGGGGAGAACCCACCCGCGGGGGTGATCATCACCTACCGGCTGGTTGGCGCACCCGAGGAGCCGATCGGCTTGACTTTCCGCGCCGCGAATGGCGAGACGATCCGGGAATTCTCCAGCCGCAAAGAGGATGACCCGCCCCAGGCCAAGGAGCGCCGGGTACCGGCCCAGGTTGGTTGGAACCGATTCGTCTGGGATATGCGCCACACTCCGGCGACCAGGATCGAGGGGACCGATCCGCCCTGCAAGGAGCCGATCGTCGGTCCCATGGTCGCTCCCGGCGAATACACCGTTACGCTGACCGTCGGAGCCACCGTGTTGACCCAGCCTTTCCGCATCCTCAAACCGGGGAACGTGGCGGCCACTCAGGCTGATCTCGACGCTCAGCATGACTTGCTATTGCGGATTCACCGTCAGGTCGACCACACCACGACCACGATCAACCGCATGCGCGACCTGCGAGCGCAGCTCGACGGTTGGGCGAAGCGAACCCGAGACCGGGAAGGGAGCGCGGAGGTGGCAAGCGCCGCAGAGGGCTTGCGGGATGCCGTGCTAGAGATCGAAAAGACACTGCTCGTAGCGGACCTTCGTTGCGACTGGGAGACCTATAACTACGGGGTGCGCCTCCTCGGCAAGTTGACGGCGCTCGCCGCCGACGTCTCACTCGGCGACTACCGACCCACCGACGTCGCCGAGGAGGTTTTCAACGACCTGCAGACCCGCATCGACGAAAAGATCGCGTCGTTCGAGAGGCTCATCGCCGCCGACTTGCCTGCGTTCAACGCACGGCTGGCCGAGGCAAAGCTGGACGCCGTGCTCGTCATCTGAGGTAGGCGCTGCACATCGCACGCGGGATCGGGCAATTAGCAGAGTCGCCAGGATCCAGCTTGAGCGCCATAGCCCAACCGACTGCAGAGGGAATACGTGTGATGGTCCGATTGATGGTTGACCCGACAGATCTGGCGATCGTCGTCATCGACGTGCAGCCCTATTTCCTCGACGGCTGGATGGCCGGGGAGAGCGAGCCGTTGCTGGCGCGGCTGGAGTTCCTGTTCGCCCTGGCGACCGTCTACGAAGTGCCGTTCCTGGCCACCTTCGAGCAACCGATCGAGACCAAGGGCTGGTTGCCGGAGCGATTGGAGCCGTTCTTCCCGGCGCATGGGCAGCGTCATACCAAGCAGACCTTCAACTGCTGCGGTGAGCCGTCGATCGTGGACGCGATCGGCCGGCTGGGACGGAGCCAGATCGCCGTCGCCGGCGGTGAGACCGACGTCTGCGTGCTGCAATCGGTGCTCGGTCTGATCGAGGCGGGGCAGCACGTCTTTCTTCTGGAAGATGCGCTCTTCAGCTCGGAGACCAACCCTGGTCCGGCCATCCGGCGCATGGAGAGTGCCGGAGCCATCCCTTCGACGGTGAAAATGCTCAACTACGAGCTGCGGCGGTCGGTAGCGGAGCCGCGCGCGGAGCTGGTCTTCCCCCAACACCGGCCAGCGTTGTCGCTGCCCGAGCCGGAGCGGTTTCCTCCCTGGAACCCAGGTTGGTGAGCTCCCGCCGCGGGGTGGCGAGCCGCACGTTTGCATCCGCTCCCGCTTGTTCTTGGCGCACAAACGCGATCGGCCAGCGCCGCGCACTCTGGCGAGTCCATCCGAAAATTGTGCAAATTGCACTAAACCCGATGAGCAATTCGTCCACACGGCACGTATTCATGGGATTGCCCGGTTCCTAGACTCCTCCTAGAAGGGTCCGTCGCGACCCGGCGAATGGCTGTCGCTTGGCGCGGCGCGTATAGGGAGGGAAGTCTTGGATACCGGTGATACCGCCTGGGTGCTGATGTCAACGGCGCTGGTGATGCTGATGACGCCGGCTCTGGGTTTCTTCTACGGCGGGTTGGTGCAGCGCAAGAATGTGCTGTCCACCATCATGCATAGCTTCTTCATCCTGGCGCTGATCAGCGTGCAGTGGGTGCTGTGGGGATACTCGCTGGCGTTTGCCCCGGGCGGAAGCCTCATCGGTGGCATCGACTGGCTGGCTCTGCGCGGAGTCGGGCAGGAGCCGAACGCCGACTATGCGGCGACGATCCCGGCGCTTTCGTTCATGGCGTTCCAGATGATGTTCGCCATCATCACTCCGGCGCTCATCTCCGGCGCCTTCGCCGAGCGCAAGCGGTTCAAGGCGATGGCCATCTTCAGTCTCCTCTGGGCGACGCTCGTCTACGCTCCGGTGGCCCACTGGGTCTGGGGTGTCGGCGGCTGGCTGCGCACGTACGGCGCACTCGACTTTGCCGGCGGCACCGTCGTCCACATCACCGCCGGAGTAGCGGCACTGGTCGCCGCGGGCATGCTCGGCAAGCGCATCGGCTTCGGCAGCGCACCGCTGGAGCCGCACAACCTGACCTATACCGTGCTCGGCGCTGGTCTCCTCTGGTTTGGCTGGTTCGGGTTCAACGGCGGCAGCGCTCTCGGCGCGAACGGTCTGGCGGTGAACGCACTGGTGGTCACCAACACCGCCGCGGCGATGGGCGGTCTCGCCTGGATGACCGCCTCCTGGCTCCGGCACGGGCATCCCAGCCTGCTCGGGTTGGCGGCCGGTGCGGTCTCCGGTCTGGTCGCGATCACCCCGGCCGCCGGGTTCGTCGATACGCCCGCCTCGATTCTGATCGGTCTTGGCGCCGGCATCTTCTGCTTCTTCGCGGTAGACATCCTGAAGCGAAACGTCGGGGTCGATGACGCGCTCGACGTCTTCGCCGTCCATGGTGTGGGTGGCATCTGGGGCGCGCTGGCGACCGGGCTCTTCGCGACGACGACGGTCAATTCGGCCGGTGCCGATGGCCTCTTCTACGGCAACCCTGGGCAGCTGCTGAAGCAGGCGGTTGCGGTGGCCGCCGTGGCGGCGTTCACGGCCGCCGCGACCTGGATCATCCTCAAAATCGTCGACGTCACCGTTGGCCTGCGCGTGCCGGAGCAGGAGGAAGTCCTCGGTCTCGATGCCACCACGCACGGCGAGGTGGCGTACCAGTTGTGACGAGTCGAGGAGTCGAGCAGTCGGGGAGTCGAGAAGAAGAAGGCAACGTGTAGGGGCGACGCCTGCGTCGCCCGCAATCCGCAAAGGCGGACAGTCGAAGGAGGGAACGGCATGGACATGATGACGATCGCGGCGTTCGTAGCGTTCATTGCCTTGGTGGTGGCCTGGATGGTGGCGCCGACCGGTGCCAGCATGCTGGTGGTGACGGTCGAGCCTAGCGCCATCGGCGCGGACTAGCATCGAGTCGGAAGTCCGAAGTCGGAAGTCGGCAAGTCGGTAAGCAGCTGGCGAGCCGACCTCTGCCCTCACTCCCTAACCCCCTTCTCCTGTCTTCGGCGGGAGAGGGGGTTGGGTCGTCTTTCCCTTCGTCCTTTACCCCCTGAGCCGCGGGCGACTCCCCCTGAGGGAGTGCAGCGACCGGCACCCCCTGAGCGAAGCGGCACCCCCTTCACCCTCAACCGGCGATACTCTCCCGTACTGGCGCCGCCGTGCGGCAGAATGCGTAGGTCATCGCCCGGATCAGGTGCGGGCGGAAATGGGGGCGCCGGAATGGACAAGAACCCAGCGGAGCAGGAGATGCTCGCCCGCGGGATTGGCACCGAGTTGACGGAAATCTTCGTCCGCTACGTGCATGGTGAGGTCGACTTCGCGGAGGCCACGTTCGCCGCCTACGACGTGCTGGAGGATCTGCACGTCATCGCCTCCGGTGACTACGAGCTGGAGGATGACGGCGACATCGAGGACGAGTACACCGTGGAAGACGCGACCGAGCAGCAGGAGGACCTCTCGCAGGAACCAGCGAGAGGCTAGAGGGGCGCTTCGCTGAGGGGCAGAAGGGGGTCGCTTCGCTCCAGGGGGGATGAGGAGAAGGTCAAAGGACGAGGTGAGTTCCCGCCCTGCCCCTTTTCTCCCCATTCCCCCTCAGGCCGCGGAGCGGCCGCCCCCCTCAGCCGAAGGCGCCCCCCCTCAGCGCAGCGCCCCCCTCCGGAAGCTATCCCGCGTGGCGAAATCCGGCGGCGCGCATCTCCAGCGGTGGGGTGTCCGCGAAGGAGCGGGCCTCCACGACCTCGCCGATAACGACGACCGAGTCGCCGGCGGGCGCCTCATGGCGGACATCGCAGACGACATAGCCGAGGCTGTCAGCCAGCGCGGGCACGCCACTCTCGGTGTCGACGACGGCCAGGTCGAGCGCCTCGTACTTGTCCCCAGCGCGGGCTTTGGGGCGACCCAGCGCCCCCGCCAGCGCCTTCTGGTTTTCGTCCAGGGGACAGATCGCAAAGCGCCCGCTGCCGCGGATGAGGGGCAAGGTCGAGCTGTCGTTCTCGACGGAGAGCATCACCAGCGGTGGCTCGAACGACGCCTGGCTCAACCAGTTGGCGGTGAAAACACCGCGCTCGCCGTCGTGGGTGGCCGTCACCGCGTAGAGTCCGTAGGTAAAGTCACGCAGGACTTTCTTCTTCGCCGCCTGATCGAGCTCCATCGCTTCCATCCTCTTTCGGTCGGGCATGGTCATGACCCAAGCCTACCGCGTGCGACCGGCCGGCATCGGCGGCGTGGACCTGTTTTCGCCGGATGACGTTTGCGACCCCTGCCGCAGTGGATCGAACGGCTGTAGCGATGCCATCAGCACGCCGCCGGCGAGGACGCAGACTGCCGCGGCGGCGAGCGCCAGAGTGAAATTCTGGGTTCGGTGGGCGATGACGCCGCCCAGCACCGGACCGATCATCTGGCCGAGACCGAAGACGGCGGTCAGCATCCCGATCAGGCGAGCCGAACGGCTGGTCTCCAGATGCCCACCCAGGGTGAGGGTGAGGGCTGTGATACCGGCGAACGTGCCTCCGAACAACAGTGCTGAGGCGAACGCGGCGCTGGCGCCGCCGGCGATGGGAAGGGCAATGCCGATTGCCTGCAGCACATAGGCGCCGGCCAAAGCCCGTGCATACCCCGTGCGTCCGGCCAATGCCGCCCAGAGGACGGCGGATGGGATAGCCGCCAGACCGACGACGATCCAGACGTTGACGCCGATGCCCCGCAGCCCCGGTGTGCTATCGACGATGGCCACCAGGAAGGTCCCCGTGACGATATAGCCAATCCCTTCCAGGAAGTAGGCCGTGAATAGCAGTCCATGAGCGATCGGCGCCGCATGGTTCCTCATCGAGGCCGGCGCTGGCTCCAGTGTTGACGTGGTGGACCGGGCGTTCGCATGCACGTGCACAGCGCGGGGCAGCCACCGCCAGCAGGGGTAGATCGCGGCGGTGGCGAGGAGGGCGAGCAAGAGCCAGTCTCCGCGCCAACCGAGCATCTCTCTCGTCAGGCGCACGACGACGCCCGAGACCACGATGCCGAGACCGACCCCGCTGAACAGCCACCCGGAGAGCGTTGCCCGGCCCTGTCGCCGCAGGCTGTCGAGGACGATGCCAGTGGCTATCACGAGCACTCCGGCGCTGGCCAGACCGGCGATGAAGCGGACGACACTCCAGGCAGCGAGATTCGTCGTGGTCGCCATCAACGCGGTGGTGGCCGCCACCGCGCTGGCGGACACCATCAGGACCCGAATGCGTGCGGACGCGGGCACGGCAACCGCGACCAGCAGCGCCCCCACCAGGTAGCCCGCGTAGTTGGCGGCGGCGAGAAGTCCAGCCTGGGTGGGATCGAGCCCGGCTGTCTCCTGCATGGCTGGCAGGAGCGGTGTGTACGCGAAGCGACCAATGCCCATCGCCGCTGCCAGGGCCAGGATGCCGCCGAGCAAAGGAACGAAGTTAGACGGACTTGACGATCGCCGCGACGTCAATGGTCCCCGACCGCGGTACCCCACCTGCCGGGCTCCCACTTCTGACCTGACAAGAGTTGTTCGTTCTTCCGTCTTCGAGGAAGGAACACCTACTCGGCGGCCAGGATGAGTAGAACACCTGCCGATCCGGCAAGCATCACCGACATGAGCACACTCCCCCAGTCGTTATCCGATGTCTTGCCGAACATGAACGCCATGAACCCGCAACTCGCCGCCGTCACCAGCAAGACTGCCTCTCGCATCAGACCGCTACCTCTCCCGGCTCCCCGGTATCCTAGACCGTTAGGAACCGACTCGTCGGTTGGCGATTCTACTATAATGGAGAAATCCAATTTATGATACAAACGTCTGCCCCAACCGCGGCTGCCTCCGGACCCAACCATCACCATGCGCTTCGGCGCGCGGGTACGCACGGCGCGGCAGCGGCAGGGATTGACCCTGGATGCCCTGGCCACGGCGGCCGGGATCAGCCGCGCCACGCTCTCCAATCTCGAGCGCGGCGAGCACAGCCCCTCGCTCACCGCGGCCACAAACGTCGCGCGGGCGCTCAGGGTCAGTCTCGCGGAATTGTTGGGGGATGAGGATCGGCGTCCGGTCGTCACCATTCCCAAGGGCGAGCGCCTGGTCTTCCGCGACCCGGTAACGGGGATCGAGCGTCAATTGCTCTCCCCCGCTTTCGCCGGTCGCGGTATCGAGTTCATCCGCGCTATCTTGCCGCCCTTCACCGCCACCGACGATCTCCGTCCGTACCACCCGGCCATCGACAAGTACGTGCTCGTCGAGTCGGGCACGCTTCAGATCGTTATCGGCGCGGAGCCGCACCTCTTGCAGGAGGGCGATGCCTTCTACTTCCGGGCCAGCGTCTCACATCGCTTCGAAAACCCCAGCTCCGAGCGCTGCAGCTACCTGGCGATCCTTGATTACGCGCCGCTCGGTTGAGGATCTTTTCTTCAGGGTATTGACAACGGGGCACGGAGGGTGTACGTTCACTGTACGCCAAACGCGGACGGGAGCAATCCCGGAAGCGGGCGGCACAGCAGACGCCGATGAGGCTCGCGCGCAAGCGCGGAACTTGTCGGCGTTTTGCTGTGTCTAGCGTTAGCGAACGCATTCGTCGCTCGCGCCAGGTGCAAGCCTCCTCTATCCAGAGGGGAGGTTAGCGGCGAGCGCTTCCTGGTACGCCGGCTCGGCACCCGGCGCGGCGGCTTCCGGCCCGGGCCAGTCGAAGACGTCGAAGACTTGCGGAGCGAGGGCGGGTGGCGGCGGCAGGTACCGATCCGCGCGGACCATCGCCTCGATGTAGTCGAAAATGGCGATCACCTGCTCGTCACCGGCGATCGAGTGGAACCAGATCTGGTGGCCGGCGAAGAGCAGCAGCGCGACATTCGAGAGCGCGCAGGGACCCAGGCATCCCCCCAACGACAGATGCACCTTGTGGCGGATGCGCCGCCGCGCCCACTCGCGGTGATAGAGCTCCTCCGGCACCGGCGCGTGACCTCGTTCCGTGTGCCCGCAGCAGCAGCCGGTCGCGCAAACGAACAGCTGCCCCGGGCGGCGGAAAACGTTGATCGGCTCCCCGTCGGCCCGCCAGACGATATTGCGCACCCCGGACGTATGCGGCGAGCGCGTCAGACTGGCAATGGCGTCCGACGTCGTCTCGTAGTGCTCGTGCTCGTCATAGACCCCGGCCGCGTATGCGGCGGTCCGTGTATCGAGCTCGTCGGCGGTGACCACACCGCTGTCGAGCAAGAGGCGCTCGAACGACGCCAGCCAGCGCTCGTAGTAACCGGAGGCATCCCCATGCTCTTCGGCGGCCGCGATCTCCGCGACCAGGTGGTCTCGAAACTCGTCCCAGGCGTAGAGCTGGTCATCGCTCAGGGCGACTGCCATGCCGAAGACGCGCCCCTCCCAGGGAGCCTCGAAAACGAGCTCCCCGTTCTTGCGGGGCACGGCCAGGCTGTCGCCGAGATCCTCGATGCGTCGATCGGACATCGTCGCTCCGCGCGTCCTAGCCGGGAACTACGCCCTGGAGATGATGGACCGGCCCACCGACCTTGGCCACGCCAATCATGGCGTCGCGCGTGACCAGCGCCGCCAGCTCCTCTTCCGTCAATCCCTCGCTGCCGGCGGGACGCTCTGGGAGCACCATGTAGCGGACCTCCGCGCTGCTGTCGTGGACGTGCACCGTGACCCTTTCGTCGAGCTCCAACCCGAACTCGCGGAGGACCGCTCGCGGTTCGATCACCGCCCGCGAGCGATAGGCGAAGCTCTTGTACCAGGTCGGCGGCAGGCCGAGCACCATCCAGGGATAGCACGAGCAGAGCGTGCAGACGACCATGTGGTGCTCGCTTGGCGTGTTCTCGACCACGACGAGGTTGCCGCCGCCGGGAAGACCCAGCTCGGCGATAGCGGACCCGTCCTGGAGCAACCGCGCCTTGAAGTCCGGATCGACCCAGGCGCGGGCCACGACCCTGGCCCCCTTCAGCGGACCGATATCTCGCTCATACTCGCTGATCTGCTCATCGACGGCTTCGGCCGTTAGCAGACCCTTCTCGATCAGGAGCGACTCCAGGGCCTTGGTCCGTAGCGCCACATACGGCTCCTGCTCCGGGTCATAGGTCATGATTCGCATCCTTGACGTAAACGCCTGTCCAATCCGGCCTCGTGCAGGTTCATCGCGCAGCCGGCTCCAGGTAGCTTTCCCACAAGTCGATCGAAACTGTCTGGCTTGATTCAGCGGCCTCCCCCCACAGCTCATGGGCTTCGAACCGGACCGCGTAGAGCGGCTGCGGATTCTCGCCAAGTCCGTGGGCGTTGGTGTCGGGAAAGATCTGCGCTCCGTGAAGACGTTGGATGACGCCTCGCTTGCCACGCGCATAGCGCGGAAGCCGGGTGTGTCCCGGCGGGTGAACGTTGCGCGTTACGACAGCGTCGCCCACAGCAAAGCGTGACACTGGAAGTGGAGAGCCGGGGTGCTCATCCGGCGGCTCCGGCACGGTCGCGATGGCGGCGCTGCGCGGAAGTGGGGCCTCGGGATCCTCCCGCAACAACTCCGTTCTGGCGTCGAGCTCCTCGCCGGACAGGAAGCCGCCTTCGATCAGGTTCAGTTCGATCGTGGCCAGCCAGCGCTCGTAGTACGACGCCCGCAGGTAGTGCGCCGGCTCCATCCGCTCGATGCCATGTCGGGACGCATCGATATTGAAGTAGCCCCGGCCCCTGGCCACCGCCATCATGGCGCGGACATGCGCCTCCCAGTCTGCATGAAAGAGAGGCTCGTTCTCCTCGCGCACGATGGGACCGAAGCCGTGCATGCCGCCCATGTCGTGGACGCCGTTCATCACTCGCCTCCCGATGGGTTACGGTTCCAGTCTATCGCAGCCGTGAGAGATTCATGAGATTCCCGTGGGAGCCTGGAGCTGAATGGGCGTTACCCTATGCATCCGGGTCTCCAGAGCTTGCACCGTCGCTGAGGCGGGCGATGGCGGCGAGTCCATCGGCGATCCGCTTCCTCAGCGCCGCCGCTTCGTCCGGCGTCCACGTGTAGAAGCCCTGCCCCGACTTGAGACCGAGCTCGCCGCGGGCGACCTTCTGGCGAAGACTCGCCGGTGGTTCGGAGGAGCGGTCGATGGCGGGAAAGAGCTGCTCGGCGACGGTGAGGGTCAGATCCCAGCCCGCGGCCTCGAAGACCTCGAAGACGCCGGCCACCGCGAGGCGGCGGCCAAAACTCGTCCTGATGATCGTATCGACGTCCCGCGGGCTGGCGATGCCGGCGTCGACGATGGCGAGTGCCTCGCGCAGGAGCGCGATCTGGAGACGGTTGCCGACGAACCCGGGCGCTTCTCTCTGCACCACGGCCGGGCTCTTGCCGATGCTCTGATAGAGCCCGCGCAAGGTTTCCACTGTTTCGTCAGAGGTCTGGTCGCCCCGCACCAGCTCGACCAGTGGCAGGAGATAGGGCGGGTTGAAGTAGTGGGTCACGATCACCTGCCGCGGTCGATCGGTGGCCGCCGCCAGCAAGCTCGGCATGAAGGTCGATGTGTTGCTCGCCAGGATCGCGCTCGGCGGCGCCCAGGCGTCGAGGTCGCGAAAGATGGACCGCTTGACGTCCAGGTCCTCGGAAACCGCCTCGATGACCAGGTCGGTGTCGGTGACGGCCGCGCGCAGATCGCGACCCATGGTGATTCGCCCCGGGGCCGCCGCCGCGGCGTCGCGCGTGATGCGCTCGATCGCGACCAGGCGCGCCAGTCCATTCGTGATGCCGTCACGCGCTCGATCGAGCTGCGCCTGATCCCGGTCGTGCAGCTGGACGGTGAACCCGTGCGCGGCGAGCTCCAGGGCGATACCGTGCCCCATCAACCCGGCTCCGACCACGGCTATGCGTCGGATATCGTTCGCATTCATCGTTGTTCCCCTCCTCTCCCCGCGGTGCAGCGTCTCACATTGCCTCGCATGGCGCGTCATTCTCGTGGAGAGTTCGGAACAAACCTGACCTCCGGACGAGATTTGTATCGCGCGGCCAACTGACGGGTCCTTCGATCTTAACATTGCTCCAGAGACTACGCGGTGATGAGGTGTCACACTAGAGCAATGTCCGGCATCGGACGCCGGATCGGAACGCGCCGCCGCGGCCAGACGTTTTTATTGCGTACGAATGCGGGCGCACGCTGTGCCCCACCGGCGCGGGAACTACTCTTGCAAGTCCACTTCAACGACTCGGTGCGCGGGCACTGGCCCGTGAGTTTGCCCAGCCCTGTGGACGCATCCTGAGCCCTTCCCTGAGGATCCGAGACATGAACCTGAACGCAACCGCACTCATCCTGCTGGCCGTTACCGTGGCCCTGTTTTCCCGGGTCTGGGTTCCGTGGGGTGAGCGAGCCTCTGGCAACCTGGTCGGCCGCGAGACCCTGTCCGTGCTGGGTCGCCTGCGCATGCACGGTCCGTCGGTTGGACTCGTGTTTGTTGCCTCGGTCGTTTCGCTCGCATTGGGCAAGATCGGTCCGCTGACCCTCCTGCTGGTGACGGCGCTGCTGGCGCTGTTGCTGGCCCTGCCCGTTCGCTACACGATGACCTCGCGAGGGATCCGTGCCGCCTGGACGCCGTTCCGGCGTTGGACCGAGTTTGGCGGCGTGGCGCGGCGTCGGGGTGGGGTGCGCTTGCAAGGCGTCGCGGGCGCCCGGCCGCTTACTGTCTGGCTCTCCGGTGGTCGCGATGACGACGAATTCGTCCTCCTGCTGCGTCAGCTGGTGCGCGGTTCCTACAAGGGGCGCTTTGGACCGGAAGCCGGGGTCCCGGTCCACGAGTCTGCCGCCCCCGCCGCACCAATCGGCATCGCCGGCGCTGGAGGCGATTGACCGGCGACTCCCCAGGACGGCACTAACCGCCTATCATGGACAACCAGATGGATCCGACCGTGGCGGTGACCGCCACGGTCGGTCTGTTCATCAATCCTCCAGACGCCTTGTAGGCGCTGAAGTAGCTGCGGTGCGGATCACTTTCCGAACTGCGTCTCAGATGAATCTCTGCCGCAGGCCGAACCCGGCGGCGACTACAGCCGCGAGTGCAGCAAACGCCGATAGCACGCCGGACGTATCATCGCTAGTGCCTGTACCTGTCGACGGCAAAATGCAAACCTCCTGCTCGCCCGCAGTATCGGCGTCACCACCTACCGGTTGAGCGTCTTCTGCTTCGCCGCCGACGGACTCGCCAGTTTCCTCTTCCTCAGCCCCCGCTTCGTCGGCGGAAGCCTCATCTTCTGCTTCGTCGCCGGCGACGGCGTCACCTTCTGCTTCGCCACCAACGGCTCCGCCGGGGGCTACCTCGCAGTCCTCGCCGCCGACGCCTTCGTCTTCGCTCTTCGTCTTCGTCTTCGTCTTCGCCGTCCTCACCCTCCTCGGCCCCGTCCTCGCCCTCCTCGGCCTCTTCTATCTCGGCTATCTCAGCCGACTCAGTGTCTTCCTCGTCACCAGCCATGATCGCCGCTACGTGGGCCAGCACTCGCTCGCGCTGTTTGAGCACCAGTTCGCGCACTTCCTGCGCCGCGGTCCGACCCGTCGCCACATCGTCTTGGGCGGCACTTGGGCTACTCGTCGCCACGGACAGCCCCACCGCGACGACGATCGCCGCTATTAACCGCATCAGAATGAACATTCGCATCTTCCCCTTTTCCTCCACCCAGCAGCGCGTCCCAGACTCGCGCGCAACTGGTTTGTACACGTCCGCAAAAATCGCGTCAATCGTGGTATCGACCGAAATCTGGAAAGTTCGACTTCTGTCCCTGGAGAAGTTGACAGGCGCTGAGTTATTTAGCCGGGCACGGCACCGCGGTCCGGCAAGTTATCAGCCCCTACTGGGGCCGCGGATGCCACGCTCACACCCGGCCCAGCCAGGCCCTAAAGTGCCTTAGACAGTATCCATCCGTAGAAGATGAAGTTTTGATGTATAGTCATAATGATCTCTTGGATAGATAACCGATCAGTTTTCCGTTGAGTCGGATTCGGTAGTCGTGCATGCGCGCACAGCTACCGTCTGGTGATCCCGGCGACATGCGTGCGCGACTGCGGTGCGGTTGCGTATCGCAGGTCTCAGGCACCCTTAGTGGTCTCGCCCGCGGGGAGAGCAACGATGCGCTGGATCGTCGAGTCGAGTTTGAAGTATCGCCTCGTGGTCGTCGCCCTCGCTGTGGCCATCATGATCGTCGGCGTCAGGCAGCTCTCCGAGGTGCCGGTGGACGTCCTGCCGGAGTTCACCCCGACGATGGTGGAGATTCAGACCGAAGCGCTCGGGCTTTCCGCTCCGGAAGTCGAGCAATTGATCACTGTTCCTATGGAGCAGGACCTGCTCAATGGAGTGGCCTGGCTTGACGACATCCAGTCCGAGTCGCTACCCGGACTCTCCAGGATCCAGCTCATCTTCGAGCCTGGGACGGACATCATGCGCGCGCGGCAGGTCGTGCAAGAACGCTTGACAGAGGCGCACGCACTACCGCAGGTTTCGAGACCGCCGCAGATGATCCAGCCTTTGTCGTCGCTGAGCCGGGTCATGTTGGCTCGGCTCTCTTCAGACCAAGTCTCGCCCATCGACATGTCGGTGATCGCCCACTGGACAATCAAGCCCCGCCTGTTGGGGATCCCCGGTGTCGCGAATGTCGCGATCTGGGGGGAGCGGAACCGGCAGCTCCAGGTGCAGGTCGATCCGGAGCGGCTACGAGAGAACAATGTCTCGCTCCTCGATGTTATCGAGACCACCGGCAACGCGCTCTGGGTCTCGCCCCTGACCTTCCTGGAAGCGTCGACCCCCGGTACCGGCGGATTTATCGACACCCCCAACCAGCGGCTCGGCATCCAGCACCTGCTCCCCATCAAGACCGCGGACGATCTGGCTCAGGTTCCGCTGACAACTGATGATATCGGCGGTGAGAACTCAGATGAGCAAGTGCTCCGCCTCAGTGACGTGGCCACCGTCGTCGAAGACCACCAGCCGCTCATTGGCGACAACATCTCCGGTAACAGCGATGGCGACCTATTGCTCGTGATCGAGAAGTTCCCCGACGCCAACACCCTCGAGGTGACAAAGGGTGTGGAAGCGGCGCTGGCGGCGCTCGCCCCGGGTCTGACCGGAATTGAGATCGACACCTCCGTCTATCGGCCGGCGTCCTCGATCGACACGGCGATCGGCAATCTCGGTGCTGCCCTGCTGGTCGGCGCCTTCCTGCTAGTCCTGGTGATCGCCGCCTTCTCGTATGACTGGCGAAGCACGGTGGTCATCGCCGTGGCGATCCCGCTCTCGCTGGTTGCCGCTGGACTCGTGCTCTACCTGCGTGGTGCCACCTTCAATACCGTCATCTTGACCGGATTCGTGGTAGCTCTGGTCGCCCTCGTTGGCGATGCCGTCACCCCAGTCGATGCCATCAGGCGGCGCCTCCAACAGCGGCCACAGGACGCGCTCGCAACGTCGTCGGCGGATGTTGTTCGGAGAGCTGTGCTCGAGACACGCGGTCCGCTCGTCTACGCGACGCTGATCGGTCTGCTCGCGTTGTTGCCTGTCTTGTTTGTTGGGTTCACGTGGGGTCTTCCTAACGCGTTCTTTGGACCTCTTGCGCTGTCCTACGCGTTGGCGCTGCTGGCCTCGATGGTCGTCGCGCTCACCGTTACGCCGGCACTTGCCCTGCTCCTTCTACGGAATGCACCGCTTGACCGGCGCGAGTCGCCGCTCGTCTATCACCTCCAGCACCGCTACGACCGGGTCCTCGCGCCCATCGTCGGCCGCCCGCGCTGGGCGCTCGGGGTCTGGGCTGCTCTCGTTGCACTTGGCCTCGCGGTCCTCCCGCTGACCGGCCACGCGATGCTTCCTTCCTTGCAGGACAGGGACCTGCTGATTCACTGGGAGGGCGCTCCCGGGACGTCTCTGCCTGAGATGAACCGGGTCACTGGCCTTGTCGTTCAGGAGCTACGGGCGATTCCTGGGGTCCGCAACGTGGGAGCCCACGTGGGGCGCGCCATTACGTCCGACCAGTCCACCGACGTGAACGGCGGGGAAATCTGGGTCAACCTCGATCCTGCCGCCGACCAACAGACAGCCGTCACCGCTATCCAGGAGGTGGTGGATGGCTATCCGGGTCTCGACCGCGAAGTCCTGACCTACTCGGACGAGCGGCTGCGGGAGATTCTGAGTGGGTCGCCGGATGCCGTCGTCGTCCGGCTCTACGGCCAGGACCTCGATATCCTCCGCGCCAAGGCAGAAGAAGTTCGTACCCTTATTGGGGGAATCGAAGGCGTCGCCGATCCACACGTGTCGGCACTGATCGAAGAGCCGAACGTCGAGATCGAGGTCGATCTTGGCCAAGTGCCCAGGAGGCCGGTGTCAAGCCGGGTGATGTGCGCCGCGCCGCGGCGGCGCTGCTGTCGGGGATGGAAGTCGGCAACCTCTTCGAAGATCAGAAGGTGTTCGAGGTGGTGGTCTGGGGGGTGCCGGAGACGCGCCACAGCGTGACCAGCGTCCGTGAGTTGCTGATTGATACCCCGGGTGGAGAGCACGTGCGGCTGGGTGACGTGGCCGATGTGCGGGTGGCGCCGAGCGTCAATACGCATCACCCATCAGGGCGTCTTTCGCTACCTCGATGTCGGCGCAGATGTGGTTGGGCGGGATCCGAGTGCCGTCAGCAGCGACATCGCGCGAGCGCTGGAGGGTGTCCAGTTCCCGCTGGAATACCACGCTGAAATCCTCGGTGACTATGCAGCGCAGCAGACCGAGGAGCAGAAGTTGCTTGGCTTTGCAATCGCCGCGCTGATTGGCATTTACCTGCTGCTCCAGGCCGCCTTCGGAAGCTGGCGGCTGGCGGGGGTCAGTCTTCCTCGCGTTGCCGGCGGCACTCGCCGGGGGCCTAGTCGCGGCATTGGCGGTTGACGGCGTGATCTCACTCGGCGCGCTGGCCGGCTTGTTGGGAGTGTTCCTCCTGACCGCACGCAACGCGCTCTTGCTCATGAACAGTTACCTGCAGACAGAGCGGGATGAGGGCGGGCCCTTCCGCCCGGCCCTGGTCTTGAGAGGCGCGCGAGAGCGGGTGGCGCCGATCGTGACCACCGCGGTGGCCACTGCTCTGGCGTTGTTGCCCCTGGTTGGGCCGGCACCGGTGCTGGGGAACGAGGTCGTCCGGTCGGCCGTGGTCGTCATTCTGGGCGGACTGGTCACCGCAACCATTGTCAGTCTCATCGTCTTGCCTCCTTTGTATCTGGCCTTCGCTCCCAGCCCTGCAAGCTGAAGCTGAGACGGACCAGATCCCGTGGAGCACGACCAAACCAGCTACCGGTTCGGCAGATTAGCGGATCGCCTTGATAGGGTCGGAGGACAACGCGTCATGAAAGCTCACCGCCGTTCCTGGGTCGTCACCCTCGTACTGATCAGTGCGCTGGGGCTCGTCGTGTATTCGGGTGTAGCTGCCGATGAAACCAGCGTGGGCCAAAGCGAACCAGCATACGTCGAGCCGATCGAAGGCGGCAGCCTCAGTCGCATCGTGTTGTCTGAGCGGGCGGCCGAGCGGATTGCCCTCGCCACGACTCCGGTAGCCGATGATGCGTCGAGCGGCGCTCCGCGCAAGATCATCCCGTATGCGGCGGTCATCTACTCCCCGGATGGCGGGACCTGGGCCTACACCAGTCCAGAGCCGCGTGTCTTCGTGCGCGAAGCCATCGAGATCGAGCGCATCGAGGGCGACAAGGCCATTCTCACCGCGGGCCCTGATGCTGGCACCGAAGTGGTCACCATCGGCGGGGCGGAGTTGCTCGGCGCCGAGTCCGGTCTCGGCCACTAAGTAGGCGTTCTGGCGCTCGCGTCCCCGCCGACGCGAGTCTGCCCGGTTCACCACGAAGTGCTCGTGCAAAGAATCTGAGGCACTAGTGGTGCCCGGAGGGGCAGGTCGATGCGCTGGATTGTTGCCTCGAGTCTGAAGTTTCGCTTCCTCATCGTCGGTTTGGCCGCGGCCTTGTTGATCTTCGGCAGCGGGCAGCTGCGCGCCATGCCGGTCGATGTCTTCCCTGAGTTCGCGCCGCCGAAGGTCGAAGTGCACACCATCTGCTTCGGTCTCTCCGCGGCCGATGTGGAGGCATTGGTCACCATCCCCATGGAGCAGGCGCTCAGCGGTGTGCCGGGGCTCGATGTGATGCGCTCCAAGTCGGTTCCCCAGTACTCATCGGTGGTGATGCTGTTCGAGCCGGGCACCGACCTCATGGCCGCGCGGCAATTGGTCTCCGAGCGCATGGCCACGGTCACGGCCGACCTGCCGACCTGGGCCGCACCACCCGTCATGTTGCAGCCGCTCTCGTCGACCAGCCGCGTCATGAAGATCGGGCTTTCCTCAGATGACATGGATCTGATGGAAATGTCGATGATCGCCTATTGGAAGATCCGGGCGCGGCTCCTGGCTGTTCCTGGCGTGGCCAACGTCGCCATGTGGGGCGAGCGCCTGCAGCAGATGCAGGTCCAGGTCGATCCGGAACGGATGCTGGAACACGACGTCTCACTTAACGATGTGATGGAGGTCACCGCGGACTCCCTGGACGCCGGGCTTCTTCGGTTCTCCGAGGGGGCGGTGATCGGCACCGGGGGATTCATCGACACCCCCAATCAACGCCTTGCGATTCAACATGTCCTCCCCCTTGTCACTCCTGACGATCTGGCGCAGGTGCCAATCGAGACCGAGGAGAGAGAGGCGCTGCGCCTGGGTGACGTCGCCTCGGTGGTCTGGGATCACCAGCCGCTCATTGGTGACGCCGTCATCAACGATGGTCCCGGCTCTGATGCTCATCGTCGAGAAGCTCCCCTGGGGCAACACGCTCGAAGTCACGCGTCAGGTGGAGGCGGCGATCGACGAGCTGCGTCCCGGTCTGCCTGGCTTAGAGATGGACACAACCATTTTCCGGCCTGCCAGCTTCATCGAGATCTCCATCGAGAACCTGACCAGAGCGCTGATTCTCGGCTGCCTGCTCGTCGTTCTAGTCCTCATCGCCTTCCTCTTTGAGTGGCGGACGGCGCTGATCAGCGTTGTGGCCATTCCCTTGTCGCTGGTCGCCGCTGGGCTGGTGCTCTACCTGCGTGGGGCAGCGATCAACACGATGGTCTTAGCCGGGTTCATCATCGCCGTCGGGGTGGTTGTCGATGACGCCATCATCGACGTCGAGAACATCACCCGTCGACTCCGCCAGGCGCGCCAGGAAGGGAGCACCAAATCAACAGCTGCCATCGTGCTCGATGGCTCACTGGAGGTCCGCAGTGCCATTGTCTACGCCACCCTGATCGATGCCGCGGTGCTCCTGCCCGTCTTTTTCCTGAGCGGGCTCTCCGGGGCCTTCTTCCGGCCGCTGGCTATCTCCTACGCGCTGGCGGTGCTGGCCTCGATGGTGGTGGCGCTGACCGTCACACCCGCATTGGCGCTGATCCTGCTGCGCAACGCCCCGCTGGAGCGACGCGTCTCCCCGAGTCGTGCCGTGGCTGCAGCGACACTACGGGAACGCTCCTGGAGCGAATCGTGCGGCGGCCACGGTACGCATTCGCTACCGTCGGGCTCGTCGCGTTGCTCGGCATCGCGACCGTACCGCAACTTGGTCAGTCGTTGCTGCCGGAGTTCAAGGAGCGCGACTTCTTGATGCACTGGGTAACCGATCCCTCCACGTCGCACCCGGAGGAAGTGCGGGTCACGACCCTGGCCAGCAAGGAGCTGCGCGCGATTCCCGGGGTTCGTAACTTCGGGGCCCACATTGGGCAGGCCCTCCTGGGTGACGAGGTGTACGGCATCTACTTCGGCGAGAACTGGATCAGCGTCGACCCCGCGGTCGACTACGATCAGACGCGGGCCGCTGTCGTGGATGTCGTCGAGGGCTATCCTGGGCTCTATCGTGACGTCCAGACCTATCTCAAGGAACGGATCCGGGAGGTGCTGACCGGTGCGGGCGAAGCGATCGTCGTGCGCATCTATGGCCAGGACCTGAATGTTCTGCGTGCCAAGGCGAACGAGGTCGAGCAGGTTCTCGCGGGGGTCGACGGCGTCGTCGAACAGCACGTCGAGCTCCTGGTTGATGTGCCGCAGGTTGAAGTCGAGGTCGACCTCGCCGCGGCTCAGAGGTATGGCCTCGCGCCTGGCGAGATCCGCCGCGCGGCAGCCACACTGATGGCGGGTGAAGAGGTAGGCGACATCTACCGGGATGGCCAAGCCTACGACGTCATGGTCTGGAGCGAGCCTGAGACCCGTCAGAGCCTGACCGACGTTCATGAAATGTTGATCGACACCCCTGATGGTGGTGAGGTACGGCTTGGCGACGTCGCCGAGGTGCGGGTGGCGCCGAATCCGAACGCGATTGTCCATGAGAATCTCTCGCGTCGCCTGGACGTGACGGCCAATGTTCGCGGGCGTGATCTGGGATCCGTCGTCGCCGACATCGAGCGGGGTTTGGAAACGGTCGATTTCCCGCTCGAGTACCACGCCGAAGTCCTTGGAGAATGGGCCGAGAGGCAGGCCGCGCAGCAGACCCTGGTCGGATTCGCGGCCATTGCCGGGGTCCTCGTTCTTCTCCTCCTGGTCGCGTCCTTCGGCAACGTGCGTCTGGCGATCTTGGTCTTCCTGACCTTGCCGATAGCCCTGGTTGGAGGGCTGCTGGCAACGTACGCGAGTGACCGCGTGATCTCGCTCGGATCGCTGGTCGGCTTCCTGACGGTGCTGGGAATCGTGGCCCGCAACGGCATCATGCTGATCAGCCACTACCAACATCTGGAGCGCGAAGAGGGCGAGCCGTTTGGGCCAGGACTGGTGTTGCGCGGAGCGCGGGAGCGCTTGTCGCCCATCCTGATGACGGCGCTGGCAACGGGCTTAGCGCTAGTGCCCCTGGTGGTTGCTGGCAGCATCCCCGGTCACGAGATCGAGCACCCCATGGCGGTCGTGATCCTGGGTGGGTTGGTCACCTCGACGTTGCTCAATCTCTTCGTCGTGCCCACGCTCTATCTCAAGTTTGGGAGGCAACGCGAACCTAATTCGTTGGCTGGTCAGCTGGCGGGCGCGGGCGACTAATCCTCACGGAGGACCGTCGAAACCGTCTGTCAATTGGGGCTACCGCTGGCATTCCCGGAGATCGTGTTCTCTGGGAATGCCGGCTCACTCCCGGGTAGACAGGGAACGGAAAGCGACTCTGTCATGCGTATCCTGGTTGTCGAGGACGAGACCCGACTAGCAACACTTTTGCGCAAGGGGCTCACCGAAGAGGGGCATGGGGTCGATCTTGCCGGCTCTGGCGAAGAGGCGCTCGACTGGGTTGCCGTCACCGACTATGACGCGATCGTGCTGGATATCATGCTCCCCGGTATCGACGGATTCGCCGTCTGCCAGCGCCTGCGCCAGGAACGAGTCCACACGCCAATCTTGCTACTCACCGCGCGCGACGCAATCAGCGATCGGGTAGCAGGGCTTGACGCGGGGGCCGACGATTACCTGGTCAAGCCATTTGCGTTTGTAGAGCTGGCGGCGCGACTTCGGGCGCTCTACCGACGACCAGCCGAAGCCGTGCCGGTAGTCCTGGAGGGTGGGAGTGTCAGGCTCGACCCAGCGAGCCGCCGGGTCTGGCGCGGCGCAGATGAGGTTGTTCTGCCAAAGAAGGAATTTCGCATCCTGGAATACATGATGCGACAGCCGGGAAGAGTCGTGACCCGGGCCATGATTGCCGAACATGCCTGGGACTCCGATTTCCCGAACGTGACGAACGTCATCGATGTCCACATCCGGCAGCTCCGGCGCAGACTGGACGATCCCTATCCGGGGGAGTTGATCCAGACTGTGCGTGGGGCTGGATATCGCTTCACAACCGATCCGTGACACGTCGTTTGCCAGTCCGTTGGCGGCTAACGCTCTGGTTCACGGCCCTCCTGGGCGTGACTCTGGTGCTGGGCGGAAGCGTTGTTTTCATTGGGCTGCGCGCACGCCTCTACGAGAGCTTTGACGATCAACTCCTCGATCAGGCGGACCTCGCGCGTGCCAATATCACGATCCAAAATGGCATACCGGCTTTCGCGACCGCGGGACAGTTGAGTAGTGAGAGTAGTGAGTATTTTTTGCGGTTGTTTGATGTGGATGGCCGTGTCATTGCCGATGCGAGCCCTAACCCCACCGAAATATCGTGGGATCGCGCTGTTGTTACTCGCGCCCTTGCGGGAAATACCGAATTTTCTACCCTCATCGTTCCGAATGACCCAACTGACGAATCAGCTCAGAGTGACACGAGCAACGAAAGCGGCCCCATCGATCAGGGTGAACAAGGTACCGACCACCAAGTGGTCTTTCGAATAGTCACCGAGCCGGTACGAGACACTTCAAACAATGCGATTGTCGGTGCGCTTCAATTTGGTCTGGATCGCGACGACGTTGATGAGCCGCTAGCGCAGTTGCTTGCGGTCTTTGCCCTGGTTAGCCCGCTCCTGCTCCTGGCGTCCGCCGGAGGCGGTTACCTTCTGGCGGGCCGTGCGCTCGCTCCGGTTGCAGCGATTACCGATCTGGCTGCCCGAGTGGGGGCACAAGACCTCCATGCCCGGCTGCAGCTTGACTTGCCAGATGATGAGCTTGGCCGCCTCGCACAGACGTTCAACGGGATGCTCGCTCGGATCGAGGACGCATTCGAACGCCAGCGCCAATTTACGGCCGATGCCGCGCACGAATTGCGCACCCCACTGAGTTTGATGCGCGCCCAGGTGGACATCGCGCTGGCGAGATCGCGCTCGGCGGTCGCGTACCGCGAGGCACTGCAAGGACTTGACGGTGATCTGCAGCGCATGACGGGTCTGGTCAGCACACTCTTGACGCTTTCCCGAGCGGACGCCGGGCGCCTTGTCCTGGACCGTAGTGCGTTCGATCTCGCCGATACGGTGGCGCTTATCCTCGAGCAGTACACCCCAGTAGCTGACGAGGCCGGCATCGACCTGCGGGCTGAAGCGGAACCTGCTCCACTCGAGGCAGATGAGGCTAAGCTGGTTCAGGTCTTGGTCAATCTGATTGATAACGCGCTCGCCCACACACCGCGTTCGGGGACTGTGACTGTTGGCTGTCGATCTGCCGCCACCGAGGTGCAATTGTGGGTGTCTGACACTGGTTGCGGTATCCAGACCGCTGACCAAGAGCGAGTCTTCGATCGGTTCTATCGCGTCGACCCGGGCCGCGCGAGGGCCAATGGGGGCACAGGGTTAGGTCTCGCAATCTGCCGAGCGATTGTGGAGGCCCACGGTGGGACAATTGCCCTGACGAGTCGCATTGATCACGGCACCCGCGTCGAGGTCAGCCTGCCTGGCCGCCATGGAATCGCGTCGTGATCCTGGGTGGGCTGGCCACGTCGACGCTCCTCAATCTCTTCGTCGTGCCCACGCTCTACCTCAAGTTCGGAAGGCCTCGCGAACGCAACCCGATGTCCGGTCAGATGGCGATCGCTGCCGAGCCAGGTGGTGCTCCTCCGGAAATGCCAGCTATTCTTCAAACGAATCGGGAATCCCGCGTTGCCGATCATGGCTATTGATCTCTTCCAGGGAGGGAGAGCTTGTCCATTCCGTTGATTCGGCTGACGGTGCTGTTGCTGTTGCTGCTCGGGGGCACGTTGGTCCCTCTGGCAGCGGGCCCGGTCACGGTGTCAGGAGATCGGAAGCCGCAGGCGGAAGCCGCGGGTAGCGTCGGGGAAGACCCCCGCGCCGTGGCTGGTCGTCAACAGCGCGGTCATGGCCGGGCAGGCGTCGCCTTGCTGTTGGCCGCCGGGGATATCGCCTCCTGTGACTCGCCTGGCGACGAGGCGACCGCTGATCTACTCGATCGCTTCGAGGGCACCGTGATCACTCTCGGTGACCTCGCCTACGAGTCGGGATCTCGCTCCGAGTTCAAGCGTTGTTACGATCGAAGTTGGGGTCGCCACAAAGACCGCACCCGGCCGGCGGTGGGAAACCACGAGTACAAGACAAGACGAGCTTCGGGATATTTCAATTATTTCGGATCGGCCGCCGGAGACCCAAACACGGGGTATTACAGCTACGACCTCGGAAATTGGCACATCATCGCACTCAACTCCAACTGCGCCGAGATCGGTGGTTGCGACGGACGCTCGCGACAGGTGCGATGGCTGCGGGCCGATCTAAGGGCGTCCAACGCGGATTGCACGCTTGCGTACTGGCACCACCCGCTCTTTACCTCGGGCAACAAGCACGGCAACATCACGGAGGTCCGACCACTATGGGAAACACTCTACGAGTATGGAGCCGATATTGTGCTGTCGGGGCATGAGCATAACTATGAGCGATTCGCTCCCCAGGATCCGACGGGCGACGCGGACCCATCGCGAGGGATTCGCCAATTCATCGTCGGCACGGGTGGAGCGAGCTTCTCCGGATTCGGGCCACCGGAGCACAACAGCGAGGTTCGCATCACCGGCACGGCGGGCATCCTCAAACTGAGACTTCGAGCTGGGGACTATAGCTGGCGCTTCGTGACCGCCGGCTCGAAAGCGCACCGCGATAGGGGAGTCGGCGACTGTCACTAGTGATATCAGGGCGCCACCATCTCATCTTGGACGCGGACGACACCCTCTGGGAGAACAACATCCACTTCGAGCGGGCCATCGAGGATTTCCTCGATTTCCTGGCCCATTCGACGCTGACGCGAGAAGAGGCTCGGACCGTCCTCGATGAGATCGAGCAGGCGAACTTCGGAGCTCAGGGCTACGGCTCGGCTGCTTTCAGCCGCAACCTGGTCCGCTGTTACGAGCACCTGGCCGAGCGCGATATTGCCGAGGACGACCTGCGCACGGTCATGGCCTTCGGCGAGCGGATCCTGTCTCAGCCGATCGAGCTGATCGACGGTGTCGAGGAAACGCTCGCCCTCCTCGCCGAGCGGCACGATCTCACCCTGATGACGAAGGGCCATCCCGAGGAACAACGGATGAAGATCGACCGCTCCGGATTAGGAAGCTATTTCCGGCATGCCGCCGTCGTTCCGGAGAAGGACGCCGCGGCCTATCAGAGTCTCGTGGCGCAGCTGGAGGTCGATCCGGCGCGGACCTGGATGATCGGCAACTCGCCGAAGTCGGATATCAACCCGGCATTGGCGATCGGGCTCAACGCGGTGTTCATTCCGCACCACGCCACCTGGCGGCTGGAGCATCAGGACATCAACGGCGAAGCCGGACCAGGAAAACTGCTCGTCCTGGAGCGCTTCCGGGACCTCAGGATGCATTTTTTCGATTGAGGCACGAGCGATCCATTGCGGCCCGCGTCCTGCTATACAACCTCCGGGAATTCGTCCTCACGTGATTGAGAGGGGAACTATGCCGGTCGATACCGTCCGCACGCTCGCCGAGGGGATCATGGCGGACGTGACCGAAGACCTCGCCGCCCTGGTCCGCATTCCGTCCTGCGCCTTCCCCGGCTTTCCTTCCGAGCCGGTCATGCAGACGGCGGAGGCGGTCGTGGATCTGCTGCACCGTTACGGGGTTCCCGGCGCGCGGCTGCTCGACGTGCCTGGGGGCTACCCCGCCGTCTACGCCGAGATCCCGGCCCCTCCCGGCGCACCCACGATCCTGCTCTATGCCCACTACGACATCCAGCCCGCACCCCTGGAGCAGGGGTGGGACATGGATCCGTTCGAGCCGGAGATTCGCGACGGGCGGATGTACGGCCGCGGGGCATCCGACGACAAGTCCGG
The DNA here is from genome assembly GCA_963724295.1 of uncultured Chloroflexia bacterium. Lineage (GTDB taxonomy): Bacteria > Chloroflexota > Chloroflexia > Thermomicrobiales > UBA6265 > JACCXM01. The sequence goes on along the minus strand of CAVRUC010000008.1, from coordinate 286,541 downwards.
TGTGATGATCATCGCCACCGCGCTGCGCCTGTTCGGCGGTGAGCCGCCGGTGGGGATCCGGGTGCTGATGGAAGGTGAGGAGGAGACGGGGAGCAATCTGGAGAGACTCGTCGCCGCCAACCCTAGCCTGGTGCGCTGTGACGCCTTCGTCATCAACGACGGCGGCAACATGAAGGCGGGTGAGCCCGAGCTGACAGCCGCGCTGCGCGGCATCGCCGCCTGCGACGTCACCGTGCGCTCGCTCAAGGGGATGGCTCACTCCGGCGCCTACGGTGGCGCCGCACCGGACGCCCTGATGGCGCTGATCCGCATCCTGGACGACCTGCTCGACGAGTACGGCGACGTGGCCATCCCCGGTCTCACCCGGTTCGAATGGGAGGGCGGTGGCATCCCGGAGGACGACTTTCGGGCGGCGGCTGGCGTGCTTCCCGGGGTCGGGCTGATGGGCACGGGGACGCTCGCCTCGCGTCTCTGGGCCAAACCGTCGGTGACGGTCATCGGGCTCGATGCCCCGCCGACCGAGGGCGCCTCCAACAGCCTCATCCCCGAGGCGAAAGCGCGTGTCTCGCTACGCATCGCGCCGGGCTCGGATCCCGAGGAGTCGGTGCGGCTGCTGATGGAGCATCTCCACGCATCCGCGCCGTGGGGTGTCGAGGTGGTCACCGTGCCGGTGCACACCGGCGACGCCTTCATGGGGAAGACGGACGGCCCGGTTTTCGCCGCCGCGCGGCAGGCAGCCGCCGAGGCGTTCGAGACCGAACCAAAAGTAACCGGCTCCGGCGGCACCATCCCATTGCTGACTACTCTGCAGCGGCTGGCCCCGGACGCCGAGTTCGTCGTCTGGGGACCCGGCGACGAGCGCTCTCAGGTCCACGCCGCCAACGAGAGCCTCGACCTGGGCGAGCTAGAGCGGATGATCGTCGCCGAGACGCTGCTCCTCGAAAAACTGGGAGAGTCCGGAGCGCAGAGACCAGCGACCGCCTGATTGGAGGCGTCGCAAGCGCTACGGCACAAACGCCTCCAGCCGATCGACGTAGCCGCTCAACAAGTCAAAGGCGCGCTCGATCGGTTCGGGGGAGGCCATGTCGACGCCGGCGTCGCGCAGGGCGACGATCGGGTCGACGGAGCCGCCGGCGCGCAAGAAGGCGAGGTATCGCTCCCGCGCCGGTTCGCCCTCGGTGAGGATTGCCTCCGAAAGCGCTGCCGCGGCGGAGATGCCGATGCCGTACTGGAAGACGTAGAAGTTCATGAACAAGTGCGAGAAGCGCGCCCAGGTGATTCCCATCCGCGCCGGGTCGACGACGACCTCCCGCCCGTACCCTTCCCGGTAGAACCCAAGCAGCGTCTGACTCATCCAATCCGCGGAGAGGGCGCCTCCCGCTTCCACCCGCTCGTGCGCGGCCAGCTCGAAGCGAGCCAGAATTGGCATCGTAAAGAGGTAGCGCATGTAGTTCGCCATGCGCTCCTCGATCACCGCGATCGTCCAATCCCGGTCACTCCGCTCGGCCAGCAGGTGCGCGCCCATCAATGCCTGGTTGAGGTTGGATGCTGTCTCCGCCGCCGACATCCCATAGCTGGCGTAGGTCACGGGCTGATTCCGCCAGGTCAGCAGGGAGTGCATGGAGTGGCCGAGCTCGTGTGCGAGGGTAGAGACGCTGGTGAGGTTGTTGTGCCAGGTCATGGAAATGAAGGGCTCGGTGCCGAACGTCCCGGAGGAGAAGGCGCCTCCTCCCTTACCGAGATTGGCGCAGCGGTCGGTCCAGCGCTCCGCCATCCCGCGGCGAACTTCGTCGACATAGTCAGGACCCAGCGGCGCGAGCGAAGCCAGGATGGTTTGCACGCCTGATTCCCAGGGAAAGCTCGGCTGTTCGGTGAGAGGAGCTTCCAGGTCGTAGCCGTGCAGATCGCCCTCCGGAAGACCGAGCAGGCGGCGGCGGACGCTGAAGTAGCGATGCCAGACCGGGAAGTGCTTCCAGACGGTGTCGACGAGGTTGTAAAAGACGGCAGTCGGGATATTGTCGTCGGCCAGCGCCGCTTGCAGTGACGAGTCGTAGCCGCGCGCGCGGGCGTAGAAGACGTCACGCTTGACCGCGCCGGCCAGGGTGGCAGCGAACGTATTGCGGAAAGCAAGGTAGGCGTCGGCCGACTGCTCCCAGGCTTCCTGCCGCACGCGGCGGTCGGCCGAATCGAGGAAGCGGCTGAGGTTTCCCTGCGCCAGCCGCACGGTTTGCCCGGTCTCGTCGGTGATCTGCCCTAGCGGCAGCTCCCCATCTTCCAGCACGCCCTGAGTGATCTCGGAGGCGGCGGCCACCTCGCCGGCCCGCGCCAGGATCTCTTCGACCTCGACCGAGCGAATGTGCGACCGCAGCCGGCAAATCCGCTCCAGCGCGTGCCGGTACGGTTCGAGCCCCGGCTCCTGGCCAATCCAACCGGCGATGGTTGCGTCGGAAAGGGCGGCGATCTCCGGTCCCAGGAAGGAGTTAGCCGCATCGGCGCGCGATGCCAGCCCGATAGCGCGGTCGGCCATCTCTCCGGCGTGCGTGTTTGTCGCATCCTCGGAGCGGCGCAGGAGGGCGAAGACCAGGACCTTCCAGACAGCCTCGGTGAGGTCGTCGGCCGCACGCAACGCGGCAAGCAGCGTGGCCGGGCCCTCTCCGACGCGCCCCCGAAACGCCTCCACCGCGCGGAGCCGATCTCCACTGCGATCGAATGCCTCTTCCCACGCCTCATCCGTGGCAAAGACAGTCTCCAGCGCCCACGTCTCCTCGACGGGAACCTCGGCGCGAGGCGGAACGGCGGTGATCGTGGCACTCATGCGGTTCGGTACTCCTTGTGGCAAGGTAACGGGCTATTGGCTGTTGGCTGTCGGTTATTGGCTATTCTCGTTCTTACCGACTGACCGACTGACCGACTGACCGACTGGCCATCTCGACTACTCAGTCAGGCGCGGATCGAACGCGTCGCGGAGGCCGCTGCCCACCAGGTACATGGTCAGCGATGTGACGTAGATCATCAGACCGGGGATGATGACGTTGCTGACGTTGGTACGGAAGAACTGCTGCGCGTCGCCCAGCATGTTGCCCCATGACGGGGTTGGCACTTGTACCCCGATACCGAGGAAGGAGAGGCCCGTCTCGGCCAGGATCAACCCGGGGATGATGAGCGAGATGTAGACCACCAGCAGCGGCATCACATTCGGCAAAATGTGCCGCAGCACGATCCGCATCGACGACGCGCCGAGCGTGCGCGCGGCATCGACGTATTCGCGCCCGCGCAAGGCGAGGACCTCGCCTCGCACGATGCGGGCGATCCCCGGCCACGCGACAAAGGCCAGGATGAGTGCCAACCCGACCGGTCCCGGCGAGTAAAGTGAGGCAATCAGGATCAGCAGGGGCAGGCCGGGGATGGAGAGGAGAACGTCGACGAGCCGCATGATGACGGTGTCGACTTTCCCCCCCGCGTATCCGGACAGGAGCCCGATCGTGCCGCCCACGAAAAAGGTGGCGAAGGCCGAGAGCACGGCGATCATGATCGAGATGCGCCCGCCAAATGCCAGTCGCGTCAGAATGTCCCGGCCGTTGCCATCGCTGCCCAGGATGTAGCCGTCGGTCATCGGGGGCTTCAACTTATCGGCGAGGTGGTTTTCCTGAGCCGTGAACCCGGTCACGTAGGTTGAGATCAGCCCGGCGCAGAGGACGAAGATGACGATCAGGCTGAGGACTACCAGCGCCGCCATTGCCACATAGTTGGTGCGGAAGCGGTGCCAGGCGCGCGTGTACAGCCCCGGCGTCTTGCGCAGGGAGCGGCGGTCGAGCACGCCGTCGTACGCCTCGGCGGCGGCGTGCGCGGAGAGGGTCGGTGTTCCTCGAAATGGAGGGACGTTTGCTGGCGGATCGGTCGTCGGCGCGAGCTGATACTCGCTTTCCTGCTCGCTGGATGCGATGTCGATCATCTCAGGCGCCATCCTCCAGCCGGATGCGTGGATCGAGAACCGCGTAGAGCACATCCGCGATGAGATTGCTCACCATCGTCAGCACGGAGAACATCAGCGTGGTGGCCATGATCATCGTGTAGTCGCGGCGTCCGACCGCCTCGAACGTGAGCCGCCCCATCCCCGGCCAGGCGAAGATGGTCTCGATGAAGAAGGCGCCGCCGAGTAGCCCCGGCAAGGCCAGTCCGACGATCGTGATCAGCGGCAGGAAGGCGTTCTTGAAGGCGTGCACGTAGAGGATGGTCCGGCTCGGCAACCCTTTTCCATGGGCGGTGCGGACATATTCCTGGCTCAGCGTCTCCAGCATCGACGAGCGGAAGAATGCCGACCAGGAGCCAATCTGGACCATGGCCAGTGCCAGCACAGGCAGGATGAGATGCTCGACCCGATCCAGGAATCCCCCGCCGCTGCGGGGATCGACCATGCCGCCGACGGGCAATGATGGAAGTCCCCATTCCCGAAACTTGAGCGAGAACAGGATCACCAGCAGCAGTGCCAGCCAGAAGTCAGGCATGGCATACATCGCGACCGCGCCAACGCTCGCCGAGCGATCGAAAAGGCTGCCGTGTTTCACCGCCGAATAGACCCCCAGCGGCACCGCGATCAGGAGCGCCAGCGCCAAGGCGAGGACTGCCAGCAGCAGCGTATTGGGGATTACCGCCCAGATGCGGTCGGCCACCGGCAGGCGGTTGTAGAGCGAGACACCCAGGTCCCCATGGGCAAGATCGCCCAGCCAGCGCACGTAGCGCTCCGGCCAGGGCTTATCCAGCCCCAGTTGCCGCTCCAGCTCGATAGCCGCCTCGGGACGGATCTTCGGGTTGTCGCGCAGCCGCGCTACGGGGCTCCCCGGGATGAGGTTGATCAGGGCGAAGGTTAAAAAGGTGACCCCGAAGATCAGCGGGATCATCTGCAGCAGGCGGCGAATAATGTAGGCGGTCACCGCGGGCTCCCCGCGGCAGGCGTCACGAATACGTCGTTTGCGGGCAAAGACATGGCGCTCATGAACTGATCACCAATTGCGAAGGGCAAACGAGCCCCAGTTGAGGCGGACCTTCCGAGTATACATAATCGCTTCGCAGCGCGGGAAATGCCCCTCTCCCAGCGCGCTGGGAGAGGGGATGGGGTGAGGGCAAACACCCTCGGCTACTGTTGGATCCAGACGTAGCTGAGGTCAATTCCCCAGGGCCCGGGCGTGTAGTTCTGAAGCCGGTCACTGTAGGCAATGTGGTCCTGCGAAAAGTGCATCACCGCGACCGGCTGCTCGTCGTTGACGATGTTCGTCGCCTGGATCAGCAGCTCGCGACGGGCATCTTCATCGAACGTCCGCTTCGCCTCCGCGTTGATCGCGTCGAGCTCGGGGTTGCAGTACTTCATGTCGTTGAACCCAACCCGGTACTGCGCACAGCCGAACATCTGGTCCTGAATGAAGCTGGCATCCCATGTTAGTCCGCCCAGCGCGATCTCCCAGGGCGCATCCGTCGTGACTGCCTCGATCCATGCCGGGAACTCGAGCGCTCGGGGCGTTGCGCTAACCCCAATCTCTGCCCAGGCATCCTGCATGTAGGCGACGATCTGGTCGCTGGTTGGCGAGCCAGCGATATAGAGCAGCTCGAAGGAGAGCGATTGCCCGTCCTTGTCGACGCCGCCGTCACCGTCCGTATCAGTCCACCCCGCCTCGGCGAGGAGTGACCTGGCCTTCTCCGGATCGTAGGTGTATTTCGTCGTGATTTGGTCGGGGGCATACGCGTAGGAGACGACCGGCTGTGTACCGTGCGCCACTTCGGCGTATCCGAGCAGGATGTCGTTGACGATCGACTCCCGGTCGAGCCCGTAGAGGAGAGCCTGGCGCACCCGTTGGTCCTGCCAGAGCGTCGTTACCTCGGGGTCGAGGTTGAACTCGTAGTAGGTGAAGCTCGTCGTGGGAAAGTGCGCCACAGTGAGTCCCGGTGTGCTTTCGACCGCGGAGATGTCCCCCGGGTCGAGCTCAGCGGCGTCGACCTCCCCATTGAGCAGGGCATTGACGACCGCTGTCCGGTCCGGCCAGATGCGCAGTACGTAGGAATCAAGGTAGGGCACCTTGCCGCGGTAGTCCTCATTGCGGTTGAGGGTGATGCTCTCGCCCTGTCGCCACTCACCGAACTTGAACGGGCCCGATCCGATGACCCGGGAAGGATCGGTGCCGCTAGCGCCTGGATCGGTTCGCCACTCCGCAACCGGGACGTTCTCCCAGATGTGCTTGGGCACGATCCATGCCGCCTGGATGTTGAACAAGAATGTGTAGAGCGGTTCCACGGCGACGAGTTCGACCGTGTGCTCATCTATCGTTCGCCATGATTCGACGGTATCGAGAAACGCTCCGGTATAGGCGCTGCCTACCTCTGGATTTGCGATGGCATCGAGTGAGAACTGGACGTCATCGGCGGTGACGTCAACGCCGTCGTGCCATTTCGCGTCCTGGCTGAGATGAAAGGTGTACGTTCGGTTGTCAGGCGCGATCTCCCACGAGTCGGCGAGGCCGAGAGGGGCTACCTGACCTGTGCGGACGTCAGAGCCGACAAGCGACTCAAACACCAGGTTGGCGACCGCGATCGAGGCTTCTTCTTCAGCTAGGAAAGGGAGGACGGTCTGGATATCGGCGGTGATTGCGCCGATAACCGTTCCTCCGGGCGTCTCCGCCTCGGTGTATCCGACATCTTCGACTAGTTGGGTCGTGAACTCCTCACGAGTGAGGGACCGGGTCGGCTCGCCACTGGCGGCGGGAGTGGCGTCCTGCGCCAGAGCCGGCCAGGGAATCATCAGGGTGGTCGCGACCATGAAGATGGTCGCGAGCCAACCAAGGGAACGGGGTCGGTATCCGCGCATCCGCTGCTCCTTGCACACGAAGAACCAGGTCGGTAACACCGCGACGAGCGCGGACTGCCAGCACGCGTCGCGCCAACATGAAATGACACGTTCGCGAAGAATACCGCACGCTACCTGAAGGAATCCTGAGCGATGCCGCCTCTATGCCCCGCTGGGCCGGCGCTGGTAATGTCGCCGGTGTGTCGAGCACATACTGGTCCACAGTGCCCGCGGGCGGCTGCGCTAGAATCGGATTTCGCCAGGACGATCGTCGCCTCGCAGGAGAACAGCCTTCATGTCGTCACTCGCTACCGGTCTCCAGGATGCTGGAACGAGCTCTACCCCGTACGCCGATCGCCTGCGGCGCGCACAAGACGAGATGGCCCGCCAGGGCATCGATCTCCTCGTCGTCGGCGCCTCCGCCGATCTCCTCTATCTGATCGGCTACGAGGGACACGAGTCGGAGCGCATGAGCGTGCTCGTCCTGCCTCGAGACGGTCAGCCGCACTACGTCGTGCCGGGGTTGGAAGCGCCGCTCCTCCACGAGCAACGCGACCTGCTGGAGATCGTTTCCTGGGAGGAGACAGAGGATCCGGCGGCGAAGGTGGCCGCGGTCGCCGGCACGTCCGCCCTGGGCACCATCGCGGCCGGCGATGAACTGTGGAGCGTCTTTACCCTCCGTCTCCAGCGCGCTATGCCGCGGGCTCGCTGGGCCGAGGGCGGTCAACTCCTGCGGCCGTTGCGGATGATCAAGGACGAGCGCGAGATCGCGCTGCTGGCCGAGGCCGCACGCCGCACCGACGAATCCTGGGAAGAGTTCCTTACCCTTTCGATCACGGGGTTGACCGAGTGGGATGTTCGCGACCGCCTGATGGGGTTGCTGTCGGCGCGCGGACTGCAGCCGGTTTTCTGCAACGTCGGCAGCGGCCCGCATGGGGCCTCTCCACATCAGACCGCCAGCGACCGCGTGATCGGACCCGGCGATGCGCTGGTCTGCGACTGGGGCGGAGCGCTGGAGGGCTATAACTCCGACGTGACCCGCACCGCCCATGTTGGCGAACCGCCCCCCGAGTTTGTCCGTGCCTATGAGGCCGTGCTGGCCGCTAACCAGGCCGCGTTCGAGGCGGTGCGACCCGGCGTCCCCTGCCAGGAGATCGATCGCGCCGCGAGAAGCGTCCTCGTCGACGCCGGGTATGGCGACGCCTTCATTCATCGTACCGGGCACGGGCTGGGACTCTCCCTGCACGAGGAGCCGTATCTGGTGGAAGGCAACACTCTCCCGTTGGCGGAAGGAATGGTCTTCAGCGATGAGCCGGGTGTCTACTTCCCGGGTCAGTTCGGGATACGGATCGAAGACACCGTCGTCTGCACCGCGGACGGCGGCCTTCGCTTGAACGAAGCAACCCGCGAGTTGAGGGTGATGGGGTGAACGAGGGTCATAGGGTGATGGGCTGATAGGGAGAATGCCGGGTCGTCTTCTATCCCCCATCACCACGAGCGCAGCGAGTAATCACCCTCACCCATCACCGTGAGCGCAGCGAACAATCACCCGCCGGAGGACTGACATGCGCATCAACGCCGAACGTCTGCACGAGAACCTGCGCCAACTGGCCCGGATTGGGGCCACGTCCGGAGGAGGTGTCACCCGGCTCGCGCTCTCACCTGAGGATCGCGCTGGGCGCGATCTCCTTCGCCGCTGGATGGAGGAGGCTGGGTTGCACGTCCGCGTCGACGACTTCGGCAATATGACCGGGCGCCGCGCCGGTCGGGAGAGCGGCGCCGCGGTCGTGATGGCCTCGCACATCGACACCGTCCGCCGCGGCGGTCGCTACGACGGCGCCTATGGCGTCCTCGCCGCCTTGGAGGTCATGCGCACGCTCAACGATGCCGGCGTGACGACCCGCCGTCCACTGGAGCTCGTCAACTGGACGAACGAGGAGGGGGTTCGCTTCGAACCGGCGATGCTCGCCTCCGGCGCTGTGGCTGGCCGCTTCACCCCGGAGTACGTCTACGGGCGCACCGATCGCGACGGAGCCACGTTCGGCGACGAGTTGGAGCGCATTGGCTACAGAGGTGAGCGTGCGAACCGCCCCGGTCCAATCGCCGCCTACCTGGAGCTACACATCGAGCAAGGTCCCGTCTTGGAAGATGCGGCAGTCCCCGTCGGTGTGGTCGAAGGGATCGTCGGCATCACCTGGAGCGAGATCATCGCTGATGGGCGCGCCGATCATGCCGGACCATCGCCGATGCCGCTGCGGCGGGACGCCCTGGTCGCCGCGGCGCGCATGATCGCTGGGGTCGACGACATCGCGCGGGCGGTCGATGGCGCCGTCGGCACGGTTGGCCGCATCGCCGCGGAGCCGAACGTCATCAACACCATCCCCGGCAAGGTGACCATGAGCGTCGATCTGCGCCACCCCGACGCCGCCACGCTTGACCGGCTCGTCGCCGGGCTGGAGCGCCTGGCGAATGACGTTGCCGCACTCACCGGGGTGACGGTCGGCATCAACCGCTTCTGGACGAGCGAGCCGACGCCCTTCGCTCCCGAGGTCGTCGACGCCGTTCAGGCGGCGGCGGATGAGATGGGTATCGCGACGCGGCGGTGCTGGTCCGGGGCCGGTCACGACGCGAAGTACATCCAGGAGATCGCGCCCAGCGCGATGATCTTCGCCCGTTCCATCAACGGACTCAGCCATTGCGAGCAGGAGTACTCCACGCCCGAAGATCTGGAAGCGGGGGCCAACGTGCTGCTACGCGCGGCGCTACGCCTGGCCGGTATCGAGGGCGAGCGCACCAGTCACAAGCGGGGATAGTGGCCGCCAGGACATGGACGCCGAAAAGGGGTGCCGAGCCTCTCTCCCAGCGCACTGGGAGAGAGGCTCTGTGCGGCTAATTAACAGAGAGCGCGGAGATCTGTTCCCTACGCCTCCGGAACCACCTCTGGCACGACGATCTCGAGGAGATTGTTCTGCCCGTCGACGACCTCGATCAGCGCGACTGACTTCGACGGGATCCGGACGCCCGGCTCGTAGGAGATCGTGCCGGTGACCCCTTCGAAGCCCTGCGTTGCCGCTAGCGCGTCTCGCACCGCCGTACCGTCGATGGTGCCGGCGCGGGTGATGGCATCGGCCATCAGCTTGATGCCGTCGTAACCGAGGGCGGCGAAGACTGCCTCCGGCGGGTTGCCATACTCGGCTTCGTAGGACGCGTTGAAGGCTTCCGAGATCGGGGTCTTGTCATAGATGCCCTGGTGGGTCGTGAAGTAGATGTTGGTCGCCGCGTCCCCACCCAACTCGGCCAGGAGCGGAGTGTCATAACCGTCGCCGCCGACGATCGGCATCGTCAGACCCAGGTCGCGGGCCTGTCGCACGATCGTCCCGATCTCACCCGGGTTGGCAGAGATGAAGAGGAAGTCTGGCTGCGGATTGAGATTCACGAACTCTGTCAATTGGGCTGAAAAGTCGGTATCACCCATGGAGTAGGAGAGCTCGGAGACGATCTGACCGCCGATGTCTTCCATGGTGAATCGGTCGCTGAAGTACTTGGCGAGGAACTTGGTGTAGTCCATCGCCTCGTCCAGCAGCAGCGCCGCCGTGGTCCACCCCTGTTCGTGGGCGTACTCAGCCGCGACCGCCGCCTGGACGTTGTCGCCGAACGGAAGCATGAAGATGAAATCACCGACTGTGGTGATCAGCGGAGCGGTGCCGCCAACGTCGAGGAAGGGGATGCCGGCCTCCTGGGCTACCGGCCCCGCCGCCAGCATGTATGACGTGTCGGTCAATCCGGCCATAACGTGGACGCCGTCCTCCTCGACCAGCTTCTTGGCGACGGATGTGATGGTCGGCACGTCACTCTTGCCGTCCTCGATGAGGATCTCCAGTGGCCGCCCGAGCACACCACCGGCCTCGTTGATCTCCTTGACCGCCAGCCGGGAACCGTTGGCCGCCGGATTGTCGATCGAGGCGTAGCCGCCGGTCAGGTTGTAGGGCGAGCCGATCTTGATGGGCTCCCCGGCCGGCGCCGCGGCTGGGGAGGCGTCCTGCGCGGCGACGGGCACTGCCTCCAGCATGGCCGCCACGAGCGGCGCGGCGAGACCAAGCGCCATCGCACGGCGAATGACCGCCCTCCGGTCGTACTGACTGTGAAGAGTCTTTGCCGTTAATTCCGAGATCGGCCCAGTCAATCGCGACTCCTGTCCGTTTGTCATCAGTCGAACTCCTTTCCTCGCGCCGAGTCCACTCAGACGCTCCACGCTGCCTCGCGGCCAGCCCGAGCCACCGGCAATCAGGCGCGGCCGCATGCCTACTGCAATGTGGTTCCTTCACATCGTACCAAGTTGTGCGTCCGAACGTGAAATTCTCCGTCCCGAGCGTCGTGCGGACGGGACGAACCCCCACCCCAGGTCTTGTCGTTGGTGTTGAATGCCGCTCAGGCCCGGGGATCGGGGATCGACTCGTCGACCGCGGGCGCCATCTCCGGCGTCACCGCGATGTCCTCGCCGGCCCACTCCTGATCAGTCGTGCGCCGGCCAAAGAGCGCCAGCCCGAACTCGCGCTCGCCGAAGAGACCCTGCGGCCGAAAGATCATGACGAGAATGAAGCCGACGGCCAGGATGATGTTGGAAATGCCATAGAGAGCGCCGAACTCGAGCGGCCCGAGCTGCCCCCCGTCTTCGATCGGTCGCATTAGCTCAGGCAGGATGGTCATGATGATCGCGCCCACAACCGCGCCGGAAATGCTGCCCATACCACCCAGGACGACCATGATGATCACGGTAAACGTCGTCGAGAAGTAGAACCCGCTCGGTGCGACGGTTCCGATCTGGTGCGCCAGGAGTGCTCCCGCGACTCCGGTCAGGAAGGCGCTAACCACGAAGGCCAGCAGCCGCGAGCGCAAGACATTGATCCCAACGCCGCGAGATGCAATCAAATTCTCCCGCGACGCGATCATTGCTCGGCCGTATGGCGAGCTACGCAAACGCAGCGCAGCGTAGACCGCGATAGCGGTCCAGATATAGGAGATCCATGGATTCGTGGTGGTTGGGATTTGGCTGAGACCACGTGCGCCACGCGTCACGTCGTCCCAGTTCACCGCGATCGAGTGAACGATGATCAGAAAGCCCATCGTCGCGACCGCGACGTAGTTGCCGGAAAGGCGCATCAACGGCGCGCCGACGAGTGTCCCGACGAGTGCCGCGACCAGTCCGGAGATGATGCACGCAAAGAGGAGGGCGGCTTGAGGATGCCACCCGGTACTGTCGAAGGTGGCCAACCACTCCGGCAAACCCGGCAGGAGCATCGGCTGTTTGACCATCGGCGGCATGGAGAGGAGGGCCGCAACGTAGGCGCCAATCGCCAGGAAGCCGATTTGACCGAGTGAGAAAACGCCCGTGAACCCGGAGGTCAATGCCAGGGCCACGGCGATGACGGCGTAGATGCCGCACAGAATGAAGAGCTGTTGGCGATATCCGTTCAGGTTGGTATCCGCGAACCAGGCGGCGAACGCTCCGAGGAGCAACACCACGAGTCCGAGAAGCAGGTGTGGTCGGTTTCCGGTCCGCTCTCGAACGGGGCCCTGTATGGGAACGACTGCCGCCATCTCAGATCTTCTCCGCCTCGGTCGACCCCAGGATGCCCTGCGGCCGGAACAGAAGGATCAGGATCAGCGCCGAGAAAATGAAGGCATCACGGTAGGAGGTGAGCGCGTCCGGGAGCAGGGCGACCAGGAAAATCTCGCCAAAGCCGAGAATGTATGCGCCCAGTACGGCCCCCGGAATCGAGCCGAATCCCCCGATGACAGTCGCGACGAAGGCTTTCAATACCGGAATGAACCCCATGTTGTATTCGACGCGACCGACCCGCGCTCCCCAGAGGAGCGCGGCGACTCCGGCCAGCGCCGCGCCGAGCAGAAACGCGACGACGATCACGGTGTTGATATTGATCCCCATCAGCCGCGCCGCCATCGCGTTCTCGGCGGTCGCTCGCATCGCGACGCCGGTCTGGGTTTTCGTCACGAACCAGGTAAATACGATCATCAGGATGACGGCGGTCAGGATCGTTACCAGGTTGACGCGACTGATTTGTACTTGACCTGGCAGGAGGATCTGACCCACGAGTGGCTCGGGAGTGGGAAACGCTCTTGGTTGAGACCCGAAGGTAAGCAGTGCGCCGTTCTGGAGGGCGATCGAGACCGCAAGCGACGTGAGCAACAAGGTCACGTCGGGTGCGCCGCGCAGCGGGCGGTAGGCGATCCGCTCGATGACTAACCCGCTCAGAACCGTGATGACCACGGCAAGCGTCGCCCAGACCGGCCAGGGAAGCCCTCGCTCCGCTAACAGAACTGACGCAACGGCGCCGATCATGAGCGTTTCGCCGTGAGCAAAGTTGATCAGGCGCAGGATCGAGAAAACCATCGCCAACCCGATAGCGACGAGTGCATAGATGCTGCCCAGGCTGAGGGCGTTGATCAATTGCTGCCCGAACTCGGCGCCGCTCATGCGCGATGTTCCATCGCAGGTAATGGGTGATTACTCGCTTCGCTCGTGGTGATGGGTGATGGAGGGACGGAAGTGGACGGACAACGCCAAGCACTGACGAGCCACCTCAACTCGGAACCTGGATAGCGACTCCCTATCACCCTAACACCTATCACCCTCGGTCACCCTCCCAGATACGCCTTTTCGATCTCGGGATTGGCTGCCAGCTCACGTGCGTCTCCCGCCAGAATGACTCGCCCCGTCTCCATGACGTAGGCGCGATCGGCGATCTCCAGCGCTTTCCGCGCGTTCTGCTCGACCAGGAGGATCGTCACCCCGGTCTCCTTGAGACGCGAGATGACGGCAAAAATGCGGTTGACGAGCATCGGCGCCAGGCCCAAAGAGGGCTCGTCCAGCAGGAGCAGCCGAGGTTTTGCCATCAGCGCACGGGCGATGGCCAGCATCTGTTGCTCGCCACCGGAGAGGGTGCCGCCTGACTGGTTCATCCGCTCGCCGAGCACCGGAAAGAGCGAAACCAGGTAGTCCAGCTCCTGCGCGATGCCGGCGCGGTCGGCGCGGCGGGTAGCGCCGAGCATCAGGTTGTCACGCACGGAGAGCGATCCGAAGATCTGTCGCCCCTCCGGTGATTGCGAAATACCGAGTGCGACGATCTCGTGGGAAGGGAGCGCGGCCAGGTTGCGACCCTCGAACGTAATGCTTCCAGTCGTGGGCCGGTAGATGCCGGAGATCGTGCGCAGGGTTGTCGTCTTGCCGGCGCCGTTGGCTCCCACGATCGTAACCAGCTCTCGCTCCCGCACCTCGAGCGAGATCCCTTTCACCGCCTGAATCGCGCCGTAAAAAACGCGAACGTCCTGCAGAGTCAGCACGGTCAGGAGCTCGCCACGGCCACGGGTTCGTCGACGCCGAGGTAGGCCTCGATCACCTTCGGGTTAGTCCGGATCTCGGCGGGCGTGCCTTCGGCGATGATGCGACCGTAATTGAGCACCTGGATACGGTCGGAGAGGGGCATGATCAACGTCATGTCGTGCTCGACGACGACGATCGTCAATCCGAAGCGGCCGTGAATCGAACGGATGAAGCCGGTGATCTCCGCCGTCTCCTGGGCGTTCATGCCTGCTGCCGGCTCGTCCAGCAGCAGAACCGTGGGCTCGGTCGCCAGCGCGCGGGCGATCTCGAGTTTGCGCTGGAACCCATAGGGCAGGGACGCGGCGTACACGTTGGCGAAGCGCGCCAGCCCGAGTGACTCGAGGTGCGCGTAGGCGCGCTCCTCGAGTGCGCGCTCCTTCTTCAGGAAGCTTGGCGTCGAGAAGATCGTCTCCCAGAATCCCGCTTTGCCGTGGAGTTGCTGGGCGGTCTTGACGTTGTCCAGCACCGTCATCCGAGCAAAGAGCCGGATGTTCTGAAATGTGCGGGCGATACCGAGGGCGGTAACCTGATCCGGATCCTTTCCGGTGATGTCCTGATCGCGCAGGCGGATCGTTCCGGAGGTCGGTGGTAAGAACCCGGTAATCACGTTGAACAGCGTCGTCTTGCCGGCGCCGTTCGGCCCAATGACACCCAGGATCTCCCCGGTCTGGAGGCGTAGGTTGTAATCCGCAAGTGCCTGAAGCCCCCGGAAGCTCCGGCTGACACCACTCGCTTCCAGAATCACGTCACTAGCGCCGGTACTCACGCCACGCTCCCGAGTGTTCTGATCCCGGTCCTGCTCCCTCAGCCGCGGGCGCACCCTGCTAGAAGCCCTTGTCGGATGGGAAATCGTTGGGCACACTCATCAGGCGGTCAGCGCTTCAACAGGCGGCCGGAGTGTAGCGCACTGTGTCCGCGATCGCACCAGCCATGATGTAAGCCATGGCCTCAAACCGGCAACCTCTGGCCCGACGCAACAGCTCGCTGGCAGAGAATGCGGTTGGGCCAGCGCCGCGGCAAACGTGAGAGGAAAGGCGAACGGCGTGGAGACCACCGTCACCGCGACTGATCTAGTGCGGCGCGACGAGCGTGCCATCGCCAACGCGCTCAAGATCCGCTACACGCCATTTGCAGCGGACGGCGCGGAGGGCGGGCGACTCTTCGACGTTGACGGACGGTCCTATCTTGATTTCGGCGCCGCATGGGCCCTCGCCGGCCTGGGCTACAGCAACGAACGGGTGCGCTCCGCCGTGATCGCCGAACTCGAGCGCGCCACCTTCGGCGGGCTCATCTCCGGGATCAACCGGCCGGCAATCGAGCTGGCCGAGCGGCTGATCGGTCTCGTTCCGGGAGACTGGGAGAAGAAGGTCTGGTACGGGCTCTCCGGCTCGGACGCCAGCGAGGCGGTGATGCGCCTGCTGCCGCGGGCGACGGGCCGAAACCGCCTCGTCTCATTCGTCGGGAGCTGGCACGGCACGCACGACGGGACGATGGGGCTCTCCGCGCACCCGTCGCTGACAGGGGTCATCGGGGGAGCGAACGTCATCAAGGCGCCCTACCCGGACCCTTACCATCCTCCCTTCTTGGGCGGGGCCGAGAACTTGACCGACCAGTGCCTGCACTATCTGGAGCACTACCTGTTCCGCACGATTTGCGAGCCGCGGGACGTGGCCGCCGTCTTCGTCGAAGCGGTGCAGAGCGACGGCGGCGACGTGATCCCACCCCTCGACTTCATGCCGAAGCTGCGGGCCCTCTGCGATCGCCACGGCATTCTGCTCGCGGTCGACGAGATCAAGGTTGGACTCGCCCGCACGGGCAAGATGTTTGCGTACGAGCACGGCGGCGTCGAGGCCGACATCGTCCTGCTCGGCAAATCGCTCGGCGGCGGGATGCCGTTGAGCGCCGTCGTCGCCCGGCGAGAGGTGCTTGATGCCGCCACGGGCGCCGCCCTCTTTACCGCCGCCGGCAATGCAGCAGGCTGCGCCGCCGGTCTGGCGGTGCTGGACGAGATCGAGCGGCTCGACCTCGTTCAGCATGCGGCGGAACTCGGTCGTTACTTGCATGAATGCCTGGTTCAGGCCCTTGGCGACGTCGATCTCGTCGGCGATATTCGCGGTCTGGGCATGATCCAGGGGGTCGAGCTGGTCAAGGACCGCGCCTCGCGCGAGCCGGACCAGCCTGCCGCCGCCAAAGTCGTCTACCGCGCCTGGGAGCTTGGTCTGATTGTCTACTACGCGGGGAACTGGGGGAACGTGCTCGAGATCACCCCGCCGTTGATCCTGACCAGAGCTGAGATCGAGGAGGGCGTCGATATCTTGCGGCAGGCCGTAGAGGACGTTATCGCCGGTAAGGTCAGTGACGAAGCAATCGCGTCGTTCGCTGGATGGTGAGGTTGTTCGAATCATCATGAGCGACCCCATCGTCAGATACCTCGAACAGCACCTCGATGAATACGTGGCCGACCTGCGCCACCTTTCGAGCATCGACTCCGGCACCGACGACAAGGCAGGGATCGACGCGGTTCAGGACTGGTTGACGGAGCGATTGCAGCGGCTCGGCTTCTCGGTCGAGCGGTGTCCTCAGACCCGCTGGGGTGACGATCTGGTCGCTCGCGGACAGGCGGAGGGCAGCGCACGGATCCTGTTGCTTGGGCATGCCGACACTGTCTACCCGCGCGGAACGGCCGCGCTACGCCCGGTCACCGCGGTTGGTGACAAGCTGATTGGTCCGGGCACCTGCGACATGAAAGCCGGCTTGCTGACCGGTCTTTACGCGCTGCGTGCTCTCGCTGACGTTGGCTGGAGGGACTACGAGACCATCACGTTCGTCGTCGTCTCTGACGAGGAGATCGAGGAGCGCCATTCGGTCGAGCTCCTGCAGACGGAGGGACCACGCCATCATGCCGTGATCACCCTCGAGGCGGCGCGGGAGAATGGCGATATCGTCTCGGCGCGCAAAGCGACGCGCTGGTATGCCGTCGAGGCGACGGGCAAGGCGGCTCACGCGGGCGTCGAACCAGAGAAGGGACGCAGCGCAACCCTCGCGCTGGCCCATGTCATCGTCGAGACGTTCAAGCTCAACGGGATGAAAGAGGGGATGACCGTCAACCCCGGCCGCATCGAGGGTGGGACGAATCCCAATGTGGTCGCCGACCGCGCACGGGGCATGTTCGATCTTCGCGCCTGGTCCGCCCCCGACCTCGCCGAGCTGTCAGCGGCCTTCGACCGGATCGTGGCGATGCCGTGGGTGCCGGGCGTCGAATTACAGGCCGAACCCCTTGGTGCCGGGACACCGGCGATGGAACGCACACCGGGAACCGTCCGGCTGGAAGAGCACGCCATTCGCATCGCCGCCACGCTCGGTTTTCCTCTGCGCGGCGCCCGCACCGGCGGCGGGTCGGACGTGAGCTACGCCTGCCATGCCCGCACGCCCGGCCTGGACGGACTCGGACCGGTGGGCGGGCTCGACCACGGTCCTGACGAATACATCCTCTTCAGCAGCATCGTGCCCCGCACGGCGCTGCTCGCCAAACTGATGCAAGCGATCGCCGCCGATGGGGAACTGACGAATGAATGACCGGCCGATCGACAGCGCGTCTCTGCTGGCACGCCTCGACGCCGACGCGATCGAGCACTTCTGGGTCGCCTATCACGATTACGGTGGCCGAGCTCAGGCCAAGACGCTGCCGCGCGAGAGTTTCCGCAGCGCCGTCAATGACGGCGTGGTCTTCGCCATGGCGAATCTGAACATGGCCGCCGACGACCACCAGTCGATGGGGGCCACCCTGCTGGCCGACTCCGGCGATTTTCTCGCCGTTCCCGATCCCCGATCCTACGCCATCCTCCCACGTTACCCTGGAACGGCCCACTGCCACGCCTGGATGCGCGCCAGCGACGGCTCGGTCTGGGAAGGCTGTCCGCGCACGAGGTTGGCGGCGGCGATCGACGAGTTGCGCGACCTCGGCTACTCGGCGCAGGTGGCGCTCGAGCCGGAGTTCTACCTGCTCCGTGCCCTGGCTGAGAACGGTGCTGAATACGCTCCGACCAACTCCACACGAATGTTCAGTCAGGCCGGCCTTGCCTCGGAGCGGGTCTTCGTCGAGCGCGTCGTCGACGAGCTGCGCGCGATGGGCGTGACCGTCGCCCAGCTCGGCAAGGAGTACGGTCCCGGGCAGTACGAAATGTCGGTTCGCCATGCGGACCCGATTCGTGCTGTCGACGACTATTTCTCGCTCAAGGACGCGGTGCGCGATCTGGCGCGCGATCAAGGCTATGTCGCGACCTTCATGCCCAAGCCCTACAGCCACTGGGCCGGGTGCAGCCTCCACGTCCACCTCAGTCTTTGGGACGAGGCCGGCGAGCAGGACCTGACCGCCTCCGATCAGGATGACATTTCGCTCTCCAAGGTGGGAGGCTGGTTCCTCGGCGGGATCCTGGAGCACGCCGATGCGCTGACCGGTCTCGGATCGCCAACGGTCAACTCCTATAAGCGGTTGCAACCTGGCACCTGGGCGCCGGCGAACACCTACTGGGGCTACGGTAACCGTTCGGGCGTGGTCCGCATCCCGGGCGCCGGCAAGCGGCGTCATCTGGAGTTCCGCTCACCAGATAACAGCGCACAGCCCCATCTCCTCCTGGCCGGTCTCCTCGGCGCGGGGGCCGACGGCATCCGCCAGCAGCTCGCTCCGCCTCCCCCCTTCCAGGGCGATATCGGCCACTTGACGGCGGAAGAAGTCGAGCGCCATGGCATCGGTTACCTGCCTCGCTCGCTACCTGAGGCGCTGGCCGCCCTGGAGCGAGACGAGGTGGTGGCCGCGGCCGTGGGGGAACCCGCCCTGAAACACTTCCTGACCGTCAAGCGACACGAATTGGCCATCTACGAGACGCACGTTCACCCGTGGGAACGGGAGACCTACCTGGAGATTGTCTAACCATGATCGAGGTCGATCATCTACCCGTCGTCGACGTTCACTGCCATCCGTTCCTCAACCGAGGTCCCGTCTCGGCGGAGGAGTTCACCGATCTGACGGCTTTTGGCGGCGGCTCTCGTGCATATCTGGAGCAAGGCGGCGTGGCCTGGTCGGAAGAGGTGCGCGCCGAGTTGCAGCGAGGCAAACGCAACACCCTCTACTTCAAGCGCATGATCCTGGACCTGGCGCGTTTCTTCGACGTGGAGCCGGACCTCGACGCGGTGCTGGATGCGCGCAATGCGGCCGTCGCCGCTGGTTACTCGGAGTACGTCTCGAAGCTGTATGGGGAGGCCGGCCTCGACACGCTGATATTCGATTTCGGCTTCCCGCTGCCGATCTTTGATGTCGCCGCGGTGCGAGCCGAGCTGCCAATCGAGGTCGTGCCGGTTTTCCGCATCGAGCCGCTGATCGCCGACCTTCTGAAGACCGACATCGGGTGGCCCGAGTTCCAGCGGCGCTACGACGACACCATCGCCGACGCTCTGACCAACCAGGGCTTCAAGGGGGTCAAGTCGATCATCGCCTACCGGACCGGCCTCGACGTCTCCCCACTCAGCCGCACGCCGGATCAGGGATTTCAGGCGCTGGATGCGATCCGGCGCGGTCTCGGCGGCGGCAGCATGAAGCAGCTCCGCGACCACCTGCTCTGCCGCGCTCTCGATCTCTGCATGGAGCACGACGTGCCGATGCAGATCCACACCGGCATGGGCGATTTCGAGGTCAACCTCGTCCTCTGCCGGCCCGGCTACCTGATGGACCTGCTGCGCTTTCCCGCATACCGCGGCTGCCACGTGCTGCTGGTGCACGGCGGCTATCCATACCACCGCGAGGCGGCCTACATGGCGAACGTGCTGCCGCGTGTCTGGTGTGATCTGAGCGAAGGCATCCCATTCGCCGGCAATGCGGCCTGGGACATCCTGCGCGGCGTGCTGGCGATGGCGCCGCTGACGAAGATCTGCTACGGCTCCGACGGATATAGGGTCCCCGAGATCATGTACACGAGCGCCAAGCTCGGCAAGCAGGCCGTCGCCTCGGTCCTCGCCGAGCTGGTCAGCGACGGCATGCTCACCCAGTGTGACGCCGAGTCGGCCGCCGGACTCATCCTCTCCGGCAATGCCCGGGAGCTGTACCGCATGTAGGGGGAGCCGCTGCGCTCAGGGGGTGGCAGCCGCGGTGCGGCTTCAGGGGGAGCCGGTCGCTGCGCTCCCTCAGGGGGTGGCGTCCGCTGCGCGGACTCAGGGGGTGAAGTAAGACGAGGCGCAGGAGGCGAAGCTTCGTCGTCCTCCTCTCCCCCTTCTCCCCCTAAGCGAAGCGACACCCCCTGAGGCGGTGAAACCGCCGCCTCCCCCTGAGCGTTAGCGACACCCCCTGATTTACCATGACCTCGTACGCGTCTCCGCCCCGAGAGCCGAGGAGTCCCCTGAGATGAGCGCAACGATCGAGCGTCCCGCCAGTGACGCGATGGTGGCCTCGCCACCCGACCAGGGCGGTCTCACGCCGGAGACCCTGGCGACCCTGGAGTCGATCGAGCGGCGCCTGCTCTGGCTCTCGACCCAGATCATCCACCACGCCAACAATGTCCGGCCCAACCCCGACAAGAGCAAGGTCGGTGGGCACCAGGCGTCGTCGGCCTCGGTAGCGACCATTCTTACCGCGCTCTACTTCTCATTTCTGCGCCCCGGCGACCGCGTCTCGATCAAACCGCATGCCTCGCCCGTCTTCCACGCCGCGCAATACCTGCTCGACCGCCTCGACCGCTCCTATCTGACGACGCTACGAGCGTTCGGTGGCCTGCAGGCCTATCCGTCGCGCACCAAGGATCCGGATCAGGTCGATTTTTCGACTGGCTCGGTCGGGTTGGGAGCGGTGGCGCCGGTGTTTGCCGCGCAGGCTGCCAGATACGCCAGGACGCGCTTCGGCGACGTCAGCTCAGATCGCTTCGTGGCGCTCATCGGCGATGCTGAGCTGGATGAAGGGAATGTCTGGGAAGCGGTCGCCGAGGAGGCGATCCAGGGACTGGGTAACGTCATCTGGATCATCGACCTCAACCGGCAGAGTCTGGACCGGGTCATCCCCGGCGTGCGCGCGGCGCGGCTGAAGGCGCTTTTCGCCAGCGCGGGCTGGAAGGTCTTCGAAGCGAAGTACGGCTCCCGGCTGGAAGCGGCGATGAGCGAACCGGGGGGCGAGGCGCTGCGCCGGCGCATCGACGACATGAATAACGAGGAGTACCAGGCGCTCATCCGCCTGCGCGACGGCGCGGAGCTGCGCCGCCGCCTGGCCGACGTCCCCGATGCAGCGGAAAGGCCGGCAATCCTGCGCGCGGTCGCGGAGATCGCCGATGAGGACTTGTCGCGGGTCGTCTCCAATCTCGCCGGACACGACCTACCGCGCCTGCTCGAAGTGCTGGCCGAAGCCGACGCCGTCGAGGACGCACCGGTAGTCGTCTTCGCCTACACCATCAAGGGGTTTGGCCTGCCGCTGGCGGGCGACCCGCTCAACCACTCGATGCTGCTGACCCAGACCCAGATGGACGAGCTGAGGGTGCACCTGGGTGTACCCGAGGACGATCTCTGGGCAGCGTTCCCCCCCGATTCGCCGGAGGGGCTGCTTGTGCGCGGAACGGGGCGCGGCCTTCTCCGCGCCGCCGACGGTGATCGCGCCACCGCTGCCGGCCTCGGTCATTCCCGGAGAGCCTGGGCGCCACCCACCCGGCGGTGACCTCGACGCAGGAGGCGATGGGCCGGGCCCTGGTGCGGCTGGCGGAAGCGCCGGAGGTGGGGGAGCGGGTCGTGACCCTCTCGCCGGACGTCGCGACCTCGACCCATCTGGCGGGCTGGATCAACAAGGTAGGGGTCTTCGCGCCCGAGGCGTCGGCGGACTACGAGGAGGGCGCGCAGCGGATGCTGCGCTGGCTGCCGGGACCGGAAGGGCGCCACATCGAGCTCGGTATCTCCGAGATGAACCTCTTCATGGCGCTGGGACAGTTTGGTCTCTCCTACGAGCTGACCGGTCAGCACCTGATCCCCATCGGCACCGTCTACGACCCGTTCGTCTGTCGCGGGCTCGACGCCCTCATCTATGGGCTCTACGGTGGGGCCAAGATGATCTTCGCCGGGACGCCTTCGGGCGTGTCGCTGTCGCCGGAGGGAGGAGCCCACCAGAGCACGGTCACGCCTTCGCTTGGCGTCGAGCTGCCGGGTCTCGATTTTTACGAGCCGGCCTTCGCCCGCGAAGTCGAGTGGACACTGCTGGAGGCGCTCCGCCAGTGCTGCGATCGCGAGCACGGACTCTCGAGCTATTTCCGGCTTTCGACCAAACCGATCGACCAGAAGCTGATGGACGAGGCGCTCTCGCGGTTGGGCGAGGACGAGCTGCGGCGCCAGACACTCCTTGGTGGTTACCGCATCGTCGACCGGCGCATGGCCGCACCCGATCTGCCGGCCCGGGATACGGTGCAGATCGCGGCCGGCGGCATCATGGTGCCGGAGGCGGTGGCGGCGGCGCACCGGCTGCATGAAGAGGGCGTTGCCGCGAACGTCATCAACATCACCAGCGCGCGCCGGCTCTACCGGACGTTGCGCGAGGCGCGTAGTCAGCTCCTGGCTGACGCGCGGCGTGACGCCGACCTCGGGCACCTGGCCACGTTGATCCCCGCGGACGAGCGCCGCGCTCCAATCGTGACTGTCCAGGACGGCGCTTCGCACGGCCTGGCCTTCCTGGGCAGCATCTACGGCGCCCCGACCGTGCCTCTCGGCATGGACCAATGGGGCCAGTCCGGTTCCCGCGCGGAGCTCTACGACTACGCCGGGATCGACGTCGACGAGATCGTCAACGCGGCGATGCTGGCGCTGGAACTGAATGAAGAGTAGGGATTCCCACGGTCCTGTGACGAGATCCTGAACGTGCAAGCTCGTACAACTTGCACTTGCCGTTTCGCGGGATGACGCTTCGTTGCTCTCCGGTCACGGCACGACCAGCAGTGTCGCCTCCATCCCCTTTTCCCGGTGCTCGCCCTCGCCGACCGGGCAGTAGACGACGTACTCACCGGGTGGAAGCTCGGCCGAGAGAATGGTCGACTCGCCGGAATCCAACGGCGCGGGGAGCTCGAAGAGGAGACCATTGCCTTCGACGACCAGGCTGTGCTGCTCAGCGCCCTCGTTGGTGACGACGAAATTCACCTGACCGGCGCGGATCTCCTCCGGTATGTCGATCAGCCATTCCAGGAGCACGAGGTCGACAACCTGGACCGGCTCCGCGGTCGGCGTGGGCTCGGCGATCGGCTCCAGTGCCGCCGGTGTGGCGGCCGCGATGAGCTCCCGGGTTTCGGCAACGGTGCGCTCCCCGGCGAGGAAAACCGACGCGCCGGTGGTGCCGGGATCGCCTGGAGTCAGGAAGGCGATCCCGCTGAACCCGGAGCCATTGCGCTCGGAGAGCTTGATAACAAGCGATCCCCCCTCGCTGCGGACACCGCCGATCTCACCGCAGGCGACGACGATATCGCTTGCCTCGTCGGAGAGGAATACCGTGATATTGGTTTGTCCGGTCAGAAGCGATTCCAGCGGAACGGGGATAGTGGTGTAGGAGCCCTCGGCCTCGATAGCGGCGCCTTGCCCCTCCGCCTCTCCCTCCGAAAACTCCAGTGGAGTCATTGAGGCGATGGTTTCGCCCGGCTCGTCGCAGGAACCCGACAGCACTTCCGCCGGGCGTTGCCCGACGAGCTGACCGAAGTCGACGGCTCCTGGCGTGGCGGGCGTCGCCGGTGTGGCCTCGCCTTCCTGAGCCAGTGAACGCCCGCCGCGATCCCCGCCGATGCTCGCCGCGAGCAGGAGACACAGGATCAAAGCAACGAGCGCCGGCCGCGCCAGCGCTACCCACCCGCGGTTTGCCGATTCCAACGCTGTCCCTCGCTCCCCGTCTTCCCATCCCGAACAGGCACCGTACCAGAGCGTCCTCGGTGCGGGCAACGAGGGGGTTGGGTGATGGCAAGGTGGCGAAATTCGGATGCATGGCAACAAAGAAGGCGGCTGGGCTCCAGGCCCAGCCGCCTCTCCTGGTCATTACTCACGGCGCACCGACGTGCACCAGGTGCGCCCGGTCTCGGGCCGATGCTACTTCTGCTTGCTCTGCGAGCCGGCCTCGATCGCTTCCTGCTGGCCGTTTCCGGTCTTGATGGCGATCTTGTGCGGCTTGGCCCGCTCGGCCTTCGGCAGCACGATGCGCACGATGCCATTCTCAAACGAAGCGTCGGCCTTGCCGGCATCGACCTCGAACGGCAGCGTCACACTGCGCCGGAACTGCCCGTGCCACAGCTCGTGCAGGTACCAGGTCGCGCCCTTACCCTGCTCACTCTCCGCCGCGGTGGGTACCGTTCCCGAGAGGGTGACCACGTTCTGGTCGATCGTGACTTCCAGCTCCTGCGGGCTCATGCCGGGTACCGCGGCGATGAGGACCGCTTCGTCCTGCGTGGCGTAGACATCGAGCGGCAGTGGCCGCACCATCGTGCCGTTACCGCCGGAGCTTCGCGATCCCCGGGAGGGAACGAAGCTCTCCTCGAGAAGCTGGTTCATGGCATCGCGGAGAACGACGAAGTCCTGACCAAAGGGGAACGTGCTGACCATTTTCTCCTACCTCCATCGCGCAATCCAAGCGCGCGTACAGCGAACCTGAACCGAACGACGCTGGCCTGATTGCTGGCCGATCCGTCTGCAGAAAACATAGCATTGCTGATGCTTGGGTGTCAAGGGTCTTATGCAACGCGTATCAAGATTAATCAGCCTGGGTCGACTTGATTGAGCACCCAATGGCGCCAGTCAGCGGCCAGGGCGTCGACCCGCGCCACGGCTTCGACCTCGGTCCGATCGAGCGCGCCAGGCAGGCTGGCCCGATGCGCGAGCAGCACGCTGATACCCGCGGGATGGCGCTCGATCACCTGAATCGGCCCGCATACCGGCACGGTCGCCGCTTGGAGCACCCGCAGATACCACCCTGTCCGACCTGAACGCACGAAACGCTTGAGCAGATCGGGTCGACCAGTGACGGTCGCCAGTTTGTAGCAAGGAGAACGAGGCTGCGAGACCTGAAGTCGCGCCTGGCCCCATGCCCAGACATCGCCGATGCGAACATCGTCTTCCAGCCATCCCGCCGTGGTCAGATTCTCGCCAAATGTCCCTGGCCCGAAGTCGGTCCCCAGCTCGTCGTTCCACTGTGGAAGATGCTCGACGGGGTAGGCGTAGACGGCCTTGTCGGGTCCACCGTGCACCTTCAGGTCGGCCTGCCGGTCGCCGTCGAGATTGAGCGTGCCGAGGTCGATGGAAGCGGCAGTGACCGGCTGCTTGACGATACCGCTACGGATCGGCTTCCCCCAGCGGGTGGCGCCGATCACCATTGGCAGACCGACATTCACGGAGACAAGCCGGACCTCGGACGGACGAGCACCGAGATGAATCTCTTCCATCATGAAGTCGTCTCCATCAGCCGGCAGTAGATACCCCCTACCGATTATCGGGCTCAAGCGGTGCATTCCGCCAGAGCTCGTCGCTGGTTCCCGCATGATGGTCTGGATCATAGAAGAGTCTCTGGCGAGCGAAGATCGACGGTCGTCGTCGCGAGCGGATGCGAGGCTTCACGAAAGAGTAGTGATGAATCGACTGGCAGCGCGCCGGGGACGTAGCCCCGGCGCGCTTTTTCGATATGACGCTGGCACGAGCCGATTCAGGGCGCCTGGGTGGGCGGCGCCGGTGCGCGCCGCCCGCTGCGCCCGACGAGGCTGAGGACCGAGGGCTATGGGGCCAGCGTGAGATCGCAGGCGTGCAGTGGCTGGTTATCATCGGAACAGAAGTCGGGATCGGGACCACCGTCGATGGTGTCATCACCGCTACCGCCGAAGAGCTTGTCCGTACCCTCCTCGCCGAAGAGATCGTCATTGCCATTGCTCCCTTTGACGGTGTCGTTGCCGGCGCCTCCGTAGAGCGTATCGTTGTCATCGCCGCCCTTGAGAACGTCCTTGGCGCCGTTGCCGTGCAGGGTGTCTTCGCCGACTCCGCCTTGGAGATCGTCAGCGCTGTCCGTCCCATTGATCTCGTCATCTCCCTCGCCGCCGTCGGCGAAGAGCTTGCCATTGGCCTCGATAACGTCGTTGCCGTCGCGGCTACAGATGCGGTCCGTCCCACCCTTGCCGTCGATGTCGTTGGCGCCATTGTCACCAATGATCACGTCATTGCCATTCGTACCGTCGATTTGACCGCTGTTGTCATTGATAGTTGCGGTCTTGCCGAAGCACTTCTGTGCTCCCTCCGCGGGAATGGCGAGCAGTCCGCTCCCGAGCACGATGCCGAGTAGCAAGCCAACGCTGCCAAGCCGCCAGATTGCCGGTCCCCTCTTCGCTGCCATGGATTCCTCCTCTTTTGGGTGCTACGTCGCCGTCGATCGGCGACTACTAGACCGACTCTAATGAGCTGCCATTAGTCGGCTATTAGTCAGCCGGGAATGGACCGCGAGAGGACTCATTGAGCGCTTGACGGGTCAAGACAGGCAGGCGTACGCTGGACGTGCCGAACACGCAGCACGTCCCGGCCACGGGCATCCAGTCACCCCGGCCGGACCGCGGGGAGGGCGCCGGTGGAAGCTCCGGCACCACTCGATGTCCATCTTCTGGGCGGATTTCGCGTCGTCATCAGCGGCAAACCGATGCCCGACGCCGCATGGCGGCAGAAGCGCGCCGCGGCCATCGTCAAACTGCTCGCCCTCGAGCCCACCCACCGCCTGCACCGGGATCAGGTGACCGAGACGCTCTGGCCAGACATCGATCCCGATGCTGCCGGCAACAACTTGCGCGTCTTTCTCCACTACGCCCGGCGCGCCCTCGAGGCCGCCGGAGCGCCGCCGGGAACTTTCCTCGACCGCGATGGCGAGGATCTGCTTCTCGGACCATCAGATCTCGTCCGCGTCGACGTCGACCTCTTTGAAGCAGCCGTCGATCGCGCCTGGCGAGCACCCGAACCCGCGGCGTGTCAGGCGGCGCTCGATCGCTACCAGAGCGACCTTCTTCCCGAAGATCCGTACGAAGATTGGGTAGCCGGCCGCCGTGCGACCCTGCGCACTAGTTACCTGACGCTGCTGAGTCGTCTTGCCCAATTGCACGAGCAGCGGGCCGAGCTGGGCCAGGCGATCGGTGCTCTGCAGCGTCTGCTCGCCGCCGACCCGCTCGACGAGGCCGTCCACGCCACCCTCATTCGCCTGCTCGCCCTGACCGGTCGCCAACGGCAGGCGCTGCAGCAGTACGACAACCTGGTCGTCCTTCTCGACCGCGAGCTTGGGGTTGGTCCCGAACCGTCGACCCGCGAGCTGATCGCCGCTATTCGGGACGGTCGTTTCCCGGCCGCGACACAGCCGCTTGAACCGGACACGACCATCGAGCATCTAACTCCAGCCACCCGGTTGAGCGGTCTCCCCGCTCCTGTTGACGAGTTGATTGGCCGTGAGCGGGAAGAGGCCGAGCTGCGGCGTCTGCTGGCAACGGCGAGGTTGGTGAGTTTGACGGGCCCCGGTGGCGTCGGCAAGACGCGGCTCGCCCTGGCACTCGCTCACACCGTCGCCGCGGCCTTTCCAGACGGTGTCTTTGTCGCCGATCTCGCGCCACTCGAGGAACCGGAGCTTGTCCTGCCGGCGATCGCTCGGGCGCTCGGCGTTGGCGATGTCTCCGGACAACCGCTGCTCGAGACCATGGCGGAGCAGCTGGGCCAGCAGCACGTGTTGCTAGTGGTCGACAACATGGAGCGAGTCGCCGCGGCAGCTCCGGTTATTGGCGAATTGCTGGCGTCCTGCCCGCACTTTAAGGCGTTGATCACGAGCCGTATCCGGCTGCGGCTGCGCGGGGAGCAGGAGTACCCTGTCCAGCCACTCGCACTACCCGACGGTCAAGTGAATCCGGGCGACGAGAGCAGGTACGCGATCCCCGCCATGTCGTTGGAAGATGTTCCCGCGGTGGCGCTTTTCGTGAGGCGCGCCCGCGCTGCACGGCCCGATTTCGCGCTGACCGAGGCGAGCGCTGCCGCTGTCATTGAGATCTGCCGCCGGCTGGACGGATTACCGCTGGCGATTGAGTTGGCCGCGGCGCGAGTACGGCTGCTGTCGCCGCCGGAGTTGGCCGAGCGCCTGGAACGTCCACTGGCGGTGCTGACCGGCGGCCCGCGTGATGCACCGGACCGCCAGCAAACGCTGCGCGCCACGATCGCCTGGAGTCATGACCTGCTGACCCCGGAGGAGCAAGTCCTCTTCGCCTGCCTTTCCGTGTTCGCCGGCGGCTGCACCCTGGAAGCGATCGAGTCCTTGCTTGGTGAGCAGCACTCCGCCGCCGGCGCCGGACTCTGGACATCGAGCATCGATCGGAGCATGGTCACCAGCGGGCATTCAGTATTCGATCTCGTTGCCTCGTTGGTCGATCAGAGCCTTCTGCGGCAAATAGAGGGAACGGTCGGCACCCCGCGACTGAGCATGCTGGAGACCATCCGAGAGTACGCGCGGGAGCAGCTCGAGGCGAGTGGCGAGGCCGAGGCGGTCCGCCATCGGCACGCAACCCTCTTCAAGGCGATGGCCGAGGCAGCGGCGCTGGAGCTGACAGGGCCGGATCAGGGGATCTGGCTAGACCGGCTCGAGAGTGAACACGACAATTTCCGCCGCGCGCTGATCACGTTCCAGGAGGCCGACGATGCCGCGGCCCAATTGCGGCTGGCTGGCGCCCTCTGGCGATTCTGGTGGCACCGCGGCTTCCTCAGCGAGGGACGGCGCTGGCTCGAGCAAGCCCTGGCCGGCGGTAATACCGCTGCGACGGCGGATCGCGCTACCGCGCTCGACGGCGCGGGCGCGCTGGCGGAGGCCCAAGGTGACCTCTCCACGGCGGTAGGCCACCATGAAGCGGCGCTGGAGCTGTGGCGGGAGATCGGCGACCACCGCGGCGTGGCTCGATCGCTGACGGATCTCGGGATCGTCGCCGACAAGATGGGCGATCCGGAGCGCGCCATTCAGCTGTACGAGGACGCACTCGTGTTGGCGCGCGAGGAGGATGACCGCCCCCGGATCGCGGCCTGCCTGGCGAACCTTGGCTTCGTCTCTCTCGACCAGGGGAATCATCAGCGCGCCGCTGCCTGCTTCAAGGAGAGTCTCGGCCTGTTCCGTGACCTGGGAGACCAGCGGAACCTTACATACGTCCTGGGCGGTCTTGGGGGACTGGCGTTCCTGGAGGGAGACTATCACGGTGCGGTGGCGCTGCAGGAAGAAGTCCTGAGGCACCTCCGAGAATTGGGCGATCGGCAAGGGATGGCCAACACCCTGGCCGATTTGGGCCACGCCGTCCAGCGGCAGGGGGACCTCGACCGGGCCTGGGAGCTCTATAGCCAGGGACTGGAACTCTATCGAGAGCTCGTTGACCTGAGCGGCGCCGCCTTTGTGCTCACCCACCTCGGACGATTGGCTCACCTCCGTGGTGATGCCGCGCGTGCCGAGACCCTGCTCCACGAGAGTCTCAAGGCGAGCTGGCAGCTCGGCGAGAAGGCGACGGTGACCGAAGCGATCGAAGGGCTGGCGGGCATAGCGTGCGACAGCGGAGAAGCTGTCCAGTGTGCTCGCCTCCTCGGCATGGCGGAGGCGCTGCGAGAGACGACTGGAATCCCCCTGCCGGCAGTCCACGAACCGGAAATCGAACACTACGTGACGACCGCGCGCGCGGCCCTCGGCGAGGCCACCTTCGCCGCCGCGCGCGGTGAGGGGCGTTCGTTAGGACCGGAGCACGCGGTGGCAGCGCTAATGGCGGGTAGCACTAGCTGAGGGCGCAGTCAGGCGGCCCTGGAGGCTGACGGTCGGTTGACGGGGCACGGCCGCGCTGACTCCTGGGTTCATATCCTCACGCGGTGCCCCCGGTACGTGTTTTCGCAAACGGTGTTGATCGGGCAGCAATTCGCGCTCGGGTGCCCCGAGAGCTCGCAGTACGTGTCAGCCGTGCAGCAAAATTCGGTCCCAACGCCATTTACACACATGCGAGGGCCTGAGCAGCATTTGCCCCCGTGGCAGGTTTCGCTGGCAAAGCACTCCTCATCGCCTGCACAGTCGCGGTCGGCTCGGACGCAGGTCTTCTCATCGCCTACGTTCTTTGTCGCGCAGACGAACCCTTTCTTGCAGCACTTCCCGTTGTTGCAGCAGGCGGCGGCCGCACAGCACTTGCCACCGCATTTGATCGCTCCCAGACACCCAGCACCCATTGCATGGCAGCAGCACTTGCCGTTGACGCAGACCTCATTCGAGTAGCAGCAGCGATCGTCTCCCGGCCCCGGTTTGTTGTGCTCGCAGATCGTTCCACCGCTCTGCATGCAGCAGACCGTATTCGCCTCGTTGGGATTGCCATCGCTGAACAACTCGACAAAGCAGTCTGCACAGCACGTGTCCCCGCACATCTCGCGGCACTTGCCCTTGACGCAGCACCCTGTCGGGCATGCATGGTTGCACTCCCCACAGTGGTCCGGATCGGTGTTGAGGTTCTGGCAGCCGAGTCCAGGACCCAGGCAGCGCTTCCACCCCTTCTTACACTTGGCTGCGGCTTCATCAGCCCTCGGAAGGATTAGCAATTGGCCAAAGGCGCCCCCGGCAAGCGCCGTCAAAACCCGGCGGCGGGAGCCAGCATGACTGAGGCGGCGAGTAAGTGCGTCGAAATATTGAGGATCCATCGCGCCCTCCTCGTGATTGGCGGGAACTCGTCTCTAGGGCCAGTATGAGGCTTTGGCGAAGTCGCGGTAAAGGATTTGTGAAATCAAGAGCATCTGCGCTCGAAATGGCATCGTCTCAGTTGTCACACGAGTGCTCCATACGGGCCAGTTCTAGTCATATCAGGTGCCCGCTCAGCACGGAAACGCGAGTCCCCCAAGGTCATCTTGAGCGCATAGGTCGTCGCCTGCTCCGCCGTCGAGAACGTCGGCATCAGCGCCGCCGATGAGGAGATCGTCGCCGCCTTCACCGGCGAGATCGTCCTCGCCAGCCTCGCCTTCAAGGCGATCGGCATTCGGTCCGCCAAAGAGATAGTCGCCAGCGTCGCCATCGATCAGCCGGTCCTTGCCAGGACCGCCGAAAAGATTGTCCGGGCCAATGTCGCCCCTGAGCGTGTCATAACCGTCGTCCCCGAATAGGCCATCCTCTCCGTCTCCGCCCGACAGGGTATCGTTGCCATCACCGCCGTGGAGCTTGTCTTCGCCACTGCCGCCGCTCGCGCCGGTAATCTCGTCGCTCCCCTTGCCGCCCTTGGCAAAGAGCGCCGATCCCGGTCCGTCCACGGTGACGATTTCGTCGTCGCCACCACCGCCGCAGACGTGGTCGACGCCACCTTGAGCATCGATCTCGTTGTCGCCATCGTCTCCGATGATGACGTCGTTGCCGGCGGTGCCAGTGATGTTGCCGGTATGGTCAGCGATCGTCGCCGCCTTGCCGAAGCAGGTCTTTGCCGCCTTTGCCGGTAGCGGGCCAACGAACAGTTGGGTCGCCACGACGAGGGTGATGAGCACGGCAAGCCGTTGCATGGTCGTCTCCTTCCGTTTAGTCGAAGTGCTTCACTCACTCCAACCGGGCTGGGCCAGCGGGCTGTGGACTAGCAGGGGAAGACGAGACCGCCAGTGTCCTCAGCGCAGAGGTCGTCGCCTCCACCGGGGAAGTAGTCATCCTCGTCCACCCCGCCGATCAAGAGGTCGTCGCCGCGTTCGCCGTAGAGATCGTCGTTCCCATCGGTACCGTAGAGCCGATCGTCGTCCGGTCCGCCGTGGATCTCGTCGTCGCCGCCCGTTCCAGAGAGGTCGTCCTTGCCACTGCCGCCGTCGATGAAATCGTTGCTTGGACCGCCGAACACTTCATCGGGACCATCTTCCCCGAAGAGCTGGTCGCCGCCGACCCCGCCAGTCAGGGAGTCACCGCCAGCCCCGCCGTAGAGCCGGTCGTTGTAGGGTCCGCCGGTGATCGTGTCGGTGCCGGCACCGCCTTTGGCGCGGAGGAAGTGCGTCGGATCCTCGTCCAGAGCGCCGAACTCAATCGTGTCGTCCCCGTCGCCGCCGCAGATGCGGTCCACACCGCCCTGGCCGTCGATCTCGTTGTCGCCGTCGTCGCCGACGATGACGTCGTTCCCGGCGGTACCCTGGATTGTCCCCGAGTGGTCGGCGATCGTCGCTGGCTTGTCGAAGCAGGTCTGGGCCGCCTCGGTCGCTGGGATGGTCTGAGCTGCCGCGCCGACCACCATGCTGAACAACACGCTGACCTGGCCCAATTGCCGCAGGGTCCGTCCTGTGCTCCCTGTCACCGGATGCCTCCCGTCGTGCTGCCGTCCGGATCGCCCGCCACGGCGATCGCAGTCATGACGATAGGCATGCGGTATTAGTTGGGTATTAGTCCGTGGTTTCCGGGAGCACGGTTGTCCTCGTGGCCAGCACGACCATGACCATGAATCTCCGTCAGCGGTCGGCAGGCAGCGCCGTGAGGTCCGGTTTCGGCTTCTTTCCTTCGAGAAGTTGCCACGCCGCGACCGCCCCGAGGAGCGCCATCACCGCGCCGATGACCATAGCCACCCGAAAGCCGGCGACGAACGACGCATCGATCGCGTCGTCGATGGCCACCGCGGTGTCTGGAGGTGTTCCCTCAGGTGGACGAGCGGCGGCCAGGTCGAGCCGCTGGGCATCTACTGCCTGCCGTGTGGCTGGAGCGAGATTCGGTATGGCATCGAGCCGGCTGCTCAGCTCGCGATTGAAGACCGTCGTCACGATGACGCCGAAGACGGCAATGGCGATCAGGCCGGCGGTGCGGGCGACGGCGTTATTGATGCCTGAGGCCGTTCCCGCCTGCTGGCGCGGAACCGCGCTCATGACCGCCGTCGTCAAGGGTGGCACCGTGATCGCCATCCCGATGCCGAGCACGATTGCCGCGGGAAAGAAGGTCGTCCAGTAGCTTCCTTCGGTACCGGGCAGGGCGAAGAGCAGAAACGCGAGAGCCACGATGCCAGGCCCGATGGTCAGCGGCAGCCGCGCTCCGTAGCGACCGATGAGCGCGCCCGTGCGGCGGGAGAGGGCGAAGATGATCAGAATCGCCGGCAGGAGTGCGGCGCCGGCCTCGGTCGCGGTGTACCCCTGGACCTGGATGAGGTTGAAGGGAAGCCAGAAGAGCGCGCCGCCAAATGCACCATAGAGGAGGAAGGTCAGCAGATTGGCCCCACTGAAGGTCCGCGAGCGAAACAGCTCCAGCGGCATCATCGGCGACGGCACCCGCGTCTCGGCGGCGATGAACGCGATGAGCCCAGCGACGCCTATGACCAGGCTGGCGAGCACGACCGGATTCCCCCAGCCGCGCACGGGCCCCTCGATCAGCCCGAAGACGAGCGCGCCGAGACCGACCGTCGCCAACACGGCGCCAAGGACGTCGAGCCGCCCTGCTCCCTCATCGCGGCTCTCGGGGACCCCACGCAGTGCGACGGCGACCACGACGACCGCCAATGGCAGGTTGATAAAGAACACCCAGCGCCAGGAGGCATTCTCGACCAGCCACCCGCCTAGCACCGGACCGAATGCGGCCGTAATCGCCGTGAATCCGGACCAGGTACCAATTGCCCGGCCACGTTCCGTCTCATCGTTGAAGGCCGCGCTGATGATGGCCAGGCTGGCCGGTGTGAGTAGCGCCGCGGCGACGCCCTGCGCCGCCCGCGCGGCGATCAGCATCTCGATAGTCGGCGAGAGCCCGCACCAGATGGACGTCGAGGCGAAGAGCACGGTGCCCAGGACGAAGATTCGCTTCCGCCCGTATCGATCGCCCAGCACGCCGCCGACGAGGAGCAACGCGGCCAGAAAGAGCGCGTAGCTCTCGACCACCCACTGTGCTTGAGCCGCGCTGGCGCCGAGCTCGCGCTGGATCGTGGGCAGAGCGACATTGACCGCCGAGCTGTCGATGAAGACCATACTCGAGGCGAGGATGGTCGTGATCAGCACCGCCCGGCCGACATCCTTCGGGCAGGGAACGGGCCGGGTCGGCACCTTGTGGAGGATGACCTGCTCGTCGCAGGGAGCCTGGAAGATCGCTACCATCAGATCCCTCGGTGCCTCCGGCGCCTGGCAACTGGTCAGGAGAGCCCCGGTGCAGTCTGTCCCAGGTAACGTACAGTCTGCACGAACCGAGCGATCGACAACCTCAAGCAACCAGCAGCAAGAGCAGCTGTCAATACCGCGGAGGGAGTGCCGGCATGCCTGTCGTGATCAACCGAGCTGACCTTCCATTTCTGGGGAACTCCCACGAGCTGGAGGGGTACCTGTATGGCGATGCGCCGGTGTGCATCATCCTGTTCGATGGTCCTCCCGGGAGCGGCCCGAAGTTGCACCGGCACCCGTACGCCGAGGTCTTTCTGGTCCAGGAGGGCAGCGCCACCTTCACTGTGGGCGAGGACACCTTCGACGTGACCGGCGGCCAGATTGTGGTCGCTCCAGCCGGCATCCCACACAAGTTCGTCAACTCGGGCGCCTGGCCCGCTGCGCCAGATCGATATCCACGCCAACGACCGCTTTGTCACGGAATGGCTGGAGGGCTGATTGCGCTGACCATGTCCTGGCAACCGGTCGATGCGCTCGAGCCCTGACGAAATAGTGTGTGTGCGGTTGCCCCGGCACGCGATCTGCTCGTAGGCTCATGGAGGGCGATTTGGAGTGACGCCCGCCCCAGTTGATGCACGTACACGTCCATGCTCAGGCGAGGAGGATCCGTGACCACCACGCAACTCGATTTGGCGCCGGTCGTGCCGCTGCCAGATGTCCTCGAACCGCCCAGCAGCATCATCATCGAGCGCGTGCAGCCGGAGATCGACGCCGGCCGCTACCCCGTAAAGCGGGTCGCGGGCGACATCCTCCGGGTCTCCGCCGACATCTTCAAGGACGGTCACGACAAGATCGCCGCGGTCGTGAAGTACCGGCGCACCTGTGATGAGGACTGGCAGGAAGCGGAGATGCGGCTGGTGGAGAACGACCGCTGGGCCGGCGAGGTGCTCCTGCCAGACAACACCCGCTACGTCTACACGATCGAGGCCTTCCCCGACCGATGGGCAACCTGGCGGGACGAGGTCGAGAAAAAGTTCGAAGCCGGGCAGGACATCGCCCTCGAGCTGCTCGAAGGGCGCGCCATCCTCGCCGAGGCGCTGCCCCGCCCGGCACCGGACGACCGCGAGGTGCTGGAGGAGGCGATCGCCGCGATCGACCGCAAAGGGAGCCAGGCGGCAACCGTGCGCCTGCTCCTGGCGCCGGAGGTCGAGGCCGCGATGCGGCGCGCCCGCTCGCGGCGCGGTGGGACGCTCTATGCCCGCGAGTTGGAGGTCGTCGTCGACCGCCCCGCGGCTCGCTTCGCCGCCTGGTACGAGATGTTCCCCCGCTCGGCGGGTACCGACCCGACCCGCAGCGCCACCTTCGCCGAGGCCGGGGCGCGGCTGCCGGCCATCGCCGACATGGGGTTCGACGTCGTCTACCTGACTCCCATCCACCCCATCGGGCGCGCATTCCGCAAGGGGAAAAACAATACCCTGGAGGCAGGGCCGGATGACCCCGGCGTGCCCTACGGCATCGGCAGCGACGAGGGCGGGCACGACGCCATCGAGCCGGGACTAGGGACCCTCGACGATTTTCGCGCCTTCGTCACCCGCGCCGAAGCGCTCGGCATGGAGGTCGCGCTCGACGTCGCGTTCCAGGCCTCGCCGGATCACCCCTGGGCCAGGGAGCACCCGGAGTGGTTCACCATCCGCCCCGATGGCAGCATCCGCTACGCGGAGAACCCGCCCAAGAAGTACCAGGACATCTACCCCATCAATTTCGACTCCGCTGGCTGGCGGGAGCTCTGGCTGGAGCTACGGCGGGTCATCCTCTTCTGGGTCGAACAGGGGGTGAAGACCTTCCGCGTCGACAACCCGCACACGAAGCCAACCGTCTTCTGGGAATGGCTGATTGCCGACGTGCAGCGGACGCACCCGGAGGTGATTTTCCTCTCCGAGGCGTTCACGCGGCCCAAGGTGATGAAGTCGCTGGCCAAAGCGGGCTTCACCCAGAGCTACACCTACTTCACCTGGCGCAATTTCAAAGCCGAGCTGGAGGAGTATTTCACCGAGCTCACCCAGAGCGAGATGAAGGAGTATTACCGCGGCAATCTCTTCCCCAACACCCACGACATCCTGCCGTTCATCCTGCAGGAGGGGGGACGCCCCGCGTTCAAGATGCGCTTCGCCCTGGCGGCGACGCTCTCCTCGGTCTACGGTATCTACTCCAGCTATGAGCTGTGCGAGAACACCCCGGTCCCGGGCCGGGAGGAGTACCTGAACTCCGAGAAGTACGAGTACAAGGTCTGGGATTGGGACCGGCCGGGGAACATCATCCCCTATATCACCCGCATCAACGCCATTCGCCGCGAGCATCCCGCTCTGCACCTCTACGACAATCTGCGCTTCTACCGCAGCGACGACGAGAACATCACCGTCTATGGCAAGGCCACACCCGATGGCTCCGACCGGGTGCTGGTCGTCGCCAATCTCGATCCCTTCGACGCCCACGAGACCTGGCTCCATCTGCCGCTGGCGGAGTGGGGACTGGAACCTGAGGAACCGTTCCAGGTCGAAGATCTTCTCACCGGCGAAACGCACCTCTGGCACGCGCACCAGCACATCCGCCTCGATCCGCACGACGAGCCGGCGCGTCTCTACGCCGTGCGTCCCATCCGCCGCGTGAGCTACGTGGAGGGATGTGGGTAGGGATGGAGTCGGGAAGTCGGTGAGTCGGTGAGTCGGTAAGACAAGAGGAAGAAAAGAAGACGGCCGGGCGGTCGTAGGGGCGACGCCTGCGTCGCGCCGCGTTCGCTACAACAAGGCACTCGGGGCTCTACCCCTGTCGCGTACCATGGCCCTTCCCGCGCCAGTGCATGAATCTCCCCGCATCGAGGAGCGCAGTCGTGCTTTGCCAACGGGTACATATTTACGCTCTTACTGCCATTGCGACGCTGTTTCTCTCGCTGCCTGGCACGGTGGCGGTCGCGCAGGCGCCGCCGCTCGAGCCAGATGATCCCTCTCCGGCTACCCGTCACGCGCAGGTTATCGCCCACGGTGTGGCGCCGATGCCCGGGGAGGAGATTGCATGGCGATTCACGCTCGATCGAGCCGCGCCGCCAACTCGCGCGGATGCTGAAGAACGGCCGGCCGGCTTCATCCTTGCCGACGAAGGGGTGGTCGCGCTGATCGATCGAGAGGGCAGGCGTCTCGCGCGGATCGCGCCCGGCGAAGCGATCTGGACGGAGCCGGGTGTCGCGCGCGCTGTCATTGGCATCGAACGGAAAGCGCCCGACTACTACGACATCACGCTTGTCCCGGCGACGGATCTTGCCGAAGGTGACCCGGTTCTGATTGGCGGCGCGCCGTTCATCGCGCCTCCCGGGGACGCCTTCGACGTCGACCTGATTCGAGATGTGCTCAATCGCGCCCAGGAGAGCATCGTCTCGACTGGGCCATCGCCAGCGCTTCTTCTGGTCACGAGCGGCACGGTGCTTGTCGAATCGAGCGCCGGATTGGTAGAGATGACAACTGGCCAGGCCGCTCAAGTTGCCGGCGACGTGGTGATCACCGGCGCCAGTCGCGCGCCCGCGGCGTTCGTCGTGGCGCGCATCGGCCCCGAGGTCCCGTCGCCGGACGCTGCCGGCGATTCGTCACCTTACGGGACCCCGGCGCCCGTCGCCACCCCGGTCACCGCGGCAGAGAGCGCGTCTGTCACGATCTCGGCGTCGCTCTGCCCGATCGCGGATGCGGGAGGGAACGACGTCGTGGATTGCGCCGCTCCCGCGAGTGGGGTCGAGTTCAGCCTGTGGTCCGACGATGCCGTAACCGCGAGCGCCCAGGCAAACGGAGACGGCGAGATCTCGTTCACGGGAATCGAAGCGGGCCATTACACCCTGAGCGCTGAACGCTCTGCGGCATTCGCGACCTCCCGGGTCCGGTGTCGCAACGCCTCGGGTGATGTTCTGACCGCGCGTACGGCGACCAATCAGATCGCCATGCTGCTGGTTGATGAAGACGAGGTCGCTTGCAGCTGGCACCTCGTTCCGGCTGAGACCCAGGGTGAAACGCCGCCGGACTCGACGGCTCCCTCGCCCACCGTTACCGCCGCCGACGAAGTCGATTCCGACGGCGACGCGTTGGCCGATGAGCTGGAGACGGCGCTCGGTACCGATCCGTTGCTTGTGGACAGCGACGGGGATGGCGTGAGCGACACCGATGAGATCGACTTCTACGGTACTGACGCTCTCGACCCCGATACCGACGGCGACGAGCTCGACGACGCCGAGGAGTTGCTCACCTACGGCACGAACCCGCTCCTCGACGACACCGACGGTGACGAGGTCTCGGACAGCGACGAGGCCGTTGCCGGCTCTGACCCGCTCGATGCCGTCAGTGTGCCGGCGACCCCAACGCCGCTTCCCACCTCGACACCCGAGCCGACGTCGGAAGCACAATCCGAACCGGCAATCCCGGCCACTCCAGCACTCTCGGCGACCCCGTTATCGACTCCGGACGAGGTTGAGGAATCGGAGCCGGGGCAGGAACCTGAGTTGCGCTCCCTGCCGCCGGACGACCTCGATGAGGACGGGCTCTCCACCGCCGACGAGGTGAACATCCACGGGACGAATGTCACCGTCGCTGACAGCGATGGGGACGGCGCCAGCGACGGCGATGAGGTTGCCGCCGGCACCGACCCGCTCGACCCGGCCGATGACTAGGGAGTTCGCCTTGCCACGAGCTACCCGCCGCCGACGGCGTGCACGACTTCGAGGTGATCGCCGGCCTGGAGCGGCGTATCGCCATATTCACCGCGGGGCACGATTTCGCCATTGCGCTCGACGATAGCCATGGCGTCGGTCATTCGCTTGCCAGCCAGAAAATCGTGAACCGTCGCACCGGCGACAACCGAGACCGGCTTGCCGTTGACGACGATCTCGATGGCGGACGTGTCGCTTCCGAGGCTGATCTCTGAGCTCATGGATGCCTCCTGATGATGCTCCAGGGCGTGATCGACGGCGACGCGCAGCGCCCTGGCGGCGGCACGCGGATCCCTGGCCTCGACGATGGCCCCGATCACCGCGACCCCGCGTGCGCCAGCCTGCATGACCTCCGCCACGCGGTCAGGCGTGATGCCGCCGATGGCGATCACCGGGCAAGGCGCAACGGCGACAATCCGGGAGAGCCCCGCGGGACCGAGCGGCGGCAATCCCGGCTTGCTCGGCGACGGGTAGACATGACCGGCCAGGACGTAATCAGCTCCGGTCGCGGCGGCCGCTCCCTCCGGCGTATGGACTGATCGCCCGATCGCCACTCCTGGGCCGAGGATGGCGCGCGCCGCGTCCGGCGCCATGTCGCGCTCGCGGAGGTGAAGGCCACTTCCGGTCGCCAGCGCCGCCTGCGGACCGCCGTTGACCAGCAGAACAACCCCACCGCCGATCTGCGCGCGGAGGGTTCGCGCGGTCACCGCCAGATCGTCGGTCGACTCACCCGCGTCGCGCAGGTAGATTGCGTCCACGCCACCAGCCGCGGCCTCCGTCACCAGATCGAGCAACGCCATCCGCGCTCGCCGCGCATCGGTCACCAGCATCAGGCGCGGCGCCCAGCGACCTTCGTTCACCGGGTCAGGCGGCCCCGACGACCCCGGCCAGCGGGCTGCTGGCCGAGGCGTAGGCCAGGCGCGGGATGCGACCGGCCAGGAACGACTTCCGTCCCGCGCGTACGCCGTCCGCGATCGCCTCCGCCATCAGCGCCGGGTCACGTGCCAGCGCGACCGCGGTGTTGACCAGACAGGCATCGGCGCCCTGCTCCATGGCCAGTGCCGCATCAGACGGCGCGCCGATGCCGGCATCGACGACCACCGGCACCGTGGCCTGCTCGATGATGATCCGGATCGCCTCCAGGTTGATCAGCCCTTGCCCGGAACCGATCGGCGAGCCGAGCGGCATGACGGTCGCGCAGCCGAGCTCCGCCAGATGCCGCGCCAGGGGAGGGTCGGCGCCGATGTAGGGCAGCACCGCGAACCCTTCCGCCACCAACGTCCGCGCGGCCTCGAGCGTGCCGATGGCATCGGGCAGCAGGTACTTCGCGTCCGGGATCACCTCCAGCTTGACCCATTTGCCGAGTCCCATGGCGTCGGCCATGCGGGCGATGCGCACGGCCTCCTCCGCGGTCTTGCAGCCCGCCGTGTTGGGCAGGATGGCGAAGCGGCTGGTGTCGATATCCTCCAGGATGGAGCGGCTGGCCGGATCGTCGAAGTCGATGCGACGCAGTGCGACCGTGATGATCTCGGCGCCCGAGGCCTCGAGCGCGGCGCGCATCTCCTCCCGCGTGCGGTACTTACCGGTGCCGAGCATGAGCCGGCTGCGAAACTCCCGCCCGGCGATGGTGAGCCATGGCGTCAACGCGTCACGGTCATGGAGTGATGGGATCATGGGTGCGATCTCCGGAATACGCGTGTCGCGGAAGACGTTCCGCGCCGCGTGCGACCTGCGCCGGCAAACCAGAACGCGCACCTCCGGGAGGAGGGTGCGCGTCCGAGAAGGCGGTCGACATTCCTGCGCGGGCATTATCCCGGTCAGGTTCGACGGTCGGCGGCGGTTTCGGCCACCCTCTCAGCCCGGCTCCCCGAGCTCCCGTTGCGGTGCTATCCGGTTGTCAGGGAGAGCCTACGTCCGGTAGCTGATAGCGTCAAGACAGAAACGCTTCATGTCACGGTCGTGGCGAGAATCCGCGGTGGCCGGGCGGGTGCGGATTCGACCTCGATCTGCGCGGCTCCAAGTTCATCGATGGCCCAGACTTTGACTTCCTCGATGTGCTGACGGAGCTCCTCTGTCGCCCGTTCCACATCCCCATCCAACAATGCCGCGATGATCGATCGATGCCGGGAAATGGCCGCGTCGGTCCAGCGATCGCGAAACCCGCCCGCCCATTGAAAGACCGCGATCTGGGCCCACAGTCCTTCGACCATGTTCTGCAACCGGGAGTTCCCGGCCAGTTCAACCAGGGACCGATGAAATCCGCGGTCGACCTCGAGAAACGCCGTGAAGGCATCGAGCTTTTCGGATTCACTGGTCGCGGCGT
The DNA here is from genome assembly GCA_963724295.1 of uncultured Chloroflexia bacterium. Lineage (GTDB taxonomy): Bacteria > Chloroflexota > Chloroflexia > Thermomicrobiales > UBA6265 > JACCXM01. The sequence goes on along the minus strand of CAVRUC010000008.1, from coordinate 245,182 downwards.
TCAGCCGTGCCTCGACGTTGTCGAGGTCGATCTGTGCACTCCTCAGGAGGTCTGGAGTGAGCCGCGGTACGGCCGCTCGCAGGGCCATAGTCTCGAGCGTCGCCCGCAGATCGTAGATCTCAGTGATATCACTCTCGGAGAACGAGGCAACGAAGAACCCGCGGTTCCGTTCGGTACGGACGATGCCGTCGCTTACCAGGCGCTGCAGTGCCTCACGCGTCGGGGTCCGGCTGACGCCGAGCTCCTGGCTGAGGCGCAGATCGGAGAGCTTGTCGCCGGGGCGCAGGCCACGGTCGAGGATGCGCTTCCAGAGCAAGCGGTACACCTCTTCCCCGAGATTGGTGCGTGGGATGGGTTTCGGTCCGTTCCTATCGGTCACGACGAGGCGCCCCGCCGCCAGCGGTCGATGAGCACGGCCAGAATGATGACCACGCCGATGACGATCTGCTGATAGAACGCCGTGACATGCATCAGCGTCAGGCCATTGCGGATGACCGCCATCAGCAAGGCGCCGATGATGGTTCCGACGATCGTGCCCTCGCCCCCGAAGAGACTGGTGCCGCCGATGACGACCGCCGCGATCGCGTCGAGCTCGGCGCCATTGGCGACGTTCGGTTGGCGGAGTTGAGCCGAGAGGTCAGCATCAGTCCGGCGATCCCCGCGGCCAGCCCCATCAGGGTGTAGACGCTGAGCTTGTACCGGTTGATGTTGACCCCGGAGAAGCGCGTCGCTTGCTCGTTGCCGCCGATCGCGTAGGTGTAGAGCCCGAGGCGCGTGTAGCGCAGGATGAGGAATCCGATGACGAAAACAATGGCGGTGATGATCACGGGGGAGGGGATACCCGCGAAGTTTCGAGTGCCCCAGATATCGAAATTGGGCATCACCTTGGTAATGTCGAAGATGGGCTGACCGTTTGTCAGTTGCAGGGCGATGCCGCGAAAGATCTGCATGGTGCCGAGCGTGACGATGAATGGCGGTATGCGTCCCAGGGTGATGATCAACCCGTTCACCAGGCCGCAGAGCCCGCCGACCAGGATCATGGCCAGCACGACCGGCCACATCGACCATCCCTGATTGAAAATGAGCAGGCCACCAGCGACGGAGCTGACCGCGACCATCGATCCCACCGACAGATCGATGCCACCAGTGAGGATGACGAAGGTCATGCCGATTCCGAGGATGGCGTTGAACGACGCCTGGCGGGCAATGTTGAGCCAGTTGCCCGAGGTCATGAAAACGTCCTGCTGGCTCCAGATCAGCAGGGACAGGATGATGAGACTGGCCAACGGCCCCAGGGTCTGCGAAATCGTGCCGAGCTTGATGCCTCGGAAAGGAGGTCGACCGGCTGCGGGGCTCGCGACAACGCTCTCCGATTCGCCCAGTTCCGCCGGAGCACTCATGCCACGTCCTCCTCCGCCGCTGCCGCGAGCGTCATGACGCCCTCCTGGGTGGCGGTGGCGCTGTCGAGCTCGGCGACGATGCGACCCTCCCGCATCACCAGGATGCGATCGCTCATTCCGAGCACCTCAGGCAGCTCGGATGAGATCATCACGATGGCCGCACCCCTCGCCAGAAGCTCGTTCATCAAGCGATAGACCTCGACTTTAGCGCCCACGTCGATACCCCGCGTCGGCTCATCAAAGAAGAAGATGTCCGCCTCCGTCAACAGCCATTTCGCCAGCACCACCTTTTGCTGGTTGCCGCCGGAAAGATTGACCACGCGTTGGCGTGAGCTCGGGGTGCGAATGCGTAGCGCCTGGATGAAGCGATCGGCAACGCGGGTACGCCGGACCGGCGGTACGAGACCCGGCGGCGATGGCAGCTTGTCCGGCGCGGCCATGGCGATGTTGTCGGCGACAGAGAGCGGCAGCACCAGTCCCTGCTGCTTTCGGTCCTCCGGTAGCAACGCCAACCGGTTGTGAATGGCGTCGCGCGGACTGGCGATCCGGGCTGCCCGGCCGTGGATCTCGATCTGCCCGCTGTCGATACGGTCAATGCCGAAGACGGCTCGCGCCACCTCGGTCCGTCCCGCGCCGACGAGTCCCGCGATACCGACGATCTCTCCGCGTCTCACCTCGAAAGAGATGTCGCTGAGAACACCTCGGCGGCTCAACCCAGTCACCTTCAGGGCCACCGGACCCGGATCGTGCGGCCGCTCCGGGAACTGCTGCGTCAGCTCGCGACCTACCATCAATCGGATCAGCTCCTGCCGCGTCGTCCCGGCCATCGGCAGGGTCGCGACCAGCTTGCCGTCGCGCAGGACCGTGACCCGGTCCCCGATGCGGGCGGCATCTTCGAGATGGTGGGAAATGAAGATGATCGCGGCTCCCTGGTCTCGTAGGGCAGCGACGATTCGAAAGAGCTGGTCCGCTTCATCCGCGGTGATCGCCGCCGTTGGCTCATCGAGGATCAAGACGCGCGCTTTGGCGACGAGCGCCTTGGCGATCTCCGTCATCTGCTGCAGCGCGACCCCCAGTCTGCGTACCTGGGTGTGGGGATCGAACGACATGCCGAGCGCGGCGAGTTGAGCGGCAGCTCCCCGATAGAGCGCCGGCCAGTCGATGACACCCGCGCCCCGCAGTGGCTCGCGACCGAGATACATGTTGCGACCCACGTCGAGATGAGGCACGAGATTCAGCTCTTGATGAACGGTGCTGATACCGAGCTGCTGCGCCGCGTGGGGATCGGGGAGTGTGACCGGATTGCCGTCGAGGAGGATCTCCCCCGCGTCTGGCTGGTAGATGCCCGAGAGGATCTTGACCAGGGTCGACTTCCCCGCGCCATTCTCGCCGACGAGGACGTGCACTTCGCCTGACCGCAGGTCGAACGCGACGTCATCGAGGGCGACCACGCCGGGAAATCGCTTCGAAATTCCGCGCAGCTCGAGTACCGGCGCCGGCGGGCAGGGCCGGACATCATCGTACCGCTCGGAAGGATTGTTGCATCCTGGTCGTTCCCAACGCGAAATCGGACGGGCTCATGAGCATGCACCATCGCGATGGAGAGATCCTTCATGGCAATGCACGACCGATCACCCGAGGCATACCGCCGAAGGATCTCTCCCACGTGTCGAGCCGAGCGAAATTCGCTTCGGCCTCGGCTCCTCAGCGCTATCCCGAGATACTGGTCGACGTTCTCAGCTGTGGCCAGTCCGGAGCCGGAATCGACCCGCTCTGGAATCTCCTCGCCGTTGAGGTGGCGGACCATCAGATCGACGCCGATGATCCCCATCGCGTCCGGGAACTGCAACACGTCGGCCGCGAAGTCGCCATTCTTGACCGCCTCAAGACCATCTTTCGTGCCATCGAATCCGACGATTAGGACATCATCCCTGCCCGCTGCCTTGAGCGCCTGGAGGGCGCCTAACGCCGGCGGGTCATTGGCCGCGAAAATGGCCACGATGTCTGGATCAGAGGTCAGGATGTTTTCTGTGATGGCCAGGCCTTTGTCCTGGAGCCACATCGCGCTCTGGTCGATGACCTGAATATCGGGGTACTTATCGAGTGCTTCGTGCAGCCCATCACTGCGAGCCTGACCGGTCTGGTTGGCCAGGTCACCCTGAAGATTGAGGACCTTGCCTGTGCCGCCGATCTGCTCGGCGATGAACTCGCCAGCCAGCCGAGCTGCTGCTACGTTGTCGGTCTGCACCAAACTGATGAAGTCGCCTCCGGCCGGTGCGGTGTCGACCGCGAGCACTGGAATGCCAGCGGTATTCGCCGCCTGGATACCCGGCACGATGCCCGCCGCATCGACCGTTCCGAGGATGATGCCGTCGTACTGCTGAGTGACGGCGGTCTCCATTTGACTAACCTGGTCTGCCACGCCGCTGGCGGTTGGTAGCGCGAACGTGTCGACCGTGACGCCGTCTTCCGCGGCGCGGGCGTCGACCGCTTCCTTCATCGTTACCCAGAACTGGTTTTCAGGGAAAACCTGCATGTAGGCCAGTTTGTAAGGACTATTCCCCTGGACCGGGCCGAACATGCTCCGTGGGTCCGCGGCCGGGCTGGCCGACGGCGTCGCGTCCTGCGCCAGGATGCTCGTCCAGCGCAGCGACGGGATCGCCGCGATGCCACCGGACAGAATCAGGAATCGTCTTCGATCCATATTCACGGACGTCTTCCTCCGTCAATCGGAGCCGCTTGAAGCAAGCGCCTCAACTCGTTCGATCGGGCCGACAACCGACGATTCACGTCTCGCTCTTCGCGCCCGCACCTCCTTCATGCCGAGTGCTGCTCGATTCGCGGCGGTAACGTCGCACGAAGCTGTGCCACTCCGCGGCTCTCCACCGGGCAGCATGCTGCGGCTCAGCAATCGCGTTCGTCGGGATTGTATACAAAGATGCGTCTCCGCTCGGAGCGTGCCCCACCCCGTGTATAACCGTGGCAATGTCATCGACGCCTGGGGAACGATATTGCCTGGTTGCTCCAATAGCTCCGTGAGTTGGTCATCAACGTTGGTGTAGATGGGATGCCACCATCCGTGTCGTTACGGCCGGTTCTCCATCATGAACGGGGTACCCGCGCCTTCCGCCAGCGCGGCCTGGTAGACCAGCGTGGCGGTGACGACGTCTTCCAAGGCGTGCCCCATCGACTTGTAGACGGTGATCTGGTCGGGAGATTCGCGGCCCGGACGGCGTCCCAGGATCACTTCACCCAGCTCCGTGCCGATCGAGGGATCGACCCCCTGCAGCTCCGCGGACCCGACGGGCGGCGGGGCAAAGGCGTCGTAGCTTTCGACGAACAGGCGGCCGCGTTCGATCAGCGCCGAATCGAGCTCCCCACCCGGCGGATTGAACCCGACCGAAGTGACGTGCGCCCCGGGCGCGATCCACTCGGCGCGGACCGGCGGCTCCTGAGCACTCGTGCAGAGACAGACGATATCCGCGTCGCGGACGGCCTCCTGCGGTGTATCGACCACCTGCGAGCGGGTGGCGACGGCGGCCACCCGTGCCGCGCTCTCCGGCGAGGGTGACCAGACCCGGATATCGATGACGTCGCGCACCAGCGGCATGAGGTGAGCATGGGCGATCCCCTGGACACCACCGCCGATGATGGCCAGTGTCAGGGCATCCGCTCTGGCCAGCAGCCGCGTCGACAGTGTGGCGCCGCCGGCCGTGCGCAGGGCGGTGATGTGGGTGCCGTCCATGACGACCAGCGGTGTTCCGGTCTCCGGATCGAAAAGACAGATCAGCGCCTGGTGGCCGGGCAGTCCACGCGCGGGGTTGCCATGGAACGCGGTGACGAGTTTCACGCCCATCGGTCCGCCGGGGAGCCAGCCGGGCATGGTGCCCAGGAATCCGTCTGGCGTGTTGATGCCGGTGCGCCCCGGCGCCACGACGCTTCCCCCGCTCAGTTCCGCGAATCCCTGGGTGAGTGCCTCCAGCATCGCTGCTGGATCGAGCAGTCGCTCGACGTCTTCCTGGCTGAGGAGCAGCAGGGGCATTGGCGTATCTCCGTATCGAGTCGAGGCGTCGAGGCAAGAATCAGCGTACCAAGTTCATTGCTTCTCTATTACACGGCGGGACTCGCGATCGTCGTCGTCATGATTCGATTCAGGACGAGTCAACTCTATTTGACCAATCCGGAGAGCGCTCCTAGACTGCGTCCCGCCGGTGCGGCCTTTGATATGCTGAGTCCCGCCGGCGCCGTACGAGTCGAGATCATCCACCTCGCGAGGGGAGTCATTGATGCACACAGCGACTGTTCTCCGCTCGAGCGCCGCGACGGCGGCGGTTCGGATGGCTCGCTAAGCCTTCGTCCCCCTTCCTGAGCCGAGCGCACTGCGACCGGTCCTGGCCGGTTCCCGCGGTTTGCCGCGCGGACCGTGCCGCCGAGTTGATCGTGCCCGGCTGATTTCTCCAGGTTCCAGGCTGAGTCATCCCTCCCGCGCCGCCAGGCGTTCGGGCTTGCCGCGCTGGTGAGCCGGAGGGTCATGTCGGGCCGTCTGTCATTTCAGGCACCTCCAACCCTTCGTCTTACCGGCGTCCACTTCGGCGCGGGGTCCGTCCCGTGCTGTCTGTCGTGAGTCTGGAGGGAATTTCGTGAAGACCGCGCTTGTGTCCCGATCGCACCACGCTGCCCATCGTTCAGCACCGGTCGGAGGACACGATCATGCCACGCCTGACGCCAGACGAGCTGGCGCATCTGATAGACGACGATTCGCTACCGCCGATGCGGAGAGATCCGCTCGCTCGCCAACCCCGGTCGCGGCCACGCCGAGCGCGGGAGGATATTCCCTTCCGCCCGCGCACCCGGCGCAACGAGCGCGACCCGTTCAAATGCGGCCGCTGCCGCACCTTCGTGGGGCCGACCGTCTCTGGCGGCCGGCACCGCAATCATTGCCCCTTGTGCCTGACGTCACGTCACGTCGATCTGCGGCGGCCAGGGGATCGATCGAGCCCGTGTCGAGCGTTGATGGCAGCAATAGGCGTTGCCTTTCGGCCTGACGGGGAGCAGATGGTGGTCCATCGTTGCAATGGCTGCGGTATCGAGCGCCAGAACCGGGTTGCCGCCGACGACAACCCGACGGCCCTGCTGCGGCTTGCGCCCGTCACCCCGGTCCGGCGCGCGGCTGCTGAGGAGGAGGCGATAGCGTAACGAGGGTGATGGGGTGATTACTCGCTACGCTCGTGGTGTCAGGGTGTCAGGGTGTCGGGGGATTCGTTCTCCCTGTCACCCTGCCACCCTGTGACCCCGTCACCCATGACCCGACACCCATCACCCATGACCTCGCTATGCTGCCCAGGACGATCGCCCCGGTGGGACCGCCGAGGGTCAGATCACCGCGGGCCGAGATAACCGCGTATGCCTCCCACGGCGTGAGCCCCGCCTCGCGGGTGAGCAGCTCGTAGAGGAGGCGCGCGGCCTGGAGTCGCGCCGCGCCGTAGTCGCCGCATGGGCTGAGACCCATGACGAAGATGCGGTCCGCGGTCTCGATGCGCGGCGTCTCCAGGCTTAAGCCCCCGCCGCACATCGAGGCGCACGGTCGCCGCGCCGGCGCACTCGATGGCAACGAACGTTGCCTCGTGCTCGCCCATCGCCGCGTGGAGGTCGCCCAGCGAAAACAGCCCGCCGGGGACCTGGGCCGGGAAGAGCACGGTCGCGCCGGGAGCGATCTGGGTGAGATCGTAATTCCCGGCCCACGGCATCGCCGGCGAGAGGGTTGAGGTTTCACCCTCCGCCGGCGCCAGCCCCAGGCAGCCGATCATCGGGCGCAGGGGAAGACGCACCCGCTCCGAGACGATCACCTTGCCGTCCTGAATCGGCAGTCGCTCCAGCATGGGCCCCGGAAGGAGACCGTCGAGAAGCCCGAACCTGGGGATCGCGGCATTCCAGGCCCAGTCGCGCGGCTCGATGGCCAGCACCTCGACGGAGACGGCGTCGCCGGGCGCGACGCCTTCGATGAAGACCGGCCCGGTGACGGCATTGATGGCGCGCACGTCGACCGCCTCGGTCCAGCGGGGTCCGGCGGCAAAGAGGCGCTCGACGGGTTCCTCCGATGTCTCGAAGCGGACGATCTCGCCCGGACGCACGCGCAACACCGGGTTGGCATCCGGCCGGAAGGCGAACGTGGTTTGAGTGGCGGGAACGATGTGCATGGCTCACTCCTCTGGCTGATTGTCGCACCCGCCGGACATGGGCAATGCCATACTCTGTACGTACACTTGGGGCTTGCACTGCGTGGCCGGGAGATTGGTGTGTGGCAGGCGGAACCAGGGACGTTTAGCGGTGGCACGGCGACACGGGTCGACGAGCGCGTCTGGGCCATCGATCTCGGGTTTCAGGGGTGGGACCGTGTCGTCTACGCCTACCTGCTGGCCGGTCCGGACGAGCTGGCGCTGATCGAGACCGGACCGGCCTCGACCCTGCCGGCGCTCTATGCCGGTATCGAGGCGGCGGGATTCGACCCCGCGCAACTGACCAAAATCTTCGTCTCCCACATTCATCTCGACCATTCCGGCGGCGCCGGGGCGATCGTGCGCGAGCAGCCGGATGTGCAGGTCTTCGTTCACCCCATCGGCGCGCCACATCTGATCGATCCCGCACGACTGGTCAGTTCCGCCGGTCGACTCTACGGCGATCGCATGGACGCGCTCTGGAGCGAGGTCGTGCCGATACCCGAAGACCGGGTCATTCCGCTCGCCGATGGCGAGACGCAGGAGGCGGCCGGGCACGTGCTGAGCGTCCTCTTTTCACCCGGTCATGCGTCTCATCACGTCGCGTATTGGGAACCGAATCTGGGTGCGGTCTTTACTGGCGACGTCGGCGGGGTGCGCATGCCCGGCGCGGATTACGCTCTTCCCCCCGCGCCGCCACCGGATCTTGCGCCAGACGACTGGGCGATCTCGACCGAGCGCCTGCGCCAAGCGGGTCCGCGCCGTCTCTACCTGACGCACGGTGGGCCGTTCGACGACGTTTCCGCGCATCTCGAACAGCTGATGCCGAATCTGGCGGAGGTCGAGGAGATCTGCCGCGAGGCGATGCTTGGCGGCGCCGACGACGAAGCCGTGACGCATCTCCTCCAGGCCCACACCGAGCGACGTCTCGGCGCGGCGGCGACCGAGGACGCGGGGATCATCCAGCGGTACGGCTGGGCATCGCCGAGCGTTCTATCGGCGCTCGGGTTCCGGCGGCTGCTCTCGCGGCGCGGCGATATTCCCAGGCAGGATCGAGCTGCGGGCTAAGGACGAGGGAACGACGTGGTCGCCGGGTCGCAACCAGGGAATGCTCATATCGGTAGCGACAGCGGTCTTTTCCCGCTGCCGTCGCGGGCCGCGCGAGCCTGGCTGCGATCGCTCGCGTTTCTCTGGCGGCGAACCGGAGACTGGCCGACGCTGACCGCGCTCTATCTCCTGGCCGTCTCGGCTCTCCTCATGCCCTGGCCGTTCGGCGCGCACCCTGACTGGGCCTACAACTGGGAGGGGTACACCGCCTGGCGCTGGACAACCTACTGGGAGCCTCCCACCGGTCCCACGGTGGACATCTGGGCGCCGACCGACGGGCTGATGACCGATAGCGGGCAGGGACCACTGGTGGGCTTGCCCGTGGCGATCGGAATAGCCCTGGCAGGAGTCGGGTTGGACGCGATGCGGGTTCCGGTGGCGCTCCTGGCCGCTGTATCCGTTCCGGTATTGTGGCTCCTGGGGCGAAGGATCTTGGGGCCGGGACCAGCCACGCTTGCCGCGCTACTGATGGCGACGTCGTCGGTCTTCCTGCTTTACGGACGCACCGCAACCCTGGTCGGCGCATCGCTCCTGCCGCTGCTGCTCTCCGCGCTGGCGCTGGTACGCGTACTGGAGGCCGGCACAGATGAGGGTTGGCGATGGCGACGAGAAGGACTCCTTGCCGCATCACTGGTACTCGGTATCTACGCTTACGCGCCGGTACGCCTGATCTGGCCGCTGGCGATCGGGCTGCTTGCCCTGGCCGCGATTCGTAACCAGGCGCGGCGTGGCGTTTTGCTGCGGGCGGCGATTCTTTGCGCGCTGGTGGTGCCAATGGCGACCATGGTGCTGGAGGCTTTGGCCGCGCCAGAACCGGACCCGCTTGCCGCCGCGATGAGCTATTTCCACGCGCGAGGAGAGCAACTCGTGGCCATGAGCGGTGACCCGGCCGCGGCCAGCGAGTATCTGCGAACGAGCAGCTCGGTCGCATCCGGCTGGGATGCAGCGGCGCGGCTGGTGGGGCAGAACCTGGCCGACCTTGCCAGGCTCCTGCTGGACCGCGATACGGGTCCGCCGCCGGTTGACTACTGGAACGAACGAGGCCGCTTCTGGCCCTGGTTCTTCCTTCCGTTCGCGGTCATCGGGGCCGTCTCGACCGCTCGTCGATGGCTGCTCGCATCTGGCGGCCGGTCGGTACTGGTGACGCCCCTTGTGCTCTTTCTGGGTCTGGCACTGCCGTTGGTCCTGACATCCCGGGTGCACATTGGCCGCTTGCTGCCGGCGCTTCCATTCGGGTTGCTGCTCGCCGCGGCTGGAGCGTGGGTAGTCGCTGAGTCGATTGGCGGGCTTGTGCTCCGCGCCGCCGATGGAAAGCTGGAAATGGCGCGCTGGATTGCGCCGGTCCTGGCTGGTGCGCTGCTGGTCCCGGCAGCGGTCGCCGCGCGGGACGACATGGAGACGCCGCTCTCTCCCCCGCGGGAGTCGCTCACGGCCGCCGCGTTGGTGAACTGGCATGAGGAGGCGAGGGAGCGGGGAGGGGCGGTGCTGGTCGAGGACCCTGCAGTCGGCGACGACATCGAGCGCGTCCACGCCGCCACCTATCGCCTGGATCTCGCTGGTCTCTATCGCTTTACCGATATCCATCGCATCGGTGCGACATCCGAAAGCGCGACCGACGCCCGCCCAGCACTCTTCTGGCGCGGGGCGCTGGACGCGTTACAAGCGGCTGAGATCCCGCATCCCTGTCACCGGCTCTGGTTCGTGGCTCCGGAGATCGCGGCAGAGTTCTTCGCCGCCTGGCATGCAGCTGGCTGCGCGGGCGCCCCGGACAGCGTCATCCTTCCCTAAGGGGGATAATTTGAGAACGATCAACTTGACAGAAAGTACGCTGTTCGAGTACTCTGTATTTGAAGCCCCCTACCGCTTCGGTGGTAGGCCGAGGGAACGGCCGCAAGGCCGTTCCCTCTTCTTTTTGGTCTGAGGTGGGCTGATGGCAGCATTCGTCTACATCGACGGATTCGCTGTTTACCACATGTGTTTCCGCCATAGCGCGGAGCGAAACCACCTCAAATGGTTGGATTTTTGCGCCTTGGCCGAAGCGCTCCTACCCGACGAAGAGATTGCACTGATCCGTTACTACACGGCACGTGTTGGTGACTCGCCAGAAGATCCGCAGCGAGCGTCGAGGCAAGATGCATATCTCCGAGCCCTCGCAACGCTTCCAGGGCTGGAGATTTGTCAGGGGAACTTCGTAAAGAGCAAACGTGAAGTGCGACTCGTTTCCGCACCTCCAGGAGTTGACCCGCGACAGATCGCTTGGGTTCGCCAGGAAAAGCGGTCAGATGTGACGCTGGCGACACATCTGCTTACCGACGCATTCGACGGCCAGATGTCGGTTGCTCTCCTTATGACGAATGACTCCGACTTCGTCGAGCCTGTTCGCATTGTCCGCGAGCGGTTCGGGGTACGCCTGATCGTAATCAGTCCTGACGATCGAGTTTCCAAGAGGCTCGCCAAAGCAGCCTCATTTGCACGCCCTCTCGATTATCGTCTTCTTGAGAAGTGCCAACTCCCAGATGTCGTTGTCGATTCAGACGGCCGAGAGATCTCCCGCCCACCAGCTTGGACCCGCAGTGCGGACACATGAGGCAGTCTTTATCGCCGGTCGATCTCGGCTCAGTAGGCGCCCCAGTCGGTGTCGTCGTGTCCTAAGTGCGGGAGAAAGCACCGACCGACGAATTGGAAGGGGTCAAGTGCCTCAGCGTGATCCTCATGCCACCCAGTGAACGTTTTACAACTCTCGAAGTTGGCAAACTTGGCAAACTCTTCAGGGGCCGGGTGGCGCGGCAACTTCACGGCTGGGGCGTGAGTCTGCAAAGCGGTCACCGACCGAAGTCCGTCTCATGCATCACTCAAGAGAGAAGTCCGCGCCGTACATGATGAGGCCGAGCTTGCGCGCGACCGATCGCGAGGCCAGGTTGTCCCACGAGGTGCTGTAGAGCGGGACGCGCCCTTCCTGGCGAACAGCACGAGCCCAGGCAGCAACGACGGCCGGTGCGTAGCCTCGTCCGCGAAACTCCTTGAGCGTATCCACCCCGGCCTCAGCGGCAACAGGGGTGTTGCGCGCACTGAAGCAGACCGAAGCCAGACGGCCATCGTCCAGGAGCGCCAGGCAGGGCAGTCGCCACGGCAAGTCGTCCGCGGCGAGGACCGGGAAAGCAGGCGTACGAGTTCGTCGTTCGCCGTCGCGACGGGAATCGCCTCGTATTCAAACGTGGGGATCTCGTCGGGAAAATGCCAGGCAGGTCCGCTCCAGGTTCCGGTAATGGGGCCGTATCGCGCTAGCGTCGATTGCAATGCTGCTAGACATCGCGGTGGTCGGGAAAGGTCAGCCGCAACAGGTTCCGCGGCAAGCATCGGCTCCAGCTCAGCAACCAACGATTCGGGGAGGTCGTGGCGGAACCGCCAGGTAAGACCTTCACGGGTGCGGCCGAGATAGAGCCGCGGCGGTAATGGGTCATCTCGCCAGGGAGGGCCGGGCTCGTTCACCGCCAGCAGACGATTCCGTTCATCATGCCGGAAGAGCGCGCTCATGTGGATCTGCATCAGATCCCAATCGGAGCTCATTGCGGCAAGTCCGATACTTGCCCGCTCCCGAAGATGACCCCGTGCATGGGCCGTCGGCACCGTCTTATCGCTTGGGTTGCCGCGCGGCGACGACTGTATCGGCCAGTTCGGTGAGCGTGCTGACGACCGGCACGTCGACGCCATCGTGGCGATCGTAGCGGTCAATCAGCACCGCTCCCATGCCGACGCCGAGCGCACCCACCACGTCTGACTTGGGTTGGTCGCCGACGTGGATTGCCCGCTCCGGATCGATGTCGAGTGGCTCCAGGGCCGCGTGGTAGGTGCGCGGATCTGGTTTTTCGTAGCCGACGAGCGCCGAGGTGACGATGAGGTCCATCAACGGCGCGAAGGCGAAATGGGTGCAGACGACGGTGACGTCGGCGTCCGCGTTGGAGATGACAGCGGTCTTGACCCCGGCGCGGCGCAGTGTACGCAGCGCAGGCAGGACATCGTCGAAAAGCCGGTAGTGGTGATGGTCCGGCACCTCGTCGAACTCGGAGATGTAGGCCCGGCGCAAAGCGCGCGTCGTCTCCGGATCGTGCGGCAGCCCCGCGGCCTCCAGCCAGCGACGCATCAGCTCGAGACGGAAGGCCTCACGTTCCGGCTGCTGCCGGTCGCGGATCGGCAGCCGGCCATTCTCGATCGTGAAGTAGTCCTCCGCGATGCGGTCGGCCTCACGGAGGACGATCGCATCGGCGTCGATACCCTGCTTGCGCGCCGCGGCCGCCAGCCGCTCCCAGCGGGGAGGGTTCAGCTCGATCAGGGTGTCATAAAGGTCAAACGTGACGAGATCAATCGATCCGTTCGTGGTATCCAGTCCCATGGAGGGGAGAGTAACACGGAGCGAAGCAACGGCTCGCTACATGGCGCGGCCCCGCGAGATTTCTCCAGGATATGCAGAGTTGCGGACTCCCGATGGAAGTCCGCAATCCGCTTGCCCTTGCAACAGCTGAACGCCGATGGGAGCCAGGCGTCCCGCTGGCATTACATCGAAGACGATGCCGCTGAGCCGCTGCCGCTCTTCCCGGAGCTGCTCTGGCCTGAGCCGCTCTGACCCGTGCTGCCTTGCTGCGAGTTCACCTCTTCGATCGCCGCCTGACCGGCTTCCATCGCCGACTTGCCGGCTTCCTGGGCGACAACCTGCGCCTTGGCCACGGTTTCCCCGGCCATCTCCTGGACGCTGCCGACGACGCGGTCGCGGGCCTCACCCATGAGCTGGTTTTCCTTCTCCGTCTCCGGGATGAGCAGACCCGCGACTCCACCGAGCACCGTGCCGAGTGCGCCGACGGCAACGGGGTTCGTTTCTAGCATGTGCCAGAACCCCTGAGCCTGCTGCTGCATCTGCCCGGCCCGCTCTCGCATCTGGTGTGGCACCTGACCGACGACCTGACCGGCCTGACCCACCACCTGGCCGGCTTGGCCGGCGACCTGGCCGGCCATCTCCTGCACCTGGCCGACTCTCTCCTGGGCCTGGCCAACGATCTGTCCGCCCATCTGCTGACCTTGACCGCCTTGCTGGTCATATTGACGACCGTGGGTGCCAGATGACCCGTATCCACCGATGCTTCCGGAGGAACCGTAGCCTCCCTCGGTCCCGTACGAACCGTAGTAGGGCGAGCCTGCGCTCGATGACTGATAGTTCCAGTCCGAGTGTGTCTCAGCCCGGTAACTGCCATACCGCGCGTAGCTCGAGCTCTGCGATCCACCACCTGAGCGGTGAGACCAGAGCCAGCCGATGCTGATCGCCGCCAGCGCGGCGGGCACCGGGTTCCGCTTTATGGTCGTAAAGAGATCGCCTTTTACGCTCTCAGCGGTATCTCGCGTGTACATGGCCATATGCTCGACCCTTCCAATAGTTGCCTCACGTACGGTCGTCTTGGCCTGGCTCGTCAGTTCGTTGACCGCCGCCTTGGCCTCTTCAATGGCGTACTTCGCCACATCCTTGGCCGCTTCTCTGGCCTGCTCGGTGACCTCAGTGGCTTGCTGCGTGAGCCGTTCCGGATCGAGCCGCTCCTGGATCGCGTCGATTGTCGAGCTCATCTCCTCGCGGGTGGCTTCGATATCGGCGGCGATCAACTCAGGGTCTGCGTCGTCGGTAGAGCCGGAGGTTCCACCGTTCCCGCTACTGGCTCGCACGTTTGACGTGCTTACGTAATCTGCTCTTTCGCCCATGCGGCGTCCTCCTTCAGGGTTTCGACCGTCTTTTGCGGTGCGAGGTTGGCCGGTTTGAGGGACTCGCGAGCGCGCAGCACCAGGATGGCGCCGATGGCTACCACTACCAGTCCGACGACGAGGGCCGAGACCCAGGCGTCCCACCCGGCCTCGATGAGCCCAAAGACAATCGCCAACAGCAGGAAGAGCAGCCCGGCATAGGCAACGGCTCCCCCCGCAAGCAGCATCCCGATGCCGCGCGCAGCCTCGGTCGCACTCTGAGTCAGCTCCGCCTTGGCCAGCTGCACCTCCTGGCGCACCAGGGTGGTCGTCTCCCGCGAGAGGTCGGAGAAGAGATCGCCAAGCGAGCGCTCATCGCGGAGTTGCGCCATGATTACGCCTCCGCACCCGAGCCGGATCGGGATTTTCCTTCACTCCCGGAGCGCGAGCCGCCCCCGGAACCAGATCCGCTCTGGCTCCCTGAGGCGCTGGATCCCCCGGACCCACTGGACCCACTCGAAGCACTCGACGAACCGGACCCCGTCGATCCACTAGATCCGCTAGAAGCGCTTGATCCACCGGAACCGCCTGAGGCAGTTGATCCCATGCTCCCGGACGATCCCATGTCACGACCTGAGCTGCCAGTCCCCGCGGAGCCCATGCTGCTCCCCAAGCCCATGGATCCAGAGGACCCCATGCCCCCGCTCGAGCCAGCACCCGATGAGCCGCCCATCTGGCCGGTTGAGCCAGTCGTGCCGCCGTAGCCGAGGTCGCTCACTGCTCCCCCGTAGCCGTAGCCTGAGCCGTACGAGCTCGTGCCGTATCCATCCGGCCGCTCGTACCACAAGCCACGATCCGCCGAGCTCATTTGCCCGCTGCCGGACGGCGACGAGCTCTTGATGAAGCGGGTCGCGGCGAAGCCAAGGGCAAAGGCCGCCCCGAGGAAGAGCGCCGGCTGGCGCCGCGCGAATTGCGCCGTGGTATTCAACAACTGCTCGAGGTCCTGCTCGCGCAGCGTATTGGCGAAATGCTCGACCTGATTTGCAGCCGTGTCGACGTATTCAGCAATTGCCGTCTCGTCCTGCTTGCGCATCTCGCGACTCGCGTCGTGGAGCGCCGTCGCCACCGTATTGAGCGTGCCGGCCACTCGCTGCTGCTGCATGCCGATCTGCGATGTCGCTTGCTGGCGAGCCGTATCGACGAGCTTCATGGCCTGATCTTGTGCCTGGCCAATGAGCTCTGTTCCTTGGCCGCTCATACCGGTGCCGCCGCTCGCGCCACTGCCGCCGCTGCCACCGTCGCCGGAACTTCCGGACGCGCTCGACCCGGACGCCCCGGAGCGAGATTGCTCGCTGCCTGTCGATTCCCGTGATTGGGCCATTAACCACTCCTTTTTCGAGAACTGGGAACGACCCGGTGGCCGCCCGCCCGAACGATCAAGCTCATTGCTCCGGCATGGTTGTGCCAGTCGCAGACGCAACGGCTTGCTAGCCACTATTCGCATAAGTTGTGCCTATCAATCGTGACGAGTGCTTTCTTGCTCGCCAAGGGCGCCTGCCCGCAGCGATTGCATCCCACAAGGGGTGTACGTACGATGTGGCACGACCTTTGCGTAATGAATCTTCAGAGCAGGCGGGAACCATTACGCGCTTGCCGTCGTTGCTCTATCACGAGGAGTCCAGGTTTTCCCCTTCCCTCCCCTGGCCCTCGTCCCCAACGAGACCCCGGCTGCCATCCCGGCCGGGGTCTCACCTTGTCTTGGCGTCAACGGCTCATTGGGCGTCCGCGGCCGGGCTCGCGCTGCTACGGTTCACGGGTCGTTCCGGTACACTCCTAACGAGACGAGGCAAGCACGTGCAGCGCTGGTACATCACCTTTCACGGCGGGGATTCGCCTAAACAAGACTCTGGCGGCAAAGGAGAGTTAGGAGAGGCGCGCTCACGCGCGTGGAACAACATCCACGTCTTCGGGCTGGATGGCACGCCGCTGGGGAAGGCGCTGGATACGCAGTCTCTGCCTGAGGACGTCCACCTGCGCGAGCTGAGGGGGTTTGCCTTTGGGCCGGACGGGGACCTCTACGTCACCAATGCCTACAAGGACGCCTCGCAGGTGCTGCGCTTCGCCGGGCAACGCGGACCTGACGGGAGACATCCCTTCCGCGAGGTCTACGCCGAGCGGCACGAGGCCAATCCCGGTCTGGCTCACCCCTTTGACGTCGCCTTCGGACCGGACTCGCATCTCTACGTCCCCAGTCAGGACACGAACATCGTCGGCCGGTACTACGGTCCGCATGAGACCGAGGGGAAACCGGGGACACCGATGCCGCATCCGGAGGCGCTTCAGGACGCTGATGCGAAGCATCTCCTCCCCGGCACGTTCGTCCCATCGCAAAAGCACGCCCACCGTGGTCTGCAGGCGGTGCGGGGCGCCATCTTCGGTCCGGAAGGGGACCTCTACGTCGCGGACCGTGACGCGGACAGCATCAAGCGGTACGACGGCAGCAGCGGTGAGTTCCGACGGGAATACCGCCACCGGCATCTGACCACACCGGTGCACCTGGCGTTCCGTGCCCACGACGGCGCGCTCCTGGCCGGAAGCCGCGACGGAGATGCGGTCTTTGCCATCGATCCCGACAGCGGAGCGCTAACCACGCTCGTCGAGTCCGGCGCGGGCGGACTGCGCGCCCCGGCCGGGATGGCGTTCGGCCCCGACGGCAGCCTCTATGTCAGCAGCCGTGAAACCCGGCAGGTTCTGCGCTTCGACGCCAGCACTGGAAAACCCGACGCAACACCGTTCATCGACGGCCTCGGCGATTTCCCGGAGTTCATTGCGCTCGTGGAGGGGTGATGATGAGGGTGATGGGGTTATGGGGTGATCGGGTGATGGGCGATGGGTAATAGGTGATGGCCGACGCGGGCGACGCCTGCGTCGGCCCTACAGTTGTCTGGCCGTCTTGCTGTCTACTTACCGACTCACCGACTTACCGACTCGGCCTCACATTCCACCCAGAATCTCCAGCACCTGATCCTCGTGGCCCGCGTCGTCATCGGTGCGCAGCGGGTTGACCATCAGCACGTCGAAGCCGAGATCGAGACGGTGGCGGAGCTGGGCGGCGATGTCGTCCGGAGTGCCGATGACGACGAGGTCGTCGATCAGCTCCGGACTCACCGCGCCGTCGTCCAGCAGCGGGTAGCCGGCGTCGGCGAACATGCGCGCGTAGAACGGAGCGGCAGCATAGTAGCGGAGCTGCTCGCCGGCCTTGCGGTGGACCTCATCCCGATCCGTGGTGACCATCACCGGCACGTGGACCATCAGCCGCGGCCGGTCCCGGCCCGCGCTGGCGGCCCCTTCCTGCAAGGCGGGCATGGCGACCTGCTGGATGTAGGTCGTGGGACAGTTCCAGCTCATCGCGCCGTCGGCGAGGCGCCCCGCGACCCGGAAGGCGGGAGCGCGCAGCGCGGCTATCGGCACCGGAGTGCCGGGAGCGTGCGGGAAGCTGGCGTCCACTCGATAGAACTCGCCCTCGAAGTGGACGGAACCGGTCTTCAGCGCGGGCTGCACGACGCGGAGATACTCGATCAGGCGGCGCAGGGGACGATCGAAGTCAATGTGGTAGACGTCGACCATCGTCCGCGCATGGGCGCTGCCGATGCCGAGGTCGAAGCGACCGGGCGCGAGCCCCTCCAGCGCCTGCGCCTGGGTGACGAAGGCCAGCGGATGCCGGGTGAAGGCGGGGACGATCGACGTGCCGAGGGTGATGCGCTCCGTCTTCATGGCGGCCGCGCCGAGCAGCGTGAGCGTGTCGAGCGCGGTGGCAGGCATCACCACCCAGGCGTTGTTGACATTTGCCCTCTCGGCGCGGACGCAGAGATCGACTACCGCTTCGGCCGAGCGGGGAAAGATGGCGATGCCAACTCGGTCTCGATTGCTTGTCATGCCGTTGCTACTCCTCCCTGATGGGTGGCAGGGTGATGACTCGCTGCGCTCGTGGTGGCAGGGTGGCAGGGAGAACGATCTCCGCCACCCTGCCACCCTGCCACCTTGTGACCCTGCCACCCTTCGCCGCCGTCTTGCCGTCTGCTAGTCCGCGGCCGCCGATTTCACCGGGATGCCGTGCTCCCGCCGTGCCTCGTTGCCCTCGAACTGGAACGAGGTCTTGAAGGGCTCGTGCTGCCCGTCCCAGGCATGATGGAAGACCTTGTCGACGGCGGCCGCCTGCTCCTGGGCCGTCATCGGCACGAACTCGCGTCCGATGCGCAGGTTCTGCTCAAGGATGGCCATGCTGTCGATCCCGGTGCAGAGCGAGGCGATCGGCTGCGAGAGGGCGTAGCGGATGGCCTCTGCGGCGGTGATACCGATAGCTGGGTCGTCGAAGATATGCCCGGCGGCGAGGCTCTTCATGCCGATGACCCCGATTCCTTGCTCCTGGGCGATGGGGATGATTATCTGGAAGGAGTTGAAGTTGGCGTCCAGGACGCTGACCGGCATCTGGAGCGTGTCCCAGGGAAAACCCTCGGAAAGCATGCGGCGGAAGATGGCCGGGCTCTTGTGGCCGGTGAAGCCGATGAAGCGGACCTTGCCCTCCTCTTTGGCCCGCAGCATCGCCTCGGCCGCGCCGCCGGGAGCGAAGATGCGGTCCGGGTCGTCGGGGAAGGTCACCTCGTGGATCTGCCAGAGATCGAGATGATCGGTCCGCAGCCGGCGCAAGCTCTCCTCCAGCTTCACCATCGAGTTAGCTGCCGTGCGGTCGTGCGCGCAGTTCTTGGTCATCAGGAAGACCTTGTCGCGGTAGCCATCCTGTGCCAGCGCATTCCCCATGCGCCGCTCCGACTCGTTGTCGGCATATTCCCAGGCGTTGTCCATGAAGGTGATGCCGTTGTCGATGGCGGTGTGAATGATGCGGGTGGCCTCGTCCTCGGGAGGCACGCTGAGATGAAAGCCGCCGAGACAGAGCATCGAAACGCTGACCCCGGTCGTGCCCAGGGGTCGCAGAGGAATGCCACCCGTTCCGGTGCTCGTCATGGCTCGTGCAGCTCCTTCGACTCGCGGGCCGATGGTGAGGCGCGATTCCTGGCCGATGCCGTGAGGGTACGATAGCGGCGGCCCGAGAACTGGGCAACCAGGCCGGTGACGAGGGGGGAGGGGTCATGGCGGCGAGACGGCAGCGGGTCAGCTCCGGTGGGCCGTTCGAGGCGACGTTCGGCTACAGCCGCGCGGTGCGCGCCGGCAACCACATCGCGGTGGCCGGCACGACGGCGATCAAGGACGGCGCGCCTTTCGCTCCCGGAGATGCCGGGGCGCAGACCCGCTACATCCTGGACGTCATCGAGCGGGCGCTGGCGGAAGCGGGCGCGACACTGAGCGACGTCATCCGTTACCGCGTCTTCCTCACCGACATCGCCGATGCCACGGCGGTCGGCAATGAAATGGGTCGGGTCTTCGGCGCCATTCGCCCGGCCGGGACGATGGTCGGTAACACCACCCTGGTCAACCCGGACCTGCGCGTCGAGATCGAGGTCGACGCGATTGTCGGTAGCATCGTTCAGAACAACGAAGCAGCCGAGGAGGTCGATCCGGACGAGACGGAGTCGTGATTCCTGCGTGCTGGAAGTGAGATGAAGCCCGTATGACGCCGCCTCGTCCCGCGCGGGAATCACAAGGAGGGAGCCATGCGCGTCTCGATCCTAATACTTGTGACAGCCCTCTTCGTTCTTTCAGGATCTCCGCTACGCGCGCAGCGTGACTACCCAGCTAGCGCCACGATCCGCGGCGAAAATATCTGGCTTCGCGTCGATCCCGCGGAGGATACCGAAGTACTTGCTTACCTCCAGCGTGGTGACCCGATCCGCGTCACGGGCGATGCGGTGCCAGCGGATGGTGACGCCTTCTTCCCAATCGAAGTTGTTGAAACCGGCGAGACCGGCTGGGTGCGTGACCTTGCGGTTGATCCGCGGAGTTTCACATCAATCGAGGCGTTGCCCGAAGTCGTTATCGCCGAGCCAAACCCTCGTCTCGTCACGCCGGAGCCGGAGCGAAACAATAGGCAACAGGGCAGCAACCGTGAAGTGAGCGACGGACTCTCTTTCAGCGGCACGGGCGTCGATGTAACCGCGGAGTTCACACTCGAGCCTGGCCGCTATCGAGTCATTGGATCAGTGCAACCAGATGAAACGGGGAATTTCGCCGTCTATCTTATCGGCCCTGGAGACTTCGAAGAATTGCTGTTCAACGAAATCCCGGAGGCCGGCAATTCCTGGGAAGGTGAGACATCGGTTCGCATCACCGAGTCTGGTGAATACGCCATTCAAGTTGACATCGCTGAGTCGGGTCCTTGGACGTTCCAAATCGAGCCAATGTAACTCCGAACTGAGGATTAGCCCATCACGGAATCGAGGGGTGTGAGACTGCCGTTGAAAATCGACCGGAGGTTAGCTGTTAGCAGACACTGTGGAAAGAGAAGTGACAATCGTGTGAGAACGAACATGCTGCCACGACAGTCGTGACGCGGCTCGAGCATCGGCTAGGGCGAGGGATTGAGACTTAGCGACAAGATAAGGCAATTGAACAGTCAGGCTCCCGCCAGTTCGCTCGCGATCTCCTGGACATCGACGGTCATGCCAGTCTCCGAGGCCTGAATCGCGGCAAAGAGCATGGCGGTCGACTGCAGGTTGTCGGTGAGAGTCGTCGCCGGTGGTGGACCGCCGTCGAGCCAGTCCAGGAACTGGGCCGCGACCGCCTGGTGACCTTCCCAGACAACTTCGACCGGAGGCACTTCGCGCGTCTGCAGCGTTCCTGCCGGGCTCCGCTCCTCGATGCGCACGGTGTGATCCCGATCAAGGACGGCCGCGCCGCCTTCGCACTCGAGGCGGTAATACTCGCCGTACCAGGAGTTGGTCTTGCCGGTCGCCAGGTTGTTGCCTTCGTAGGTGGCGAAGCTCCCGTTCGTCATGCGCAGGACGAGGAGCGCGCTGGCCTCGCCGTCAAATGCATCGCTGCTCCGCCACGCCGCGGTATCACCACGGACATGACCCGGGTTCCAGTCCCAGCCGGCGATGGTCTGGCAGTCCGCGCCGCAGAGGTTTCGCAACTGGTCGAGGTGGTGGATGCCGCCCTCGATCAACAATCCGTGTCGCATCTCGTGCCGGAACATCCCCCAGGCGCCGCGTTCCCGATAGTCCGACGCATAGCGCGCCACCGCGTAATTGACCGCGCCAAGCTCCGCGAGGGCTTGCTTGAGCGTCAGGATGCGGCGCGTGTAGCGATAGTTCTGCGTGACCATCATCCGCACGCCAGCCGCCTTCACGACTCGCGCGATGGCGGCACATGCCCGCGGCGTATCGGCGATCGGTTTCTCCGACAGAATGTCCATGCCGCGGGCGCAGGCCAGCTCGACCGCCTCCCGGTGATGCGCCGGTGGTGTGACGATGCAGCAGAAGTCCGCATCGATCCTGGCGAACGCCTCGCGGGCATCGGCGAAGCGGGCGGTGGGTGGCAGACCGAGCCAATCGCCTGCCTCACGCAACGCAGACGGGATGGGGTCGACCAGCCCCGTGAACACCATCCGATCGCCAAATGGCTGCCAGACGTCGCGAATCCAGCGCGAGCCCATGGCGCCCGCGCCGAGCATCAGACAGCGGTATCTCTCGCTCATGACAGCGTCAAGTCAACTGGATCGCACTGAGTAGTGAGACACAGAAACGGTGGTATGACGAGGGAAGCGGATTCTCGCCCCGCCCGTGCCATGGACACAGCAC
This sequence comes from uncultured Chloroflexia bacterium, assembly GCA_963724295.1. Lineage (GTDB taxonomy): Bacteria > Chloroflexota > Chloroflexia > Thermomicrobiales > UBA6265 > JACCXM01. The sequence goes on along the minus strand of CAVRUC010000008.1, from coordinate 222,988 downwards.
GACGAGATTCCTCCTGCAACTTGCAGTTCGTTGGAATGACACGACGGCGGCTATTCGCAAATGGATCGCGGCTTCTCATCGACTCACGACTTACGACTTACGACTGCGCCGAACCACTCATCCTCCAGAATTGCGTAGAAGTACTCGTCCCACCAGGTCGTCTCGTCACGATAGATGCATTTCCGGAGATGACCTTCCCGCTGCATGCCGAGCTTTTCCATCACCCGCCAGGACGGTCGGTTCTCCGGCTGACAAGTCGCGATCACGCGGTGGACCGAGAGCGATTCGAACCCGTATCGAAGCAGGGCCGCAGCGGCCTCGGTCGCGTACCCCTGCCGGTGATATCGGGGGTGAAAGACCCAGCCGAGCTCGTAGATGCGGGGGGCGAACCAGGGATGAAACCCCACGTGCCCGATGAGTCGATCCTCCGCCAGGAGGTCGACGGCATAGGTCCGCGCGTCCTCGGCCATGCCCTCGGCAATGAATTGTTTGGTCTGCTCCTCCGTCATCACGCCTTCCGGCACGTAGGTCATCACGCCGGCATCACTGGTGTAGGTATGGACGGCGTGCCAGTCCTCGGGGTTGAAGTGGCGAATCCGCAGTCGTTCGGTCTCGATGGGCAGAGTTGACATGCTTCTCGCTCCCCGTTCGGTCAAGATGCACTGATTGGCTCCCGGGATTGCTACCCCCGGTCGTACGCCTCGATCACCTTCGCGAAATCCTGCAGCGTCTCCATCGTGCACGGATCCGGAGCGCAGAGGTAGTGGACCAGTCCCACATCCCGGAACGAATGCATCGCCGCGGCCATCTCGTCGACACTGCCGCGGATCGGGTACCAGCGATCCTGGCACCCGGCCATGGCGAACTGACTGCCGCCGGTGCGAACCAGGCCGGACGGCTCCCGGCCAACCTCGAGACACGCCTCGTCGAGCAGCGTCATGCGCTCGGCCACGATCTGCGCATTGTCCTGCCAGTCCGCGTTCCAGGCGTCGGCGTACAGCGCGGTAAGACGCATCATGCGCGGCTTGTTGGCGCCGAACAGCATGGGAGGACCGCCCTCGCGCCAGCGCGGACCTCGCGGAAAGTTGATCGCGTCGCGCGCCTGGTAGTACTCGCCCTCGAACGTGGCGCGACCCGTCCGCACCAGTGGCGAGATGATCTGGAGCGCCTCCTCGAACCGATCGACGCGGTGATCGAAGGGGAGTCCGTACCATGTGGTACTCGTCAGCGTGCCAGCCGCAGCCGAGCCCGAGCACGAAGTTGCCGCGGCTGATGTCATCGATGGTCTCGGCCATCTTGGCGATGGAGCCGGGGTTGTGGAACGCGGTACAGGCCACCATCGTCCCGATGGGAATCCCTGGCAGCGCGGCCGCGATACCCGCGGTTGTCGTCCAGCACTCCCACACACCGCGCGCTTGACCGCCATGCCGCTCCAGCTTGAGCATGAAGTGATCTGGCAGCCAGAGCATGTCGAACCCGATCTCGACGGCGAGTCTGGCCATGGCCACGGTGTCCCAGAAGCCATCGACCGGCGAGTCGTTGGCGACCGCGTTCTGTTCGGCGGTGGGCAGCATCAGACCCAGGCTCATCGGGCGCGTGCTCTCCGGCCAGCGCCCCTGCTGGACAACGGGCGTAACGCTCGTTTCTGAGCCACGGGTCTTGACGGCCATGCGTACGGGCTCCTCTCGGGTCACCTGCGGTGGTGACGATGTTCCACTCATTGTGGTTGCAATCAGTTCGATATCATCGCTCATGTTGGTTGCTGGCGCCGCTGCTAGCTGGCGTCAAGTCCTGATCGAACCACACCATGTCCCGGTGCGGCAGCCCGTTATGGCGGTCATTGGGGTCATAGCCCTTTTCGGCGGTGAAGTAATCGCGCTCGATGCGCCAGAGACGGAACCCCGCTTTCTGGTAGAACGCCATCTCACCGATGCCGGCGTTACTCGTGCCGACGACGACTCGTCGCGTGCCCCGCGACCGGAGATCATCCATCACCATGGCCAGCATCCGGCGCCCAAGTCCCTGGTTGTGCCGGGTCTGTGCGATAGCCACTGCCTTCAATTCGACGGTCTCGGGGTCTGCGTCGTAGGTCACCACATGGGTCACCCCGATCGAGCCTCCGTTATCGGCATGCAAGACGTAAAGAGTCCCGTCCTGTAGATAGCCTCGCAGGGGCTGCGGCTCATCAGCCAGGAGCAGAAGCGGCAGGTGCAACTCCCGCTCAGGACCGGGGTCCACTCGCTCCAGCCAGAGATCGCTCGTCATGGTTGGTTCGGGTGCCTCCTGTGTCTCCGCGCTTGATGAAGATTCCTCTTCACGGCAGCAACGATATCCGTTCCAGGGCGCCTCGAGGGCCAGCGACCAGGCTCTGCAGTCTGCAAAATCGCCAAGTGGCAACCTCTGTTGCGCCCGCTTTCGCATTCCCGAAGTCTCGACGTCTCGCGTCCTCGCTCGTATCGTTCGTCTCATGGCGACAGAGCGGAACATGCGTGACCCAAATGCGAACTCACCCGTTGCTCCCCCGCGGCGGATCCCCCGCTACATCATGTCCCTACCGGAGCGCATGACGCGCGCCGCGATCGCGGTCGTGGCCGGCGCGGTCTACGAGACGAGCAATGTCGCCCTGCCGCGGGCGCTACGGAAGTCCAAGCTCTATCAGGTGACCGTCGATCGCCTGCTGCGCATCCTGATCGAGTGGATCGGCGATGTGCGCGACATCTATCTGGACGAGGCGACCCCGGTCCAGGAGCTGGCCGCGCGCAAGTTCACCGGCAACGTGCTGGAGGTTGCCAGCATCTTCGCTGTCGGCTTCTCACCATTGTGGGTGCTGGCGGCCGCGTCCGATGTCATGGGTGGGTCGAAGGCCTACCTGCGAGCACTGGTCGGCGAGCTGGAAGCGGCTGGTCATCTGCCGCGGGACACGGACGTCGCGTCCTACGAAGATCTCCTGAGCCGCCTGGAGACCGGCTCCGGGGTCCTGGCGGATGCGATCGATGTTCCACCGATGTCGTTGCGGGAAGCTCGCGCCTCGTTCGATGCCCTGCGCCGCCAGGCGAGCGATCTCCCCCCGGCCCAGGAGCTGGCCACGCTCTTCCGGGAGATACAAGCGACCGCGCAGCGGGAAGGGCGGTCGCTGACCGATGTCTCGGCCGCGCTCGGTCTGGCGGCGGCGAAAGCCGGCGTAGAGATGGGCAACGTCCATATCTTCGACTTCTATCGGGACGCGCTCGCTGCAATCCGGGAAGAGGGGTTGCTCCGCTTCCTGCGCCGGGTGGCCAAGCCGTACGTGTCGCGAGCGGGAAGTCATTTCGATCCGAACGCGACGACATACACCGACCGCATTCTGCACTGGATTGATTCCCGGCGCGATGACGGTCGGTCGCGAACCAACCCGTAAGCCGAAATCCGACGTAAATCTGGGCAAAGCCCGCGAAACGGGGGCACGAGCGGGTACGTATGGGACCAGGGAAGGGATCGAATGGGTACTTTCGGCAATCTCCCGGTAACCGATCATTAGCCGTCACCCTAAACGCCGGCCGCCCACGGAGTGAGGGATTTGCCGCGACGTCTTTCGTTAAGGAATCGTCTGATCCTGTTTGCGGCCGCTTGCATGCTGCCGCTGCTCGTCGTGATCGCGGTGATCATTGCCGAGACGGCCAATGCCGGTCGCGATCAGGTTCTCGACGCCCAGGCCGCGACCGCCGAGGTCGTCGCCAGCGTGCTGGGGACGACGCTCTCTGACAACCAGAAGGTGCTGCAAGAGCTGGCGAGTATCGACCGCGTGCGTCGCATGGAGCCGGGATCGGCCAAAGACGCACTCGATCAGTTCAGCCGCGCGCACCCGAATCTCTACGGGCTCTTTGTGCTGGGTCCGCAAGGCAACCCGGTCGCCAGCACCGGGCTCGATCCGACACAGTTCCAGTCGCATTCGGCGTTCAGCGATGCCGTCGACCGGTCGCTCAAGCTGGGGGAACCGGGCGTCTCGAATGCCCTGACGGCTCCCGACGCGCGAGTGATCGCTCTCACCATGCCGGTACGGGACAAGGACCAGGCAGAGGGGGAGCCGATCGGCGTGATCGGCTCCCTGCTTTCGGTCGAGCGGCTCGGCGCGGCTGTGCTTCCCTTCGCTCGTGGCGACACCCTGATCGCGGTGGTGGCGGATGGGCAGGTCGTCGCCACCCAGGGCGCCGATCCGGCCGTGAACACGCTGGCCTCGACGACGGTCCCGTCGCTATCGACGAGTGGCCCGGGAGCTCACGTCTATGTGGATCAGAACGGCAAGGAGCGGTTCGCCGTCTACGCCCCGGTGCCGGGATCGACATGGGGAGTGCTGGTAACGCATCCATCGCCCGCCGCGTACGCCCCAAATCAGGCCATGGTCACGCGCTCCATCGCGGCTGTGGTCGCGGCAGCGCTGGGGACCCTGGCGCTGGGCGCACTCGCCGCCGAATTGCTGGCGCGGCCGTTGCGCGAGCTGCGTTTACAGGCGGAAGCACTGGCCCATGGGGACTTCAGCCCGCGAGAGCTGGTCCAGACGGGAAGCAGCGAGATCGCGGATCTCAGCGCGGCCCTGGATGCCACAGCCCTGCAACTGGGCGAGCAAGTCCGCGATCTGGAGCAGGCGAGAGAGGCGGGCACTGCCCAGGCTGGGCAACTGCGCGATTTGAACCGGCGCACCGTTCGTCTCCAGGAGGACGAGCGGCGGCGAATAGCCGGCGAGATCCACGACGCCGTGTCTCCCTTGATTACCGGAGCGCTTTACCAGGCGCGCGCGTTGCGGCTGGGTACTCCGGACGATCCCGGACGCTCCGCCGCGCGTCGTGATTCGACCCTGGACAGCATCGGCGAGCTCCTCTCCAAGGCCATGGAAGAGCTGCACGGTGTGATCTTCGCGCTCCGCCCGCCCGATCTCGACGATATCGGCGTCGTGGCGGCCATCGAGCGCTACATCGGGCAGGTGCAGCGCTCTGGCCTCAACGTCCAGCTCGAAGCGGAGGAGGAGTTGCCGCCGCTGACACCCGAAGTGCGGCTGGCGATCTACCGCATCGTGCAGGAGGCGCTGCACAATGCCCTGCGCCATGCCGCCGCGGACGAGGCGGTCGTTCGCTTCGAGGTCATCGACGACGTGCTGCGCGTGACGATCCGTGACAACGGCGCCGGATTCAATCCGCAACACACGGCGCGGCCGACGGCGCTGGGATTGCTCAGCATGCGCGAGCGCGCCGCGGCTATTGGGGCAGCGTTCGCGGTGATGTCGCGACCCGGTGACGGGACGACCGTCATGATCGAGCGGCCGATCGATCTCGAGCTTACCACCGTGCCGGAGCTGGAGCCGGATGGAGACATGCCGGAGCTGGAGGCTAGCGTGCCGAAACGGATTTCCGCGTGATCTCGGTGCTCCTGGTCGACGACCATCCGGTCGTGATCGAAGGTCTGCGCAAGGTGCTGGCGACGGCCGGTGACCTGACCGTCACCGGCGAAGCGCACGACGCCTCCGGCGCGATCGAGAAGACCCGCGCCCTCCATCCCGACGTCGTATTGCTCGATCTGCGGATGCCAGGCGCCAGCGGCGTGCAGGCGACGCGGCAGTTGCGCGACGTGGATGACCGTGTTGCCATCATCATCCTTACCTCGTACGGGGACCAGGCGTACGTGCGGCAGGCGCTGGAAGCGGGCGCCGACGGCTACCTGCTCAAGAGCACCGCGCCAGAGAAGCTGATCGCGGCCATCCGCTCCGCGGCCCGCGGGCGCCGGCAGCTCAGCCCGGAACTGCTGGACGGCGTGCTGTTGGAGTTCGGCGGTCTGGCGCGGGAGCAAACCCAGCGCACGAGCGATCTCTCCGCCGACGATCTGGAGATTCTGCGTCTCGCGAGCAAAGGCTCCACCAACCGGGAGATCGGTCTGGCCACGGGCCGTACCGAGGTCGCGGTCAAAAAGCGGCTGCAGGTCATCTTCCAGAAACTGGGCGCGCTTGACCGGGCGCATGCGGTCGCCGAGGCGATCCGGCGCGGGCTCATCTAGGCGTGGGTGATGGGTGGCGGGTGATGGGGTGGATAGGGTCATCGGGTGATAGGGAGACCGAGAGGCCGTCTCCTATCCCCCAGTCCCCAGTCACCTGGGGTCCCCTTCACCACGAGCGCAGCGAGTAATCACCCCATCACCCGTCACCCTCGTCCGGCGCGAACGTGCGGATAACGGTATCCAATAGGGACCTACCGCCACTGCACGCGTCTTTACAATGCGGAGACGGAGCGGCCTCCTCAGGGGTCGTTCCCGGGGCGATCTTAGTTCGCTCCAGCCCGCGGCGAGGTTTTCAAGCGGGCAAAGGAACCGGACCGCCTCCCAGCGTCGCCAGCCACGACGCGAGGCACCCTGTTCCTGTCGAGGCGTTGGGCGCGCGGTTGGATACAGCCGCGCGCCTCCTCCTCACAGATCTGCCGCTACTTCAGCCACCCTATCCAACGAATATGACGTCACAGCCTCTGTTTGCCGGGCCGCCTGCCCGAGAGCCGCTCGTGCGCTCAAAGAACCGCTCCTCCTGGACATGGAGCAACGCTATTCCGGACCCAGTTCGCGCCGGGTCGGTTCGCGCGGAAAGGTTCGAGAGGATTCGGGAGGTCTCACAACTGAACGTGTGATCCGGGCCAGAGAACAGACCGGACGAGACGGCGCCTACCTTATCGAGGAGCTACCAGCTTCCTGATGCGAAGCGGGCGCTGCCTTGGGAACGCGGGTGGTCGTTTCGTGAGTCCGGGGTGGTGTCGGTGGCAAGGCCGCGGTGGGCGGAGGTGGCATCGCGGGGATGTCGCGACCCAGATCCGCCCCACAGCGACGACACGAGAACCGGTTGCTGGTGAAAGGCATCAGAGTCCGTTGATGACCGTTCACGAGGCAAATCAACCGCTTCATCATGCCACCCCTCCACGCCCTACGGTAATGAGAGCGATGACCGTGCGAAAGCCCTGTCCTCCCCGCATTGGTCCTGGAATAGCCCTTTTACCGCGTGAGTCCTGATGGCGGTTCCTGTTTCAGAGGGCAGATGCTGATTGTTCGGTACACTCGCTATCGCGTTCGACCCTATCATCGGGCGCCCGTGCCCCGGCCGTTTGCAGCGGCGCGGGGTGCTTCGTCTGGATGGATACGATGCCGGCGAGATCGAATGGGTCACCTCCAAGAACGGTTCGAGCGCTTCGCTACGTGACCCCCCTGCGCGAGGGTGGGTCGTTACCGGCCATCATGGAGGCGGACGATGACGGCCTCTATGTCGTCAAGTTCCGTGGCGCGGGGCAGGGACCGAAAGCGTTGACCGCGGAGCTGATCGCGGCCGCGATCGGCCGCCTGCTCGAACTGCCAGTGCCCGAGACCGTCCTGGTGGATCTCGATCCCGCCCTCGGCATGGCCGAGCCCGACCCCGAGATTCAGGAGCTGCTGGAGCGGAGCGCCGGTCTCAACGTCGGGATCGACTATCTGCCCGGCTCCCTGCCGTTGGGTGCGCCCATTGGCTCGGGTGTCTCGGAGGAGCTTGCCGCGGACGTGGTCTGGTTCGATGCGTTCCTGACGAACGTCGATCGTACGCCGCGGAATCCGAACCTCCTGCTCTGGCATCGGCAGCTGTGGATGATCGATCATGGGGCCGCGATCTATACCCAGCATGGCTGGAAAGACGACGTCGAGGCCATTGCCGCGAACGCCGGAGCGCGCTTCCCGGTCATTCGGGATCACGTGCTGCTACCGATCGCGGGGTCGATCCGCGAGGCGGACGCGCGACTCGCGCCGCGTCTGAACCCGGATCTGATGCGGGAGGTTGTTGCCGCGGTGCCCGATGCGCTCCTGGAGAGCATCCCTCCCTTTGCATCGCCGGAACGGCACCGGGAGGCCTACACGACGCACCTTGCCGGCCGCCTGACTGGACCGCGAGTCTGGGTCGACGAGGCCGAGGAGGCCCGCCATGCCGGAGCCTGAAGGCGGCGGTGGAACGCGCGCTCCCTTCGCCTACACCACCATCCGGGTGGTACCGCGGGTCGAGCGGGAGGAGTTCGTCAATGTCGGGGTCGTGCTCTACTCGCGGCCGCGCAAGTTCCTCGGCGTCCAGGCGCGGCTCGATAGGGACCGGCTCCGCGCTCTCTGGCCCGAGCCCGACCTCGATGCCGTGGAGCGCCAGCTCGAGGTCATCCGGCTGGTAGTGGCGGGTGATCCCACGGGCGGGGCGATCGCGCTCTTACCAGCCGCCGAGCGGTTTGGCTGGCTCTCCGCACCGGCAAGCACGGTTGTCCAACCGGGGCCCGTCCACGCCGGATTGGCGGATGACCCGGAAGCGGCCCTGCGTGAGCTCTTTCGCGAGCTGGTCGAGCTCTCGTCAATCGACGAGAGCTTGCCCGGTCGCCGCGCGCTCGACTTCGGCAGCCGTTGATTCTCGAGCAAGGTTGGTGGAATGCAGAATCAGATCATCTTTGCCGACAACCTGCATGTGCTTCAGGGGATGCCGTCCGCCAGCGTCAACCTGATCTACATCGACCCTCCGTTCAACACCGGGAAAATCCAGGCCAGAACGCAGGTTAGCACGGTTGCATCGGACAGTGGCGATCGCACCGGGTTTCAGGGCCGTCGATATCAGACGACGACCATTGGCAGCAGAGCGTTCTCGGATGCCTATGACGATTACCTAGGGTTCCTGGAGCCAAGACTCGTGGAAGCACACCGGATCCTGGCCTGGAACGGGACGCTCTATGTCCACCTCGATTACCGTGAGGTGCACTATGTGAAAGTGCTCCTCGACGCAATTTTCGGTCGCGACTCTTTTCTCAACGAGATTATCTGGGCCTATGACTACGGAGGGCGCCCGAAGAACAAATGGCCGCCGAAGCACGACACGATCCTGGTTTTTGTCAAGAATCCGGAAGACTATGTCTTCAACTACGACGACGTCGATCGCATTCCGTATATGGCTCCGGGGCTGGTAGGACCGGAGAAAGCCGCGCGCGGCAAACTGCCGACAGATACGTGGTGGCACACCATCGTTGCTACGAACGGCAGAGAAAAGACGGGGTATCCCACCCAGAAGCCCCTGGGGATACTCAAGCGAATGATTCTGGCATCCTCAAACCCGGGCGATTGTGTTCTGGATTTCTTCGCTGGAAGCGGGACGACAGGCGAGGCATGTCAGCAAACTGGACGCCGGTTCGTTCTCATCGACCAGAATCCCGAGGCTCTGCAAGTGATGGCCAGGCGCTTTGCACAGCTCTCCGGCATTGACTGGGTAGGATTTGATCCCAAGCCGTTCCAATCAGCCGTGATGGGGTGATGGGGTGATAGGGTGATGGGTGGCGGGGTCGCGAGGTAGCAGGGTGGCAGGACGAACGCTGCCCGCCACCCTGCCACCGTGAGCGCAGCGAACCACCGCCCCATCACCACGAGCGCAGCGAGTAATCACCCTATCACCCATCACCCCGCCTAACCCATTGAGAAGGGCAAGCCGGGCGGCATCTTGCCCTTCTTCGCCATGCGGCCCATCTGTGACATCATCCTCTGCATCTCTTCAAACTGCTTGATAAGCTGTTTCACTTCCTGGATGGAGGTGCCGCTCCCTTTGGCAATGCGCGCCGTTCGTCGCCGTCCGATCACGTCGGGATTGCGGCGCTCGTCCGGGGTCATGGAGTAGATGATCGCCTCGACCCGCTTGTAGTCGTCGTCGGAGATCTGCGCTTTCGCCTGTCGCATCTGCGCGCCCAGACCGGGGATCATCTCCAGGAGCTGGCTGAGCGGCCCCATCTGCTTGACTTTTTGCAGCTGCTCCAGGAAGTCCTCCAGATTGAACTGACCCTTGAGCATCCGCTCCTGTAGCTCGACCGCATCCTCTTCGGTCGTCGTTTCCTGGGCGCGCTCGATGAGGGAGAGGATGTCGCCCATGCCCAGGATGCGCCCGGCCAGGCGGTTGGCATGGAACGGCTCCAGGGCATCGAGCTTCTCCCCTGTGCCGATGAACTTGATCGGCACGCCGGTTACGGCGCGGATCGAAAGTGCCGCGCCGCCGCGGGCATCACCGTCCATCTTGGTCAGGATCAGCCCGCTGGCCCCGACCCGCTCGTTGAACGTCTGCGCGACGCTAACCGCTTCCTGCCCGGTCATGGCGTCGGCAACCAGCAAGATCTCGGTCGGTCGCACCCGGTCCCGAATGTCGACCAGCTCTTGCATGAGACGATCGTCGATCTGCAAGCGGCCGGCGGTGTCGATGATGATCGGGTTGTAGCCACGCTCGCGGGCGAACTGCGACGCGTTGGCGGCGATATCGACCGGATTGCCGCCGGTCCCCTCCTCGTAGACGGGGATGCTGATCTGCTTGCCAAGCGCCTGCAGCTGGTTGATCGCGGCCGGGCGGTAGACGTCGGCGGCCACGAGCAGGGGATTGCGCCCCTGCTTGCGCAGGTGGACGGCGAGCTTAGCCGCATGGGTCGTCTTGCCGCTTCCCTGGAGCCCGACCAGCATCAGGATCTGCGGTGGCCGGTCGGGCGAGATCAGCCCCTGGCCATCCTCGCCCAGGACGCGGATCAGCTCCTCGTTCGCGATACCGATGACCGTCTGCGCCGGGGTGAGCGAGTGCAGGACATCCTGTTCCGACAGCGCGTTCGCGCACGGCGGCGACGAAGTCCTTGGCGACCTTGAAGTTGACGTCGGCCTCGAGCAGCGCACGCCGCACCTCGCGCATAGCGTCGTCGACGTCTTGCTCGGTCAGTCGCCCCTTGCGCCCCAGCCGGGCAAATGTTTCGTTGAGTCGATCGGTCAGTGTTTCAAACATGTCGATCCTTGCTACGTGCACTTGCAGGTGAGAGCGCCATTGAGTGATGTTGGAAAGATGAACGCTACTAGTTTAGGCGAGCGCGGGACAGTACGAAGGACGAGGCTCCTGGCGTGTGTTATGGTGGGATTACCTCAGACAGCTACGCATCCGGCGCATCCGTGCCTCCTGGTCGCTCGTGCCGTGATGCCGGACCCCGCGCACCCGGCCTGAGCGGAGCTTTCCGAGTGCCAGGCTGCGAACGCGCTGGCACGTGCCAAGGAGCGCGCCATGCGCCGGATCGCCGTCCTCTTGATCACTGTGATGATGGTCGCGGAGCTTGCCACCGGTACTCCCGCGGTCGGTCAAGCCCCGGAAACCGGTACGCCTGCAATCGCCGCGGAGATTCCTGCCACCCCGGTCGGCGAGGCACTGGGCTGGGTGCTCACCGTCCTCAACGACGGAGGCGCGTCGCTGACTCCGGACGAGATCACCGCGCACATTGCCCCCTCAGTCCTCGCCCAGGCTCCGCCCGAGCTCGTGATCGGCCTCATACAGCAGCTTGCCGCTGATGCTCCGTTCACGTTCGAGGGCCTCACACGAGCGCCAACGGCTAACCAGGTCAATGCGCTCTTGATCGGTCGCTCCGGTTCACCGCTGGTCGTCCCACTGTCAGTCGAGACGGCGAGTCCGCACCGCATCACGGGGATCACCTTCGCTCCTGTCCCCCCGCCGCCGGGTGTGTCCCTGCCGACTGTCGCGCCGGATGAACTCCCCTTGGCAGAGGGTGAGACCCGGACGAACGCGATGGGGCGTGTTGACGGTCTCTTCGAGGTGAACGGACGCAAGATCTACCTTTCCTGTGTTGGTACGGGCAGTCCGACGGTGGTGCTGGAATCGGGCGCCAATGACCCGGCGGCTCCCTGGTTTGCCGTCGAGAGCGCCGTCGCTCCATTCTCCCGGGTGTGCTCCTACGACCGCGCCAACACGGCTGGCGGGGCGAGTGATCCCGCTCCGACACCACGCACCGCGCGGGACGCGGTTGACGACTTACATGCCCTGCTCACCGCGGCACAGGTGCCCGGCCCTTACGTGCTGGTTGGCCACTCCATCGGCGGGATCAATGCCCGGTTGTACGCCAGCATCTACCCCGACGAGGTCGTGGGGCTGGTGCTGGTCGACGCCTCGCATGAGGAGCAAGACGCCCGGTTGGAAGCGAGGGTCACCCCCGAGCTATGGCAGGCCTACCAGGAGGCGGTACAGCAGACCCTCAACTTCGAGGGCATAGATATCACCGCCGGCTTTGCCCAGGTGCGGGAGGCACGGGTGGCCGCGCCGCTGCGACCGATGCCGCTGGTTGTGGTGACGGCGGGGGCAGTCGAGGACCCCTCACTAATCCCGACGTTTTTCCCGCCTGGTTGGCCGGTCGAGCTCATGCCGCAGCTGCATCGCGAGCTGCAAACCGATCTGGTGGGGTTGGTGCCGGATAGCCGGCAGGTTATCGCGGAGCAGAGTGGGCACTACGTCCACCAGAGCGAGCCCGGGCTGGTGGTCGAGGCGATACGAGACGTGGTGGATGCCGCACGCAATCCGGAGACGCGGGCTGCGGACGCCCCCGGTACACCAATCTCGTCATCAGGGCCGGGTACCAGCCTTGCTGCGCTGCTTGAGTCCAGTGTCGAGCAGGGATTGACCGGCGTCGCCCTCTCGGTCGATCAGCATGGCGAGGTTCTGTTTGACGGAGTTGCCGGGCTCGCGAACAGCGAGACACAGACCCCACTGGCGCAGGGAGACCGGTTCCGTATCTACAGCATCACCAAAACGTTCACGGCGGTGCTCGTGCTGCAACTGGTCGATGACGGCGTCCTCACGCTCGACGACACCGTCAGCCAGTGGCTCGATGACCCGGTGGTCGCTCGGATCCCCAACGTCGATCGGATCACGATCCGGCAGCTGCTGACCCACACGAGTGGCGTCTACGACTACTACAACGGGACGGACAGCCCCTTCGTGGACGACGCGATCACCGGGGAAGGTGCCGACTGGTCGAAAGTGTGGACGGTGCAGGAGGTGCTCACCTACGTGGACGGCACACGCCACGCCGCCGAGTTCGACCCGGGCCAAGGGATGAACTACTCGGACACCGGTTACATCTCTGCTCGGCCTGATCGTTGAGGAGGCGAGTGGCCAAAGCTTCACCGACCAGCTGCACACCAGGATTCTGGACCCCCTCGACCTGGCTGACACCTTCTTTGCCGCGGCCGAGCCGGTACCGGGCGGGGCTGTCGAGGGGTACCACCACCTCGGGGACGGGCTGATCAACGTGAGCGGGATCAACCTGTCGTGGGCGTGGACCCAGGGCGGCATGGTGTCGACGACCAGAGATCTGGCGCGGTTCGCCAATGCCCTCTTCGGCGGTGACCTGCTCGAACCGGCGTCGCTCGAGGCGATGCTCACCTTCCTCCCGGCTGACGAGCAGGGCCGCGAATGGGGAATGGGGGTGGCGAGGGTGCAGACGCCGATGGGCGGGCTGATCGGCATGAACGGGAGCGGCCCCGGGTTCGTCGCCCGCATGTACCGTCTACCCGCGGGAGCCACCGTCGTGCTGTTGACGAATGCGAACCTCGAGGACGACACCGTCAACGCCATCTTCGCGCAGGCCGTACAAGCGGCATCGGAGACGGCGCCATAGCGTAGTCGTTCAACAGATTCGCACAGATTCGCGGGGAGGCGTTCATGCATCGTCACCATTCCGTGGCGCGTTGGGCTCCTGCTTGGCGTTGCTCTGGCCCTTGCTCTCCCCATGGGCGTTATCGCTGGAGACGAAGCCTCGACGGAGGCGCTGGCGACACCGTCGCCCTCGGGAATCCTGGTCGACTTCGGCGGCCGTGCCCTCTTCATCACCTGTATAGGCACGGGCGCGCCCACCGTCGTGCTCGAGGCGGGTGGCGGGAACAGCGCTGACACCTGGGCGGGAGTGCAGCCCGAGATAGCCCGCTCCACACGCGTCTGCAGCTATGACCGTGCTGGACTTGGCCAGAGCGATCCCGCCCCGGCTGGTGTGCGGACCGTCCAGGACAGCGTCGGCGATCTTCACGCGCTGCTCGATACGGCAGGTGTCTCCGGACCTTACGTCCTTGTCGGTCACTCGTTCGGCGGTCTGATCGTGCGGCTCTATGCCAGCCAGTACCCGGACGAGGTGGCCGGGCTGGTGCTCGTTGATGGCATGCCGCCTGATCTGCTGGCATCTGGGCTGGCGCTGCAGCCGCCAGCGGAGCGGCAAGAGACCTTCACCATCATGCGCGGGCTCCACCCGCAGGACCCCGAACATCTGGACATCATTGCCAGTGGGGTCTGGGTGATGGCTCACCCGCCGGCGCCAGTGCCGGCCATCGTGCTCGCCGCTGGATTCCACGGCGGCCCCGGCACCCCACCGGATCTTGCCTTCGAGAATCTCTGGGCGGAGCTGCAGCGGGAGCAGGCTCGGGTGCTCGATGCGCGATTGGTCTCGATTCCGGAAGGCGACCACTTTCTGCAGCTCGACCGACCGGAGCTGGTGGTCGAGGCGATTCGGCAGGTAGTCGAGGCCGTGCGCGATCCAGACACCTGGGCCACCCCGGCAGTCACGCCAGGCACGACCGGCACACCGGTGCCCTAGCGGGTCGAAGGCGATGTGCTGAACAGGTTGAGACCCAACCCTTCGCGCTTCAGAACCCCTCGCCCTCACCGAAGAAGAGTGAGTCGACATAGGTATCGGGGCGGAACTCGGCGAGGTCGGTTGCCTTCTCGCCGGTACCGACGTAGGAAATGGGCGTCCCCAGCTCTTTGGCGACGGAGAAGGCGATGCCGCCTTTGGCCGTGCCGTCCAGTTTGGCGATGAGGATGTCGGAGATGTCGACGGCCCCGGCGAACTCCTTGGCCTGCACCAGTCCGTTCTGACCTGTCGTGGCGTCGATGACCAGGATCGTCTCCTGCGGCGCCTCGGGCACCGTCTTCTGCATGATGCGGCGCAACTTGGTCAGCTCCGCCATCAGGTTGTGCTTGGTGTGCAGCCGCCCGGCGGTGTCGACGATCAGCACGTCGACGCCCCGCGCGTGGGCCGCCTGCATGGCATCGAAGACGATGGCGCCGGGGTCCGACCCCTGCTCGTGAGCGATGACAGGCGCCCCGACCCGCTCGCCCCAGACTTTCAGCTGGTCGATCGCCGCGGCACGGAAGGTGTCGCCGGCGGCGATGAGGACGTTGCGGCCGAACCCCTGGTGATAGGCGGCGAGCTTGGCGATCGAGGTCGTCTTGCCGACCCCGTTGACGCCGACGACCATGATCACGAAGGGAACGCCACGTTGCAGGATCTTGACCCGGCGGTTGCGGCTGGCGCTCTCCAGCAGGGAGATCATCTCCTCGCGCAGGATCTCGCGAGCGAGGAGGGGATCGCTGATCCCGTCCTGGCGGACCCGCGCCTGCAAGTCGCTGACGAGCTTCTGGCTGACGTCCCAACCGACGTCGGCCTGGATGAGGAGCATCTCCAGCTCCTCGTAGAGATCGTCGTCGAGGGCGCCGCGCTCGAAGAGCCGGGTGATCTCCAGGAAGACACCGCGCCGGGTCTTCTCGAGCCCCTGCTCCAGCTGTGCGTCGGGCTCACTCTTGCGGCGGAAGAACTTCAGGATCACGGGGGTCCTCAGGAGGGCGATCAGCTAGTCAGTGCCGAAATGACGCGTCTGACACTTGGCGCTGGTTTCTGGCACGACAAAAATACGCCGCTGACGCGGCGCGGCAGGAGTATACCACTGGCATCGACCGCCACATAAGGTGGCGGGATCCCCGAATGGGGATCCCGCCGGCGACCGTCGGCGCCGGCCGCCAGAGCGACGGCGAGCCACGACCCGAGGACCTACTTCTTGCGCCCCTTGCCGCCGTGCTTGCTCTTGTTCTTTCCCTTGTCTTTGGCATGCTTGGCCTCGGCCTTGGACGGTTCGTTCTCATGGGCCTTCACCGCACGTTGGTTTGCTCCGGCCGCCCCCAACGCGGGTGCGACCTGGCCGGGGGTATCGACGACGCCCCCAACCACACCCGCGCCGGGTCTGGTGGACTGGACGGGGGTCTTGGGCGGTTGGGTGAACGGAAACGTGCACTCAAATGAGGAAGGTGTGGCGGTGCAGACCTGCCCATCCGCCTGTCCACCGTCGCACGTCGTCTGGATGGAGCTGACCGAACCATCGACGTTGTAGTCATAGTCCATGATGGCCGTCCCACCGGTGAAGGTGCAGACATCGGCTGCACTCTGGGAGTTGGCTTGCATCTCCGTATCCTTGGCGGCAGCAGCAGGCTCGGCCACCAGCACGGCGAGAGCAAGCGTGACCGCAAGGGCGCCAAGCCATCGCAGTGCCTCCCCTCTCCGGGACCCGCGCCGAGACGCCATCGGGAGCCCCGCGCGTTCGTCGCCCCTTGGTCCAGCTGTCCATTGTCGGGTAATCGGCGATCGTGTCGTTGCTTGGGTCATCTCGGTCCTCCACTCGCATTGCCGCGGCAAGGTCCTCCTTGCTCGGTTCCACGGTAGGTCCGCTCTCACCCGGCAGCAGTCAAGGCAGGAACAACGGTGTTGTCAATTCGCGAACAGTGCGGCGACGGGCCACCCTCTCGGACATGAACCTGCGCCGACGGGGGTCGAGGAGATTCCGCCAGCCCGCGAACGAGCCCGCCACGGTCGCGGGCTCGCACTCACCACAGTGGTGCTCCCACCCGGCCCGCAAGGGTGGGACTGACGATCCCGGGGCGGAAGAGCTGCCCACCAGATTAGATCTTCAACCAGGGGAGTTTTGCATGAGTCTTTCCACAAGAGAACGCCGTGGCCGCGAAATCGCCACACCTGCTGCGCCCACCGCTGCCCAATTCCCCGTGAAGCGGTTTGCACGAACCGCTTTCATTGTGCATGAAAGGCGATCAAAGCGTCTTTCCCGCCGGCCAATGCGACCGGTGTACGCTTCTGCCGAGGATGAAGCAGACCATTGGCTCCTGGCCGCTCCCTGACTCTGGCGGTCGATAGCTGATAGCCAACTCACCCACCGGAGAGAACTCCTGGCGGATCGTCCTGTCCCTGCCTATCGCTCGCCGCTCCTCGTCGCCGTCTACGTGCCGACGCTGCTCCTGGCGTTCGCCGAGGGGCTGCTGATCGCTATCTTGCCGCTCTACGCCGCGGGCTTTGGCGTTGGCTACGGTCTGGTCGGATTTGCCTCGAGCGCCGCCGCCATCGGCACGCTGCTGACCGATGTCCCCGCTGGCGCGGTCCTGGGGCGGGTCGGGTTGCGACCCGCGATGATCCTCGGCTCCGGGCTCGTTGCGGTGAGTACCCTCAGTCTCGTCTGGAGCGAGCAGTTTCCGAGGCTCGTGCTGCTGCGGTTCCTGGCCGGTATCGGCGCCGCGGTCTGGGCGCTGTCGCGACATGCCTACATCGCCGAGGCGATAGCACCCGCGCAACGAGGGCAAGCACTCTCCATGTTCGGCGGCATCAACCGCCTCGGTGTCTTCGCTGGGCCGGCCATCGGCGGTGTGCTCGCCGATCAGGCGGGGATCCAGGCGACGTTCGGGCTCTCGGCGGCACTTGCCGGTCTGGCTCTGGCCATGTCGGCGGTCCTCCTCAAACCGTTGGTGAGGGGTGCGTCGGCATTGCGAGCATCGCACCGCTGGCGTCTGGTAGGGGCCGGTGTGCGCCGCAACGCGCGCGACCTGTCGGCGGCGGCGACCGCGCAGACGCTCGGTCAGATGATCCGCGCCGGGCGCTTCCTGATCATCCCGCTCTGGGGATCGGAACAGCTCGGACTCGACGCGGCGCAGGTCGGCACGATCGTCACCGCGGGTGCAATCCTCGACGTCTCCATGTTCATCCCGGCCGGGATGCTAATGGACCGTTTTGGACGCAAGGTCGCCGCCGTGCCGAGCTTCGCGCTGATGGCCCTCGGTATCGGGTTGATCCCGTTCACTCACGACTTCCTGACCCTGCTGCTGGTGGCCATGCTGATCGGGTTGGGTAACGGGCTGGGTTCCGGTCTGATGATGACGCTGGGGGCCGACCTCGCGCCGCCGGGGGCCACCGGCGAGTTCCTCGGTGTCTGGCGGTTGATCGGTGACGTGGGGGCGGTGACAGGGCCGCTGCTGGTTGGACCGTGGCCGCCGCGGTCGGGCTCTCTGGTGGCGCCTGGGTGCTCTCCATCGCGGGCTGGCTGGCGGTCTTCACCCTGGCCAGACTGGTCCGCGAGACGCGTGTTCAGCCCGTTGGACGATCGAGGGTGAGTGTTCGCTGCGCTCACGGTGATGGGTGATGGGGTGATCGGTATCGGGTATTACTCGCTCCGCTCTGGTGGCGGGTGGGAGTGTCGGGAGGTGAGAGGTCGTGCTCCCTGCCCCCGGGCACCCTGTAACCTCCGACACCCACCGTTGGCCGTATCCTCTCGACTTACCGACTTACCGACTTGCCGACTCACTGACTCGTCTACTGGCACGGATGATGCGATGGCTTGTGGCAGTTCGAGCTGTTCGCTCGATCTGCTGAACGTTTCGGGGCATCAGGCTCCCCAGCGACGTACCGGGACCGCACACAGTGCGAGTCCCGCCGGGAAAAGGAGTCGACGCATGAGACATCGCATCAATGGGGCAGCAGTTGGGGCTGCGGCGGGGATCCTGGCAACCGCCGATGCGGCGGCGCAGGGCCTGCGAGACCGGTTCTTTGGTGATGGCGATGAGTTCATCGACATCGCCTCCGCGGGCAATGGCGGTGTCGCCACGGCTTCCGCTAATGGCGGCGCGGTCTCCGTCGGAGACATCAACAGCGGCGGGAACACCGGCTGTGCAATTGGAATTGGCGACACGTTCGGCCCAGATCCCGACGTCACCGGCTGCACGATCCTGAACACTACTGGGCTCGGCATCGCGGTCGACGGCGGCACGGCGATCGCCGACGCTTCTGGCGGCGACTACAACCTCGCCTTCGTCAGTTAGCGCGCGCACGCAATGGATGAGACGGGCAGGAGCGGGTGGCACCACCAGTCCGGCAGTACCGCCCGCTGGTGGCGCGTGTATGCCTGACATCGTGGGCTCTCCGAGTCGCTCAGCCATTCTCCAGATGAGCGATCCCGCGTTCTCGTGGTTGAACCCTGGAAACCAATTGCCGGAGCATCCAGCTCTGCGCCGACTGCGGGACCGAGCTAGCTGAGCCATACGGCTGGTGTGGCGGCTGCCGGAAGGCCTATTGCCTTCCCTGCGGCCGCCGCCATTTCTGTACCCCCGCCTGCCCGGCGAACGGCTGCCACGCCGGCCTCTGCGTCCGCCTCGTCACCGGCGGCATCCTTTCGGAGACCTGGGGACTACCGGACGATGGGTGATGGGTGACGGGTAACGGGTGTCGGGGTCACAGGGTGTCAGGAAGAACTCCTCGCCCGACACCCAGTCCCCAGTCCCCTGGGGTCCCCTTCACCACGAGCGTAGCGAGTAACCATCCTGACACCACGAGCGCAGCGAGTACTCACCAGGAGCAAAGCGAGTGCTCACCCATCACCGTGAGCGCAGCGAACAATGACCGCGACCGCAGGGAGCCCTCACCGCGACCGCAGGGAGCACTCACCCCGCATCGCTGACCCCCCGCACGTCGAGCGCATCGCGCAGACCGTCGCCGAGCAGATTGAGGGCCATGACGGTAATGACGATGGCCAGCCCCGGGAAGACGCTGATCCACCACGCCTGACGGATGAAATCGCGGCCCTCGTTGAGCGCCAGACCCCAGGTTGGGGTCGTTGGGTTGACGCCCAACCCGAGATACGTCAGCGTCGACTCCGCGAGAATGCCGAGACCGACGGCAAAGGAGAGTTGCACGGTCAATGGGGCCACGAGGTTTGGTCCGATGTGACGGGCCATCACCCCGCGGTCGCGCGCTCCCAAGGCACGGGCCGCCAGGGTGAAGTCCTGCTCCCGCAGACCGAGCGTCTCCCCGCGCACGATCCGCGCGAAGTCGTCGACGTAGGCCAGTGCGATGGCGATGACGACGTTGTGGAAGCCGGCGCCGAACATGGCGACGAGGGCGACGGCGAGAATGATGACCGGGAAGGCCCAGAGAAGGTCGACCGCGCGCGAGATCAGACTATCAACCCAACCGCCGTAATAGCCGGCGGTGATGCCGAGCAGTCCGCCCACGACGCCGGCGATCGCCGCCGCGAGGAAGCCCACCGAGAATGACACCCGCGTGCCAATGATCAACCGGCTGAAGAGGTCGCGCCCGAAGGAATCGGTTCCCATGGGGTGCTGCAGGCTGGGCGGTTGCAGCAGCTCGAAATCGTCGTTATCAGGATGATAGGGCGCCAACATCGGGCCGAAGACGGCGATCAGTGCCAAGAGCGCGATGATGACCAGACCCACCATCGCCTTGCGCTCGCCGCGCAGCCGGCGCAGCAGGCGGAATCCGGAAGATTGCTGTCGCGCTGACGTGAGTGGCGCATCAGCTACGGTCGAACTTCCTGGGGTCCTGGCCGCTGCCTCGAGCCCTTCGATCGCCCTAGCCATAACGAATCCTGGGGTCGATGAAAGTGTAGACGATGTCGACGATTAAATTGGCCAGGACGAAGATGACGGCGATGACAAGAATGACGCCCTGCACGATCGGGTAGTCACGGTCGAAGATGGCGCCGACGAGGATGCGACCGATGCCGCGGATCGAGAAGACGGTCTCGACGACCACGGTGCCGCTCAGCAACAGCGCCAGCTGAATGCCGATGACCGTCACCACCGGGATCAGCGCATTGCGCAGGGCATGGCGAAGAACCACGGCGCGCTCGCGCACGCCTTTGGCGCGGGCCGTCCGCACGTAATCGCTGCCGAGCACCTCGAGCAGTCCGGCGCGGACGAAGCGCATCAGGATCGCGGAGTAGCCGGCGCCAATGGCCAGACTCGGCAGGATCAGCCGCTCCAGCCACGCGACGAAGCCATCCTCCGTCAACTCGGCGTAGCCGATCGCCGGCAGCCAGCGCAGCTGCACCGCGAAGATGAGGATGAGCAGGATGCCAAACCAGAAGCTCGGCATGCTGACGCCGACGAACGCCACGATGCTGGCGGCAAAATCGAATGCCGTGTTTCGCCGCAGCGCGGCGATGATCCCGGCCGGCACCGCGATAGTAACCGCGATCAGGAAGGACAACCCGGCAAGGCTCAACGTCTTCGGCAGCCCGGTCAGGATGATCTCGGACACGGTTTCGCCAGTGGCGATCGAGCCACCGAGATCGCCGGTTAGCATGCGGCCAAACCAGAGCAGGTACTGCATGTGCAGCGGCTCGTTGAGCCCGAGTTTCAGGCGTAGCGCCGCGGCGGCCTCCGGCGTGTACTCCGGTCCCAGCATCTGTACGACCGGGTCGCCGGGGATCAGCCGCAGCATGAAGAAGACGAGCGTGGCGCAGCCCCAGATGATGAACGCGGATTGGATCAGCCGCCGCAGGATGTACTGGGTCACGGCTTGCTCCGCCGGAAAGAAGTCGGCAAGTCGGTGAGTCGGTAAGTCGGTTAGTGGCGAGTTACAAGTGAGCGGTCATCGTGATCGCATCGCGTTGTCGCCCCTACACCCTCACCTTCTACTCACCGACTCACCGACTCACCGACTTACCGACATTTCTATCTATCCAGCCAGACCGTCTCCAAGTGGCGCAGCTCGGGGATCGGAACGTAGCCCTGGACGTCGTTGTGAAACCCGGTGATATCGAGTGTGTGATAGAGGAACGCGTGCGGCACGTCCTGTTGCAGGAGCGCCTGCACTTCCAGGAAGAGCGCCGCGCGCTCCTCCTGATCGCTGGTTTCGCGCGTGGCGATCAGGAGCTCGTTGACTTCCGGATTTTCATAGCCATACGAGTTCCAGGGACCTTCGGTCGCGAAGAAGTTCCAGTGGCCGTCGTCCGGGTCGGCATCGGCGACACTGCCGTTAATGATCCAGTCATAGTCGCCGGCGAGCCACCGCTCGTTCCAGGCGGCCTGTTGCAGCTGCTCGATCTGGACGTCGAGCCCGATATCGGCGAGCTGGTTGCGCAGAACTTCAGCCGGACGCTGATCATCTTCAAAGACCATCAGGGTTGGCGCGGCGCCGGCGATGCCGGCAGTTTCGGCGAGCGCTGTGGCCTCCTCGAGATTGAATGCCTGCGGATTTTCGGCCCCCTCTGGCGAAACGTATGCCCAGGCAAAGGCGGGCGCGATCGCGCCGATGGATGGCGTCGCCAGACCAAACATCGCTGTCTCAATGAGATCGTCCCGGTTGATCGCCTTGGCCACGGCCATCCGCGCCTCCGGGTTGTCCCACGGCGGGCGAGCCCAATTCATCGCCAACCCCTCCCAGCTCGTTCCGGGGAGTTGGACGAGAGTGATGTCCGGATTCTCGGATACCTGGGCCGTGCCGATCGCCGGCACAATATCGAGCATGTCGACGTCGCCGGCCTCGAGCGCGCTGATCCGGCTCGACGGCTCGGCGATCAAGGTGACCTCGATGCTGTCCAGGAGCGGCCGGCCGCCATACCAGCCGTCGAAAGCGACCAACTCGAACCCGCTGCTGAGATCGGCTGTCTCGGCGTTGAGGGCAAACGGACCGGCGCCGACCGGCGTCTGGTCAAACTGGTCCTCACCCATCTCTTCGAAGGCGCGCCGTGAGATCGGTGTCATGGCGCGACCCGGACCGCGGGTGAAGGCGACGGACAGGAACGGCGCGAACGGAGCGCTCAGGGTGAAATTGACGGTCAGATCGTCAGGCGCGTCGACCGCCTCTACCAGCGCCAGCTTGTTCGCGTGCGGCGAGGCGAAGTCAGGATCGATGGTCCGCTCATAGGTGAAGATGATGTCCTCGGCTTTGAGCGGATCGCCGTTGTGGAACGTGAGACCATCGCGCAGGGTGAAGCTGTAATTGAGCCCGTCCTCGCTGACCGTCCAATCCTCGGCGAGGTCAGCAACCAGCCCGAGCTCGCTGTCGAACTGGAGCAGGCTGGAAAAGATGAGCGGCAGCATCCCGCCGGCGACGAGTCCGAGGTTGACCTTGGCCGGGTCGAGGTTGGGGATCTGGCTGATGCCAAAGCCGAGGTTGAGCGTGCCACCGGGTTTCGGCTCTCCCTGGGCCATGGCCGGGCGATTCGTCCACGTCGCCGGGATCGGCGCGGCGTCGACCGCCGCCAGCCGGCTGGCATACCCCGCCGCCCCCGACGCGGCCGCCAGTGAAAGCATGGTCCGGCGCGAGACGCGCGGTCCGCTCAAAACGCTCCAGTCGATCCGTGCCATCGGTAATTCCTCCTGGGTGCGCTCGCCCCGGCCCGATCGATGTTGAAAGCGACCGGCCGCGACGGCGGGTTGCGTGCCGTGGTTGCCCGATGTCTGGTTCGATCTGTCGGTCACGTAGCCGAAGGTCTCCAATGAGAGAATCACTCGGACGTAACCGTCGGCGCCTCCTTTCCATGGTGCGCGAATAACGAGGTCTTCATCCTATCACTCCGTCGACCTTGTCAAAGGCCGATCGCCATGCCTTCCGCGCGAGGGTCGGAGCCACCGGCCAGGATGCCCGTTTCGGGATCGCGAGCGATCACCTGCACCGAGCCGCCCGCGCCCCATTCTCCGACGCGTTTGATCGGGTAGCCCATGCTCTCCAATTCAGCAATCGTCTCCTCGCCGAGACGGTCCTCGACCGAGAGCAAGAAGGGGTCGCCAAGTTTTTCCGGATACGTGGCGGGATAGAGATGCCAGCGCGGCTGCTCGATCGCCGCCTGCACGTCAAGACCGCCATCGATGAGTCCCGTGATGGTCTGCAAATTCCACTGTGGTTGGAAGTCTCCACCCGGTGTGTTCCCCACGAGGACCGGTGACCCGTCCTGGTCTGCAATCAGATAGCAGTTGAGGGTGTGCATCGTCCGCTTGCCAGGCGCGTAGATGTTCGGGTGGCCCTCCTCCAGCTCGAAGCAGTTGCCGGCGCGGTTGGTGAGCAGGATGCCCGTGTCACCGGCGACTACCGCTGATCCGTAGATCTCGGAGAGGGTGAAGATCAGCGAGATCATCAGGCCGTCCGCGTCGATGACGCTAAGCGAGGTGGTGTCGCCGACGGCGATCATCCCGGCATCAATCGTCGAAGCGAATCGAGAGTCGATCGTGGCGTAGCGCTCAGCAGCCCACTCCTTCGAAATCAGCTTGGCCACCGGCGTGTCGACATAATCTGGATCCCCGGCGAAGGCAAGGCGGTCGGCGAAGGCGAGACGGAGTGCCGAGACTTCGGTGTGAACGGCACCCGCAGACCGCAGACCCATATCCCCAATCGGCGCCTGCTCGCAGATATTGAGCGCTTCGAGGACAACGAATCCGGGCGTCGGCAGCCCGGTCTCATAGACGGTGTACCCGCGGTAGGTTGAAGCGAGAGGAGGGGAGACCTCGGTCGTGTGGTCCGCGAAATCGTCGGCGGTCAACGCGCCGCCGTTCGCCGCCAGGAATGAGGCGATGGCCCGCGCGATCTCGCCTCGATAGAATGCGTCCGGACCGCCGCGAGCAATGAGCGCCAGGGAGCGGGCGAGGTCCGGCTGACGCAGGATGTCGCCAGGTCGCGGCGGCGCCCCGCCTGGGAGGAAGACCGCGGCGCTAGCCGGGTAGCGTCCGAGGCGCTCGGCGTGGTTCACGATGGCGAGGTGCTCGGCCGGCGAAACGACGACTCCCTCTTCGGCATAGCCGATCGCGGAGGCGACTAACTCCGCAAACGGTCGCGTCCCGAACCGCTCGAGCAGCTCGAAGCAGCCATCGACGAACCCGGGAACTGATGGCGAGAGCGGTCCATCTTGTGGCATCACGCGGCGGCCACTTGCTGACTCCTGGCCATGTTCACGCATGAACTCGAGCGAGGCGCCCCGGGGGGCGATCCCGCTGCCATGGAAGGCCAGCAGATCTCCGTTCTCGGCGGCGCCAGAAGGATTGGCGCGGGCGACGATGGCGAAGAGATCGCCCCCAATGCCACAGCGACCAGGCATGACGACCGTGGCGACCAGCGCGGCCGCGACCGCCGCGTCGACCGCATTGCCGCCCGTCGCCAGCACACGCAATCCGGTCGACGAGACGAGGGGATGCTGCGCGCCGATGATGCCGTCTCGCGCCATGACGGGGCTGATTCGCCGCCTGTCGCAGCTTGCCGCCTTCGTTGTGTCAAGCGATCCCGGGAACCCGAGGGTCATTGATTGCCTCCCTAACGCGCGTTTCTCCGGTCGGCGATCATAGCCCACTGGCGACGGTGTGCCGGATTCGAGGCTAGATGATTGGGTTGCGGTCGATGGGGATCTGATCGACCCAACCACCCGTCGGGCAATGGTGAGGAACCCATGATCGAGCGGCTGCACGCCCGGGGACTGCTGCGCGGCGACGGCGAGCGCGACCATCGGGTCTCCTCCATGGAGCTCTTTTTCGACCTCGTCTTCGTGTTTGCGATCACCCAGCTCTCCCACCTTCTCCTCACGAACCTGGACGCTGGCGGGGCGTTCCAGACCGCGTTGTTGCTCCTGGCATTGTGGTTGGCCTGGATCGACACGGCCTGGTTCACCAACTGGTTCAATCCGGACCGGCGACCGGTGCGCTTCGTGCTGATTGGCGTCATGGTGGCAACGTTGATCATGGCGGTCGCCTTGCCCGAGGCGTTCGGCGATCGCGGGCTCCTCTTTGCGATCCCATTTGTGGCGCTGCAGCTCGGGCGCTTCGTGTTCGCGGTTGTGGCGACGCGGGACAGCCGGGGCTCCACCGCAACTTTCAGCGAATTCTGGCGTGGCGGGCGGCATCCGGACTGCTCTGGCTCGCGGGTGGTCTCGCGGTCGGACCGCTGCGCCCTATCTTCTGGGTCGCCGCCGTGGCGGTGGACTCGTCCGGTCCTGCCCTTGGATTCTTCACCCCCGGACTGGGTCGTTCCACGACCCGCGACTGGAATATCAGCGGCGCCCACATGGCCGAGCGTTGCGAGCTCTTTATCATCATCGCGCTCGGCGAGTCGATCCTGGTTACCGGCGGGACGTTTGGCCAGCTCGACATCAGTCCAGCGACGCTGGCGGCATTCGTCGTCGCCTTCCTCGTCAGTGTCGCGCTCTGGTGGGTCTATTTCGATCTCAGCTTCGATGCCGCGGAGCGCGCCTTCGAGTCTTCGAGCGATCCCGGACGGTTGGGCCTGTTTGCCTACACCTACCTTCACATTCTGATGGTGGCCGGGATCATCGTCACCGCCGCCGGCGACGAACTGGTTCTCGCGCACCCGTTCGGGCATGTCGCCCCGGATATCGTGGCCACGGTGCTGGGAGGTCCGGCGCTGTTCCTGGCGGGGCACCTGCTGTTCAAACACGCGGTCTTCGGCGGCTGGTCAATGTCTCGCCTGGCGGCGATCGCGACCCTTGGCATCGTTGCGGTGATCGGGAGAGAGTGGGCGCCCCTGGCGCTCTCGATCGTGGCGCTGCTCGTTATCGCAGCGGTCTCCTGGCAAGATATTCGGACCCATCACAGTAGCGCGATCGCAGCAGAATAGGCGTAGACGACGCTCGACGGATCGTGCAGCCTGGGGAGGCTCCCGACCATGCCACTTGTCTTCGCCGCCATCGCGCCGCACGGCTTCCCGCTGATCCCGGATCTCAGCGACGACGCCGGCGGGGCACTGGCGACGCGTGCCGCGATGGAGGAACTGGGACGGCGCGCCGTGGCCGCCGGCGTCGAGGCGTTGGTGATCGCCGGGCCGCATGGCGTGCGCGTCGACGGCGCCATCTGCCTCGCCGATACGGCGCGAGCAGCGGGCACCCTGGCATGGCAGGGGCGGCACGTCGAGCTGAATGTTCCGGTCGACGGGCCGTTGACCGACGCTATCGTGGCAACGGCCAGGGAGCGGGGAATCCCGATTGCTTTAGCGGGATACGGGGGAAACCGGCGGGACCAGAGCGTGCTGCCGCTCGATTGGGGCATCCTCACCCCGCTCTGGTTTCTCGGGCACGGTCAGAACATGCGCGGTCACGGGGATGTGCTCGCCGATCCGCCCGCGGCGGATATCGGCCCCCCGGCGGTCATTGTTACCCCATCGCGCAGCCTGCCCCGAGAAACACTGGTGGATTTCGGACGCGTGGTCGCCGAGGTGAGCGCGGCTGAGCCGCGCCGCATCGGTGTTCATTGCGTCCTGTGACTGGGGGCACGCGCATGCCGCCACCGGTCCGTTCGGCTTCCATCCGGAATCGGCCGCGGTCGATGCCGAGGTCGTGGCGGCGGTGCAAGCCAACCACGTGCTGCGTCTCATCGATCTCGATGAAGGACGAGCCCGAGCCGCCGCCATCGACGGTCTCTGGCAAGCCCTTATGCTGGGCGGGGCGCTTGACGTAACGCCGATGAATGGCGAGCTGCTCAGTTACGAGGCGCCGACGTACTACGGCATGCTGGTGGCGGTCTGGATTCTATGAGCCAGGCGAGCCACTTCCGGATGGGGCAGGGGTGGGGATATCCAGAACGGCCCGCCATGAAGCGCCACGTTCCATTCTTCTGGCGGCATGTGTCGTGCGTTGGGCTCCAGCACAATTGATGGTTCGCTTCACCGACCGAGAGCGCCCGGAGCTGCACGTACCCGATAAAGGCGCGCCCTGCTCCGGTTCCAGTAGGTCAATCGGAGACATCTGCAATGGAAAGACGGGAATGATGGATGAGCCTCGGATCAACGCTGGGCTGGAAGCCCCGGGCGAGTACGCCCCGGCCGGAGAAGCACAGGGGGAAAACGGGCGATTTTCGGCCGAGCAGATCGCTCGCGGCTTCGAAGTCGCCATAGATCGTGTCCAGCGCGCGATGGCGGGCGAGTTCGGGCTTGGCGCGGACGGCCGAGTCGACTCCCGACAGGCCCAGCATCTGGCGGAAGTGATCCTGGGTGATCAGACTCTGGCCGAGCAGGAAGCGGCGCTGATGCGTCTTGGGGCTTTCACCCCGCGACCCGACCATGAATGGGGGGTCGGTGAGACGCCGCCCGGGGAAGAGAGCGACAAGCTCGAGCCGCCAGAGCCGCCGGGGTTCTAGAGGCCGGATGCTCCTTAATCGCCCTTGTTCCTGGGCCTTAGTCCCGGTCTTGCCCTTGCAGCGACCGTTGCAGGAGGGCGGTGCCGTAGAACTCGTACGAGGCGGCCGTGTCGGGAACGTCGACGACGTGGACGGTGAAGCGACACGGGACGCCGTTGTCGGGCAGATGGGTCGCGAAGTAGCCGGCGTAGGCGTCCGCGTAGGCCTTACGCAGCCGCTCCTGCTCCCGCGCGAAGCCGGTGGGATCGACCAGTGGGTTGGGGCTCTTGGGCTGGCAGCCGAAGGCGTGGATCTCGATGAAATCGACGTCACGCAGCGAGTTGCAGATCCCCGCCTCCCGCAGCCAGAGCTCCCAGCATTCGAAGACCAGCGGAATCTCCCGCGCCGGGTCCATCGTCACCAGCTCGTCACGTCCCAGGACGTTCTTTGCTGAGTAACCACCGGTGAGACCGGCGAAGGAGATCTTGAGGTCGCCGTCCGGGAGCTCCTCGGTCACCAGTGAAGAGAGCACCGGCCGCTCGCCTTGGGAGTAGTAGGTCAGCTTGCCGCGCTTCTTGACGGTGAAGGCCACACGCCGCTCCTTTCTCTGAACCAGTGTTTTCGAGAGATGCCGATTGCGTCCGACCATACAGGGTCTCGCAAAACGGGACCCGGTGGAAGTCGGCTCGACATCAAAGGTGGGTCCGACGACTCCCTTTCAACACCGGCACTAACCCCTCATCCCCGGCCCTTCTCCCCTCGGAGCGGGGAGAAGGAAGTACGGCTTAGCCAAGCACTCGTAGCCCCTCGCCCAGCGCACTGGGAGAGGGGTTTGGGGTGAGGGCGTCTTGAGAGGGGTAGAGATGAGGGCGTTCGTCACACGGATGCGACGCCTCGCGGCGAGCGGTGCTTGGCGAGGGTGAGCGCGGCCTCGACGAGTGCCAGATGCGTGAACGCCTGAGGAAAGTTGCCGAGCTGCATTCCGGCCCGCGGATCGTATTCTTCGCTCAGGAGTCCAAGATCGTTGCGCAGGCCGAGCAGGCGATCGAATAGGTCCTGGGCTTCGTCCAGCTTGCCCTGCAATGCGAGGACCTCGACCAGCCAGAACGAGCAGGCCAGGAAGACCCCTTCACCCGCCGGCAGCCCATCGACCTGTTGCTCGTCCTGGCTTCGGTAGCGAAGCAGAAGTCCGTCAACACTCAGCTCGCGTCGGATCGCCTCGACGGTCGAGACGAACCGTGGATCATCTGCCGGCAGAAAGCCGACGATCGGCATGAGCAGGATGCTGGCGTCGAGCTCGTCCGATCCATACGACTGGGAAAACGCCTGCTTGCGCTCGCTCCAGCCACACCTGAGCACCTGGTCCTTGATCTCGTCGCGGAGCTCCCGCCACTGATCCACCGGGCCGTCACGCCCGAACTCTTCATGGATACGGACGGCGCGATCGAAGGCCACCCAGGCCATCACCTTCGAGTGGGTGAAGTCCCGTAACGGCCCGCGGACTTCCCAGATGCCGGCATCCTCCTCGTGCCAGTGGTCCGCCAGCCAGGCCATGAGTTGCTTGACGAGCGACCACCCAAACTCCGAGCCCTCGATGCCCTGTGCGAGCGTCTGATAGGCCGCGTCCAGCACCTCGCCGTAGATGTCAAGCTGGCTCTGGTGCGAGGCGGCATTACCGACCCGCACCGGCTGTGAATCGGCGAAACCCGGCAGCCACGGGATGATCCGCTCCTCGATGCGACGCTCGCCTGCCACGCCGTACATGATCTGAACATCGCCGGGTTCGCCCGCGACGGTGCGCAGCAACCACTCGCGCCACGCCAATGCCTCGTCCCGGTAGCCGGCGCTGAGCATCGCCAGCAGGGTCAAGCTGGCGTCGCGGAGCCAGCAGTAGCGGTAGTCCCAGTTGCGGACACCGCCGATTCGCTCCGGCAGTGACGTGGTCGGTGCGGCGACGATGCCGCCGGTTGGGGCGTACGTGAGCGCCTTGAGGACCAGCAACGACTGGTGGATATCTTCATGGTAGGAACCATGGTGCTGATCGGCGTTCGCCCAGCCGCGCCAGAACGACTCGGTTTCGGCCAGCGCCACGTCGGCGTCGACCGGCTCCGGCACGGCCTCGTGGGAAGGGAACCAGGTCAGTACGAATGGCACCCGATCGCCGGGAGCGACGACAAAATCCGAGACCGTCGTCAGCGCCTCACCGTGGACGTCGACCGGGGTGCGCAAGCAGAGCGCGTCCGGACCGGCGATCGCGACGCGGGCATCGCCGATGTGCCGCACCCAGGGCACGATATGCCCGTAGTCGAAGCGGATGATCAGCTGGGACCGCATGGGGACCCGCCCCGAGATCCCTTCTACGATGCGGACGATATCGGGCGCCTTTCCCCGCGGCGGCATGAAGTCGATGACGCGGACGCTCCCGTCCGCCGTCTCGTGGATCGTCTCCAGGATCAGGGTATGAGGCCGGTAGCGGCGTTCGATGCGGCGCGTCTCCGCCGCCGGAGCGAGAAGCCAGCGGCCGTGCTCCGGCTCGCCCAGGAGGGCGGCGAAACAGGCGCCCGAATCGAATCGGGGGAAACAGCACCAGTCGATCGAACCGGTGCGATGCACCAGCACCGCCGTCTGCAAATCGCCCAGGAGTCCGTAGTCTTCGATTCTTCTCGCATCGCTCACGCGGCGAAGCGTACTCCGCGGATAGGGGCGATCCGGTCTCAGGCGCGCCTGCCGCGGTTCATGCGGAATCGATCGTGCGCGGCGTGGCCACCTCACGTACGCGACCGGCGCCCTCTCGCACCGCATCCCAGCGCTCGACGTCGAACTCGAGCAGAGCGAGTCCCGAGGTCGGCAAGCGAATCTCCTCATCATGGTTGCCCGCCAGGGCCTCGGCCAGCTCCTCGAACCCCGGGTTGTGGCCGACGATCAGCGCGGAGCCAACCTCATCCGGGATGCGGCGCACCACGGCCAGCAGCGTATCCAGGCCGGCGGCATAGATGCGCGGCTCCACGGTCAACGGACCGCTGAAGTCGACGGCCCTCGCCACGATCTCCGCCGTCTGACGGGCGCGCGTCGCACCCGAGGTGATGATCGCGTCGGGAGTGCCGGTCCGATTGCGGATGTAGGCGCCCATGGCCTCGGCATTACGGTGGCCGCGTTCTGTCAGCTCGCGGGCGTGATCACCTGCCGGAGCATCAGACTGGGTCTTGGCGTGGCGCAGAACGAGCAGGGTCTTCATCGGGCACTCCTGGCTGATGGTGGCGGCATCGCCGCACTGTAGCGCTCCGCCGGGTCTCGGAACTGAGACACCAGATCTGAACACCCCGCTATACTAATGCGTACGTACGCGGGGGTACGAAATTCTCCGCGCGTGCTCAGCTCGCCCGTGCTTACAATGACGCCCGCATCGCGACGCGCCCCGGGATCGATCCGGACGCTCCGCGATTGCCGTGGAGGAGCATGCATGGCCGGTGTATCGGAAATCCATCCTCGACCTCAGCTGCAGCGAGCACGCTGGGAGTCGCTCGACGGACGCTGGGATTTCGCTCTCGACCCGGAAGGCGACTGGTCGCTCCCCGGTGAGGTTCCCTGGGATCGATCGATCATCGTTCCCTTTGCACCGGAGACGTTGTTGAGTGGGGTCGCCGCCGAGGGGTTTTTCCGCTCGTGCTGGTACAGGCGCACCGTCGAGATTCCGCCGGCACAGGGCGCGGAGCGCATATTCCTCATGTTCGGAGCGGTCGATCACTCGGCCCGGGTCTGGGTCGATGGATCGTACGCGGGCTGTCACGAGGGTGGCTACACGCCGTTTTCGATCGATATCACCGATTTCCTGCTCGCTGGTACGGAGCACGAGGTCATCGTCTGCGCCGAGGATGACCCGCACGACCTGGCCAAGCCGCGCGGCAAGCAGGACTGGCAGCTGGAACCGCATTCCATCTGGTATCCCAGAACGACCGGCATCTGGCAGACAGTCTGGCTGGAGCGACGACCGGAGTCCTGGATCGACTCGTTGCGATGGATACCCGGCCTGATGGCCTGGGATATCGCCTGTGAGGTCTTCATCGAAGGGGAGAGCCGGGATGATCTCCGGCTCGAAGTCATCCTGACGGCGCTGGTCGATGACTCGGAGCGCCACCTGGCGCACGACGTCTATTCAGTCGTCTCCGGCGAAGTGCATCGTCGCATCGCGCTCTCCGATCCCGGGATCGACGACTTTCGCAATGAGCTGCTCTGGAGCCCGGACTCACCGACCCTGATCGACGCCACGCTGCGCCTCCTGGGCCCAGACGGCGAGGTCATCGACGAAATCTTCAGCTACACGGCGCTGCGAGCGGTCGGTGTCGAAGGGGACCGATTCGTTCTGAATAACCGCTCTCTGCACCTGCGACTGGTCCTCGATCAGGGGTACTGGCCCGACAGCGGCATGACGGCCCCGGATGGGAATGCCCTGCGACGCGACGTGGAGCTCGCCAAGGCCATGGGTTTCAACGGCGTTCGCAAGCACCAGAAGATCGAGGATCCGCGCTACCTCTACTGGGCGGATCGCCTGGGACTGCTGGTCTGGGAGGAGATGCCCAGCGCCTATCGCTTCACCCTGGGCAGCATCGATCGTCTCGTCCGAGAGTGGACCGCCGCACTGCTGCGCGACGTCAGCCATCCGAGTGTCGTCACCTGGGTGCCGTTCAATGAGTCCTGGGGGGTGCCGGACCTGCCCACGCATCCGCCGCAGCAGCACTTTATCCAGGCGCTCTACCACTTGACGAAGGCGCTCGATCCCACCCGCCCCGTTGTCGGCAACGATGGATGGGAGAGCGCTGAGACCGACATCATAGGTGTCCATGACTACGACGAAGACCCGGCTCGCATCCATCAGCGGTACTGGGGACACGAGGATATTCCGACCATCCTGCGCCGGGTGCGTCCGGGTGGGCGCCTCTCCACCCTGGGTGGGCACGAGCCTGCCGGTCAGCCTGTGGTGCTCACCGAGTTTGGCGGGATCGCCTATGCCCCTCCAGAGGAGCGGGATGATAGCTGGGGATACAGCGAGGTCGACACCCCCGAGGATCTGGAAGAGGCATACTCCCGGCTCCTGCAGACGGTGCGCCACATCCCGCTTCTGTCCGGGTTTTGCTACACCCAATTCGCCGATACCTACCAGGAGAGAAACGGTCTGCTGTACGCGGATCGAACGCCGAAGTTTCCCATCGAACGCATTGCCGAGGCGACCACGGGACCCGAGTTTCAACGCATCGAAGCGGCGCGTCTCCAGCGCAAGGCATCCCGAAAATCAGCCAGAAAAACGACGGTGGCCATCAGCGGAGGCGTCAGCAACCGCGACTAACCACGACATCGTTACCCCGTGGCATGTTTTCTGCATTTAAGGGACACAGTCTCTGGGTAGCTCGCACGCTGTCTCGAGCGCGTGCCGCGGATTCGACCGCGGCGCTAGTGTCTGGTGTGGTGCTAGCCACCGACGAATGGGGATTGCATGCTGGTCGCGTTCTCACATCTGCGCTGGGGATTTGTCTGGCAGCGGCCTCAGCATCTGCTCACGCGTTTCGCACGGGAGATGCCGGTAGTCGTTGTCGAGGAGCCGGAGTATCACCTCCAGGGCGCCGATCTGCACGTGCGGCAGGATCACGGAGTCACCGTGGTAACTCCGCTGCTGCCAAGGACCACCGAAAAGTACGGGTTCGGGAACCACGTCAACGGGCAGATCTCGCAATTGGTCGAGCCGTTTGTCCGCCCCGGCACGGACCCGATTCTCTGGTATTACACGCCGATGGCCCTCGGCGCCGAGCCCGCGACCGTTCGGCCTCGCCTCACCGTCTATGACGCGATGGACGATCTCGCCAGCTTCCGCGCCGCGCCGCCGGAATTGCGCATTCGCGAGGCGCGTCTGCTCTCGGAAGTGGACCTGGTGTTCACCGGTGGCCCGACGCTGTACCGCCAGCGGCGGGATATGCACCCCTCGGTGCATTGCTTCCCGTCCGGGGTCGAAGCGGCTCACTTCGCATCGAGCAAGGCGTCGCCTCATGAGGGACTGGCGCACCAGCGGCGCCCGATCCTGGGGTATTACGGAGTGATCGACGAGCGCCTGGACCTGGACCTGCTGGCGGAGATCGCCGATCTGCGACCGGACTGGACGATCGCGCTGATCGGTCCGGTGGCAAAGATCGACGAAAGCAGCATCCCCGAGAGAAGCAACATCGTCCGCTTCGGCCAGCAAGCCTACGATGATCTTCCGGCGTTCCTGGCGTGCTTCGACGTGGCGCTCATGCCCTTTGCCCGCAACGAGGCGACGCGGGCGATATCCCCGACCAAGACGCTCGAGTACCTGGCGGGCGGCAAGCCGGTCGTCTCGACCCCGATCACCGACGTGATCACGCTCTATGGCGACGCTGTCGAGATCGCCACGACGGGAGAAGCGTTCGTTGCCGCCGCCGAAGCGGTGTTGAACCGGACCAGTGAGGCTGACCGGCAGTGGCGTGCCCACGCGGCGCGCCTCGTCGCCGCGCACGATTGGGACTGCATCGCCGAGTCGATGCTGGCAGTCATGTCCCGCGCCAGCACGACGATGATCCTGCCCGCGGCTGAGACCGCGGCACTCACGGCCTGATCCGGCGATGTTCGACTTCCTGATCGTTGGCGCCGGGTTCGCCGGCAGCGTGCTGGCCGAGCGCCTTGCCCGCGAAGACGGTGCGCGCGTCCTGCTCATCGACCGGCGGCCGCATATCGCCGGCAATGCCTTTGATACGTTTGATGACGCGGGGATCCTCATCCACCGGTATGGTCCGCACATCTTCCATGCCAATGCGCCCGAGATCTTCGAGTATCTCTCCCAGTTCACCGAGTGGCGCCCCTATCAGCATCGTGTGCTGGCCAGTGTGGAAGGGCGCCTCGTGCCGATCCCGATCAATCTCGATACCATCAATACCCTTTATGGGCTGAACCTGACATCAGACGAGCTGACCTCCTATTTCGAGAGCGTCGCCGAGCCGCGGGAACGCGTCCTGACCGCCGAAGACGCGGTGGTGAGCAAAGTCGGTCGCCATCTCTACAACACCTTCTTCCGGGGATATACCCGTAAGCAATGGGGGGTCGAGCCCTCTGAGCTCGACGCGCAGGTGACAGCCCGCATCCCGACCCGCACGAATCGTGATGACCGGTACTTCACCGACCGCTTCCAGGTGATGCCAAAGCACGGCTACACGCGGATGTTCGAGCGCATGCTTGACCACCCCAATATCAAGATCATGCTCAACACCGATTACCGGGAGATCGAGGACTTTGTTCCGTATCGGGAGCTGATCTGGACGGGTCCGGTCGACGAGTACTTCGGCTACCAGTTCGGTCCTCTGCCCTACCGGTCGCTCGAGTTCCGGTTCGAGACCCATCCTACCGAGGTCTTCCAGCCGGTGGGCACGATCAATTACCCGAACGACTACGACTACACGCGCGTCACGGAGTTCAAGCACCTGACCGGCCAGCGGCACCCCATGACGACCATCGTCTACGAGTACCCGCGTGCTGAGGGCGACCCGTACTATCCGATTCCACGGCCGGACAACGCCGAGCGCTACAAGGCGTACGAGGCCCTCGCGCAGCAGACGCCCAACGTCCATTTCGCGGGACGGCTGGCCACCTATCGCTACTACAACATGGATCAGGTGGTGGCCCAGGCCCTCACGGTCTGGCAGCGCATTCGCTCCGCTCGCATCCTGACTGTGGCGTAGAACAGTTCTATGCTGGAGCTCTGGGGCGGAATCGAGTGCACGGTCAACCGCGTCGGTGACCGCTACTTTGACCAGGTCGTCCTGACCGGTCACGAGCAGCGGCTCGACGATCTCGATCGATTCGCCGACCTCGGTCTCAAAGCGCTTCGTTACCCCGTCCTCTGGGAGCGCGTGGTCCCCACGGATCCCGCGCAGCCCGACTGGAGCTGGACCGACGAGCGCCTGGCGCGCCTTCGCGAGCTTGGCATCCGGCCGATCGTCGGACTCTGCCATCACGGCAGCGGCCCGCGCTGGACGGGATTGCTCGATCCAGAGTTCCCGCACCACCTGGCGCGATTTGCGCGAGCGGTCAGCGAGCGGTACCCGTGGGTCGATGCCTTTACGCCGATCAATGAGCCACTGACGACTGCCCGCTTCGCGGCGCTCTACGGACATTGGCATCCGCACGCCCGCGATGAACGGCAGATGGTGCGCGCGCTCGTCCACGAGTGCCTGGCCGTCCAGCTGGCGATGCGGGAGATTCGGCACGTCAATCCCGACGCTCAGCTCGTCCAGACCGAGGATCTGGGTCGCATCTGGAGCACGCCGCCGCTGCGATACCAGGCTGATTACGAGAACGAACGCCGCTGGTTGTCACTCGATCTGCTGTGTGGGCGAGTGACCGAGAACCATGCCCTGTGGCAGCATTTGTGCTGGCTGGGGCTGACCCAGCACGAGCTGGACCCGTTTCGCGAGCACCCCTGTCCACCCGACATCATCGGCGGCAATTACTACGTGACCAGCGAGCGGTTCCTCGACCACCGGCGACGCCGCTATCCGGCTAGCACTCACGGTGGCAACGGGCGCGACGCCTACGCCGACGTCGAGGCTGTGCGCGTGCTCGCGGATTGGTCGCCGAGTCCGGCCGGTCTGCTGGAAGAGGTCTGGCAGCGGTATCGCCGCCCGGTGGCCATTACCGAGGCCCATCTGGGATCGACGCTGAATGAGCAGGTGCGCTGGCTCTCGCAGGTTTGGCAAGACGCCAACCAGCTCGAGGAAAGCGGTGTCGATATTCGCGCGGTGACCATCTGGTCCCTCCTCGGCGCGTGGAACTGGCACTGCCTGGTGACCCGGGAGGACGGGCACTACGAGCCCGGTGTATTCGACATCCGCGGTCCGGCGCCCCGCCCGACGCCACTGGCGACCCTGGCGCAAAGTCTGGCGGCGGGCGAGCTCCCGGGATGGAGGGCAACCAGCCGGCCGGGATGGTGGGAACGGCCGGAGCGGTTGCTCTATCCTCCGGTCGACCAGGACGGTAACGACGTCCTCTACGGAGCCGGACGGCGCCGCAAACGGGCTCTGGACGGCGCCGCATACGCCTAGACGAAAGGGAATCGAGAATGTCCCGCGGAATTTCTCTATTCCATCGCCTTGCTCGCATTGCCGCCATACTCGGATTGCTCATTGCCGGCGCGCTGCCGTTCGTCACCGATCATCCGGTCGTCTCGGCCCAGGAGAGACCGGTCCTCCTGGTCGACGATGCGGAAACCGCGAATCCCGAGCTGGTCGAGGTCGAGCTTGGCGATCCCGCTGGCTTCGGTGTCTCCGGGCAGGTGCTGGAGATCCAACCCGGATATACCATCTCAGCAGTCGCGGCGGGCTTGGGTGATCCCCGCTTCATGGCCTTCGACGACGCTGGGAATCTCCTGGTTGGAACGGGTCGTCAGGGGATCGTCTATCGCTTCCTGTTCACCGATGGCCAGCTTGGGGAGCCGGAGTGTTCCTCTCGGGGCTACAGCAACCAGCGAGTGTGGCGTTCTTCACCACGGATGAGGGGGACTACCTCTACGTCGGGGAGATCCATCAAGTTAGCCGCTTTGCCTACGACCCGGCCGGATCGGTCGGCGCCCAGGAGGTCGTCATCCCCGATCTCCCCACCGGCGGGCATCGCACCCGCACCGTGGCCTTCGGTCCGGACGGGATGCTCTATCTCGCGGTCGGATCATCCTGCAATATCTGTCTGGAGCAGGAGCCAATTCGCTCGACAATCTCCCGCGCCAATCCGGACGGGAGCGATCTGGAGATCATCGCCACCGGGTTGCGAAACCCGGTTGGGCTTGACTTCCAACCAG
The DNA here is from genome assembly GCA_963724295.1 of uncultured Chloroflexia bacterium. Classification (GTDB taxonomy): domain Bacteria; phylum Chloroflexota; class Chloroflexia; order Thermomicrobiales; family UBA6265; genus JACCXM01. Next base: position 185,348 of record CAVRUC010000008.1, on the reverse strand, counting down.
GAACCGATCTGCTCTGGGCCACGGTGAACGAGCGCGACAACCAGGGCAACGAGATCCCGCCCGATCTGGTCACGATCGTCGAAGAGGGTGGCGACTATGGCTGGCCGGCATGCCTGCCGCCGGATGCGACCCCCCAGGAGCCAGGAGCCGACTGCTCCGGTGTGACCCCACCGACGATCGGCATCCAGGCCCACTCCGCGCCGCTCGGTCTCGCGTTCCTGGATGGTGAGGGGATTCCAAGCGATCTGGATGGCGACCTCATCGTCGCCCAGCATGGCTCCTGGAACCGGGAGCCACCGGCGGCGCCGAAGCTGCTGCTGATCGACTTCGAGGATGGGGAGCCGGTTGCGGCGCGCGATTTCGCCACCGGGTGGCAGGATGCCAGCGGCGAGCGATGGGGCCGACCGGCGGGGTGGTGGTCGCCCCGGATGGCAGCCTCATCGTCTCCGACGACGAGAACGGTCTGCTCTATCGGATCAGTGCCGAGGATTGACCCACTGAGCGCGGATGTGAGCGGAGGCTCCGACCGCTGCCCTTCGGGCGTCTACCTGATCGACGCGGCGGAGCGTGAGCAGATTCTGCGCCAGGACGCATTTCCACCCGAGCTCGCCGTCGCGGTTCTCGACGGCACTGAGGCCGCGACTCGCGCCGGGTTCTTCCATCAGCTTGCCCGCACACTCTGCTTCCCGGACTACTTCGGGAACAACTGGGACGCCGTCTACGACTGTCTCACCGATCTCAACTGGCTGCCTGCCGCCGGGTACGTGCTGGTACTCGACGGGTTCGACCGGTTCGCGACCGACGAGCCTGAGCAGTGGGACGTTGCGCTGAAGGTCCTGCGAGACGCGTGCGCGTTCTGGCAGCCACTCTCCAGGTCGATGATGACGCTGCTCTACGGCCCGAGTGAACTGGCTCCCGGGGTGCCACCACTGCCCGCCACATGTCTCTCGCCGGAGCGCGACGCTTGACGAGTCGGAGGTCGGGGGTCGGAGGATCGTTGCCGCTGGCGAGGATCGTTCGGCTCGCTAGCGGCCGTGCGGGTGATGGGTGGCGGGTGACGCGGGCGTCGCCCCTACGAGCCGTCTTGCCGTCTACTCCCGACCTCCGACCTCCGACCTCCGACTCCCGCCGGTTGACGTCGCCGGGTTCAGGTGTACCCTAGCGATCGTCCGGGACATGACGCTTGGTGCGGCGCTCGCCGTGTCGGTTGCCGTGCCGGAGAGATGAGATTCGCCCAGCTAAACGGTGAAAGGGATGGCATGGACCCGGTCGCGACGTTTGACCTGCCGCGCGCGCAGATCCACGGGGACGGCGACGATTCCGTTCGCTGGCAAGGCGCCTTCGTCTCTTACGGAGGACACGGCGCGGACCAGTCGACGACGATCGTCTTCGAGATCGAGCCGGGCGCGCGGCTCGGCTGGCACACCGATCAGACCGAGGAGACCCAATATATCGTCTCTGGAACCGGCGAGCTGCGCCGTGACGACGGCGTCTTTCCGGTTGGACCGGGCAGCGTCTTCGTGCTGCCGACCAACGTCGGGCATGATCTGGTCAACACCGGCACGGAGACACTGCGCGCGGTCGGGTTCTTCTCCGCCGCGATGTTCACGCAGATCTTCGACAACGTGATGCAGCCGTTCAACAGCCACGTCCTGGGCACGCCCAACCGAGAAGGTTAGCAGCTTGCTACGCTGCTGCTAGACCGCGCTGCCCCCCGCGTGGGCCCACTCGGTCTCGATGACCCGCGTAGCCTGAGCGTCAACCTCGCCTCGGCCGAGCGGCTTTCCGGCCTCGGCCCAGGCGGCCGTCCCTCCGGCAACGCTGGAGACCAGCTCGAAGCCCATTTGTTTGAGGAACTGGGCGGCGCGCTGTGAGCGATAGCCACCCTGGCAGATCAGGAGCAACGGGAGATCTCGCGGCAGCTCGTCGAGACGATCGGCGAGATCGGCTTGGGGGAGATTGACGGAACCTGGCACATGACCCGCCGCGTACTCGACCGGCTCGCGCACATCGAGCACGATGGCGCTGGGATCGCGGGATTCCACCTCTTCCAGGCTGACCTCGTCCACTGCCGGGTTGGTCGCGAGCATTGCCCACGGACGGTCGGCCAGACCGCGATTCGTCGCCTCGATCGCCGTGATATTGAGCGGGCGGGCCGGCACGGCCTCGCTGAGGTGGTCGATGAATGGAACCCGGTCGAGGCGCGCCAGGGGGTTGAAGAGGCGCTCGAAGCCGATCGTGGTGCTCGGCCGACCGCACATCCCCTTGCCGCACGGTCCCTCGAAGTGTCCAGGGAAGACCGCCACCCAGTCCGGGAGGCGCAGCAGCCGGTTCAGGCTCTCGTATTGGGCCGCGGCATCTCCTCCGCCGAAATCTGGTCGTCCCACGTCCCCGACCAGCAGCGAGTCACCGGTGAGCACCATCGATGGCTCCGGGCTGCGCTCCGGATTGACGATCAGGATCGAGACGAGCTCGGGTCGGTGGCCGGGCGTGTGCAGCACGCGCAATCGCAACTGCCCAAGCGTAAGCTCCTCGCCGTCATGGAGCGGCCGGAACGGGTATGCAACCTGCGCCGCTTCGTGGAGACAGACATCTCCACCCTGCCTGGCAACGAGACGGCGGGCCCCTGAAACATGGTCGGCGTGGATGTGCGTATCGATCGCATAGCGGAGGCGGAAGCCGCGTTGGGCGAGGAGCGTCTCGTACTCCTCGATGGCAATCGATGGATCGATGATCGCGGCCTCATGACTCTGGCGGGAAGCAACCAGGTACGACGCGCAGCCACATCGTTCGTCGAGAAACTGCTTGAAGTACATGGCTGCGTCCTTTTTAGTGCCTGGCTATCGGCTTTTAGCCGTTAGCTAGCGGCCTAGTCTCGTCCTTGCCGTCTCCATGCGATAGCTGACGCGTCCTATCCTACACCCGTCAACGCCATTGAGATTGCCGGCGTCGACAGGTCCGGCACCGCCGCAGATAGGGCAGCGTGTCTCTGGTCGACTTCCGCGCCCAGCCGGCGTCATGCCCTGGCTTTGGGGTCGAGCACATCGCGCAGACCGTCGCCAACGAGGTTGAAGGCGAAGACGGTAAGCAGGAGAGCAAGTCCCGGTCCGAGCGAGTACATCGGCACCGTGGTCAGGTGGATCGTGCCCTCGCGGATCATCTGACCCCAGGTCGGCGTCGGCGGGGCCACGCCGAGACCGATGAAGCTCAGGCTGGCCTCCAGACGAATGGCCGACGCCGTCCAGAGACTGCCGAAGACGAGCAGGTCGCCGCCGACGTTGGGGAGGATGTGGACGCGTAGCAATCGCACGTCCCGCACGCCAATCGAGCGTGCCGCCTCGACGAACTCTTTGCCCTTGATCGCCAGCGTCGGGCCGTAGGCAATGCGGGCGAACCGCGGCGCGATGGTGAGACCGATGGCGAAGATCATCTTCCACAGACCGGGTCCGAGGACTGCCAGGACCAGCAACCCGGTGATGAGGTCGGGGAACGCCAGCATCACGTCCGTGAGGCGCATCAGCGCGCTGTCGATCTTGCCACCGAAGTAGCCGGCCGCGACGCCAATGGCCGTCCCCAGCGCGCCACCGACCAGGACGGAGAAGAACCCAACCATAAGGGCAATCCGCGTTCCATAGATGACGCGGGAGAGGATGTCGCGCCCCTTGTCGTCCAGACCCATCGGGTGCTCGCGGGACGGCGGATCGAGACGGCTGCTCACGCTCTGATCGAGCGGATCGTACGGCGCCAGGAGCGGTGCGGCGATGGCGATGAACACGATGATCAGGATCATGGCCAGACCGACAACCGCCGTGCGGTTGCCGGTGAACGTCCGCAGCGCGCGCTGGCGCTGGGAAATGAGTTTGGGCGCTTCCGGTGAGGCGAGCGTGACCTGTCCCGGCCCTCCTGGGTTCGCCACCGCATCCGCCATCAGCTGAACCTCACCCGCGGGTCGACGTAGGTGTAGATGATGTCGACGATGAGATTGATGATCACGATGATCAACGCATAGACGACCATGATCGATTGCAGCGTGGTGTAGTCCTTCTGCTTGGTGGCGCCAACCATCAACTTGCCCAGTCCCGGCCGCGCGAAGACCTCCTCGACCAGAACGGAGCTGCCGATGAGGCTGATGGCGAAGATGCCGACGAGCGAGACGATGGGGATGAGTGCGGCGCGCAGCGCATGCTTCACCAGCACGACCCACTCTTCAAGACCCTTGGCGCGAGCCGTGCGGATGTAATCATCGGTCAGGATCGTCAAGACGACCGAGCGGGTCATGCGAGCGATGTATGCCGTCTCGATCAGTCCCAGAGTGACCGCGGGGAGCACCAGATAGTGCAAATTGCGGCCCGGCTCTGAAAACGGCGCCGACCCGACGGCAGGAAAGAGCCCCAGCCTCACCGCGAAAAAAAATATGAGCAAGATGCCGAGATAGAACGACGGAAAAGACAAACCCAGCAGCGAGAGCATTCGCCCGACATAATCCACGGCGGTGTTGCGGCGAATCGCGGTGATCACGCCGGTTGGAATACCGAGGACGAGTCCGATCACAATCGCGGCGGCGGTCAGCTCCAGGGTGTACGGCAGGACGAACGCGATCTGCTCGCTGACCGGTTTCTGGGAGATCAGGGAGCGGCCGAGATCGCCGCGGCTGAGATCGCCGAGGAACGTCAGGTACTGCTTCCAGAGTGGCTCGTTGAGACCCATCCGCTCCCGCAGCGCCGCCACCGCGTCGGCCGACGCGTAGTCTCCCAGCGCCGCGACCGCGGGATCCCCCGGCGCGACTCGAACGATGATGAAGATGATGGTGAACACCGCCAGCAGCGTCGGAACCGCCAGCAGCAGACGCCGGCCAATATGGCGGATCATTGGATCATCCCAGGCGCCTCAACAGCGGCCGCACACGATTCCTGGATCGCATTGCCTTCAAACTCGCGCCATTTTCGGAGGACGGCTGGTCAAGGGGCACGGCGCGCCGTGCCCCTTGACCCTACTGCTCTCCGTGCATTCCGGGCCGAAAGCCGGCGTCTTGAATGCCGGCCGCTACCGCTCCACTGTCGTCAATTCGGTGATCTGCGGATAGAGGGCGAGGCTGGACACCAGCTCGTGTCCGTAGTCGACGGCAGGCGTCCGCGCGTAAACCAGACTCTGCATGTAGAGCGGAATGGCGGCCAAATCCTTCTGGATCTGGATATTGGCCTGCTTCCAGAGCTCTTCCTGCGCCGTGGGATCGGTCTCGGCGCGGGCCTGCTCGATCAGATCGTCGACCCCTGAGTAGTGGGAGAAGTTGGTGATCGGCGACTCTCCCTCGACGACGATCGAATTGGAGTGAAAGAAGTTGGTCAGGTAGACGTCGGCGTTCGGCCGGTAGGCGACGTAGATCACGATCGGGTTGACGTCCTCGCGGATCTGCGCGTGCATCGTGGCATGGTCGACCACAGTGAGATTGACCGTGATGCCGATCTCCGCCAGCTCCGCCTGCAGCACTTCGTAGTTGGCGCTGTAGTCCGTCATCTCCGACGTAATCAGGTCCATACTGAACCCGTCGGCGTACCCCGCCTCGGCCATCAATTCCCGCGCCCGCTCGATATCCTGCTCGCGCAGCACGCCCGCGGCGGTGGCTTCTTCCTCCGTCAGCCCGCCCGGCAGCTGGGGCGGCACGACCGAGAAGATGGGTTCAGAGACCGGAGCGCCACGCAGCGCCGCGTGCTCATCGAGGTTGATCGCCAGCGCAATCGCCTCACGCACCAGCGGATCGTCGAGCGGCTCCGCGGTCACATTGAGGTTGATCCAGACGGGCTCCGCGACGCCGAAGACATCGGCGGTCAGGTTCCCCTCGGCATTGATGCGATCGACCCACTGCGCCTCGTTGACGCCCGCGGCGAGATCCAGCTCGCCCGCTTGCAGGCCGAGCTCGCGGGTGTTTGGATCCGCCATGTAGCGCACCTCGACGCCACCCAGCTTGGGTGCGCCCCGGAAGTAGTCGTCGTTGGCGGTCAGTACCACGCTGTTCTGCGGGGTGTAGCTCTCGAACATGAACGGCCCGGTGCCGACCGGGTGGGTCTTGATCGCTTCGTCCCCCATAGCCTCGGCCGGTTGCGCGCAGATGATGAACCCTCCGGCGTAGTTGGCGATTTTCGGCAGGAAGAGTATGTAGGAGAGGGGAGTGTCCATCGTTATGGTGACCGTGTGATCGTCAACCTTCTCCACAGTCATCCCCGCATAGTCGCCCGCATAGGCGGATCGGTCGACGTCCGCGGACTTCTGCAATGAGTAGACGACGTCGTCGGCGGTGAGCGGGTAGGCCTCGGTATCCGGACCGGGATGGCACATCACGTCGTCGCGTAGCTCAAACGTCCAGACCTGCTTCCCGTCGACGATCTCCGGCTCGGGGATCGCCGTCGCGATGTCCGGCTCCATCTCGGCACTGTTGCCCGGCACGAAGCGAACCAGGGCGTTGAAGACCATGTCGACGACGGTGCGGTCCTGCGTGCCGGAGGCGAAGTGTGGGTCGAGCGTGGCCAGATCCGCGGCGTTGACGCCAAAGCGAAGGACCGGACGGTCACCCTCGTCCTGGGCCACAGCGCTGCCGACGAACGCCGTCGTGCCTGCCGAAAGGAAAAGGACCATCGCCAGCAGGGATGTTAGCCATCGACGTCTGGTCATGATCTGGGACCTCCTCGTCTGCCATGCGGGCCGATAGAACCGGCCGATGGGCTCAGGCGGCCTCGCAATCGAGACCGAAAAAACTCGAGAAACCAGTGGCGGGACACCTTGGGTGAACCACTGAGCAGGCTCTCATGGTAGACGGAAGCGGTGCGCACGAACAGGTTTGAGCACGGACACAGCGCCTGGTCCGCCGCGGATTCGGCTGTGGTTATCCGTGCAACGTAGCCCCGGCCAGGCCCGACATGGCGGCGAAACGGTTCCAGGTGAACGGCTGTATGGGGAGCGACGTCGTTCCCTTGCCTACCAGTTCGCACACAATCTGACCCGTTATCGGGCCGAGGCAGAAACCGTGGCCCGAGAACCCGGCGGCAACGACCAAGCCATCGAATTCCGGGACCCGCTCGATGATCGGTAGAGCATCCGGTGTCATGTCGAGCAGCCCACCCCAGACCCGAGCGACGCTAGTCTCGCCGAGAGCGGGTAACACCTCGATACCGCGGGTAAGTGCCGCGATGACGTCCGCCGCGGGCGGGCGGACCTGATCATCGTTCTGCGCGAGATCCTCGGGCCGGTGAGGCCACGGCTGGCCGCCGCCGGTCAGCCGGAAGCGACCACCAACTTCCTGGCGGCCGGCGAAGTCCGCGCCTGCCGTGCCGAGCACCTGCTGGATGAGCGGCGGTAAGGGCACGGTCTGGACGACGGCAACTCGCGACACCTGAATCGGTAGGTCCAACCCCAGCGGCGCGCAGAGCTGAGCTGTGTGGACGCCGGCCGCGACCACGACAACGTCGGCGGCGAAGTCACCTTCGGAGGAGCGGACTCCATGGATGCGGCCGCCGCTGACGTCGATCGCGGTCACCGCGGTTTCCGTGTGCAGCGTCGCCCCGTGTCGCGCGGCGGCCTGAGCGAATGCCTCGACTGTGGCGATGGGGTTGGCGTGGCCATCGGTCGGACAGTACGAGGCGGAGAGGACCGATTCCGCAATCGCCGGCGCGATCTCCCGCACGGCGGCGTTGTCCGGGAGATACGTCAGGTCCAGCCCGAGATCGCGCTGCTCGGCGACGATGGCCTGGATCACGGGGACTTCCTCGGGGAACCGTGCCAGCCGCAGGTTGCCTTCACGGCGGTACTCGACGTCGGCACCGAGTTCGTCACCGAGTCGCTCCCAGCGGGCCACCGCGGCGGTCGCCAGCGGCAGTTCGGCCGGATGCCGCCCCGACTGGCGCACCCCCGCCAGCGTCCAGCCGGAGGCCATGCTGGCCAATGATTTCTGCTCCAGCAGGGTCACCTTCGCCCCGGTGCGAGCGAGCTCATACGTCGCGGCGGCGCCACTGATGCCGCCACCGATGACGACGACCCCGGTATTCCTCATGGACAAACCCGGTACTCCTTCCGCGGCAGGAGGTGATTCTCGAGCGGCCTTATCAATCAGAGAGGAACATTTGACAACTTCCTCACCTGTTTTATGATGCCGGGCACGCACACGGACAAATGACGGAGGGAGGATTAAGCGTCGGTCGTGAAGAGGTAATCACCTCGTTCCGGTGCCGATCTCCTCCCATCGTCCTGGTGGCCACTCCGGCCAAGTGAAGCAGAGGAGGCTCGAAGATGACCCGACTCACCGGCAGGACACCATTGGCGACGCGGCGCGAAGTCGCCGCCATTGTCGCGGAGTGGGAGCGCGGACAGCTCAATCGCCGCTCGCTCTTACGCCGGGCAGCCATGCTGGGCCTGGGCAGCGCCGGGCTGGCGGCGCTCGTCGGACGTGAGGCCACCGGTCAGGCCTCAGCCGCGGTGCTGCGGGCGATGCAAGATGACCCCGCAGCCGGCGTGCGCGGCGGCACGCTGCGGGTGGCGACCATCGGCGAGCCGCCTAATCTTGACGAGCATCAGTCGACCGCAACAATCGTGGCGGAGCTCGGCTACTGCGCCTACGAGGGGCTCTTCACCTACGACGAAACATACCAGGCGATCCCTGAGCTTGTGGAGACGCATACCGTCAGCGAAGACGGTTTGACCCACACGATGGCCCTGCGCCAGGGCGTCATGTTCCACAACGGCGAGGAGTTGAAGGCGGCCGACGCGATCGCCTCGCTCGAGCGCTGGGGTCGCATCAGCGGCGTCGGCAAGCGGCTCATGGAGAAGACCAGCGAGCTGGCCCAGGTCGACGACTACACGCTGGAGTTCCGCCTCAGCGAGCCGTACGGCACGATCCTGATCGCGCTGGCCCACAATACTCAAGCCTGCACGATCCACCCCAAGTCGGTCCTCGACGCGGCCGGTGATGACCCGATTACCGACCCAACGCAATACATCGGCACTGGACCGTACAGGGTCGTGGAGTGGCGGCGAGACGCGGCGATGGTCTTCGAGCGCTTCGATGACTACACGTCGTCCTCGGACGACGGGCCTATGGGCTACGGTGGCACCAAGTACGCCTACCCGGACGTCATCGAGTTCATCCCCGTACCCGATGAGGCGGCGCGTGTGGCCGGCTTGCAGGCGGGCGATTATCACCTCGGGCTCGACATTGGGAATGACCAGTACACGGTGCTCCAGGATTTCCCCGGCGTGGTTGCCGAGATCCTGACGCCGACCGAATGGGACGTCTTCTTCCTGAACTGGAAGTCACCAATGATGGAGAACCTGGCCATGCGTCAGGCGGTGCAAGCAGCGTTCGACCACCTGCCGATGCTGCAATCGGGCCGCGGTGGCGACGAGTTTATCCGGCTCGATCCCGGTCTGATGATGCAGCAAACCCCCTGGCACTCGACCGCTGGTGAAGAGCATTACAACGTCAACAATCCCGATCTGGCGAAGGAGAAACTGCAGGAGGCTGGCTACGATGGTGAGCCGCTCCGCTTCCTGACCACCCAGGAATACTCGTACATGTACGGTGAGGCGATCGTCGCCCAGCAGCAGCTGGAGGCGGTCGGTATTACCGTCGATCTGCAGGTCGTCGATTGGGCGACTGTCCTGGAGCGGCGGGCCATCCCGGAGGAGTGGGACATGTTCGGGACCGGCCACGGCTTCGTGCCTGACCCGAGCCAGATCTCCTACGTCGGGCAGATGAACCAGTATCCGGGCTGGTGGAGCTCGGAGAGCAGCCTCGCCCTGGCCGCGGAACTCTTGGCCGAGTCCGACTTCGACACCCGCATGCCGATCTTCGAGCAGATTCAGGAAGCCCACTACACGGAGATCCCGGCGATCAAGATCGGTGATTCAAGCCGGGTCTTCTTCCGCTCCGATAAGGTTGGCGGCTGGGACGGGCAGTTCGAACGAGGCTTCAAGTTCTGGAATATGTGGTTGAACGAGGGGTGATGGATCCTAGGATATTGGGGTGATAGGGAGGTTGCGGTGAACTCGAACTCCGTACTTCTTTCACCCTTCGCAATGGGTGGACGGAGAGAGCAGGGGTTGATGGTGCGGGAACATCCGCCCATCACCCCATCACCCCATCACCCTATCACCCCGTGACCGCCTACATCCTGCGCCGGCTGGTGATGCTGGTGCCAGTGCTGATCGTCGTCGGTGTGGTCGTCTTCGGATTAGTGCATCTGACGCCGGGCGACCCGGCGGCGGTGATCCTGGGTGACCGGGCGACGCCCGAGGACATCGCGCGGCTGCGCGAGCAACTCGGGTTGAACGACCCGCTACCCGTCCAGTTCGTGCGCTGGTTCGGGAACGTGCTGCGGCTCGACTTCGGAGAGTCGATCTTCCTCGGCGAGCCGGTTACCCAGGCGCTCCTCAGCCGCGTGCAGCCGACAGTGCTGTTGACCGTCTATGCCCTTAGCATCCAGGTGCTCATCGGCATCCCGGCCGGTGTACTGGCGGCAGTGCGTTACAACTCACCGCTCGACCGCACGCTTACGGTGATGGCCATCTCCGGCTCGGCCATCCCCACCTTCTTTCTCGGCATCCTGCTCATCCTGATCTTCGCCGTGCACCTACGCTGGCTCCCCTCCGGGGGCTACGTGCCGTTCGGAGAGGACCCGGTTGCCCATTTCAAAGCGATGCTCCTGCCGGCGTTCGCCCTGGGGTTCTCCGCTGCCGGGTTGCTGGCGCGACTGGTGCGCTCATCGATGCTCGACGTGCTGCGCGAGGACTACGTGCGGACCGCCTTCGCCAAAGGTCTGCCGGAGCAGCTCGTGATCGTCCGTCACGCGCTGCGGAACGCGCTCATCCCGGCGCTGACCATCATCGGCATCTCGATCGGAGCCCTGCTCGGCGGCGCCGTCGTCACCGAGACCGTCTTCACCATCCCGGGCATGGGACGCCTCGTCGTGCAGAGCATCGCCCGCCGTGACTACCCCGTCATCCAGGGGGCAATCATCGCCATCGCCATGACCTACGTTCTGGTCAATCTCGTCATCGACGTGCTCTATGTCTACATCGATCCGCGCGTGCGGCTCGGGGGCGAATGATGGCTGTAGCGACCAGCATCGGACCCGACCAGGGCGCGGTGCTGACGCGTGCCGGTGAACGGCGAGCGGGGTGGACACGAGTCCTCTTCACAAACCCGGTCACGGTGATCAGCGCGGGTTTCCTGCTGCTAGTGGTCCTGTCCGCGGCCTTTGCCCCCGTGCTGACCCCGCACGACCCGACGTTCCTTGATCCGGCCGTGCGGCTGCAGGGACCATCGCTCGATCACCCGCTAGGGACCGATGACCGCGGCCGGGATATCTTCAGCCGGGTCATCTACGGCGGCCGCGTCTCACTGATGATCGGTGTCAGCGTGACGATCGCCGCGGCGTTGATCGGGTCCGCGCTGGGGCTGATGTCCGGCTATTTCCCCCGGCTCGACACGCCGATCATGCGCACGCTGGACGGGCTGATGGCCTTCCCCAGCATCCTGCTGGCTATCGCCATCATGGCCAGTCTCGGCACCTCGGCGGTCAATGTCTTCATCGCCCTGGTGGTCGTCTACACCCCGACCATCGCCCGCCTGGTGCGCTCGACAACGCTGGTGACGAGGCAGCAGCCGTTCGTGGAATCGGCGCGCTCGATCGGGATGACGGATAGCCAGGTTCTGCTCCGCTACGTCTACCCCAACGGGTTCTCACCGCTGATCGTGCAATGCACCTTCGTCGTCGCCTTCGCCATCATCTCGGAGGCCTCGCTCTCCTTCCTCGGGGCCGGGGTCGATCCGGAGACCCCCACCTGGGGAAACATGTTGCGCGACGGGCAGCGAGTGCTGCAGAGCGCCTGGTGGCTGGCGCTCTTCCCGGGGATCGCATTGGTGCTCACCGTGCTGACACTGAATCTGCTCGGGGATGCGCTGCGCGATGCGCTCGACCCGCGGGCACGAGAAAGGTAAGTCGCCGAGAAAACGGGGAGGCACCCACCATGTATGGCGCAAGTAGTCACCAATACGCCTGCGATAATCCCCGGATGCTCGACGCGAGCATGGCCACGCACGCGACAACGGGAAGGGCACACGATGGCAATTGCCGTCTTTAGCGAATGGTCCCAGGCGCCTACTGACGCATCGCAACGCGTCGCTGAAAGCATCAACCGCAGGCTCGCGAACACATTCCCGGCGGGCGGCCTCTACCATGCGGAAGGACCGAACGACGTTGGCGGCTGGTGGACCTTCAACGTCTGGGAGTCGGACGACGTATACCAGCGTTTCAACCAGGAAATCTTGCAACCCGCACTTCAGGAGGCGAGCGTCCAGCCCGGTCAGGTGCGAAAGCTCCAGGTAAGCTGGGACACCTCGCAGCTGCCAGGTCAGGGATAACGGGCGGGAATCTCACCGCTTTTCAAGACGAAAGCCGCTGGCGCAACGCGGTCGCCCGAGATCTCGGCGTTTCCCGATCGTACAGCAGGGACCCGTGTCGTTCCCTTCAGAGAAATGGGGCTCTAAGGCATGCTCGTCGTCGACGCTCATCTCGATCTGGCGATGAACGCCGTGATGTGGAACCGGGATCTTGCTCTCTCCGCGCACCAGACGCGGCGCATCGAGCGCGAGGAGGGGATGACCGAGAAGGGGCGAGCGGCGGGGACGGTCGGGTTTCCGGATCTGCGGGCGGGCGAGATCGGGCTCGTCTTCGCCACGGTGATCGCGCGCAAGAACCACGGCCAGAACAGCAGCATCGACTTTCGCACCCACGAGATCGCCTTTGCCCAGGCGCAGGGGCAGCTCGCCTACTACCAGGAGCTGGAGCGACAGGAGATCATCCGGCTCATCCGCACCCGAGGCGACCTGGACGCCTGGCGCCAGACGTGGGAGGCGGACCCCGCCGGTGCGCAGTTCGGGTTCGTCTTGTTGATGGAAGGAGCCGACCCGATCGTCGCCCCGGAGCAGGCCCGGCTCTGGTGGGACGATGGGCTACGCATGGTCGGTCCCGCCCATTACGGCCCCAGCGCCTACGCCTTCGGCACCGGCAGCGCCGGCCCGCTCACCGGGAAGGGGCGCGAGCTGCTACGCGTCATGGACGAGCTGGGGATGATGCTCGACGTCTCCCATCTCACCGACGAGAGTTTTCACGAGGCGCTCGACCGCTTCCAGGGACCGGTGCTGGCCAGCCACTCGAACTGCAGGGCGCTGGTGCCGGGCGATCGCCAGCTCGACGATGCCATGATCCAGCGCATGATCGAGCGCGACGGCGTGATCGGAGCGGTGATGGACGCCTGGATGCTGCAACCGGGCTGGGTGCGCGGAGAGACGACGAACGAGAATCTCACCCTGGAGTCGGTGGCCGACCAGATCGACCACGTCTGCCAGCTCGCCGGCAACAGCCGTCACGCCGCCATCGGCACCGATCTCGACGGCGGCTACGGCATCGAGCAGACCCCGAACGACCTCGACACCATCGCCGACGTGCAGAAAATCCCGGAGTTGCTACGGAAGCGGGGGTATGGGGAAGAGGACATTGCAGCGGTGATGCATGGGAACTGGTTGAGGCTGTTGGCGCGGGGGCTTCCGCTCGGGTAGACGAAAGCAGGCACGAAGACGCGGGTCTCGCCGTCTGGCGGAGCGTCGATTGACGTCAGCAGCGCCATATCGCGCGTGCAATGCCGCCGAACGTGACGTCACCGTCGATGAGGAAGGGATCGTGCGCCTGTGGCAACCGCACGCATCGTCATCGACAAGGATTTTCGGCTCGGGCAGGTCGATCCGCGCCTCTACGGCGCGTTCGTCGAGCACCTGGGGCGGGCGGTCTACGGCGGCATCTACGAGCCGGGGCATCCGACTGCGGACGAGATGGGCTTTCGCGGCGACGTGCTGCGAGATGGTGCGCGAGCTGGGCGTGCCGTTCGTCCGCTATCCAGGCGGCAACTTCGTCTCGGGCTACGACTGGCGCGATGGCGTAGGGCCGGTGGCGGAGCGCCCACGACGCCTCGATCTGGCCTGGACGTCGACCGAGACGAATGAGGTCGGGACCAACGAGTTCGCCGCCTGGGCGAGGCGCGCCGGGGCCGAGGTCAATCTGGCCGTCAATCTGGGCACCGGCGGCATCGACGAGGCGCGCAATCTCGTCGAGTACTGCAACCACCCGGGTGGCAGCTACTGGAGCGACCTGCGGCGGTCGCACGGTGTCGCCGAGCCGCACGAGGTGAAGACCTGGTGCCTCGGCAACGAGATGGACGCCCTCTGGCAGCTCGGCCACAAGACGGCCGACGAGTACGGCCGCCTCGCCTGCCAGACCGCCATCGCCATGAAGTGGGTCGATCCCGCCATCGAGCTCGTCGCCTGCGGCAGCTCGCACGGCAAGATGCCGACCTTCCCTCAGTGGGAGGCGACGGTGCTCGACCACGTCTACGAGTACGTCGATTACCTCTCGCTGCACACCTACGCCCGGAACCTCGACGACGATCTCGGCGCCTTTCTGGCGCAATCGCTGGCGATGGACGAGCAGATCCGGACGGTCATCGCGACCTGCGATTTCGTCAAGGCCAAGAAGCGGCAGACCAGGACCATGCTGCTCTCGTTCGACGAGTGGAATGTCTGGTATCACACCCGGGAGGCGGATCGGGCGCTGTTGAAGGACCACCCCTGGCAGGTGGCGCCGCCCCTCTGCGAGGAGCCCTACACCCTCGAGGACGCGCTGGTCGTCGGCTGCATGCTGATCACCCTGCTGAAGCACGCCGATCGGGTGAAGATCGCCTGCCTGGCCCAGCTCGTGAACGCCATCGCCCCGATCTCGACGGTCACCGGTGGCGGCGTATGGCGGCAGACGACGTACTTCCCCTTCCTGCACGCCTCCCGCTTCGGCCGCGGCGACGTGCTCGACCTGCAGGTCTCCAGCCCGTGCTACTCGAGCCGGGAGTTCGATGGCGTGCCGCTGCTGGAGGCGGTGGCGACCATCGACGAGGAGCGAGGAGCAGGTCACCCTCTTCGCGGTCAACCGCGGCCAGGACGAGGCACTCCTCCTGGAGGGCGATCTGCGCGCCCTGCCGGGCTATGAGGTCGTCGAGCACCTCGTGCTCGAGCACGACGATCCCAAGGCGATCAACACCCTGGCCCGCCCTCACGAGGTGTGGCCGCACCCGCGCGGCGATGCCTCGCTGCGAGATGGCGCTCTCACCGCCCGCCTGCCGTGGCTCTCCTGGAACGTCATTCGCCTCAGCACATCTTCTGATCGCGGGTCGTAGCGCGGACGCGGAGCATCTCGAGGCGCAGATCGCGAGAACGCTCCCGTCGAAACCACGAGCCGAGGCACCGCTGCCAGCGCCGCATGAGACCTGAGCAGTTAGGCTCTTGGTGTAGCGCGTGCGCTACACCGGGCACATGGGGGATTGGTTGCGGCTGTTAGAACAGGTGCCTACCAGGTCGCTCGTAGGCCACGACATCCCTCTCCGCCATCGCCGGCGGTATGCCTAGCCCGCTCGGTTTGCGCTCGCCCGCTGCGACCCGCGGCGGTGGTGCCCTCTGCGCGATAATGGGGCGAGTCCTGGTCGTGAGCGCTTCCAAAAGGGGGTGCTCATGAGCGACGCTGAGCAGCGATCTGGCCGGGCGTGATGGTCGGACCAGGGGCGGTGGACGTGATCGTGCGGCACGGGAACGCCGCGCGCAGAGCCGTCGCCTTTTTGAGCAAACCGTTGTGATCCTTCGGGGTTTGAGGCGGCAGCGCGCGTCGGACCATCCGCCACCTCGAACGCCAGTACGGCAGTACGACGAAGCTCCTCGCACGCCGACGTTCAGCAAGGCCCAAACACCAATGATGATGTCCGTGGAGCTTACCGTTCGTCGCGGTGGAGAGGCCGAGTTCTGGTTTCGCGGCATGGCCCGGAGCGCACGTATCACCGGTCGAATGGATATACCTGCGGAATCCACGCGTGAAAAAACATGGGGGGACGCTCACCTCCCAGGGCACGGAGGGTGAGCGCGAGTGGGAAATCTCAATGGCAGATACGACCGCTGAGCACGTCAGAGACGATCTGCTGTCGAGATACGCCGCCATCCGCGAGGCGTTGGACCGGCAGATGAGGCGATAGGTACCAGAATCAGCGTTGCCCGAGTCAGAAGTTCCACGATACGCCGCAACCAGCGCGACATAAGCGGTGAGCAGACGGCTCCTGGCATAGCGCGTGCGCTACGCCGGCCAGAGTGCAACCGCATGGGCAGGGCATTGGAGGGGATGAACCCACGTGGGATATGCGACGCGCGTCGAGGGAGGGGGATCGTTTCGGCTTGCCGCGATCGATCCGAGCGAGGACGGAGGGCTTGACGAATCCGAGGCGGGGCAGTGTCTGGAGGAACTGACGGCGGAGCTGCGCGAACTGCAGGAGTTGATGTTCGCCGCCGAGGCGAACGGCATCCTGGTCATCCTGCAAGGCATGGACGCCTCCGGCAAGGATGTCACCATCGGCAACGTCTTCGCCGCGGCCGATCCGGCATCGTGCCGGGTGGCGGCTTTCAAGGAGCCGACGCCGGAAGAGGAGGCTCACCATTTCCTGTGGCGCGCCGATCAGCTGACACCCGGCCACGGCGAGCTGGTGATCTTCGACCGCTCCTATTACGAGCAGGTGCTGTTGCCCCAGGTGCACGACGAGCTGCCGGAGGACGAGATCCGCCGCCGCTTCGCGAATATCAACGACTTCGAGCGGCTGTTGCACGAGCACGGCATCATCGTGGTGAAGGTCTTCCTTCACGTCAGTGAGGAGGAGCAGGGCAGGCGGCTCGAGGAGCGCGAAGCCAACCTGGAGACCGCCTGGAAGATCTCGCCTCGGGATTGGCAGGAGCGCCAGTTCTGGGACGCCTACATGGCCGCCTATGAGGCGACGATCAACGCCTGCGCCAGCCCGCACGCGCCGTGGTACGTGACGCCGGCCGACCACCAATGGTTCCACAATCTGGCGGTGGCCGAGGCGCTGGTCGAGTGCCTGCGGCCGTATCGCAAGGACTGGATCAAAGCCCGCAACCGAGCGGGGCAAGGAGCAGCGCGCCGAGGCCGAGCGTGCGCGCAAGAGCGCCGAGCCAGGGGAGGAAGGCGACGAGTAGTCAGTGGAAGTCCGGCGTCCCTACTCCGCCGCTCCCTCGCCTTCAACAGTGAGTCCCTGAGCCAGGTAGCTCTCCACGAAGAGGAGTCCTGATTCGCCGGCGCGCTGGACCATGCGCAGCAGCGTCTCCATGCTGGAGACCTCTTCCACCTGCTCGGTGACGAACCACTCCAGCATGGTGCGCGCGGCGTGATCGTTGGTCGAGATTGCCTGGTCCATCAGGGCGTTGATCTGCCGCGTGACCGTTTGCTCCTGATCGAGGGATAGCTGGACCGCCTCCTCGGCCGAGCCAAACCCACTCCTGACCGGCGGGATGGTCGGGATGGCGACCTCGCCCCCGGTCTCGACCACGTAGCGGACGAAGCGCATCGCGTGCTCGCGTTCCTCCTCCGCCTGGCGGTAGAAGTGCTGGGCCAGCCGCGGCAGCCCCTCACTCTCGAAGTAGGTAGCAATCGTCACGTACTGAAGCATCGCCGCGAACTCATGCCCGATCTGCTCGGTGAGGGCGGCTTTCATCTCGGCGCTGATCAACATCTGCAACTCCTTGGCGCGGATCGGTACCGCACTCGCTGCTCGCGGCTCGGCAACGGCCGCATCGTACCGCGTCGGGTAACGCGGCGGGATCGCGGCGCGGCGCGAGTCACTCCCGCCACGCGGGCGGCGCGGTGCGCTTGGTGATCGCCCCGTCCCATTCCGAGAGCGGCGGGCAGTGCCAGTACCAGTCAGGTCCCAACCGCTCGCGATCGGGTAGCGCGACCCGGCCGGCGGCCCAGCGCAGGCTGTCCCACGGGTCGACGTCCGCCGGCGCCCAGGGAAAGAGGCGAGCCAGAATTCGCGCCGCGAGGTCGTGCGGCGGCCGGTATGGCAGACCCAGCCCCTGTGCGATATCGTCGGCGTGCACCAGGATCTCCACACAGCCCATGCCAACCCAGCCGGAGACATCGGCCATGCCGGCGGGGTGAAACGCCCGCGTGCCTGGCGAGGCGGCCCGCGCCACTTCGGTGAACACAGCCGCGGCCGCGCCAACGGTCGTCAGGAGCTGTGCGGGCGAAGCGGTTGGGTCGCCGTTGCGCGGTGGAGAGAGTCGCTCGGTCCCTCGACTGGCCAGGTACGCGGCGTAGAGGAAGAGGGTATCGACGATGTGGTCGAGGGTGCGCCGGCAATCCCACTCCAGGTCGCCCGCCGGACCGCTCCAGTCCCGATCGAGCGCGGGCGCCAGCACCTCCTGGCAGACCCTGGCGGCTGTCATCAGGTCGGCAGGCACAAGCTCGGGGTCGGTCATGCGGTGAGGACTCCTCGGTAGGAGCGAGAGTCTACCCGCCAGGAATCGTGGTTGCCGGCTGCCTGAACCACTTCGCGGGTTGGCGGACGACTTCGTGGAGCAACCGGCCTCATCAGCGGTCGCTGCCAGGAGACAGGCGAGCGTCGGAGGAGGCGCGCGGTCCGCGAAATTCAGATAGACTGCGGTGGCAGCACCATGAGATCACTCCCAGCGGGGCGCCTGCGAGTTCGCGCGTGTTCAGGCTCAGGTTCTCGCTCGGCGCGGGGTGCTCCGCCCCATCCTCGGCTGGGTGTGATTGTCGTATCTCGAGCGAGCGGCATCGGCATTCGACGTTGGAGGGGATCGGACATGGATGACCGACGGTTCGATGCATTGACACGCACACTGTCCAGAGCGACCTCGCGGCGCGGCGTCCTGCGGCGGCTCGGGCTAGCCGCAACGGGCGCGGCAACGGCTGGGGTCTTCGCACGCCGGCAAACGGCAACCGCGAACCACTGCACCTACGAAGGCTGTGGCTGCGCCACCGGCACCCATCATGCCTGTGGCAGCGGGCTGGTCTGCTGCGCCAGCAGTCCCGGCACGCCCGGCGGAGCGGGCGTCTGCACCCCGCGCGCGCAGTGCGACGGAGGCTGCGCCGACCGAGGCGCCGCATGCCCCGGATACTGCAACTGGGGTGATGGCTGCTCCGGCTGCTGCTCCGGCTATTGCGGAACGCGCGGCGCCTGCGAGCAGCCGCCCAATGTCGGGGTCACCTGCACCGGCGGTACGGTCAATCCCTGTCTCTACGGTCTGGTCTGCTGCCCGTACGTGCCGGGTCTGGCCGGTGGCGCTGGTGTCTGCCAGTTCCGCTGCTGATACCCGCGCCGAATCGACCGTGGGTAAAGGAGATCCCGTGAGCGACGGCCACGAGGATGGCGCCAGACCGCCTGGCTACCGGCTGATGCTACGCGAGATGGCCGCCGACGAGCGTCCGCGCGAGAAGCTGAAATTGCGCGGGTCCGCGGCGTTGAGCGATGGTGAGCTGCTGGCCATTATCCTCAACACCGGCACTTTGGGAGAAACAGTTACCGATCTCTCGCAGCGGCTGCTGGCTCAGTACGGCGGGCTACGCGGGCTGTTTCGTCTCGACCTGATCGAGTTGGCCAGAATACGTGGTGTGGGCGACGCCAAGTCCGTGCGCTTGAAGGCCGCACTGGAATTGGGCAGGCGTCTCGCCGTGCTTTCTCCGGATGAGCGTCCGCAAGTCGGTTCGCCGGACGATATTGCCAACTTGCTCGCAATCGAGATGGCGGCACTAGAGCAAGAAGAACTGCGGGTCGTCTTGCTCGACACCAAACACCGCATCGTGCGAACTGCGACGGTCTATCGCGGCAGCGTCAACCAGGCGCAAGTGCGAGTGTCTGAAGTATTTCGTGATGCAGTCCGTCAAAACGCTCCCGCCATCGTCGCCGTTCATAACCACCCCTCGGGGGATCCGACGCCCTCGGCGGCCGATGTGGCCCTCACCGTCGAGATCGTGGCGGCCGGACAGCTGCTCGACATAGAGCTGCTGGACCACCTCATCATCGGTCAAGGCCGCTGGCTCTCGCTCAAGCGGCTGGGGTTGGGTTTTCCCAAGGCGTAGGACACGATTTTCTACCGCCTTGGATCCTGCGCTCCCGTGCGACCATCGGCAAGCACCATGTCGAGCCGAGCGTCTGGAGCGGATCATGCCCGATCTTCCCAGCGGCACTGTTACTTTTTCTTCACGGATATTGAGGGGATTACCGCGCTCTGGAAGCGGGATCGCCTGCCATGCGAGCGGCAAGCGCACCTCGCCAACACCGTCTGCTTCGGTCGACGACAAGCATGGCTCAAGGACGTCGTGGCGAGGTGTGCTCCTCAGGACCCGTCCTCAACGGAGCGCGAAGGTCATCGACACGTCGACCGAGACGATCGAGGATCCGGGCTGCACTGGCACGGCCGCTTCAGCCATCGCCATGTCGCCCTCACGCGCGGCATACATGGGTGGCGGCATCGGCGAGACTGTGCCCTCGGCGATGGAGATGACGGACCCGAGCGTCAGACCCGCGGCCGCGGCCAACTCCTCCGCTTTCGTGCGGGCGTCCTCGACGGCGAGACGCCGGGCTTCACTCGCTGCCGCGGTCTGGTCATCCACGTAGAAGCTGACGCCATTGATGTTGTTCGCGCCAGCGCTGACCGCCTCATCAAGCAACTCACCAAGCATGTCCGTATCGCGAACGGTCAGCTGGAGCTGGTTCACGATCTCAAAGCCGGTGATCTGCGTCGGGTCGGCGTTCTCCGAGTAGTCGCGCAGGATATTCACACTGAAGTACGCGGTCTGAATATCCTCGTCTGCGATCCCGGCCGCTTTCAGCGCCTCAATCACCCCGGTCGCCTGAGCCGTCGCCTGCTCCTGAGCCTCGGCGAGGGTGGGTTGGATCACGTCAATGCCAATGGAGACGGCGGCCGTGTCGGGCGGGACATGGACCTCACCGTGCCCGCTGACGCTCACGGTCGGAACGCCAGTTGGCATCGACTGCTCTGGCGTCGCCATGTCTTGCGCCCCGACTATACCGGGATTCCCAATGGTTCCTATCGCCAACAGTCCTGCCAGGGCCAACGATGCTGCTCCGGTTCGCACGCCGCGCACCGCGCATTTCCGCGTCCACCCAATTCCATGGATCATGTCTGCGTCTCCTTTCATCGCCTGAGCCCCGCACCTCCTCTGACGCACTTGCTCACCAAGCGGTTCCCTCACTCCAAACACACCAAACGACTCCGGAACTGACCATGCCACGAGTCAAGGACCGCCTGAGCGATGAGGCGATTACTGGGGTGATCGCCTCCTCCAAGGGTCTGTGGACCGATGAGCACCGGCGCCGGCACGACCGCCATTTGGGAGCGTGAAGCAGCCGCAGAAGGCTCCTAACGCGTCACCCGGAGAGTGTTTCAACAGGCTGGCCTATTATCGGAACAACTCCCCGCTTTTTCGCTTGAGAGCGTAGGACTCCGGTTCCAGATAACGCGGCGCTTCCCGGGTTATCGGACCCATTTCTGTCCTCTGCCCGTTCTTCGGTGACGTGGCGAGATCGGATCGGCAACCCGGACCGCGTCGGCGCATTGGGCATGGCTCACAGCGCGACCGTGAACGTCCAGGGCCCCCGGTCAACCGCGACGATCTCCCCCATCTCCCGACCGGCGACGGTCCGCCACGGCACCTCCGGCACCACCAGCCGCAGCTCACGTGCGGCCGGATCGAGCGCTGGGGTGAAGATCGGCTCCGCCCGCCCTTCCAGGCTCGAGCCCCACGACGACTCCCCGCCCCAGTCGCGGTACTGCTGCCCGCGGTCATCGCGGGCCTCCAGCTCCCACTCGGGCACGGGCAGGAACCTTCCGACGAATGTCGCTTCCTCCTCAGCGTCATCCGCCTCCAGTACCCCGCGGCGCGCCGCCTCCGCCCACTGGTGCTGGACCTCCGCATCCTGACGCCGCTGCTCTTCGACCATGGGGTGCCCGTCCGCCAGCAGCAGCCGGAGCCGGACGGTGAAGCCGACGGGGAAGTCGTCCAGCGACAAGGCCATCAGCACGATCCCGCCGACGGTGACAGTCTGCGCGATCGGCACCACCCGCCGCAGGTCCTGCAGTGGCGCGGGCCACCCGGGAGGGTATCCGTCCTCGCCCAGCTCCTCGTCCATCACCCGGCCTCCTCGTGCGCCGCGTCCCGCGCACGACCACTAAATACAGAGACGCGCCGGTGACGACATCGCGGCCAAGGTCCGTCGCACTATAGCGATGTGCGCACAATGTCCACGCCAAATCGGGGAGCCACCGCCGCGCGAAGGTCTCGGAATCGGAGGCGAGGGACGTGTCCAACAGGCTGGCCCATGATCGGAACCAGTCTTCCCGCGTATCCGCTTGCCAGCGTCTGACTCCGGTTCCAGATAAGGCGACTCTTCCCGGGCTATCGCACCACGCTCCCCCACGCGGCAGGGAACCGCTGGATGCGGACCACTGCGCTCCGTTCAGGCCGCGACTTCCCGCGCCGCATCCTCCGCTGTGAACCACAGAACGAGCGGTTGTACCTGCTCCGTATACCGGCGTCGGGAACGAAACCGTCACCGCCGTCTCGCTGCGGCTGCTGGCAGACCACAGTGGGCTGCGCGGAATCTACCGCCTGGACGTGGCGGAGCTGGCGCGGATTCGGGGCTTGAGCGATGCCAAGGCGGTGCGGCTGAAGACCGCGCCGGAGCTGGGGGAGCTCAGGCGGCGACTGACAGCCCGACAACTCCCGGCAAGTCCAAACGTGTAACTGCGATGTGTCCAGTCGCGCCTGGCTGCCGGGAGGGGCACACGCGAAAGCGACATGAACGTAACTTAAGCCCTTGGCACCCAACTTGCGTCGTTCTTATCAACGATGCACGGCTCGTGCAGTAGGATGCAAGAAATTCCACCACTTTTTGCCAAGAAACGGCCATGAATGCTCGTTCAATGCACGAAAAGCGGTCAGAAGTGCTGCATCTGCGCTCTAGTGATTCGAGAGCCGAACGGATCAGGCTGTTCATCGAACAGCAGGGCCGGGTAACGGTTACCGAGGTTTCCGAGCATTTCAACGTCAGCCCAGCCACTGCCCGGCGCGCCATCCTCATCCTAGCTGAGGCGGGCGATGTCCGCCGCGTGCACGGCGGGGCGGTCAACGTGCGCCAGGCGCCGCCCGAACTGCCGATCTTGCAGCGCACTAGGGATCAGGGGGTGGCGAAACAGCAGATCGCGCGGGCCGCGGCAGCGTTGGCCAGCGACGACGAAACGATCTTCCTGGGCAGCGGCAGCACAACGCTCGAGGTGGCCCGGGCTCTTCGATGCCGCCGTCACTGGCGACCGCGCTCTAGCCCTGCGGGCGCTGCTGGCCGATCCGCTGGTGCCATCGATCACGCTCTCGTCGCTCACCTGCCCAGTCTGCCTTGTTCGCCACGCCTAGTTCATCCCAGGCTCCCTTAGTAAGCAGCAGATTTTCACTGAAAGGGGGTGCAGGACCCAAGCGTTTCAGGAATGCCTTAACGAAATCCGCCGCGAGCCGGTAACCGGAGGTAAAGGCATGACACGTGACGTACGGATGGGCAGCGAAGCCTACGCAAGGTTGCAGAAGTTCGTCACTCGCCGCTCGCTCTTGCGCTCGGGCGCCAGGGGTGCGACTGGGCTCGGCCTCGCCGCCCTGGGCGGCCGGACCAGCACCAGGAGCACTCGCGCGGCGCAGGATGCGGTCTGCGGTGGCGAGGACATCACCATCAGCTATGGCACCTGGGACGCCGCGCAACTCCCGGCGGTTGAGGCGCAGATTGCCGCGTTCAACGAGGTGCATTCCAACATCACGGTCGAGCCGCAGGTGGTGCCGTGGGACGACTACTGGACGAAGTTGCAGACCTCGGCGGCCGGCGGCGCGGCCTACGATGTCTTCTGGCTCAACACGCGGAACCTGCCGATCTATGCCTCGCAGGGCATCATCGTGCCGATTCAGTCACTCGTCGACGATGGCAGTATTGACCCGTCTGCCTATCCAGAAGCGCTCATCGACGCATACACCTTCGAAGAGACGATCTACGCCATCCCGCGGGACTTCGACACCATCGGCCTCTATTACAACAAGGATCTTTTTGACGCGGCGGGGGTCGAGTATCCAACGGGCGACTGGACGTGGGACGACCTGCGCACTGCCGCTGAGGCGCTGACCATCATGGATGGCGACACCGCCAGCCAGTGGGGATATGCCTCCCCGCTCGGCGACCAGGAAGGCTATTTCAACCTGATCAAGCAGAACGGGGGGGAAATCCTCAACGCCGAGCAGACGGAGGCGATGCTCGCCGAGGAAGCCGCGTGCGAGGCGATCCACTTCGCGGGCGACTTCATCGCTGATGGCCTCTCCCCTTCAGTGGCAACTCAGCAGACCAACGATCCGCACGAATCCCTCTTCCCGGCAGGCGTCATCGCCATGATTCCGGGCGGCTCCTGGAACGCTCTGACCTTCAGCCAGGCCAACCCGGCCATCGCGGTTGCGCCCCTACCACAGGGCAAGACGCGCGCCTCCGCCATTCACGGCATCGGCAATGTGATCTGGAGCGGCAGCCAGAACCAGTGCGCGGCAATGGAGTGGGTCAAGTTCCTGGCCTCCGCCGAGGCCGAACTGATTCTCGGGCAGACCGGCACGGTGATCCCGGCCATGGAGGGTCAGCAGGAGGATTGGGTGGCCTCGATTCCCTCCATGGACCTGCAGATCTTCATCGACGCGGTCGACTACACCTTCCCTCTGCCGAGTCCGGTGGCCGGCCCAGAATGGGGGGACGACGTCATCGAAGTCCTCATCGAGGGCTGGAGCGGGGGCATCCCGCGCGAGGAGATTTGCGTTCGCGCCAACGAGGCCGCCAATGCAGCCCTCAGCGCCGGGTAACGGCAGCGGCCGGCCGCATCCGTGGGCGGTCCACCGCGCGTCATCCTGGATTTTTGCACACGATATCTCGGCATGGAGTTCGCTGGCGACACCAAGCCGAGGTCCCTCCCGCAAAGTCGCCAGGATGACGTGGGCGGCCCGCCGCTCCGCGGTCGTCACACGCATCACGTAACGTGTATTTGAGGGGGAATCATGGCGATTGCACAGCTCTCGAACCCGGCGCATGCCGCCGGCCGGGCGCGGTGGAGTCCTCGCACCCGGGGTCAGGCCCTCTGGGGTTATCTCCTGATCGCCCCGATGATGCTCGGCTTCTTCCTCTTCTTCCTGCTGGCCCTGATCGCCTCGCTAGTGCTGAGCTTTACCGATTGGGATGTGCTTTCCGCGCCCAACTGGGTCGGCTTGAGCAACTACGCCCGGCTCCCCGATGACCCCGATTTCCGGACGGCGATGGTCCACACGGCGGCGCTCACCATTCCCAACGTCGTCCTGCGCCTGATTCTTTCCCTGGCTATTGCCCTGGCCCTCAACTCCCAGATCCGCTTCCGCGCGTTCTACCGCACCATTTTCTTCCTGCCGGTGCTCACCATGCCGGTGGCGGTGGGCACGATCTGGAAGTGGCTCTTCGATCCCAGCTTCGGGCCGATCAACATTGCCCTGGGACGCTTCGGTTTGCCCCAACCCGAGTGGCTGAACCATCCCGAAACGGCCCTCATCGCCGTGGTGATCGTCCTCCTTTGGAGCGGCGTCGGCTACGACATGGTGATCTACCTGGCCGGATTGCAGGGCATCCCGCGGGAGTATTACGAGGCCGCGCAGATCGACGGCGCGGGCGGCTGGCGGCAGTTTCGTGACATCACCCTGCCGATGCTGACGCCGACGACGTTCTTCCTGATGGTGGTGGCCATCGTCGGCTCGCTGCAGGTGTTTGACCTGGTCTACGTCATGACTCGTGTTGGGAGCAGCACCAATCGCTTTCCCACCATCGTCTACTACATCTACGAGGAAGGGTTCCAGAAGTTCAACATGGGTTACGCCACCACCGTAGCCTGGGTTCTCCTGCTGATCATTCTCGTCTTCACGCTGCTGCAGTTCCGGCTGCAACGGCGCTGGGTGCATTACGGATGAACGGTCTTACCGTCCGCTTCGCGCTCTCGCGCATCCTCCTGCATGGAGCCTTGCTGACGATCGGTATCATCTTCCTGCTGCCCTTCGTCTGGTCGATCTCCACCTCGCTCAAGCCGCTGAAAGACCTCTTCCAGGTCACGCCGAACCTGATCCCCAGCGAGATCTACTGGCAGAACTACACCGACGTCCTGGAGTTGGTGCCGTTCGCCCGCTTTTATGCGAACACCATCGTCGTGACGATAGCGCGGGTCATTGGCCAGGTTTTCCTGGCCTCGATGGCCGCCTTCGCTTTCTCGCGGCTGCGCTTTCCAGGCCGGGATGTGATCTTTCTCTTCCTGCTGGCCGCGATGATGGTGCCGGAGCAGGTGCTGATCATTCCCCGCTACATCCTGATGCGGCAGTTCGGTTGGATCGATACCTACCAGGGGTTAATCGTCCCGCTTCTCGTCAGCGCCTTTGGCACCTTCCTCATCCGGCAATACTTTCTCTCGCTCCCGGCCGACTATCAGGAAGCCGCGACCATCGACGGGGCCAATCCCTTTCAGATCTACTGGCAGATTTACCTCCCCCTGGCGCGGCCTGCGCTGGCCGCCTTTGGCTTCCTGGTTGCGCTCTGGTCGTGGAACGAGTTCCTCTGGGCGCTTATCGTGTCGAACCAGACGGACATGCAGGTCCTGTCGGTCGGCATCGCGCTCCTGCAAGGGCAGTACTTCTCCAACAATGCGCTCCTGCTGGCCGCAGCCAACATGGCGACCTTCCCGATCTTGATCCTCTTTCTGGTCTTCCAGCGACAACTCGTAGAAGGGATCACGCTCAGTGGGCTCAAGTGAGATGGACCTCTCGCTGCGCGACTTCGTCCCGCGGCCGATGCTGCGGACGGAAGCCCATGAGGTAACCAAACCGCGCTTTCCGGTCGATCGACGCCCACAATCACCTCGGCGACGCGTTCCTCACCTGGAGCGACGACTTCCTGACCCAGCCGGTCGACAACCTTATCGCCACGATGGATGAGGCTGGCGTGCGCGCCATGGTTGATCTCGATGGCAGATGGGGCGACCGTCTGCGCGCCGAGCTTGCCCGCTATCAGGAGCCCTATCCAGACCGCTTCGCCGTCTTCTCCGGGATCGACTACGACAATTTCGCTACCGACCCCAGTTTTGGCGAGACGGAGGCGAAGCGCCTGCGCGAGTCGGTGGCCCTCGGCGCGCGCGGCTTGAAGGTCTGGAAGAGGCTTGGGCTGCGCCTGCGCGATACCGAGGGGAAGCTCATCCCGGTCGACGATCCCCGGCTCGATCCGCTCTGGGCGGCGGCGGCTGAGCTCGACGTGCCGGTCCTGATTCACATCGCCGACCCGGTCGCCTTCTTTACGCCGCTCGACCGCTTCAACGAGCGCTGGGAGGAGCTCCACGAAAACCCGGACTGGCACTTCTACCCGACGCGGCCAAAGGGTGACCTCAGCCATCCCGACTTTCCGTCGTTCGACGAGATCATGGAGCAGTTCGAGAGTCTGCTGCGGCGGCATCCCGGCACAGACTTCATCGGCGCGCACGTCGGCTGCTACGCCGAAAATCTCGGCTGGGTCGGCCGGGTCATGGATGCCTGTCCGAACTTCTACGCCGACATCAGCGCACGCATCGCCGAACTGGGCCGGCAGCCCTACACGGCCCGTGATTTCTTCATCAAGCATGCGGACCGCATCCTGTTCGGCACGGACAACGAGCCGAACCCGGAGGTGTACCGCATCTACTATCGCTTTCTGGAAACGCGGGACGAGTATTTCAACTACGGCCTTCGCCAGCCGCCCGGTGCCGGACGCTGGCAAATCTACGGCCTCGACCTGCCGGACGACGTCTTGCGCAAGGTCTACGCAGAGAACGCGGAGCGGGTTGTGTTCGGGTGATTGGTGCATCGGGTAATTCGCTTTCGGCTATCGGCAAGCGATTCTTGCCGACTTGCCTACACCCAGTAAAGGAGCAATCAGTACGTGGCCAAGATCGCGTTCATTGGCGCCGGCAGCACCGTCTTCGCGCGGAACCTGTTGCAGGACCTCTTTACCTTTCCGGAGCTGCACGGCTCGACGATCGCCTTGATGGACATCGATCCGGGGCGGCTGGCCGACACCGAGGCGGTGGCCAAGCTGCTGGCGCAGTCGGCGCGCGCTAACCCGACCATCGAGGCGACGACGGACCTGCGCGCCGCCCTCGATGGAGCCGACTACGCCATCAACATGATCCAGGTCGGCGGCTACCGGCCCTCGACGGTGATCGACTTCGAGATCCCGAAACGCTACGGCCTGCGCCAGACCATCGGCGACACCCTCGGCATCGGCGGCATCATGCGCGCCCTGCGCACCATCCCGGTGATGCTCGACTTTGGCGCGGACGATGGAGGAGGTCTGCCCGGACGTCCTCTTCCTCAACTACACCAACCCGATGGCGATGCTCTGCATGGCGATGAATCGGGCGACGGCGGTCCGCACGGTCGGCCTCTGCCACAGCGTGCAGGGAACGGCCGAGGATATGGCCGGCTGGCTTGGAGTTCCCGCCGACCAGGTCAACTACGTCTGCGCCGGGATCAACCATGTCGCCTTCTATCTGCGCTTCGAGCGCGACGGCGAAGATCTCTATCCCGCGCTGCGACAGTTGGCCGACGAGCGGCGGGAGCCGGCCTGGGAACGGGTCCGCTTCGAGGTCTTTCGACACTTTGGCTACTTCGTGACGGAGTCGAGCGAGCATTTCTCCGAATATGTCCCCTGGTTCATCAAGCCGGGCCGCGACGACCTGATCCAGAAGTTCAACATCCCGCTCGACGAGTATCCGGCGCGCTGCGAGGATCAGATCGCGGAATGGGGCGACTATCGCGCCGCGCTGACCTCCCCCGAGCCGGAGGCAATGGCCCGCTATCAGGAGCAGCGACGCGGCCAGCTCAGTGGCATGACGCAGCGGCGGCTGTCCGTTGTCGAGATCGCGAGAACCCCGAGCTCGCGGCCACCTCTGCGCCAGGAAGCGCTTGCCCATCGCGCGGACCACGCGACAGGACACAGCGGCGAATACGGGACGCTGATCATCCACAGTATCGAGACCGATCAGCCACGGGTGGTCTACGGCAACGTGACGAACCGGGCGTCGATCGCGAACCTGCCGCAGCCCTGCTGCGTGGAGGTCCCCTGCCTCGTCGACCGCAACGGCGTGCAGCCGACCGTCGTCGGCGCGCTCCCGCCGCAACTAGCGGCGCTGATGCAAACCAATATCAATGTCCAGGAGCTGACGGTCACGGCATCGCTCACCGGGAAACGAGAGCACGTTTACCAGGCGGCGATGCTCGATCCACACACCGCGGCGGAGCTCGATCCCGAGCAGATCTGTGCGCTCGTCGACGACCTCCTCGAGGCCCACGGCAGAATGATTCCGGAGATGGCGTGAGACGGCCGGTGAGTGACGTTGTTGTCATCGGAGGCGGCATCGTCGGCTCCAGCGTGGCCTATCACACCGCCCGTGCCGGGTTCCGGGTCACCCTGGTCGACCGGGGCGACGAGGGACACGCCACGGCAGCCGGTGCCGGAATTATCGCCCCGGGTTCCGGCCATCGCGAGCCCGATGCCCACAACGCGCTGGTTGCACTGGCGGCTGACCACTACCCTCGGCTCCTCGCGGAGCTTGCTGAAGATGGCGAGGAGGAAACGGGGTATACCCGTGTCGGCTCGGTCCTGGTCGCCGCAAACGAGACCGAAGCTGCGTCCCTGGACGACGCCGGGCGCTTCGCCCAAGATCGCCTCGCCTCCGGCGTGCAAGGCGTGGACCAGGTCTCGCTGCTGGACGGTGCGGCGGCCAGATCGCTCTTTCCGGCACTCGCTGATGTGCCGAAAGCGCTCCATATCGCGGGGACCGCGCGCATCGATGGCCGATTGATGCGCGATGCCCTGCAACGGGCCGCGCAACGACGCGACGTGACGATTCTGCGCGGCGAGGCGACGCTCGGCCGCGATGCCGAGGGCTCGGTGCAGGTTCACGTCGACGGGCGGACGGTGGCGGCAGGGACCGTCGTCGTCGCCACCGGAGCCTGGACCTCGGCTGTGGGCGAAACGCTTGGCGTACCGCTGCCGGTCTTTCCGCAACGCGGGCAAATCGCCCATCTGGTATTGCCAGATGAGGAGACGGGTCAGTGGCCCGTGGTCCTGACATTTCAAGGCCACTATCTGTTGACCTTTCCTCGCGATCGCATCGTCGTTGGCGCGACTCGTGAAGATGACGCCGGGTTCGACTACCGCCAGACGGCAGGTGGTGTGCGTCAGGTGCTCGATCAGGCCCTGCGAGTGGCGCCAGGGCTGCGAGGAGCGACGCTCCGCGAAGTGCGCGTCGGCTTTCGTCCGGCAACGCCGGACGGGTTGCCGCTGCTGGGTCATATCCCGGGGTTGCAGAACGTCTTCATTGCCGCGGGTCATGGCGCGACCGGCTTAACCTTGGGCCCGCATACCGGCTCATTGACGGCCGACCTGATTCGTGGCGAGCCGATTTCGCTCGATCTTCGGCCCTACGCGGCGGTTCGGTTCACGGGAGGAGCGCCATAAAGAAACGGCAAGAAAGCGAACCGCCGCGTAGGGGCGATGGAGGCGTCGCCCCTGTTGAATCAAATTCGATCCAGGAGAGACCTGTTGCGAACTTGATCGACCGTCGACGGCCAGTTTCCAGTTCAATGTGGTGACACCCGCGCCCTACTAGGCGGTGTCGGCAGAGACGTCCCCTTCCAGGCTTGGACGTTACGGAGCTGGCGCGGATTCGTAGTCTAGGCGATGCCAAAGCCGTACGCGTGAAAGCGGCCCTGGAGTTGAGACGCCGCCTGGCCGTACTCACCTTTCAGCCTTGTGTCCGCCTCGCATGTGCCCCGGTTGTTCCTATTACCGGCGGGGTCGTCGTGTCTCTTGCGCGTTCGTGGTCTAGAAAGACTTGAGATCTCCGCGCCTGCCGTCCCGCTCCTTTGTCCTGTCGCACTCGCTTGCGGGGCGCACGTTTACGACGCAAGAGCGACTCCACCCGGACCGGTCAGCATGAGCAAGGGACCGCGAGACCGCACAGCAGTGCAATGACCGAAACGGCTTCAGTGGCTCCCGTTCAGCTTCGGTTCTCTGGGATGTCCGTGGCACGGTCGTCGCCCAGCCCCAAGGCCTCAACAACCACTTGCTCATGTGGTTGCGCTCGGCCCTCCTCCCAAGCGGAGTTGAATGCATCCGTGCCCAAGACCTCCCGGGCGGCCGCGACGGGTCCCGCGAACCGGGCTTCCTCCTCCAGGGGCAGCTGCGTGCCGGTCGCCTCCCGCAGCGCGCTGGCAGCTCCCCACATCCGTCCTGCATGCACCGGCTGGCCCTGATTGGCCGCGATACTCGCCAGCGCGCTCAGGGTGAACGCCACCATGACTGGGTTGCCCGTCGTTTGAGCCAGGGACAGCGCCTCGCGGTGGAGCTCCGTCGCTCGCTGCAGCTCACCCTGTGCCTCAGCAAGCGCCCCGCAGCTATCCAGGGTGTATCCGAGAAGTCTGCGATCCCCGGCCACGCTGGCTAAGGCCACGGCCTCGTCGAGGAATCCCGCCGCCCGCCCGAAGTCGCCCTGGACATAGGCCGTGTACCCGAGATTGTTGAGCGCTCCGGCGGCACCCCACGCGTCGTCGAGGTCGCGCCACAGGGCGAGGCTCGCTTCCGTCAGGGCCACCTCCCGGGCGGTGTCTCCCTCGAAGGCGGCTACAAGGCCTAATGCGACCAGGGCAAGAGCCTCACCCCGGCGGTCCTGGAGGCTTCGCGCCAGCGCCAGAGACTCCGTGACGAGCGCTTCTGCCTGCGCCGGGTCGCCCTGCAGATCGGCCAGCACGCCCGCGCCGTGTAATGCCCGGACTCGCGCAGCGCTCTGTCCCGCGCCGTCGAGGGCCAGTGCCCGCTCCAGCCAGCCGCGCCCCTCGTTCAAGTGCCCGCGGGCGTACCAGAATCGCCAGAGCGCGGCCGCCAGCCGCAGCCCGGTCTCGTGGTCTTGAGCCTCTGCCCACACCAGGACCGCCCGCAGGTTGTCGTGCTCGGTCTCGAGCCGGGTCAACCACTCTCCCTGCTCCGGGCCGATCAATTGGGGCTCGGCCTCTTCCGCCAGCGCCAGGAAGAACCCGCCGTACGCTCGCTGGGTCGCCTCCTCGTCGCCACTCGTGGCCAGCCGCTCCAGCCCGTACTCGCGGATCGTCTCCAGCATGGTGAAGCGCGGCTCGTCACCAGATCCTGGCATGTGTCGGAGGAGGCTTTGCTCGACCAGGGCGACGATGCCGTCGAGAGCCGCAAGTTCTCCTTTAGACCCGGCCACGGCCTCCGCTGCCGCGAGGGTGAAGCCGCCGGCGAAAACGGCCAGGCGGCGAAAGACGGCTTGCTCTTCAGCGGTGAGCAAGTCGTGACTCCAGGCGATGGCATCGCGCATGGTGCGCTGTCGTACCGGCAGGTCGCGTCCGCCGCCGGTGAGCAAGGGCAGTCGGTGCTCGAGCCGGGCCAGGAGCGCCGCCGGGGGCAGGACTTTGATCCGCGCTGCGGCCAGCTCGATGGCCAGGGGCAAGCCATCGAGGCGGTGGCAGATGGCGGCGACGGCGGGGGCGTTCTCCACGGTCAACGCGAAGCCCGCGCTTGCCGCGTGCGCCCGTTCGACAAACAGCGCCACCGCCGGAACGTTCCCCAGCTCGGCCAGCGGCGGCAGCCGTGCTGGATCGGGGAGGGGCAAAGGACGCACCGCAATCTCGAACTCGGCCCGGATGTGCAACGGCTCCCGGCTGGTGGCCAGGATGGCGAGATGCGGGCAACCAGCCACTAGGGCGGCGATGTCAGATGCGCTCTCTAGCACTTGCTCGCAGTTGTCGAGCACCAGCAACAGGCGGCGCTCCCGCAGGTAGCGGCTGACCGTCTCGCGCATCGATTCTCCGGCAGTCTCGCGTACGCCCACTATGGCTGCGATGGCTGGCACGACAAAATTTGGATCGGTGAGCGCGGAGAGATCGACGAAAACGCCGCCATCCGGGTAGCGGTCTACCACCGAGGCGGCCACTGCCAGCGCCAGGTGGGTCTTTCCCGTCCCGCCGGTACCGGTAAGGGTCACGAGGTGAACATCCTGCTGACCGAGGAGGTCGCAGAGCGTTGTGATCTCTTCCTCGCGACCGATCAGACGGGTGGGGGGAAGCGGGAGCAAACCCTGCGGCGACGCTCCAGCGGGCTTCGCCGACGCCAAGACCGTCACCGTCGGCCGCGCCGCTGCCAGCAACGCCATCCGATCGGACTCACCGAGCATGAGCGCGTCGGCCAGCAGGCGGACGGTTTCCAACCGAGGAGCGAGACGAGCCCCGCGTTCCAGGTCGCTGATGCCGCGCTTGCTGAGCCCAGCGCGCTCGGCCAGCGCCTCTTGGGAGAGGGCTGCCGCGCTGCGCAATTGACGGAGAAGCTCGCCGAAAGAGGTCCTGCGCTCGCTCATCGCCACCCCGCCTGGTTCCACGTGCTGGCTGATCGGGGGCGTGCTGTGGTGTGCCGTGCCAGCGTACCAGACGGCTTCGGCGCGGTCAGTCAGGCCGTGATGCGTGCTCGTTGCGTCTCGCCGCGCGTGCCGCTGAGGAGGATGCTAGGAGCGTGCCAGGACGAGGTCACCAAACCCCACCCCGGCAGGGCTCGCGACCGAGTGAGCCGAGTCGCTCCAGAACTCGCATCTCCAAGGCGCCAGGCAACACTAGCCACCGTTCACGCCTCGGACGTACAGAACGGAACCAGAAATGTCCAAGATCCATCGGTCCCGACCAGCGATCTCAGCTTTCGCCGCAGTACTCATGCTGGCAGTATCCGACTCCATCGCTGTCCACGGTCGGGAAGAAGACCTCCTCCGGGCGCCGGTCCCCGCCGCATCGTGGGACGAGAGGAGTGGCTACGGGGCGGTCGAGGCCATTCGCGCGACGATCGGGCGCCCGGCCGCCAGCACCACCGACCAAGCGTACCGAGTGCTCGCCGCGGCTGACGCGAGCGGCGATGAGGCACCGGCACCGACCGCCGCCGAACTCCTGGCGCAGTTCCGCGCCATTGACCTGGCCCCCAGCCGCAATCTGGGAGCGGAGCAGCAGCTCACGTCCTGTGCATCCGCGAGCTAGATCCACCGCCGAGACGGCGTCACTTACCCCAAGCGGGCCACAGCACTCATGGCCCGCTTGGGGTTCACGGTCCTTCTCAACGAAGTGAGGGTGACCTCCTATAAGTAGACCAGCGGGGTGCTCGGGCACATCATCGACCGGAACCGGTTTCATAAATCCTCGGCTCGCCGTTACAGTCTGGTGGATGCGTCCATGTTGAGTCTCGACGAGCGTGCGGCACCCAGGCACTCCCTATTCGTGCTCCAAGAACACTCTAGCTCTTATCTGCTGGCGTCCTGACCCATTGTCTCGACGCTTTCTCTTGGGATCCGCACGTTTACGACGCAACACTGAGGTCTTCCGCGATGCGGTCCGTCTGCAGGCTACCGCCATCGTCGCGGTGCACAACCACCCGTCGGGGGATCCGACGCCGTCGGCGGCCGATGTGGCCCTCACCGTCGAGATCGTGGCGGCCGGACAGCTGCTCGACATCGAGCTGCTGGACCACCTCATCATCGGCCAGGGTCGCTGGCTCTCGCTCAAGCGGTTGGGGTTGGGTTTCCCCAAGGCGTAGCACGCGGGGGTCGCCAGGATGCGGAGCGCGTCGACAAGAGTTGCCGGACATCGGAGGCCGGTCTGCTCGCATGCGACAATCGGGTAGCACCAGGTTCCGCCGACCGTCCTGAGAGCAACCATGCCTGATCTTCCCACTGGCACCGTGACCTTCCTCTTCACCGACATCGAGGGCAGCACCGCGCTCTGGGAGCGTGACCGACAGGCGATGGCCGCCGCGGTGGAACGCCACCTCGCGCTGATCGACGCGGCCATCCAAGCCCACGGGGGTGTGCACTTCAAGACCGTCGGCGATGCCGTGCAAGCGGCCTTCCCGACCGCTCCCCAGGCCGTTGCCGCCGCCCTTGCCGCCCAGCTAGCCCTGCTCGTGGAGGAGTGGGGGGAGGTGGGTCCGCTGCGAGTGCGGATGGCGCTGCACGCCGGTGCGGCTGAGCCCGATGACCGGGGCAACTACCTGGCACCGGCCCTCAATCGGCTGTCCGGGCTACTGTCGACCGGCCATGGGGGCCAGGTGCTCCTCTCCCTTGCGGTCCAGCAGCTCGCTCGGAGCTCGCTCCCCGGAGATTCTTCCCTGCTTGACCTGGGCGAGCACCGCCTGCGCGATCTCCTCGAGCCGCAGCGGGTCTTCCAACTCCTGCACCCTGACCTGCCAGGCGACTTCCCGTCGCTCAGGTCGCTTGATGCCCGCCCGAACAACTTCCCTCGCCAGCCCACCGCGTTCCTGGGTCGCGAGCGGGAGGTGAGCGAGGTGGTCGAGTTGCTCCACCGCGAAGACGTGCGGCTGCTGACCCTTACCGGGGCCGGAGGTAGTGGCAAGACCCGGCTCGCCCTGCAGGCAGCCGCCGAGGCGCTCGACGCCTTCCCGGACGGCGCGTCCTTCGTGCCGCTGGCGTCGCTCGACGACCCGGCGCTGGTCCCGTCTGCCGTGGCTCAGGCACTGGGGGTTCCCGAGCAGGGGGGCCGGCCCGTGGTCGACGTCCTGCGTGACCATCTGGCGTTGAGGCGGTTCCTCCTGGTCCTCGACAACTGCGAGCATCTGCTACCGGCCGTCGCCGGCCTGGTAGTGGATTTGATCACGATCTGTTCCGGCCTGACGGTGCTCGCCACCAGCCGGGCGCCTCTCCGGCTGCGCGCTGAGCGGGAGTGGGAGGTGCCACCCCTGGCACTGCCCTGGCGGCCGCCGCCCCCGCCCACCGCCGAACAGCTCTCCTCCTACGCCGCCGTCCGCCTCTTCGTCGAACGGGCGCGGGCAGTCCGGCCGGATTTCGAGGTGGACAATGCAAGCGCCCCCGCGGTGGCCGAAATTTGCTGGCGTCTCGACGGCCTACCGCTGGCGATCGAGCTCGCGGCGGCGCGGGTGCGCCTGTTTCCCCCCGAAGCGCTCCTGGCCCGGCTGGAGAAGCGCCTGCCATTCCTGACGGGAGGCGCCCGTGACGCCCCGGCCCGCCAGCGCACGCTGCGCGACGCCATCGCCTGGAGCCACGACCTGCTCAACCCCGAGGAACAGGCCGTGTTCCGGCGGTTGGCGGCCTTCGCAGGTGGCTTCACGCTGGAGTCGGCCGAGGCGGTGACCAATCGTGGTGACGAGCTGGACGTCGTGGGGCTGGTGGAGCGGCTTTCTGAGCACAGCCTGCTACGGCTGGAGGACGAGGCGGGAGATGAGCCACGCTTTTGGATGCTGGAGACGGTGCGTGAGTTCGCCGCCGAGCGGCTGGCCGAGAGTGGCGACGAGGAGACGACCCGGGATGCCCACGCCGCGTTCTTCGCGGCGCTGGTCGAGCAGGCACGGACCGGAATGGAGGGACCCGACGAGGCGGCCTGGCACGCGCGGCTCACGGTCGAACACGCCAACGTGCGGGCCGCGCTGGGATGGTTGCTCGAGCGGGGAGCGGCGGAAACCGCCCTCGTCATGGCCGCCGGCGTCCGGCGCTTCTGGGAATTCCGGTACCACTATGCCGAAGGGATCGGCTGGCTGGAGCGCGCGCTGGCGGCGGCCGGTCCGGCGCCCACGCGCGTGCGGGGCTGGGCCCTACGCTCGCTGGGGAACCTCGTGTTCGTCAACGGCGACGCGCGCCGCTCCGTTGCACTGTACGAGGAGGCGCTGGGCATCTTCCGCACGGAGGGGGACGACGAGGGAGTCAATATTGCCCTCGCCTCCCTCGGCATCGGGCGGGCCACACTGGGCGAGGTGGCGGCGGCGCGGGCCGCGGCGGAGGAGGGTCTGGCAGTCTCGCGACGGATCGGTAACGAACGCGGCGAGGCGTACGCCCTGCGCGGAATTGGCTTCGCTGCCAGCGTGGCCGGCGACCTGCGGGCTGCCGTGGCCGCGTACGAAGCCGCCCTCGCCATCTTTCGCCGGCTCGGGGAGCACTGGGCCGGCCTCAACACGCTCACGGAACTGGGTTGGGTGGCGCTGCAGCAGGGAAACCTCGGGCGCGCGCGGGACCTTGGCAAGGAGGCAAAGGATCTCGCCCATGCCGCCGGGGACCTGCCACTGGAGCTCAATGCCGACTTCCTGCTCGGCCGAGTGGCCCTGGAGGAAGAGGATCTGGATGCGGCAGGCGGCTTGCTCGCCGAAGCGGCCGACGAGTTCGCCAGGCTGGGCGAAGATCTCCTGGCGGCGGCGGTACGGCTCACGCTGGCCGCGGTTGCCGTCTACCGCGGGGACGCGGCCCGAGCACGGACGCTGACTGGGCACGCCGTATCGGTTCACCGTGCGTCCGGCACTCCGCTCTTGCTGGCCCTTGCACTGGTGGAAGCCGCCGCTATCCAGGTCGACCTGGGCGACGCGGCTGATGCGGCCGGCTTGATCGCCGAGGCGCTGGATCTGACGCGATCCGGGGAGTTTCGGCTGGTCGAGGCGGAAGCGGTCGAGGGAGCGGCGTGGGTGTCGTCCGCGACCGGCGACGCGTCCGGGGCAGCGCGGATGCTGGGTGCGGCCGCGGCCATGCGGGAGGCGACCGAGGGCGGGATGCCGCCGTCGCGGCGGACGCGGCTGGAGGCGACGGAGGCTGCGGCGCGGGCGGCGCTAGGCGAAGATGCCTTCGCCGCTGCCTACGCCGCCGGAGGGGCGCTCGGGCGGGAGGCAGCGGCGGCCGAAGCGCTGGCACTGGTGAGTGGGCTGGCCGTGAGCGCGCGCTAGGCTGGGCTGGCCGCCCTGGCCCCACAGATGGAGCAGGTCAACGCGTCGGGTCGTCGGTGCCCATCTGCTCCATCCTCGCCGCAACGGTCATCTGGTCTCTACGACCGTCAGCCAGCCCTGCTCGATCCAGTGTTGCTCGTCGCCTGGTTCTGGCTCGGAAAACGGAATGCTCTCGGCCGACTTCTCAGCGATGGCGGCGGACCGGGAGGTGTAACAAGCGATCCTTCCACAGCGCCACCCCTTCGGGCAGCACCGTCCTTTTCCACAACATTTCTGGTCCTGATCGCAACAACCCTTGCCGCAACAGGACCAGCCCTTCCTACAGAGGTTGGGCCCACAACATTGGAGGATATCGGGGTCGATGCACTGCGGGAAGCCGCTGACAGAGCAACATCTTTGGCCGCTCGGGCAGGTCGTATTCCCACAGGCCCCGCCATCGTCGCCCACACGGCAGCGACCGCCGCTGCATGTCAATCCCTGGCAGCAGTCGCACTTGCCGGAGCACGAGGCGTCCGGCTGGCCGCAGCAACGATCGCCGCTCCGGTCACAGGAACTCGGCAAGGCATCGCAGACGACGTCGCGGTCCGGATAGCCACAGCAGTCCCGGTTTCCTGAGCACCGCCGCCGGCGCTGAGTGCAGGCGGCACCTGCCTGCTCTGTCCCAAGGCGAGTGAACAGGCCCGCGAGGCCGCCGACAGCGAGGGTGCGCAGAGCCTGGCGGCGGGTTGCGTGGTGACGTAGTCGGTGCACGACCCGCGACAGCCGATCGAATGATGCCCCGTCCATGGTTGGCTCCTCGACACGCTCCTGCCCGGAAACACGGAGTTCATTGCACGCTTCTGCTCACCACAACGCGTGCCGTGGCCGAGCCGTGTCGCGGAGGACGCACTGGCCCGTGTCCGGTTGTTGACCACGCTCCGGTCGTCAACGTGGTGAACGATGGTAGGAGCGCTACAACAGGAGACCCGCGGGAGCGCGGTCATCGTCAATCACGGTGCACCCCGGTACGCTGCACGGGGGTGCACCGGCGTTCGATGATTCGTCCCTGGTCCCCTCCGTGATTGCCGGCGCCGGGGTGCGCGAGCCGGTGGGGACGCGTTTTTAGGTTCGGTTGTCGCGGGCGCATTGACCCCCGAAACAAATCTCTCCCGTGGCACAGACGAGGCCACAAGCCCCGCAATTGGCCGGGTCAATCAGCAGGTCGACGCAGACGTCGTTGCAGTTGGTGAGCCCCGCACCGCAGCGATGGTCGCGGGCACAGAGACCACCGAAGCAGATCTCTCCGGCGGCGCAGACGTTGCCACAGACCCCACAGTTGGCCGGGTCCGTTTGGCGGTCGACGCACACCCCGTTACAGGAGGAGAGACCTTCCGCACACGCTCGCTCCCGCATGAAGAAGCAGTTCCCGGCGGCGCATCCGCGCACGAAACCAGGTTGCCCTTCGGGGCAGACGTTGCCGCATGCCCCACAGTTGTCCACATCAGTCTGGAGATCGACGCAAGTCCCGGCGCAGTCCGTCGTGCCCGTCGGACAGACAATGGGGAGCGGTGTCGGCGTTTCCGTTGGGGCTGGAGTCGGCGTTTCGGTCGGGGTTTCCGTTGGCGTGGCGGTCGGCGTGCGGTCGGCTTTCCGTCGCGGTTGCCGTCGCAGTCGCCGTCGAGGTTGGGGTCGCACCCGGGGGAGCGGTCGCGGTGGCCGCGGCCGAGGGCGTCGGGGTCGCGGTGGAAGTGCCGGGAGCGGCACTCGCGGTGGCCGTAGGCGGAGGTCCTTCGCCTCCACCCAGCGATGTCGCGGTGGCGTGCCAATCACCGAGATCGCCGACGCGCGGACCCGTCAGCAACCCGTCGACATCCCCCCGGCATCGGTCGAGAGGCCGGGCCGCAGTGCCGACGAGAACGACTGTTTGATCGGGGCCGACCTCCACTCGAAGGTTAAGAGCCCGGCCGTCCACCTGACCGACGACTGGAAGCTCCGGGCCCCCCTCCACGGCAAGACGGCCGCTGTCGACGGCGCCGTCCGGGCCGATCTCGAAGGTCAGCTCCCCGCGTAGCTCGCCCGGCACATTCCCCTCGAGAATGGCGCCGGCGCTGGGGCCGAGGCGGACGTTGGCGACGATGTCCAGGAGGCAAACGCTGAGGGCATCCGCCTGCCCGGCCGGGATCGCCTGTGCCGCTCGATCCCGACCGAAGGCACTGGTGAGCCCGGCCAGCAGGCCGGCCGCGCCAAACCGCGTCACTGCCTGTCGTCGCGACAACCCATCCGCCAACTTCCGCGAAAGCGCATCGAACTGGCTCGGATGCATGGCGTCCTCCTGGGTTATGCAAGCCTCGCGGCGGTGGAGTCGGCTGCCGAGCAGACGAGTCACCAGCGGCAGTTGTTGCTCCGACGCCGTCAGCATAGCCCGCCGGTCGACGCTGTCAAGTCTTCAGGCGGCGTGCATAAGTGAAGTGAACGTGCGGGCGCAACGCCCTGCGCGTTCTCCCAGTTCGGTGCGAAAGACCGCATCCTGCACGATGGCGGCCGCTGGACAATCGCTCGACATCGAACTGATCGACCACCTCATCGGTCAGCGGCTGGCTCTCCCGGACACGGCTGGGGTTGGGCTTTTTACAGGCGTAGCTCATAAGCACTGCGCGAGGATCTGCAAGTCGCCGAGCGCTTCCTCTAGGAAGGACCGCAATTGATGACTCCGGGCGATATCTATTTCTCTTTTTCAAGGTGATGGAGCGCGGCGATACACGAACTATTTCCGAGCTGCCGCTCGGCCTTTCAGAGGTGCGCCAGATTCTCGGCGCACGTTAGCTAGGCGACCAGATGCCATGCTGTATCGCCACGATTGCGGCTTGCAGGCGGGACTCGACTCCGAGCTTGCCGAGTACCTTGACTACGTGTGTGCGTGCGGTATCGGGGCTGATGAATAGCCGCTCCGCGATCGATTTGTTGTCGAGTCCTTCAGCAAGCGCTGCCAGGACCTCGCGCTCCCGAGGTGTCAATTGTGCCAGCGTCGCCTGTGAGGCCTGCTCGCGCTGACGTTCCTCACCCGCCAATCGGAGGAGCTCGATCATCTCCCTGGCTGGCAGCGCCAGCCCACCCGCATGGACCCGTCGGATCGCATCGACGATCTCGACCGGTTGCGCGGACTTGACAATTATGCCTGCCGCGCCCGCTTCCGCCGCCTGCGCATGATGCCTCTTGTCGGTGTCTGCCGTCAGCACGATCGTCTGCCCATTGGGATTCATGACGCGCAAGTCGCGCACCAGCTCGACCCCATTGCCATCTGGGAGCTGCAAGTCGACGAGCGCTACATCAATCTGTCCCGAAACCTCGGGCAGCACGACACGGGTTTCAGCAATTGAACCAGTCTGAGCCGCAACTCGCAGATCGGGCTCGCGCTCCAGAATGAGCGCCAGGGGCAGGCGGAACGCGGCATGGTCGTCGACGAGGAGGAGGTGAATTGGCGACGTAGTCATGACGCTACCTTCAGGCTAAAAGCAAACACCGTTCCTGCCCCTGGCGTTGACTCAACGGTGAGATCGGATCCATGCGCCCGCATGATCTGGCGCGATACGTAAAGACCGAGTCCTGCTCCAGACGTTTGGTGTGCTGCCGCGGAGGGGCCGCGCGCAAACTTCTCGAAGATGAGGTCGGCATACTCCGGGGCGACCCCGGGTCCATCATCGGCCACCTCGATGCGCACCTGCCGTCCCTCCCGATGAGCGCGCAGCTCGACGGCGGTGCCGGGCGGCGTGTGTTTGGCG
This sequence comes from uncultured Chloroflexia bacterium, assembly GCA_963724295.1. Lineage (GTDB taxonomy): Bacteria > Chloroflexota > Chloroflexia > Thermomicrobiales > UBA6265 > JACCXM01. The sequence goes on along the minus strand of CAVRUC010000008.1, from coordinate 143,793 downwards.
GCATTTTGCAGCAGATTACGCAGTACCTGGCTAATACGCTCGGGATCGCACCACACCAGCTCCTCCGGAGCTGGCCGCACGGTGATATCGTGGTCAGCCAACATGCCAGGAGCGAGGGCCTGCGCGCCATCGAGGAGCATGGCGAGCGAGACTGGATGGAGCTGCACCGAGAAGTCTTCTCGCTCAGCGACCGTGACGGCCGCGATGTCATCGACAAGGCGATCAAGCTGCTCGATCTCGCCCTTGACCGTCGCAAACATCTGCGCTTCGTCCTGAGGTGAGAGTTCACCACCCGCCAAGAGAAACGTCATCATGCGCAATGCGGCAACCGGCGCACGCAACTCGTGCGCAACCATAGCCGTTAGATCGGCCCGCATTTCCGCTAAAGCGCGGAGTTGCCGGTTGTATTCGCGTTCACTGGCGAGCATCACAGCACGATCCATCTCGAGGTGCCGCTGGTCCGTGATGTCGAGAATGTGGGTGATGCTGTAGTGCCGTACACCACGTTCGTGGACCACCGATCCGGTTAGCAGGATCCAGACGAAGCGTCCATCTTTGCGGAGATACCGCTGCTCCAGTTGGTATGTGTCAAGGTCTCCGGCGGATAGCCGTTTGTGAATCTCGAGAGCATCCTCCAGGTCGTCCGGATGGACGATGTCCTGGCTGGACTTGCCGAGCAACTCCTGCTCCGTATAACCGACCAGCTCGCACAGGGCGCGATTGACCTGGAGGAACCGGCCGTCAAGCGCGACGAGCGCCATACCAATAGGAGCGTGGTCGAAGGAGCTACGGAATCGCTCCTCGCTCTCTCGCAGTGCCGACATAGCGGCGTGCCGCTCAGTGACGTCCCGGATTACCGCGATCATCGCCACCCGTTCCCCATCGCGAACGAGGAAGTCGGCGCGGGCCTCGACGAACCGCTCGCTGCCGTCAGCATGTTGGACCCGCCACTCGAAGTTCGGCGGCGGGTTGGGATCTGCAAAGAGGGCGTGATACTGCTCGACCGCCGCGACCCGCGTCTCCTCCGGAAAGATGACGGCGAAGCTCTGTCCGACCACCTGCTCCGGGGTCAGTTCGTAGAGCGCGCAGAAGGCGGGATTGACGGCAATTACGACCCCATCCAGATCGGCGAGGGCCATTGCCTCCGAGGTCGCTTCCCAGACCGCGCGAAAGCGTTCCTCGCTTTCGCGCAGGGCAGTCTCCGCGTCTTTGCGAGCGGTGATCTCACGAGAATTGAGTACGATCCCGCTAACATTCGGTTCATCCAGCAAATTCGTAGCGATCACTTCGAAATGGCGCCAGCCTCCATCACGATGGCGTAAGCGCAGCTCGAAAGCTGGGGTCTCCTGGACCCCACGCATGCACCATTCGATTGCCTCCGCCAGCGCGGGCATATCGTCGGGATGGACGAGGTCCTCTGGACTGCGACCAAGCAGATCGTCTGGCGCGTGGCCAAGAAGCCGCTCGATTGAGGGGCTGATGTACTTGCGAGTGCCTGCGGAGTCGAGCACGATGACGACATCGTAGCTATTGTGCACCAGAGCCCGGAACCGCTCCTCACTGTGACGCAGCGCAGCTTCCGCGGTCTTGCGAGCCGTGACGTCCACAAGAACACCCTGCCAGTGGAGAGGACGTCCCAGCGGATCGGGCACGAGCACAGCCTCGTCCCGCAACCAAATCCAGCGATCATCAGGTGCCTGCAATCGGTACTCTGCAGAAAAGAGACTCGACGTGCGCCTTGCTTGCTCCGCCGCGGTGTGAACTTGCGCGCTGTCCTCCGGGTGGGTCCGACGAGCCAGAAAGCTCGGTTGACCGGCCAGAATTTCGTCCGGTGAGTACCCAAGAATCGCCTCGCACTGCGGACTGATGTAGGTCAAGGTCATCAGATCATTCGGTGCACCCACATACGTAATGACCGGGATCTGTTCAACCAGCGCTCGAAACTGGATCTGCTCATGGCGCTGAGCGGTGATGTCATTCATTTGCGTTACGAGGTAGGAGCGGCCGTCGAGCTCCATCTGCGACACCGTTGCCAGCACCAGACGTTCAGCGCCGGACTTGATACGGACAGCGGCCTCAAAATCGCGCACCGGTTGCCCGCTCTTGAGCAAGACCTTCAGTTGCGCGCGCTGCCTGGGATCGGACCAGAGATCGAGGCCGACCGATGTCTGCCCGATCACCTCGTCCCGGGAGTACCCGGTGAGCTGCAAGAAGCTGTCATTGACGTCGAGGATCAGCCCGTCTGCGAGCCCACTTACGACAATCGCCACGGGGCTGTTCTGTACGAGATGGGCGAGTAGGGCTTCGTTGGTCTTCAACGGACACATATCAGCCCCTCCACGCGGTCACAACATGCTGACATTCGACGCTCTGTCTGCTCACGGCAATCAGTACTGCCAGGTCGCTGCGAGCGCGCGAGCATCCAGGGGCTCGTTCTACGGCACGTATGTAATTCGTCCCGTGTGCCTGGTACGAAGCGTCTTCATCGGGAGGATCAGGCGCCGTCGGCGTTCATGGTACGTCGTCAATCACTGACGCGCAGACGAATACGTCCCCTTGGGTACGTATCCGTTCACGGACTATGGCGCTTGGGATGAAATGCGTGACAGTGTCGCCACGATTTCGCTTTGCGACGCGCCTCAAGGCGGCGAGACTACGGCGAAGCGAAATCGTGTGATGTGCCCTCACGACCAGCACTCGGGATCCCCGGATCGCTCAGCGAGGTGTTTGCCGCATAGGTGACCTGTGACGCTCGGTTGGCAAGGGCACTCTCAACCTCCCTGAGGAGGATGCGCATAGCAGTGCACTCGTCGCGCGCGGGAATCCATAACGGGGCCGAGGATGGGACATCACGTAGGTGTCCCTCCCGGAAGCCCCACTGGGTGCGCTCGAAATCATCCGCTGGCCCCTGCCCGGTCCGGTACCACCCATGGATCATGAGCCGGTGCACCAAGCCCCAATATTCGCCTTCCGATGTCAAATCAGGCATTTCTGTCCCACACCGGTCTTCTCGTTACTGCCCTCCCATAGGGCCAGGACAGTATTCCATGCGTGATGTATGCCATTAATAACAGCCCCGGGACATCATCACGATGAGCGCTGCTGCAAATCTAAGTGCGAAAAGTGTTGGTGATCACGAGACTATGAATTAGCGATATTTGGCAACACCAAAGGAACGATCTTTCGTTGAGCGCCGCTTAAAGAAAAACCCGCCGGATAGCGCTTTAGCAGCGTTTTGACAGCACAATCGGCGATCCGTGTTGGTTTACCAACTGTGAATAGCGGCACAAGAGTGCTGCCAAACCGACACTTTCGTATATTCTTCGAAATCTATTGGCGTATTGTGTCGTCTCCAAGGCTACGGCTTGGTCACCGCACCGTAGTCACATGCACGCAATACCAGCAGATCAGCCGCGAGGCGGAGCGCGCAGTGAGGTTGACTGGAGCTTCGCAGTGTGGCCGCTAGCACTCACTCGGTGGAGTACGCCGTGCCTCCGCTCGGTCCGTGCCATGCCTGACGCCCCACCATAATCCGATCTGCTAGTGCGGCCACCAGTCCTCAGTGCGCTGCACGATCCCCCCAGCGCGCCTCGCTTCGCCGATTCTGGCCCAGCAGGCAATGCCTCACCACTCGCCAAAGGGAGCCGCAGGTTCTCCCAAGTTCGATCAATGCCGCGCTTCCTAACTTCACGGCCGCAGTCGTGAGCGCGTGGAAGGAGCCAAGCACGTGTCCCTTACGACCCCCAGATAACTATTAGACCGCTCCCACCGAAGGAGCTTTAGAGGCGGAAGGAACGCTGCCTTCAGGTCCGGAAATGCGCGGCTCTCCGCAACAGGGAACATCCAGACGCTTATCTTGTACGTACAGGTCCATGGACATTTGACGGAACACAGGGATGGGTTCCGGCAACTGGAGGGAAGTCAGTGGATCTCGATCGCTCGGCGGTCTGTTTCGGCACGTCCGAGAGCGGCCGCCTCAGCCAACGCTACCTACCGGCGCGCCTCACTGCCGTTTCGACCGTCTTTGGTCGGACGGGCTTCACCGGGGTCTGGGTGCCACAGCACCGCGCATCAAGTGTTCGACGCACAAACCAGCCAGCGAAACGCCCAATCGATGGCGCGACGTTGCAGGTCTGTCTTTGTGATCGCTGTCGCCACCGTCCTACTTCCGCTCGCTGCGGTCGCCGGGTCTGGGCCTTGGGTCTGGCCTGGTCGAACGACAATTACGGTTCGCGACTACACGAGCAACACCTTCAACGGGATTGTCGAGCAGGAGGTCGCCGCATGGTCGGCGATTATGCCCGGCGGGACGACTCTGAAGTATGTCAATGGCGGACCAAGGGACTGTGACGCAATCGGCGACTTTGAGACAAATAACGTCTCGCTCCGCGAGATCTGGGTCTGCTCGACCGCCTCGGTTGGCGGCAATGACATCTGGGGACAGGGATTCATGTACGCGAGCAATGGCCTTATTGTCCGCGGCTACGCCCTCATCGAGGAGGGCGGACCATCGTCGGAGTTCGAGCGCTACCGCGTTGTCTGCCACGAACTTGGTCACACGCTCGGGTTAGGGCATATGAAAGGCCGCAGAACCTGTATGACCGCAGACAGTGGGAGGCGCAAGTTCCCCGGCAAGAAGGATAAGGCGACGCTCGCCGAGCGATACAAAGCCGCCGGCTCGCCATGAGCGAGTCTGCGACCGCGTGGCAGGATGGTTGATTCGAGAAGCAGGAGGCGCGGAGAGCAGTGGGCGTCAAGCGCGTCGTCGACGACGAATGTGTGACCGATGTCGACTTCGTCGGTGCGTTGGCGCCCTTTGGCCGAGCACTCCGAAGAAGGCGGCTGGCCGTCGGTCACGCGGTTTTGTAGTGGCCAGCCTGCCGTGTTTGATCCGCTCCCGCTGCTGTCGGGGCTGAAACGCTGCTAAGCCGCCCCGCGCAAGACCTGTCCAGGCGAGGGCGAGCCGTGACGCCGGCACGGCCGTGCTAGGGGGGCTCCCACTGGCGGGACCCACTGCACGATCACCATTTGCGTAGCAACAACGAGGTCATTGGCTGCCCCTTCACCAGGCAGGTGAAGCTGCTACAGCCAGGTGGAGTTCACTGCCGACGTCGGCAACTGCGGGAAGGACGACAGCCTCTGTATGCCCCGGGTGCAAGATGAACCTCGGAGTAGGGACATCGATGGAGACGTGCGTCCCTGCCGTTTGAACGTCCTAGCTCCTTTGCTGGAGTGGACTTCCAGATTTCCCTATCTGTGGTGGCTGAGGTGGGTTTTGCACAGGCTCATTAGCGGCCACCGGACGAGTCCGGGAACCGTGGACCTCGTCACCACTGTCACGAAGTAACCGCAACCAAGCGAAAACGAATCCCTTTAGCTGGCTGAAGGCATCACTCCCCGCGCTCGAACTGCGAGCCCTACTCCAAAAGGAGTAGGGCTCGATCCAGCATATGGAGTAGGGATCGATCCCGCATTCGGACCGATCGAATTCGCTCCCTTGTGTCGATGCCCGCCTCTCGCTCATCAGCGACTCTTCGGTGAGTGGGAACGGCGAGTGGCACAAGCCGTCGCATGGCCGAATAAGGGCTCTGAAGGCTCGGGAGATCAGACAGGGCAGGTCAGCAACACCGAGAGCGACCGCCAGAAGAACTGATCCAAGCCGGCTGCGACCAATGCCAGTCCCATAAAACTCGCACTTAATGAAGTGCTGAAGAAACGCCGAAAGACGTTATCAGCAAGTAGCTGATGGCGATAGTTCATGTTCAAAATAATTAAATGCCCGCGAGTTGCCTAATTACGTGGCATGGAACTTGCCACCCAGCTACCGCTACGGATGTGCGGGACATCCGGTGAGCGAACGGCTTTGAGGGCAGGGTGCTTGGCGCGGAGGTAGTCGTGGATCGGCAGATATCGAAGTTTTGGAGGTTGCTGTGAAGAGTTCGGCACGGAGTACGGGGAGGCCGCCGTCGGGGGCGGCTCGAGGATGGAACAAGGTTCCTGGACTGCTAGCGACCGCCGCGTTGGCGCTTGCCATCGGGCTACCAGGGGGACCTTTTGGACCGCAGATAGCGCAAGCGGCTGTGGGCGAGAGCCACCTGTCTGTTCAGCCCGACCTTGCCGTGGGCGGGGCAACCGGTGAATCGGTGACCACGCGAGCTGAGTTCATCGTCGCTGCCAAGCCCAATAATAAGAAGGCGGGTGGCGGAAACGACGGTGGCGGTGGTGCGGAGAACGACAACGCGGCTAAGTCGAGCAATGACGGGAACAACGGCGAACAACGGCAACAACAACAGCCCCAGCGACGGCCAACGGCAACAACAATGGCGGCCTAGTGACAACGGCAACAACAGCGGCAACGAAAACAACGCCGGCGGTTCCGCTGGCAACGGCAACAACAACGCGAACGACAACGGAAACACCAACCCGGGTGGCGCCAACGACAACGCAGGCGGCCCCAACGGTAATGGGAACGAGGACGGAAACAACACCCCGAACAACACCCCGGGTGGCCCCGGCGGCAACGGGAACGACCAGAACGACAACGGGAGCAACAGCACCGGCGGCGTCTCGGATAACCCCGGCAACGAAAACGGAAACGGCAACCCGGGCGGCACCAACGGTAACCCCGGTGGCCCCAACGACACGGGCGGTCCTAACGACAACTCCGGTGGCGCGAACGGCAACTCGACCGGCACGAACGGCAACGCGGGCGACACCACCGGCAACGCGGGCGGCACCACCGGCAACGCGGGTGGCACCACCGGCAACGCGGGTGGCACCACCGGCAACGGGAACAGCAACCCGGATCCTGGGTGCGTCACCGGAAATCCTACAGCCGACTGCAACACCCCTCCGGGCAATCAGGGTCAACCCGGCGGTGGGGTAGGTTGTGCGGGCGGGAGCAACGCTCCTCGCGATGAGCCTTGTGGCCGCGAAAATGGAGACGATACGCTCAACGAGAACGGCAATGTTCCCGGGTGCACCAGCCAGGGCAACGCGGTAAATCAGAACCCGCACTGCAACCCTGGAACGACGGACGGTTCAACAACCGGTTCCACGACTGGGTCGACCACTGGCACGACGACTGGCACAACCACCGGTGAGACCACTGGGACAACAACCGGTGAGACAACCGGAACTACGACGGGGACGACGACTGGAACCACCACCGGCGAGACAACCGGAACCACGACCGGTGAGACGACCGGGACAACCACTGGTGAAACGACCGGCACGACGACCGGCACGACGACTGGTGAGACGACTGGGACCACGACAGGAACAACAACCGGGACCACGACCGGCGAGACCACCGGCACGACGACTGGGACCACGACTGGCACCACAACCGGTTCCACTACTGGTGAGACAACTGGTTCCACGACTGGGACGACGACTGGTCAGACAACCGGCACGACAACCGGCTCGACAACTGGCTCGACGAGCGGCTCGACGAATGGCAACTCGAACGGGTCGACGAATGGCAACTCGAACGGATCCACGACTGGCAACTCGAATGGATCCACGACTGGTAACTCGACAACGGGAACCAGCACGGGATCTGGAATCGAGTTCTTCCAGGGAGCAGCACAACCCGAGCTACCCGTAGTGTCATCTGCCGCGATCGATGTCTTGCCCATCGGGACAGGTGGTCCAGTCGATGTCACGACGCCTGGCGCCGCTGTGCCGGCAGTTGCCCCAGCTGCCGCCCCGGCCGCACCAGGCGTAGCGAACCCCGATCGATCGATCGAGGCTGCGCCCGCGGGAGCACCTGAGCAATCAGGAGCACCTGAGCAAGGTGGCACCGAGAAATCGGGGGCCAAGAACCTTCCTGACACAGGCGTGGGCCTGGGTTCATCACTCGGGATCGGTCAACTCCTGGCAATGGTGATGGCTGCGGCTTCCGCCTTCGCCTCCTGGCGGACCCGCGTGGCCTAGCAACGCAATCATGAACCGGTCTTACCCCTCCCAAGCCGGGGAGGGGTAAGTCCATTCCATAAAACCGGCAATTTGCACTGTCGCGCCCTCGGCTGTTACGGGGGCGCGCTCGTGCGACACTATCCGTCGGCAGTGAATCACCAAACTGCACACGAGCTCTCTCGAGGAAATCCATGCGTTTGGCGAACCGTCGCAAAACCACGTTGGGATGGGATTGGGGACGGCTGAAGCTTCGTGAGATTTTCGGCGCAGACCTGCGCTCGCTTGCAGCGCTTCGTATAGTGCTTGCCCTGACCGTGCTTTTTGATCTCGCCAGCCGGGCGACAAATCTTGCCGTGCATTATTCGGATGGTGGAATTCTCCCGCGACGTGTTCAAGCCGAAAAGATCGACCCCTGGCTCTTATCCCTGAACTTCATCAATGGCACCGCGGAAATTCAATGGGCGCTCTTCTCGATTGCGGCAATAGCGGCCGTGGCCATGCTCATTGGATATCGGACCCGCCTCATGGTCGTCATCGTCTGGCTCCTCGTGATGTCGATCCAGTGGCGGAATTACCTCGTTGGCTACAGCGCTGATGAATTGCTGCGTCTGTTGTTGTTCTGGTCGATGTTCCTGCCGCTTGGCGCCTGCTGGTCGGTCGACCGCCTCCGTGGAGCCGAGCCCGATCCGCCGTCGACACGGGTGCTCTCCGTGGCCACCGCCGGCTTATTCCTCCAGATCGCGTTCGTGTACTGGTTCACGGCGCTCCTCAAGACTGGCCCTGAGTGGCGTGTCGATGGCACCGCGCTCTATTACGCCTTGAGCGCGAAGCAACTCGAAACCCCGATCGGCGCGTATCTGCTTCAGTTTCCTGACCTATTGAAAGTGCTTACCTTCGGCACATTGGCACTCGAAATCGTCGCCCCACTCTTGCTGTTCTCTCCGTTCTTCACCGTCCCGGCCCGTATGGCAGGAATCGCCGGCGTTGTCGGGCTTGCACGCCGGTATTGCGATGACACTTGCTGTTGGCTTCTTCCCCTGGATTGGCGCGGCGTGTATGGTCTGTTTCCTGCCGAGCTGGTTCTGGGAATCGCTGGTCCCCCGGATGCGATTGGACCCACGACGGCTGTTCTCTGGAGTGCGACCAGCCCGGCAGGCGGTTGCCGGCCTCGGACACCCGTCCTGGGCAGCGCCCTGGATGCGACTCCTATCACCGGCTGGCGTCGGGCGTTTATCGATTGCCGAACTGCCGCTCGGGACTTCTGGTCATGGTGCTCTTGCCCGCGCCGGTCATCCGGGCACAGGAGAGGCCGTACCAGCGTCTCAGCACGTGGGCTTGCGCACATCGCGGCGAGCGTCGCTTGTTGTCAACCTGTTCGCGACCGCATGCTTGATGTTTGTCCTGGCATGGAACCTCTCCACGATTTCCGTGTCAGCAGTGCCGGGTGTCGTTCGTCCGATCGGCTTCGTCCTCGGTCTCCCGCAGTACTGGGGGATGTTCGCCCCATATCCCGTCAAGAGCACGATGTGGTTCATCGTCCCAGGAACGTTGCAAGACGGGCGGCAGATTGATTTGCTTCCGTCCGTAGTCGAGGACAACCCACATCTCGTCGCGGAGGTCGAATGGGGAGAGCCGAGCGACGTTCGCGCAACCTTCAACGGTGAGGAGCGCTGGCGAAAGGTGTTCGAATCGCTCGCCAATTCGGGTGACTCGGATGTCCTTCTCTCTCTCGGTCAGTACATCTGCCGAAACTGGAATGGAACGCACGCGGGGACCCCATCCCAACTCATGACGTTCGAAATCGTGCAACTTTGGCAACAGACGATGGAAGATAACCAGCGCGGTCCGGTACAGCAGAAAGTCTTCTGGAATCACGTCTGCTAGGACGGCATGCGGAGTGTGCCGAGCTCGTACGTTCGGTCGGGTCGCCACCTCCTGGCGGTAGGCTCCTACGACCACTCGATGAAGAGCGAGGCCGCCCAACCAATATTCAGCTACGCGGCTGGTTGATCAATCCTCGACATTGGCATGGTCAACCGCCAGAGCAGCGACCGCGCCCTTACATGGTTGAGGCCGGATCCGCTCATTCCGAGCGAAACAGAAAGCGACCGAAGATCGGCCGGTTGCGAGCGACGATCCAGTAGCCAAGCTCGACGAGCCAGATGAATGGACGCCGTGCAGCGAGACGAACTGCGCTGGGATGCCAGTGAATCTCGTCCAGGGCAAAGAGGATCGCCCGGCCCGCGGAAAGTTGGCGGCCATCGGCGGTTATCACTTGCACCGCTTTGCGGGCTTGCTCGCGCAGCACGGGAGTCATCGGCGGACTTGGACACTCCTGGAAGGACACGATCTCGAATCGCTGCTGTTGGTCACGCCGCCTGAACCAGGCGGCAGTTCTTCTTCAGAAGTCTCACCCACCGTCCCAGATGAGCCAGTGCTTCCGTCCCATGTTTCCCTCTACGCCAGTCCTGATGGGCTCGCCCAACTGAGCCGTCGCAATGATAGTGGGCAAGACTGACCAGGCTCACGGCATCTCTCTTTCGTGAGTCGAGAAAATAGCTCAACGCCTGGCTGCGGTACCGTGAGCCGGCTCAACCACAAAGCAAACCCTTCTCCCTGCTTTTTGCCCTGGAAGTCCTGGTTTTCTGGCGAGGGAGCACTACCACCCAGCCGGCATGGTCGATCGGCCCCGGGAGTGGCAGCCACCGTCCGTGGCGAACATTCGCGTAACGGTGCGCCGCGAAGACCAATTGACGAAGCTCCGACACTCCTTGACGACCTGCTTGGACCCATCGCACCCGACTTGGGGAACCGCGCTAGCAGAGCACCAGCGTCTTGACAACGTGCACTCAACGCGCCACTATTTGGAACAGTTCATAAACGGTTGTCACTTGCCCGATGGTCACAACAACGTCTCTCATAGCATTCGTTCATCTTCTAGGCCGGATCCGATCTGCCGGCCCCGGCCCTGGCGCATCGCGGGAAGGCCTCGATGGGACGGCACTCGATTTCGCTCCTCAATCTCACCCTCATCCTGTCTCTTGCCTTCTCGGGGACGCTGTCGGGGCTGCTGATCCCCAACCCGGTGGCGGCCGGGACTTCCAGCGCGCCCGGTGCCGCTCCAGGACACGCCGGTCCCGAATTGACCTCTCGGCGGGTGAAGCGGGAACACAAGCACGACCCCGGGCAGCAGAACCGCCAGCAAGATAAGAAATCGAAGGACGGGAAAGCAGGCCGCGAGCAGAAGGACAAGAATCGGGACCGCTCCGGCCCGGGAGCGGGAAGGGGCAAGAGTGCCGAGGATCGCTACATCGTGGTCCTCAAGCCCGGCAGGGCTGACCCAGAGCGGACCGCCAGCACCATCGCCTCGGAATCAGCTGATGTTGTCATCACCCATGTGTACGAAGAAATCCTCGATGGATTTGCCGCGGTCATCCCGGACGACCAGCTCGACGATGTCCGCAACGACCCACTGGTCGAGTCCGTCGTACCTGACCGGCAGGTCCGTGCCTTTGAGCAGACCGTCCCGACGGGGATCAATCGGATCGATGCGGACCAGAACGCGACAGCAAAGATCAACGGCAGTGATGAGCGGGTGGATGTCGATGTGGCGGTGCTCGACACCGGAATAGGCCCGCACCCCGATTTGAACGTGGCCGGCGGCATCTCATGCGTTGCGGGCAACACGAGCTACGAGGACGATAACGGGCACGGCACCCACGTCGCCGGTACCATCGGTGCCCTGGATAACAGCTTTGGGGTGGTCGGCGTTGCGCCTGGCGCACGTCTCTGGGCGGTCAAAGTGCTCCACAGCGACAAGCGCGGCTGGTGGTCAGAAGTCATTTGTGGATTGGATTGGGTCGTTGCCAATAGCGACAAGATCGACGTCGTCAACATGAGTCTCGGTGCGCCCGGTTCGGACAGTACGTGTTCGGACAACGACGCACTGCACAGCGCAGTCTGCCGGGTAGTGGACGCCGGCGTCCCGGTGGTCGTCGCCGCCGGCAACGACAGCAAGGATGCGACGAGCACAGTTCCCGCGGCGTACGACGAAGTGATCACCGTCTCGGCCTTGGCCGACTCGGATGGCCGCCAGGGTGGGGACGGTCCCGCGACATCGGCTGGACCGGACGACTCCCTGGCGAGCTTTAGCAACTTCGGCGCCGACGTCGACATTGCCGCCCCCGGGGTGAACACGCTCTCGACCGTCCTGGGTGGATACGCGAGGGGATCCGGGACGAGTGTGGCCTCCCCGCACGTTGCCGGCGCGGCCGCACTCTATCTCGCGGACAACCGGGGTGCGAGTCCGGCTGACGTCAAGGCCCATCTCCTGAGTACACGCAGAGACGTCGTCTTGCCGAATGATCCGGATGGCACCAACGAAGGGGTGCTCCATGTCGGTGACAAGAACCGCAAGAAGCGCCGCAGGTAGAAGCAGCGCTAAATACGCAAAGCGATGCTAGAACCCTTTGCGTTTCGGGTAACTGTTGCGCTTCATCATCAGCGGCCGGCGCGTCGGCCCGGCACGACGGTGAGGCTGGTGGGAACAGGGGTCTCGCCTGAGGCGAGTCGCTCGCGCACGGCGACGCACAGGCTGTGGGCCACCACCAGATGGGCGTCCTCGACGACCTCGATGCGATCCGACGGCACGTTCACGACGACGTCCGCCAGGTGCGCGAGGCGTCCACCCGAGCGACCGGAGAGACCGACAACGGCCATGCCGCACGACCGCGCCGCATCGATCGCGGCGACCACATTCGGCGAATTGCCACTCGCCGAGATGGCAACCAGGAGGTCGCCGGGCCGCGCCAGCGCCGTGAGCTGCTCGGAGAACACGCGCTCGTAGCCGCTGTCGTTGGCCCATGCGGTCAGCAACGGCACGTTGTCGGTCAGCGAGACCACGTGAAACGTTGGCGGTCCGTCGCGTCGCGTCCCCTTGCTCAGGTCACAGGCGAAATGGGACGCCGTCGCCGCGCTACCGCCGTTGCCGACGACGAAGACGACGCGCCCGCGCGCCTGGCAGCTCAGCAGCATGATCGCCACTCGCTCCAGGCAGTCGAGATCGACCAGAGCCGCGACGTTAGCGACTTCGTCCCAATAGTCCCGCAGCAGGGTCTGCAGCGGAACTTCGGGACTAACGGGCATTGGCCGTCTCATGGGCGGGTCCTTTCATCGTGAACCGCGATCGGGATGGAGCGGCGCCGGGGACCGGATGATCGCGCACGATGCACCCCTGGTCGTCGAAGGCGAACGGCAACGGCACGAGACCGGCGTCGCGGAGACCGAGGATCACGTCCTCGCGGCGATGCGGGGGCACGCAGAAGAGGAAGAAACCCCCGCCGCCCGCTCCGGTGATCTTGCCGCCATAAGCGCCTCGGTCCCGGGCGATCTGGTACCAGCGGTCGATCTCCGTCGAGCTCACCCCCTGCGCGAGGCCGCGCTTGACCAGCCAGCTTTCGTGCAGCAGTGCTCCGAACCCGGGCAGATCGCCGGCCACCAGCGCCGTCGCCATGGCGGCGGCCAGCTCCTTGATGCGATGCAGGCGACGCGTGACCTCGCCATCGGTGCCCGTTGCGGCACGCTGCGCCCGCAGCACGTTGGCGGAGTCGCGTGTCCGGCGCGTCGAAACCAACAGGAGGTGATCCTGAAGCGCTTGCCGCGTCGATGGCGGCATGGGCATCGGTGTGACGGCCACCCCATCGGATGAGAAGGTGATCGTGTTGAGCCCGCCCAGCGCCGATGCGTATTGATCCTGACGACCGATGGGCCGCCCGAGAAGATCGATCTCGATCTCGCAGGCGATCTCGGCAGCCATCCGTGGCGTCAACGGCAGGCAGACATGGGAAGCGATTGCCGACACCAGGGCGACGGTCATCGCGCTCGATGAGCCGAGACCACTGCCTGGCGGCACATCCGCCCGCGTCGTGATGCGAACGCCGTCGGGGAAGAGTCCCCGTTCGTCGAACCACGTGAGGACCGCCCGCGGCAGCGACAGTGGTTCCCGGATCACGACCTGCCGCCGTGACGGCACCCTGATGGCGAGCCGGAAATCGCGGGATTCGACCGTAACGCCGGTGCCCGCGTGCGGCGCTAATGACACATGGCAGGCAGGAGTGATCGCCGCGCTGACGACCATCCCGCCGAACCGCTCGTAGTAGGCCGGGAGATCGGTGCCGCCGCCGCCGAAGCTGATGCGCAAGGGGGATCGTACGGCGATCATGGCCAGCTCGTTTCCGAGAGGGGCGTGATCAGCATCTCCTGCATCACGGAGCCGCGCGGGAGTGCCACGGCGTAGGCGATGGCGTCGGCGACGTTCGCGGGATCCTGCAGATTGCCCTGGTCGGGGAGCGGGATCCCTTGCTCCGGAAAGCGATCGAACCAATGGGTATTCATCCCCCCCGGGATGATCGTCGTTACCCGGATGCCGTCGGCGCGGCCCTCTACCCCGAGCCCGCGACTGAATCCAACCAGACCCCATTTCGACGCGTGGTAGGCGGAGGCGTTCCCCCAGGCACGCAGGGCGGCGGTCGAGGCCACGTTGACGATATCGCCGCCGCCGAGTCGCTTCATGACCGGAAAGACCGCCTTGGCGACGAGGAAGGGACCGCGCAGATTGACGCCGATCACCCGGTCCCATTGCGCGACCGTTATCTCGTCGATCCCCAGCACATAGTCGACACCCGCGCAATTGACGGCAATATCGATGCGGTTCCAGGTCTGCAGCGTGCGGTCGACCGCCATTTGCACGGCGCGTTCATCGCCGACGTCGCAACCGACACCGATCGCCCTCGCGCCTGAAGCGTCAATCGCCGCCGCTGTGCCGCGCGCGCGCTCCTCGTCGAGATCGATGCAGGTGACGCACGCCCCCGCGGCAGCCAGCCGGCGCGCGGTCGCTTCGCCCAGGCCACTGCCAGCGCCGGTGACGAATGCGATCTTTTGCGCCAATTGGTGGTCGGTCACGCTCGAACTCCTTGCGTTTGCATGTGCGGCTGCCGCGGTACGACCGGGTCATCACGCGTCAGGGCCGGCCGACGGGCTGAGGAGAGCGCCAGGCGTTCGCGCAGGAGGTCGTCATACAGCTCGGCAGTGCGCATGGCGACCTGCTGCCAGGTGAACGAGTGGAGGACTCTGGCACGCCCTGCCTGACCCATGAGCAGGCTCCGTTCCGGATCGCCCAGGACGTCAGCGAGCCGGTCGCAGAGCGCTTCGGGATCGCGGGGTGGCACCAGATACCCGGTCTCGCCATCGGCGACGGTGAAGGCGATGCCGCCGACACACGACCCGATGACAGGCACGCCGCATGCCATGGACTCCAGCGGTGTGAGCCCGAACGGCTCGTACCAGGGCGTGGTGACGGCAACATCGGCCGCCGCGTACC
Source organism: uncultured Chloroflexia bacterium (assembly GCA_963724295.1). Classification (GTDB taxonomy): domain Bacteria; phylum Chloroflexota; class Chloroflexia; order Thermomicrobiales; family UBA6265; genus JACCXM01. The sequence goes on along the minus strand of CAVRUC010000008.1, from coordinate 128,495 downwards.
AGAGATGAAGCTCGTCCGGCTGCCGACGACCCACGCATGTCACGTGATCCAGCACGCCGAGCTCAGCCGCCAGCGCCTGCAGTACGCCGATCTCCGGTGTGGCGGCCGGGTCAGGTTGCTCTGTTTCTCCCCCGACGATTAGTAGCGTCGGCATCGCGGTAATGCCCGCGGCGAGGCGGCGGGCTTTGAGCTGTGCCAGCGCCCGGATGATGTTGCGCACGTCCTTGCGAGGGACGATTCGCCCGATGTAGGCGATCACCTCGGCCATTGGGTCGATCCCGAGCGTCCGGCGCGCGATGCTCCTGGCGACTGGCTTGAAGCGATCGGTATCGACCGCGGACGGAATCAGGGCGATCTGGTCCGCCCGCGCGCCGTAGTCAGCCAGCAGCTCGTCCCGTTCGGCGGGGCACTGGGCGATCAGGCGGTCGACCGTCCGCACCACGGACTTTTCAACCTCGATTCTGCCGGAGGGGCTGGTATCCGCCTCACCTTGCTCGCGCAGCTTGGTGACACCGGTGGCGTGAAAGATCTGTACCGTCGGGGTGCGCCACCATGATCGGAGCTCCCCGGCCACCCAACCGGACATCCAGAAATTCCCGTGAATAAGGTCGTACCCCGTGCCTTCGCCATCGGCAAAGCGGTCGATCGCGTTCCGGAACGCCGGCATGTGGGGCCAGAGCGCGTCTTTCGGCAGGGGAGCGCCGGTACCGACCGGGATCTCGATGACGCGGACACCGTCCGCCCAGGTGGTGACCCGCGGCTGCGCCAGGTCGCCGCGCACCGTGAAGACGTCGGTCTCGTACCCGTGAGCGACGAGGCCGCGGCTCACCGCATCGACATAGACATTCTGCCCGCCCGCGTCGACCCCGCCCAGGAGGGCGAGCGGACTGGCGTGCTCGCTGATCATGGCGACGCGGCGGGTCATCGGCGCAGCTCCGCCGGCGCCGGGGCGGTCCCGGTCGTCAACTCGATGGTGGCACGGAGCGCGTCGTCCCATTCCGCGCGGAACCGATCCAGCCCGAACCGCTCGCGCGCGGTCTCTCGCGCTCGCTGACCCAGCGCGCGGGCCAGCTCGGGATCAGCGATGAGCGCTTTCATACGCTCGATGAGCACGTCGGGGTCGCTGGAGATATAGCCATTGACGCCGTCCTGGATCACGTCGGGGAGGGCGGTCGTGGCCAGAGCGACAACCGGCATGCCGATCGACATCGCTTCGACGACGGCCAGGGGCAGACTGGTGTAGCGCATCGGGCTGAACAGGAACCGGTAGCGGGCCGTCAGCCGGTGCAGGTCTCGATACGGGACGTCGCCCAGCCCACCGAACGCCTCCGTGCCCATGCCGACGGCGTCGAGCGGCACCTTGCTCCGTGCCTGAAGGAAGAGGTCATAGCCGGCGATCCGGGGACGTGCCTGCATGCCGTTGACGACGCTGATGCCACGGGCGACGGTGCCCTCATAGGTGATGCCGGAGTCCAACGCGACGCTGTGGGCGATGACGCGGGTGGGCCGGGGGCCGTTGTCCCACATCAGCCGGTTGTACGGCGTTACGTGGACGAGCAGACCCGGCTCGTCGGCGAAGGGGTGCCGCGTGTTCACGGCGTCGGGGCGCGGCACGTTGTGCTCCAGATAGAGGGTGGGAAGGCGCCGCTGGTCCGGGCTGAGCAGCTCCGGCACGTCCTGCCGCAGGTTCTTCGGGGTTTGCAGCACGACGACGTCGATATCGAGGTTGCGGACTTCTTCGGCGGCGACTTCCCGCATGTTCGGGGGCACGTCAAAGGTCGCGCCGCGCCCGCCGTAGCCCTCTGGCCGCCCCGCTTTTACGGGGAGCATCCAGTCGTGATCGACGCGTGCCAGCGCGTTGAGATAGCTGCCGTGGATGTGCCAGATCAGGACGTTCAACCGGCCCACGCGATGTGCTCCTGGTCCGAGAACCGATTGCCAGCGGACAGTGGTGATTGCAGGTCTGCATGTCCAAGGCACGCGGCGAGAACGTCGTCGACGGGAACAGCGTGTAGCGCGGCCGTGCCATCGGCAGGCGCGCCGGGGTACGACGCGGCGTCGATGACCTGATGCCGGCGCCGGTCAAGTGGAGCCCACCGATCGGGGCGACTCGGTCCGAAAAGGACGACGCTTGGTGTCCGCGTGGCCGCGGCGACGTGCGAGGCGCCGGTGTCGTTCGTGACCAGCAGATCGAGGGCCGAGATGACCGCGGCGAACTCGCCGAGATCGGTCATGCCGGCCAGATCGATCGCGGGCGCGCTCATCGCGCGACCCACCGCCGCCGTTAGGGATCGCTCCTGATCCGATCCGGTCAGGACGATCCGCACTTGCCGCTGTGCCGCCAGCCTGTCGCCAAGTCTGGCGAACGACTCCGCCGGCCAGCGCCGGCTGGGGTGGGATGAGCCGACATGGAGGCCGATCACCGGGCGTCCATCAGGGGAACCGATCAGCGCTGCCGCCTTGATCCGTTCAGCGGGAGTCAGTGGAAACTCGATGGACCGGCCAGCAGGCGCGGCGCCGATCGCCTCCGCAAGCCGCAGCCACCGCAGCGGCTCCGGCTCGCTCTCGACCCAGCGCAACGCCGTCGTCAGGCGCTGATCTCCCGGCGGACCGAAGCCAACCGAGCGCGTCGCCTCGAGTGTCGCGACGAAGCCGTTGCTCACCTCCCCCGAGCCATGCATCTGGATGGCGAGGTCGAACCGTGGCCAGCGCGGGGCCGCCCGCGCGGCGTCGGTGGGCGACTCCGCGATCCCTGGATACCCGGGGAACGGCAGGAAGCGATCGACCGTCGCCAGCCGCGCCACGAAATTCTCGGCCCAGGGGCGGCCGATGAAAGTGATCTCGGCGGCCGGGAATCGACCGCGGATGGCGCGCAGCGCGGGCGTCGCGCAGAGGAGATCTCCCAGATTGAGCGCCTGAAAGACCGCGATCCGTGACGGATCAGCGCCCGAGCTCATCCCGGTTTGGTGATGGATCCGGGTCGTCATACCGTCACCATCCGGGATGCGTTGGCGCGAACCGGCGCCGAGGACGCGAGCGCCTCGACCGCCGCCACGACCTCTTCCGGATCGACGTCGAGACAGGGCAGACCGATCGGGCAGGTGAAGCGGTAGCAGGGCGCGCAGTCCGTGGCTCGTTGCAGCACCCGCGATGGCGCGAAGCGGGGGGCCCACTGGGTGATCACGTCCGTGCCGGAATAGAGCGCGACCACCGGGGTACGGGTCGCGTCGGCCAGGTGCAGGGGTAACGTGTTGCCGCAGACCACCGCCGATGCCCGCGCCACGAGTGCCGCGAACTCCTGGATCGACAGGTCAGTGAAGATCGGTGTGGCGACGTTGTCGCCAACAACGATCTCGAGCAGGTCTCGCTCCCGCTCTGAGCCGGTCACGATGAGCGGCCACCCCCGCGCCCGCAACAGTTCGGCCACGTGCTGGAATTGCGCCGCCGGGTAGCGACGGGCTTCCGCGCTGGCGCCGGGATGAAGCACAGCCAATGGCTGGTCCGGGCTGATCCCGGCGTCCCGGAGGCGCCGCTGCCACCGCCTCCCGGCTGGCATCCGGGATCACGATCTCCAGAGCCGGGTCGACTTCGGTGAAGCCAAGCGCGTGGACGAGGTGGAGATTGCGGTCGACCTGATAGGTTTCATCCGGTGTGCCGCGCAGCTCGGTGGAGAGCGTGGCTCCCCCGAACTCCTTCGATTCCCCGGCGCGGAGAGGAATGCCGGCCAGGTAACAGACATACGCCGCGACATGAGGCGTCTGGTTGAACGAGCTGAAGATCACCGCGGCGTCGAACGAACGCTCGGCGATCAGCTGGATCAGCTCGTTCTCGCGCGCGGGGTCGAATGGGAGATGCCCCAGGTCCTGCCAGACCGATCTCCAGACCAGCACGGAGTCGATCCATGGCAGGAGCGGCGCCGCTTTGGCCCCCGCCGGTGAGGCGAGCAGCGTGATCTGGCACGCGGGGCTAACTGTTTTGATGGCGCGCAATGCGGGACCCAGCATGACGACGTCGCCGGTGTTGTCGAGCCGGACCACGAGCAGGTTCCGGGCAGCGAGCCAGGGATTCTCGGCGCTCATGGGTGCGATCCAGACAGCATCGACGCGGGCGCGGTCCATTGCTGTGGTGTCGAAGCAAGACCGGCCTCGCTCAGCAGGTCCGCCACCGCCTCGACCACCTGCCGCGGCTCCACCTGGCGCAGGCAGTCGTGTGTCGTTGGGCAGATGCGGCTGTAGCAGAGGCGGCACGGTACCTCGTGCCACAGCATGCGATGCGGCACTCGCCATGGACCCCACTGCTCTGGTGGATTGGTCAGCGCGAAGAGGGCCACCACTGGCGTACCGAGGGCGGCCGCCATGTGCATGGGACCGGTGTTGTTCGTGACGACCGCGTCGGCGGTTTCGACCAGCGCGCAAAATGCGGAGAAGCCCAGCGAGCCGGCCGCGTCCATGACCTGGGTGCGGTTCCAGGGGTCGAGACGAGCCAGGATCATGTCGACCAACGGTCGTTCGTCGTCCCCGCCGGTGAGCACCACGCGCGCGCCCAGGTCCCGCACCAGGAGGTCGATGACCTCGACATACTGCTCCCAGGGGTAGGTGCGGGCCGGCATGCTGCACCCGGGATGAACCACGATCAGCGGTCGCTGACCGGAGACGAGACCGGCGATCTCGTCGCGGGCGCTGTCCGGGACGCGCAGCACGAGCCGGTCATCACTCGTGCGCATGCCGACCGCGGCGACCAGATCGAGACCGCGCTCTACCTCGTGCATCATCCGCTCCGGGTGGCGGTGTCGCGTCGTGAGGAGCGAGCCCGGTCCGTCGATCGAGGCGGCCAGACGGAGGGGGATGCCGGCCAGGTAGCAGAGATAGGCGGAAGGTAACGGGCTCTGACGAAACGAGGTGAAGATCACCGCCGCGTCGTAGCGTCCGGCGCTGAGCTCGGCAATCGCCTGCATCTCCCGCGCTGGGTCGAGGGGAAGGCGGCTCCACGGGTCCATCCATGGCGCGTTATAGACGACGACTTCATCGACGTCCGGGTTCAACCGTCCCGCCTGAGCGCCAACGGGACTCGCCAGCAACGTGATCGCGGCGTCTGGCAGCGACTCCCGCATGGCGTGGATGGCCGGTGTCGTGACCAGCACATCGCCGAGGTTGTCGAGGCGGACGGCCAGCACGCGCCGTGCATCCCGCCACTCCTCATGCACGTGCACGTGCAGGTCGCGCGCGTTCATTGGGCAAGACCCGAGCGGTCGCTCGCTGCCGTGGCAGTGGCCACGATGCGGTCGATCAGCGCCGTGGTGCTGCGTCCGGCGACGAGCGACAGGATCTCCACTTCGGCGCCAACCTCATGGACCGCCCCGATCTCGGGTAGGGACTCGGCCAGGTAGTCGCCGCCCTTGACGTGGACGTGCGGGCGGATCGCTCGGATGAGCTCTGCCGGGGTGTCCTCGTCGAACAAGACCGCGTAATCGACGACGTCAAGGGCACTGACCAGGGCGATCCGGTCCGACTCCCGATTGACGGGACGGGTCGGACCCTTGAGCCGTCTCGTGCTGGCGTCCGAGTTGAGACCAACGACCAGGACATCGCCCAGCGCGCGGGCACGCCGCAAGAGCTGGACGTGTCCGGCATGGAGGATGTCGAACACGCCGTTGGTAAAGACGATGCGCTTGCCGAGAAAGCGCTCGCCCTCGAGCCTGGCGACGACGTCCTTGAGTGAGAGCGTTTCCGCATTGTCGTCGAGGCTGACCCGGCGCAGAAGGTCCTGGTATGAGACGACCGATGTCCGGCTGCGGGTGACCGCGATCGATGCGGAATCGATGCCAACGCGGACGGCCTGCGCCGCTGTCGCGCCTGTCGCCAGGGCCAGCGAGGTGGCCGCGGTGAAGGTGTCGCCGGCTCCGACGTCGCCGGCGCGCTCGACCGGGTGACAGGGGAGATGCGTTTGCTCCCCCGCCGGTCCGACGAGCAGGACGCCCTCGTTCGCCATCGTGACCGCGATGTGATCGGCGCTCAAGAGCGACCGCAGCCGGGTCCCCACCTCGCTGGCGGCCGCAAGGCCCGACCGTGGATCAGCCGAACCGCGGGGATCGGCGGCGCGGTGCGCTTCCCTCAGGTTTGGGGTGACCATTGTTGCCCGGAGGTCGGAGAACCGCGCGATCTCCTTCGAGTCGACGACGACCACCTTCTGACCGCGCTCGCGCAGCCGGGTGAGCGTGGCGATAACCTGGTCGCAGACGGTGCCGTGGCAATAATCGGAGACCACGACGGCATCGCAGCGGGCATACATGTCGGCGATGCGTCGTAGCAGCGAGGCGCGGCTGCGCTCGCTCGCCTGCTCGGTGTCGCCTTCGTCGAAGCGCACGACGTACTGGCCATTGGCGATGACGCGGAGCTTGTGCAAGCTGGAGACGGCGCTATCTTCGACCAGACCGGCGTCGTCGATTCCAGCCTCGCGCAGCGCCTGACGCACGTGATCTCCGGCAGAGTCCCGTCCGATGAGAGAGACGAAGCTGACCTCGGCGCCAAGCGCGGCGAGGTTGGCAGCCGTGTTGGCCGCGCCTCCCGCGCAGTGCGTGGTGCTAGCCTCGCGGACGACCGGGACCGGGGCCTCCTTGCAGAGGCGGATGGCCTCGCCTTCGAGCCAGGTGTCGAGCATCGCGTCACCGACGACCAGGACGCGTAGTCCGGGGAACCCGCGAACAATGTCGACCGCCGACGCCCGAGGGCCCATGGCAACCATCAGTGCACCGCCGCGGTAGCGGAGTACCACGCTCGGGGCATGATCTGAGGCGGCGCCGAGCTCACCGGCAGCAAGTCTTCGGCAACGGCGATATACCGCAGAGCGTCGGCAGTCGAACGGGCCACCATCCGTGGCCAGCGGCCGGCATGAGCGGGAGACCGTTCTGTTCCCAGGTCCACCAGGACCGTCTGGCAGCCGGCCCGGTTACCGGCCTCCACGTCGTCGAGGATGTCTCCGATCATCCACGAGCGAGTGAGGTCGATGTCGCGGGTGGCAGCGATCTCGAGCAGCATCCCTGGTTCCGGTTTGCGGCAGGCGCAGGGGATGGCCAGGTGCGGCAGGGCGCCGTCGACGTGGTGCGGGCAGTACGCGATCGCGCTCAGCTCGACGCCCCAGACACGGAGCATCTCTCGCAGCCTGTCGTGCATGCACTCCAGATCATGCTCCGTGAAATAGCCGCGGGCGATCCCCGATTGATTCGTGACGACGACGAGCTCCCAGCCGGATGTCTGAAACATGCGGAGCAGCGGACCAATTCCCGGGGACAGGACCAGATCTTCGGGACGCGAGGGATAGTGCCGGGGCTCGACCAGGGTCCCATCCCGATCAAGGAAGAGCGCGCGCTGCATCGACTGCTGTCCTTTCGATACTCTGTTGAGCCAGGCTCGACTCCACGACCTCGCTAATCAGATGAACCAGGACCGAGTGGACTTCCTGGACGAGCGCGGTCTCGGTCGCGGGAACGGCGATAGCCACGTCCGAGAAGAGACCCAGCCGGGTCGGCTCGCGCCCGGTCAAGGCAATGACGGACATGCCACGCTCACGAGCCTGGCAGGCGGCATTGATGACGTTCGGCGACTCACCGCTGGTGCTGATGCCGACCAGCACATCCCCCTGATGACCGAACGCGGCGACCTGTCGCGCGAAGACGGTCTCGTAGCCGTAATCGTTGGCGACCGCGGTCAAGACCGCCGAGTCCGCCGTCAATGCCAGCACCGGCCACGGCTCTCGTTCACGCCGGAACCGCCCGACGAGCTCGCCGGCGAGATGCTGGGCCTCGGCCGCGCTGCCGCCATTCCCGCAGACCATGACGAGATGGCCGGCGGCGAGGGCCTCGGCGATGATTGCGGCCGCGCGGGTGATCTGGTGGCTATTGGTGGCAAGCAGCGCGAGAATCGTGCTCAGCGCTCGGGCCCGGTCGAGTAACGCCGCTGCAACGTCTGGTGTGCCCGGCGCCGGTGTGAGGCGCTGCAACGTGGCATGAGCAACCGCCATCGCCGAATCACTCCATTCCTTCTCATGAGAGCCGGCACCGTTAGCCGGTTCAGACCCACAAGATCCGAGATCGGTCTGCAATTACGGACGCGGACGCAAATCAATCGTGTGCAACGACCTGGTCAGAGCCATCCGCACAATTGATGGAAAACAGACCGATGGCATTCACTTCTTCATCGCGGGCGAACGCACGAATCAGGCCAAGCCGCTTCTCCGCCGGTTCTCCGCCGCTTCTCCGCCGGTTCTCCGAACTTGGCGTCCGTACAGGGGGTTTGTGTCCTGACCACTGGGCAAGTGGGTCCTCGACCAACCACACTCGGTGACATGCTCAGCGAGCCAGGAGAAGGGCAATTCCATGGGGAATTCGCAACACTATGACGCGGTCGTCGTCGGCGCCGGACAAGGAGGCGGACCCCTGGCCAGTGCGCTGGCCCGAGCCGGGCGGCGAACCGCGCTGATCGAGCGAGAGCACATCGGTGGGACGTGCATCAACACGGGCTGCACTCCCACCAAGACGATGGTCGCCAGCGCCCGAGCTGCCTACCTGGCGCGCCGCGCCGCCGATTACGGCGTCGAGAGCGGCCCGGTGCGCGTCGACATGGCCGCGGTCCGCAGGCGCAAGCGCGCGGTTGTCGCATCGTTTCGTTCGGGTTCCGAACGGCGTATCGAAGAGACGCCGGGACTCGATCTGATTCGAGGAGAGGCTCGCTTCACCGGGCCGAAGGCGCTGTGCGTTGAGTTTGCTGACGGCCGGCTCGACGTCACTGCCGAACAGATCTTCCTCGACGTCGGAACCCGGCCGGCGCCCCCACCGTTGCCCGGGATCGACCGCGTGGCGGCCCTGGACTCGACCTCGATCATGGAGCTGGACACCGTCCCGGAGCATCTCCTGGTGCTGGGCGGCGGGTACGTCGGTCTGGAGTTCAGCCAGATGTTCCGTCGCTTCGGTAGCCGGGTGACGGTCGTGCAACGAGGGCCGCGCCTGCTAGGGCGGGAGGACGACGACGTGGCGGATGCCATCGCCGGCATCTTGCGCGAGGACGGCATCACCGTATTGCTGGCAACCGAGGCGCGCTCCGTCGCACCGGGATCAGGGGGCGGCATCGACCTCACCGTGAAGGGAGAGAATGGCGACCATGTACTCAGCGGCTCGCACCTGTTGACGGCGGTTGGACGAGCCGCGAACACCGATCGCCTCGCGCTCGAGAAGACCGGTGTCGAGACAAACGAGAAGGGGTACATTCCGGTCGACGAGCGGCTGGCGACGAATGTCCCGGGCATCTACGCGCTGGGCGACGTCACCGGCGGTCCGGCCTTCACCCATATCTCCTACGACGACTTCCGCATCCTGCGCACCAATCTCATCGACGGCGGGGATGCGACGACCAGCGGTCGCCTCGTCCCTTACACGGTCTTTACCGATCCCCAGCTCGGCCGGGTCGGTCTGACTGAATCCGAGGCGCGCCAGCAGGGACGCGCCGTCCGCGTTGCCACGCTACCGATGAGCGACGTCGCGCGTGCCGTGGAGGTGGACGAGACGCGTGGCTTCCTGAAAGCGGTCGTCGACGCGGAAAGCGACCAGATGCTCGGTTTCGCCGCGCTCGCTCTGGAAGGCGGCGAGATCATGGCGGCCGCACAGATCGCGATAATGGGCAAGCTGCCGTACACCGCGTTGCGGGATGGCATCTTCGCCCATCCAACGCTGGCCGAATCATTCAACAATCTGTTCGCGTCCATCGAGAGCTGAGTCGAGCGAAAGGATTCGACGATGGAGACGACAGCGGAGACAGCGGTCGCCGCCCTGCTCAGGGAGACGCAGACAGCCCACGCCGCCTACGAGACGAACGATCTCGGTGGGGTATTCGACCAGGAGTGGCCGGCCTGGTACGCGGCCTATCTGCTCGACCACGGTCTGCGCGATCTTCTCCCCGGTGCCGAGAGTCTCGACGTCGACAACCTGACCGCCATGCTGGCACGGCTCGCCGCGGACTATGAGCGAGGGGAACAGACCAGTCCGTGGCCGGACGTCTACGCGCAGGGGATCGTCGCGGATGTCGCGGCACTCATGGCGGCAAATGAGATCTCGACTCCGCTCAGGTTCCTCAGAAGTTCAAGATCTCTCGTTAAACCCTGGATAACACCCGTTCACTGGGTCAACTCGCTCGAGCCCCGGCGGGCTCATGCCAGCAGATCGAGCGCCATGCGCACCAGCAGCCGCGAGGTCGCGGCGATGCTTGGCACGTCGACCCACTCGTCGGCCTGGTGATAGTTCTCGCCATGCGGGCCGATCACCACCGTGGGGATCCCGGCTTCCTCTGAGAAGAGATTCATGTCACCGAATCCCGAGTAGCGCCACTCGGGCTGTCGTCCCACTTCTGCCTCGTACGCGCGGGCCAGCGCGAGAGCCAGGGGATGCTCCGCATCGGTTTCCCACGGCGGGTAGTACGGCGGGTCGATGGCGAGCTCGAACGTCGCTGCAGATTCCAGGTTGTCGACGAGTGCCTGCACCTCGGCCAGCACACTCTGGCTGCTCTCGCCGGCGACGATCATGCGGTTGAGGATCACCCGCGCCTTCTCCGGCACGGTGATGACGTACTGGTCGTTGCCGCTGGCAAACGAGAGGACGCAGCGACTGCCGCGCATGCGCGGGTGCTCCAGAAGCGGGATCTCGTCGAGGCGGGCGACGAGTCGTGCTGCCTCGGTGGCGGCATTGATCCCCTCCCAGGGCCAGGAGGCGTGAGCCGCTTTCCCCGTCACGTCGATCCTCACCAGCACCTTTCCGACGGAGCCGAGCGCCGGCCGCTCCCATGATGATTCGGTGACCACGCAGTAGTCGGCCTGGATGCCGGAGGCAATCAGCGCTCGTGCCCCGATCGAATAGGCCTCCTCGTCCACGACCGAGGAGAAGACGACCGACCCGTGCCAGCGATCCCGGTTCTGCGCGAGGGCGCGGGTGGCCAGCATGGCCGCCGCGACACCCGACTTCATGTCGGCCGCGCCAAGACCGTAGAGCCGGTCGCCATCCCGGCGCGGCGTCCACGGGTCAGACGACCATCCTTCAACCGCGAGTACCGTGTCGACGTGGCCATTGAGCAAGAGCGTTGGTCCAGAGCCATTGTCGACGCGAGCGATCACGTTCGGCCGGTCGCCCTCGGTCGGCTGGTACTCGGGTCCCAGCCCGTTCGCCTGCAGCCACCCGGCAACACGACGCTGCACCGGACCTTCCTCGCCGGGATAGCTGCGGATGGCAACGAGCTCGGCGGTAAGCGCGGCCGCTTCCTCGGGTGAGAACAGGCCATGCAACCACGAATCCGTCACGGGGTGATCCCTTTCCACGAGCGAAGTTGGCGCAACCAGCCTAGATATGTAGCGCCAGCTCGTAGGCGGGATCACTCAGCGCGGCGCGGGTCGCGGAGAACGCGCCGATCGGGTAGCGCGTCTCGCCGCGCACGGCCAGATCGGCGACGATCTTGCCGATGAGGGCGGCGAACTTGTACGAGTGCGCCGCTCCCTGGGCCACGAGGATTCGCGGCTGACCGGGAACGAAATCGATGGTGAAGTTGCGATCCGGTGGCATCGTGTAGAGGCAGGATTTGGTATAGAGCTCGGGTCCGGTATAGCCGGGGAGCCGTTGCTCCAGGAACGCGACGAGCTGCTCGTTGGCGGCGCGGTCCTTCTCGAAGGTGCGCGTCTCGGTGGTAACCACCTGCCCACCGACGTCGACGCCGGCTTTGGTCGCCACCTCGCCGTAGACCGGGAACCCGTAGTAGTCCTCGCCATGCCAGATCCAGATCGGGAAGCGATCCGGCGCAAACTGGCGCAGATGCGGGGTCGCCCAGAAGGTCACTTGCTCCTGGGTGATCGTCAGCGGCATGGAGAAGCCGACCCCGGCCAGAACCTGGTTCGTCCAGGCGTCCGCTGCAACCACCACCGTACCAGCCAGGAAGATGGCGTCGTCGGTGATGACTTCGACGCTGGCATCGTTGGCGTTGATCTCGCGTACCGGGGTGTTTTCCAGCACGGTCGCGCCGTGTGCCCGCGCCAGCGCGATCTGCGCGGCGTTTGCTTTTCTGGCGTCGACCAGTCCCGCGTCCGCCTGGTACAGCACCCGATCGCCGTCGTCGAGGCGCCATTGCGGCCAGCGCCGCATGGCCTCGTCGGCGGAGAGATCCTCGTAGGCGAACCCGGCCGCGGTCATCGCCGCCGCGTAGTTGCCGATGCTTTCGGAGCCGGGCGCGGCCAGGTCGAGACCCCCAGTCTTGACGACGAGCTGAACTCCCGACTCCTCTTCGACCTCGCCCCAGGCCGTGTACGTGTGTGGGGTTAGCGCGGTGTAGGCGGGATCGTGGTAGGAGAGGCGAATGATGCGAGAGTGGTCCTGCGAGGCGCCGTTATCGTGCCCGAGCCGGAACTGCTCCAGTGCCAGCACCTCGCCTCCGGCCTCGCGCGCCAGGCGATAGGCCGCCGCGCTACCGAGACCACCGCAACCGACGACGATGTACTCGTAGGCGTGTTTCACGATCCGATAGCCTCACCTTCTTGCCCCTCTCCCCGGACCCGGGGAGAGGGGGTGTGGCAGGTATTACTCCGCGGCGAGCGTCCACTCCGCCGCGTTGTCGAAATTGGTCGCCATGTACGGATTCGGCCGGTATCCCTGGAGTGAGCTCACGTGCGCAAATCGATTGACGTTGTTGAACAACGGCGCCCAGGGCAGCTCCTCGGCCAGGAGGTCCTGCAGCTTCCGGTAGATCTCGGCGCGAGCTTCCTGGTCCGTCTCGCGCACTCCCTGCTCCATCAGCGCGTCCGCCTCCGCGTTCTTGAACGCGACATAGTTCGCACCGGAGCCGGATTCGAACGGAATCATGCTGCTGTGGAGGCGCGAGGTGGGATCAGGATCGCTGGGGATCGGGTTGTCCCAGGCGACCATCAGCGTCTCGTACTTGCCAGCCGGGACATCGTCTCCCCAGAGAGTCGAGGCCGGCCGGTTGTCGATCGTCATCTCGGCGCCGATTTCCTTGAATGATTGCTGCAGGATGAGCTGCGCGCTTTCCCGACTGAGATTGCCGGTCGTCGTCGACATGCTGAATGCCAGACGCACGTCGTCCTTGGCTCGCACCCCGTCATCGCCGCGCACCCAGCCCGCTTCGTCGAGCAGCGCGTTCGCTCGATCGAGATCGTACGGGTACGTCTTCACGTCCGGGTTGTACGCCCAGTGGTCCGGGTTCAGATACGTCAGCGTCGGATTCTCGAAGCCGTAGTAGATCGTGTCGATGATCGTCTGGGTATCGGCAGCGTGGTAGAGCGCCTGCTTGACACGCTTGTCCTGGAACTGCGGCAGAGAGTTGTTGAAATAGATGAACTCGACGAAGTTCGTCGGCTTGCGAATCGGCGTAATGCCCTCGGTATTCTGCGCCTCCTCCCATCGTTCCGCGGGAACGCCCTGGTAGTCGATGACCTGGACCTCCCCGGTCTTCAGCTGCGTGAACATGAGAGGAACTTCGGGGATCAGCTTGATGATGATGCGGTCGAGTTTGGCGGGACCGCCGTGGTAATCCGGATTGCGTTCGACCGTCAGATGATCTCCGCCGACGTGCTCGACGAACTTGAATGGACCGGTACCAACGGGAGCAGAGGTGTTGAAGGGGGCAGTATTGATGTCCTCGACCTCACCGAGGATGTGAGCGGGAATGATGGAGGTCACGCCACCGGTCCAGAGGAGCTGGAAGGGAGCGAATGGCTCCTTCAGCGTCATGACGACGGTGTGCTCGTCGGGTGTCTCGACTGACTCGACTTTGTCGTGGCCCGTGCGGGAGCGCACCGCCACGTCGGGGTTCATGATCGTCTCCCAGGTGAACTGGACGTCGCGGGAGGTGAACGGCTCGCCGTCATGCCACTTGGCGTCGTCGCGCAGGGTGAATGTCCAGGTCAGCCCGTCCTCGGAGATGCCGCCGTTCTCCTTGCGTCGGAACATCCGTCGCCAGATTGGGGACGAACGTGCCCTCGGGCGTGATTTTCATGAGGCTGTCGAACATGAGGACGTCGGGCAGCGTGTCAGGTCCGGTGTTGGTGTAGAGGAGGGGGTTGAAGTTGACCGCCTCCTGAGAGGAGCCAACGATGAGCTCGCCGCCCTCTTGAGCCAGGGCGTCGTTCGTCGGGCCGCCGAGCCCACCTGGAATCGTTGAAGCCGCCGCCACGCCAAGACCCAGCGCGCCAGCGCGTTGGAGCGCCTGCCGGCGGGAGAGCCGCCCGTTGGCGATGCTCTCGAAAAGCGCCGCGATCGTGTCAACCTGGACCATGGAGTTCCTCCTCTGCCTGAATCACACGCGCCGGATCGTGACGGCGTCGTGACACAACATCTTGAACGTAAGCACGCCGCACTATTGTGCCTGCTCTTGCGAATTAGCGCACCCGCTGCCTGGGATCGAAGGCGTCGCGCAGTCCGTCGCCGACGAAGTTGAAGGCCAGCACGGCGAAGGTGATGGCCACACCCGGGAAAATGGCCAACCAGGGAGCCCGGGTGAAGAACTCCTGGGCGTTATTGAGCATGATGCCCCAGCTTGCCTGCGGCGGTTGAATCCCGTAGCCGAGAAATGAGATGTAGGACTCGGCCAGAATGGCGGCCGCCACCTGCAACGTCGCGGCGACGATGATCGGGCCTACCCCGTTCGGCAGCAATTCGCGCAGCATGATCCGCGGCGCCGTCGATCCCATCGCGCGTGCCGCGGTGACGAACTCCTGCTCCTTGAGCGTCAGGAACTGCGCGCGGACGATTCGGGCCACTTCCATCCAGGCGGTCAAGCCGACGATGAGCGTGATGGTCAGCACAGATGGCCGCACAAAGGCCGCCAGCACCAGCAGCAAGTAGATCGTCGGGAACGACAGGAAGACATCAGTCAGGCGCATCAGCAGCACGTCGGTCTTGCCACCGTAGTAGGAGGAGCAGAGCCCGACGACCGAGCCGACGACGATCGTTACCACCATGGCGGCGAAGCCGACGGTCAGTGAGACCCGGCCCGCGTAGAGTAACCGGCTCAAGACGTCGCGGCCGATCTCATCGGTGCCGAGCAGATGGCCCGGGGAGAGCGGTGGCTGATGCCGGGCGATGGGGTTGACCTGATCCGGGTCGTAGGGCGCGATGGCTGGGGCGAAGAGCGAGGCAAGAAAGAGCACGATGATGGTGATCAGGCCGAACATCGCCATCCGGTGCTGGCGGAACCGGCGCCAGATCTGACCGGCGATGCTCTCTTCCCGGCTCATGCGGGCCGGCATGCTCAACGTGGCAGCAGTGGCGGCTCGGGTAGCGGCCATCGGTCCTCCCGCGCTCCGCTAGACCGCTCGCACGCGGGGGTCGACGATGGCCAGGGCAAGATCCGCCAGCAGGTTACCGATGACGACCAGGAACGCGGTGATCATCAGCATCGCCATGAGCACCGGGTAGTCCCGGTAGGTCAAGGCATCGAGGAAGAGGCGCCCCATACCGGCCCAACCAAAGATGCTCTCGGCAACCAGAGCGCCGCTGAAGACCGCTGGGAGCTGCACTCCGGCGAGGGCGATCATCGGCAGGATCGCGTTACGCAGGATGTGATGGCTGAGCACCGCGCTGTTCGTGAGGCCCTTGGCGTGAGCCGTCCGCACGTACTCCTGATTCTTGGTTTCGAGCAAGCTGGTGCGGAAATAGCGACTCCACTGCGCGGTGAGAACGAGACCGAGCACCATCGCCGGAGCGACTAGGTGATGAGCCTGATCGACCAATCCGCCGCCGCCCCTCCCAAGCGAACGCGTCCCTCCTGAGGGGATCCAACCTAATTGTTCGGCAAAGATGAAGATGACCATCAACCCAAACCAGAAGGTGGGGACGGAGAGTGTGATGAGTGCCCCGGTCGTGGCCAGATAGTCGAAAACGGAGTACTGCCGGAACGCCCCGAGGGTACCGATGAAGAACCCCAGGACCACCGCGATCAGATAGGAGGTACCCATCAGCTCCAGAGTGGCGGGAATGCGTTCGATGATCAGCCCGCGCACCTCGGCCCCGCCCCGGAACGAATTGCCGAAGTTTCCGCTGAACATGTTGCCGACCCAGCGCAGGTACTGAACATGGAGCGGATCGTTGAGCCCCCAGGCCTCCTTGATCCGCTCGACGTCCTCAGCGGTGACATTCGGATTCATGGTGTAGAGCGCGGTCGGACCACCCGGCGCCAGGTGCATCATGGCGAAGCCCAGCACCGAGACCCCGATCAACAGTGGCACCATCTGCAGGAGCCGCCGCACCAAGTAGTCGGCAATCACCCAGTCAGTTCCCTGGCGTCGCGGCGCCGAACATCGAGACGGCCGTGCGCGGGAATTGTATGGCCGGTGACAGGGGAGTACCGAAGATGATCCGGCCACTGTCAGCCGGGATGGGGAGAACTAGCGGTTCTTGAGCCGCTCCCGTAACGCGAAAATGGCCGCGACGCCGGCTCCGACCAGAGCGCCGAGCGAGAGCGGTCCGGTGCCGCCAGCCGCGAGACCGGGACCGACCCCGGTGGCAGGCACAGCCGAGGGTGCGTTCTCGCCACCAACGGCCTGCGCCGAGGGCTCCGGGGACGCCGTAGACGTCTCGGTGGTGACCTCGATGGGGGCTGGAGTTGCGTCCTGGGCGGAGACGGGCGCGCCCTCTGCCAGGAATAGCGAACCCGCCAGGACCCAGGGCGCGAGACTGAGCGTTGCGGCAGCTACATGCGATCGACGCATCGGAACTTCCTCTCCTGGTGGAGCAGCCGCACGTGCCGCGACTGTGAACGATGGGCAAGCGGTCTCGGCTCGCCGAGCTGCTGAACTGAACGCAACCGGCATGCCAGAGAGGCACACACCTCTCTGTACCGGTCCATGGAAAGCCGGTTTCGGCGCGGTGACGGTGGGCAAGCGAACCTGCAGCCACATCGCTTTGCTAAGGAAAAGGTTTCTGTGATAAACTAATTCCGGCGAATGACAAGACGGTGTGGCGCGCCCCACGCAGCCGGAACCGCTAAGAGGATGCGATGACCACGAGCCAGGTATCTCAAGGAGCCGACCGCGCTCAGCAGACGTTGGCGTTGCTTCCCGTCCTGCGCCGCTGGGTGACAGCGCGCGTCCACAGGGCCGGGGCCGATACCGGTCTCAGCTTGCGCCAGTACGCCGCCCTCACCGGCATTCGAAACGGCGCCTCCTCGCCGGGCGAGCTGGCTCGTCTCTGGCAGGTCACCCCGGCCGTCATCACCGGCATCATCGACCGTCTGGAGCGTCGCGAGCTCGTACGCCGGGAGCCTGACCCCAATGACCGGCGGCGGCTCCGCCTGGCGTTGACCGACGCTGGTCTGGCCGCCAGCACGCTCGTCGAGCGGGCTTTGACGGAGGAGCTCGCGGCGCCGCTCTCCCAGGCCTCGCCTCGCGAGCTGGCCGAGCTCGGCCGCGCGCTCGATCTCTTGCAGCGGACCTTCGCCGCACTCGAAGCACAGGCTCCCGGGCCGGTCGGGATGAAGGTTGGTGACGATCTCCCCGCCTGGGATGACGACTGCGCTTGTGAAGAGGAGACGCCGGTCATGGACGAGCCGAATACGAGGCGGTTGGACCGCGCCAGTGCCGGGAGAACGGCACGTCCTGGCTGACATCGAGGGACTCGTAACGCCGCCGGATGGTCCAGCGGCAGGCAGCGGACGCGAACTGGAAGGAAATCGACGAGACACCATGGCGACTCTAAAGACATCGGACCAACCACAGACGATCGCCGCGGACGCAAACGGCGCCGAGGAGCCGCTCGTACCCGAGGTGGTCACGCTGGACATCGGCGATCCCGCGTTCATGGCCACGGCCTACGACACCTACGCCGCGATGCGCGAGCGGGGTCGCGTCGGCGTCGTCAAGTTTGCCGCCGGCGAGGCAGGTGCAGAGCGTGACGGACCGCGCAACGAGATGTTCAACCGGGAGTCTTTTTTCGTCACCCACTATGACGACGTTGTCGCCACCTTGCTCGACGACCGCTTTTACGTCGATCCTCGCTCGCGGTTGACCCCCGAGCAACGGGAGCAGATGCCCGAGAGTCCGGAGGAGTTCCGGCCGCTGGTCAGGAGCCTCATTGCCATCGACCCGCCCGACCACACGCGGATCCGCAAGCTGGTCCAGCCCAGCTTCACCGGTCGTGGCATGGAGGCGATGCGACCGGGCATCCAGCAGGTCGTCGATGCGCTCCTCGATCGTGCCGAGCGGGAAGCGGCCGCGCGCGGCGAGACCGCGCCGAACCGGCGGATGGAGTTGATCCGGTCTTTCGCCTACCCATTCCCGGTGACGGTCATCTCCGACATGCTGGGCATCCCGCGCGAGGATCGCGAGCAGATCCGGGGCTGGACCGAGAACCTGCTCCGGGTCGATCGCGGGCGCGACAGCGCCATGGACGAGCAAGTACGGCAAGGGCTCCGCGATTTCATCGCCTACCTGAGAGACCTGTTCGCGCGCAAGCGCCGCCAGCCGACCGACGACATGATCAGCCGGATGGTCCTGGCGGAAGAGGACGATGTCGTTCTGACGGAAGAGGAGATCCTGGCGACGGTCTTCCTTATGTACCTGGCTGGACACGTGACGACGGTGAACCTGATTGGCAACGGCGTCGTCGCGCTTCTCACCCACCCGGAGCAATTCGCCAGGCTGCGGGAAGATCCGGGACTGGCCAGGAATGCCGTCGAGGAGACACTGCGCTATTGGGGGCCGGTCGACTTCGTCGGGCGCCGTATGGCCGCCGAGGACCTCGAGATCGCGGGGACGCGCATCGCCGCCGGGGATCAGGTCACTGTCAGTCTGGCGGGCGCCAATCGCGATCCCGAGCGCTTCGTCGCTCCCGACGCGTTCGATATCAGCCGGGAGGATGCCAACCGCCACGTCGCCTTCGGCAAGGGGATCCACGTCTGTCTGGGAGCGCCGCTGGCCCGGGTCGAGGGACAGGTCGCCTTTGAGACGCTGATCCGGCGCTACCCCGATCTGCGGCTCGCCGTTCCCGCCGACGAGATCCAGTGGGGTGGCAGCTTCCTGCGCGGGTTCCGCCAGGTGCCGCTGTTGTTCTGAGGGTGGCAGGGTGGCGGGGTGACAGGGAGAACGAATGTCCCGACACCCTGCCACCACGAGCGGAGCGAGTAATCACCCATCACCCATCACCCCCGTTAGGCGACAGGAGAGCTCATTCCGGCGCACAATAGGCGCGCACAGTAACCGGCGGCGGTAGATCGCTCGGCAAGGGCGCCGGGCTGCCGCTCGCCGTGGGAGAACATGGTGACTTCGCCTGCATCGCAGTCCAGTTGGCAAGGGCCGGAAAGCCTCACCGCAGGGTGTGCTATCGACCTGGCGCGCCCGCGGTCATCGTTTCCGGCTGGCACCAGGCGCATTGCGAGCTGGGCCGCAGGAGTCGTGCTTGGCATCGCCGTCCTGGTGGCGTCGATCGAGTTCGTCGGTCGCCTGGGACTCGACCCGTGGACGTGGTTTGCCGACATCTGGGTCTTGATCGCCGGTATTCCCGCGCCATTCGTCATGCTGGCTTGCACGCTGAAGGCGGCTGAGGTCAGCCTGAACGCGGTCGCCTGGAGGACCGTCTTGCGTGCCGCCTATCCCGAGGAGGGGATTGGGTTCCGGCAGACGCTTGGCGTTGTCCAGGGCGGCGTCGCGATCTTCGCGATTATCCCGCCGAAGCTTGGAGGCTTCGCCGTCCTCGGGCTCTACCGGGCCGCATTCCCGTCGTTGAGCATCACGGCGGTCCTGGCGACGCGGGTGGTGCAGGGAATCTCCTCCACGACTCTTGGTACCGTGCTGCTGGTGCTCTTCGGGGTGGCAAATGCCGGATTCGGCGAGCAGGGCGGGTTTATCGACCGGGTGGTGGCCTTCTTTGTCGAATGGCCCTTGCCGGCGGTACTGCTGACCGCACTGATCGCTTCGCTGCTCGTCGTGCTCCTCCGGCGCGGCCGGCACTGGCTGCGCGAGTTCGTCGCGCAAATGGCCACGGGCGGAGCAATCCTGCGCACCCCCGGCCGCTACATCCTTACGGTCATGGTGCCGACGCTGCTCGCTTTCGCGCTGCGCTGGGGTGTCACGGGGACACTGCTGCTTGCCTTTGGCGTTTCGCCATCACTGGAAACACTCTTGCGCGTCAACGTCTCCCATGGCCTGGCCCGCACCGTGCAGGTCACACCGGGCGGGTTCGGAACGACGCAGGCGTTCGACCTGGTCGCCCTGCAGGGGATCGCATCGATCGAGGTGATCACCGCCTACTCACTGTCGCAGGCCGGGATCCTCCTCATGTTCAATCTCGCGTTTGGCCTGGTCGCCCTGACCTGGGCCTTCGGCTGGGTTCGTACGGCGCGCCTCATTCGCCTGCCAGGCCGACATGCCGCCGGGACGGCGCCCGTGGCGCCTCAAGTGAGCGCCGGCTGATTCTGTCCATCGCCGCGGATTTCGTCCCGGCGTATCTGGCACTACTCGGGGCCGCGCTCTTTGTCGTTATCCGCTTTTCTCGAAAGGATCATTCGTGCCCCGTCCTCTTTCCCTGCTCGACCTGACGCCGATCGTGGCGGGGTCCTCGGCTGGCGAAGCCGTGCGAACCTCGGTCGATCTGGCGGTGCTCGCCGACCAGCTCGGGTACCACCGGGTCTGGTACGCCGAGCACCACAACTCCCCGGGGCTGGCCAGCGGGGCACCGGAGATCATGATCGAGCACGTTGCCAGCCGGACCTCCCGCCTGCGGGTGGGAGCCGGCGGTGTGATGCTGCCGAACCACGCCCCGCTGAAGATCGCCGAGACCTTCCGGCTGTTGGAAGCGCTGCACCCTGGACGGATCGACCTGGGACTGGGTCGGGCTCCCGGCACGGACACCATCACCGCATTCGCCATGCGGCGCTCCGCTGAGGCTCTGACCGCCGACGATTACCCCGAACTGCTCGCCGAGTTGCTGGCTTTCGATGACCAGGCCTTCCCCGCCGATCACCCCTTTCGGACGATCCGGCCGGTGCCGGTCGATACCAGGCTGCCCCCGTTATGGCTGTTGGGGTCGAGCGATTTCAGCGCCCGGCTCGCCGCCGAAACCGGATTGGGCTTCGCCTTTGCCGCTCACATCAATGGCCGCGGCGCGGTGCCGGCCCTGCGCGACTACCGGGCGTCCTTCGTTCCCTCCGAACGTTACCCGGAGCCGTGGTCGATCCTCACCGTCTCGGTGACCGTCGGCGAGACGTCTGAGCACGCTCGTGAGCTGTCCCTGATCAACGACCTGCTCCTGCTCCGCCTGCGCAGTGGGCAGCTGGGCGCCTACCCGACGCTGGAGGAGGCCAAGCGCTACCCGTTCACGGCCGCCGAGCGGCAGATGATCGCCTCGATGCCGATGCGCTCCTTCGTCGGCGACGCGGAGGACGTCCACCGCCAGGTCCGTGACCTCGCCGACCAATCGCAGGTGGATGAGGTGATGATCACCACCTTCCTGCCTGAACCGGAGGACAGGCGGCGGATGATCGGCGACATGGCGCGCGTATTCGAGCTGTCAGCGGGATGGTCGCCGCCCGCCGCGCGGGAGCCGGTCACGTCCTGAGCCAGCCAGGCAATCGCTGGTTGTCGCCTCCGGCTGACGCGCGGCGGTGGTCCGCGAGTTGCATGGCGACCCCGCATGGTGACGCTCTCCCGCCTCTGAACGTGCGAGGCAACGACCTGGGCGTTGGGACCATGGCATGGTGCGGAGGAGGCGGTGATGAAACGAGATCTGGGACTGTTGCTGCTCCGGCTGGGCGCCGGGGTGACCTTGATGGCCCATGGCTACCCAAAGCTCTTCGGCGGCCCGGAGAAGGAACCGCCTCAGCCCGTCGCGGGGGCGCTCGGTCCGAACTTCGCCCCCGCGGTCAAACAAGGCGGTCCGGAGTCGTTTGCTCAGATGCTCGCGCAGATGGGTGTCCCCGAGCCACAGGTCGCCGCCGTGCTCGCCGGTCTGGCTGAGTTCGGAGGGGGGCTCGGTCTGGCGCTCGGGTTGGGAACGCGGCCCGCCGGTTTCGTTGCCTCGGCCAACATGGCGGTTGCGGCGCGCAAGGCACACTGGCCGCAGGGGTTCTACGGCCAGGGAGGGTACGAGTTCCCGCTACTGCTGGGCCTGGTCTCCGCTGCTCTGGCGCTTACCGGACCCGGCGCCATCTCGTTCGACCGTCTCCTGGGTCGAGACTGAGGAGACCGGTCCATCGCCTCGCCGGGATGAGATTGTTGCCCAACCAGCGGACGGTGGTGTTGTCAGTGGCACTCGTCGCGCGGACACTTCGTCGCGTCAGTCTCATTGATCGTGAAGTGACCAGAAGCGAGGAGTCGAGGCGAAATGACAACCAACGGGGGCCGGCGCGCGGGTTGGCGTGGATTCGGGGTGGCGGGAGCGCTGCCGCACGATGTCATCCGGACGCTGGCTGCCGCGGCCGAAGCAGCCGGCTACCACACCTTCTGGGTCAATGACACGCCGCACGGTGACGGGCTGGCGTCGCTGCGCGCCGCGGCGGAGGTGACCTCGCAGGTCCAGCTTGGTGTGGGGGTCATCCCGCTCGATCGGCAGCCAGCGGACGTGATTGCGCGACGTGTCGACGAGCTTGGTCTGCCGCAACAGCGGCTGATCGTCGGCATCGGATCGGGAAACCCCCAGGGAGGACTGGCCCGGGTGCGGGAGGGCGCGACAACGCTGCAGGAGCGGCTCGAGGCGCCGATCGTCGTCGGCGCGCTCGGCCCGAACATGTGTGCCACGGCGGGGAGCAGCTCGGACGGAGTGCTCTTGAACTGGCTCACGGCGGAGTACGTGGCGCCGTCGGCGGCAATCGTCACCGCGGCGGCGCGGGAGGCGGGCCGCCCCCGGCCGTTGATCCTCGGTTACGTGCGGACGGTCTATGGCCCCGGGGCGCGGGAGGTGTTCTCGCAAGAGGCGGGGCGCTACGGCGGCTATCCCGCCTACGCGGCGAACTTCGCGCGAATGGGTACACCGGCAGAAGCAACGGCGGTGATCGGCGACACCGCGGCAGAGATTCAGGCCGGGCTGGCCTCGTTCACCAGCGAGCTGGACGAGACCGTGGTCCGCGCGATCACCGGCGAGGAGAGCGCCGACGCGTACCTGGCGCTGCTGAACGCGGCCGCGCCGGAGTAGGGGGCGCAGCGCGCCCTCACACCTCCGCCGGTGGCAACCCCACCTCCAGCCGCAGACGGGCGAACTCTTCGACGAACTCGGTTCGCATTCGCGTTTTTTCATCCTTGGGGAGGAACGCGGCGTCGACGGCGTTGAGCGCGATGCGCTGGATGCCGTCGGCGTCATAGCCCCAGTGCCGGGCCAGCACCAGGAACTCGTCGGTCAACGTCGTGCCGAAGAGGGGCGGATCGTCGGAATTGACGGTCACCAGTACGCCGGCATCGTCGAAGGTGCGGAACGGGTGGTCCGCAAAGCTGGACACCACGCCGGTGCAGAGGTTGCTGGTCGGGCAGAGCTCGAGCGGGACGCGGTCCCGGGCGAGGCGCTCCACGAGGTCGGGATTGTCGATCGCGCGCACGCCATGCCCAATCCGCTCCACTCCGAGGAAATCAAGGGAGTCGCAGATGGTGGCGTGGCCGGTGGTCTCACCAGCATGCGCGACGGTGTGCAGGCCCGCGGCTCTGGCGCGCGCAAAATCGGCGACGAACGGGGCAGGCGGATAGCCGACCTCGTTCCCGCCCAATCCCAGAGCCACGACACCATCGTCGGCTGAGAGCGCCGTGATCCAGTCGACGGTCTGTGTGACCGAATACGGGCTCGTCTCGCTGTCACGCACGCCGTCGGCGATCCAGCGCATCTCCACGCCCCAGCGCTCTCGTGCTTCGGCCCGGCCCCGGTTCATCCCGGCCAGCATCTGATGGAAGTCGAGACCACGTTTGCGGACATTCGTCTCCGGGTTGAAATGGATCTCGAGGTAGCGGATGTTCTGCGCCGCGGCGTCCTCACCCAGCTCGCGGACGATGGTCGCGAAGTCCTCGGGCGTACGCAGACAAGAGCAAACGGCGATGTAGACCTCGATGAAATGTGGGAAATCTCGGAAGCGGAAAAACTCCCGCAGCCCGGCTTCGTCGCTGGCTGGGGGCCGCACCCCGTTGCGCTGGGCGAGCTCGAGGAGCGTCGCCGGGCGCACCGAGCCTTCCAGATGGACGTGGATCTCCGCCTTTGGCATGCGGCGAATGAACGTCTCCAATCGCGAATCGACCGGATTTTCACTGTCTGACATCAGCGGCACTCCAAACGAAGGGTTGAGATTGTGCGGCCGCATGCTAGCATCCTCGCGGGAAAATCCCGCCGGCACACCCTGCTTGCCGGCGGGCTGGAAAGGCACCGGTCGTTGAAGGGGAACCGGAGGGCCCTGCGGCGGGCGCGATCGTGGCGGTGGGAGCCGCCCGGTACTGACGCGACCCTCGCCGACGAGCATGTCCAGCGACGGTGGGATGAAGCACGCGC
Source organism: uncultured Chloroflexia bacterium (assembly GCA_963724295.1). Classification (GTDB taxonomy): domain Bacteria; phylum Chloroflexota; class Chloroflexia; order Thermomicrobiales; family UBA6265; genus JACCXM01. The sequence goes on along the minus strand of CAVRUC010000008.1, from coordinate 104,008 downwards.
CAAGGCGATCGCCTGGGCGGCCGGAGTTATGGATGATCCCCGGGTCATCTATCTCGACACGGAGACCACCGGGTTCGGTCCACGCGCTGAGATCGTCGACATTGCCGCGGTCAGCGCCGCCGGCGAGGTGCTGCTGGAGTCGCTGGTGCAGCCAACCCGGCGCATTCCGGCCGATGCCACCCGGGTCCACGGGATTACCAACGCGGATGTAAAGGACGCACCGGCATGGTGCGACCTCTATGAAGATCTGCTGCGGGTGCTGGCTGGCCGGCGCATCATTGTCTACAACGTCATTTTCGATCGCCAGATGGTCAACCAGGCGTGTGAGCGCTATGACCTGGCCGCGCCAGCCGCGGACTGGGAGTGCGCGATGCGCAAGTACGCTGGCTTCTACGGAAATTGGGATTCGGGCAAGCGCTGGTACCGCTTCCAGAAGCTGGAGCGCGCCGTACTCGCCTTCGGCGCCGAACCAGGCGGCCATCGTGCCGCCGCCGATGCCTTTGCCTGCCGTGCCGTGGTGCTTGGTATGGCCGCGACGCCGCCTCCCATGCCAGAGACAAGCGCCAGCATGGCCCCGCTCGACGCCAAACGAACGTGGCATGTTCCCGCCGAAAAGGCCGCAAGCCCCCAGGATGGCCGTGGGTCGACAGAGACGGAGCCCACGCGTCCTGAGCAGCAACCGGTCGACGCGTATACGCGTTGGGCGCAATCGGTGCTCGAGTTCGTCGCGCTGCTCGACGCGATTCCGGCAGAGCTGCGCGAGCGCCCCGGCGCCTGCGGGACGTGGTCCGTGCGCGAAGTCGTCGCCCACTGCGCCGGTTGGGAATGGGAAGCCGCGCGCCGGCTGCGCCTCATCGCCGCCGATCCGACGCTTCCCGACGCGGTCTACAAGGTGGAAGGATTCAACGCGGCAAGCGTCGCCGCTCGCGCTCGGCAGGACTGGTCGCGGACGCTGGACGAGCTGGCCAAGGCGAGCAATACGCTCGCCAGGGCGGCCCGCGCCATGCCGGACGATGTTCGCACCCAGGAGTGGCTGTTCGGGCGCGCGGCTGATTTCGAAGAGCACGCCGAGGGGCTCCGGCGCTGGGTCGTCGAGACCGCGTCGCCCACACTCGGTAGTCGGGTGCGGATGGTGAAATAGAGAGACCTGAGTCGTTTCGGCTTGAAACCTGTGACTGTCTGGCATAGAATGCACGTGCTAGTTCGGATCCCAACAACCCGGCTAGCCCCCTGACTGGCGGTCCGGCTCCCCCTTCCCTCCCCGGACCGTCAGCTTTTGTGTTCGCGTATCCCAAGCACGTCTATTCGGGTTGAGAGCGGACCGAATCCTCCGCGCTCTCGGCGGTTGTGGCGACCATGACCGGTCCATCGGCAACGAGCTCGCCGTCGGGCCAGCTGTGCGGTCCGTGGTGACTGAACGTGCAGAGTAAGAGTGCGTCGGGGCGCCGCGCCACGATGGTGGCTGGAATAGTGGCGGCGCCGGCATGGGATGCGACAGGAAAGGTTTCCGGAAGAAGCTGCTCGGCCCGGATACAAAAGACGCGCTCGATCCCGTCTCCCCAGCCCGCGTAGCGCTGCTCGTTGGCGCGCTTTCGGCGAGTGTCCTGGGGTGGGCGCCTGGGCGAGCCCCCAGCAACGTTGCCGGGCTCGGCGCGCTGGCGCGCTGGACCTTTGTCGGTCGGTGCGGGTCCTTGTCCTTCCTCGCGCGCCTCACTGGGACCGGCTGATGGATCCACGTCGTCCCTCTCGGCTTGCCGCCTGTCCGCGGGTCTCTATGGTACAGGCAACCCGTCGCATTCCAAGTCTAAAGCTCTGGAGTTGCGACGCCTCATTCCGGATCATCTGGCCGCCGGAGCACGCCCCCACTAGAATGGCGACATTGGGAACGGGAAGACGCGCGATACGGGATCAGGGGAATCAGTGGTGGAACAACCTGCCTCTAGCGGTGGCGCTGCTGGTTTTGCTCACCGCGTCCTGGATCGCCTGACCGCGATGAAACTCCACGTCGGGTCACTGCGACTCCGCCTGCGGCTGGGGGTCATCGCCCCGGCTGAGGTCGAGAACCACCTCGACCGCATCGATCAGGAGATCGACGCCACGGCGGCGCTGGCTCAGGACATGCAGGCGAAGGGACCGAGCTCGACGTAGTGCACAGTGCGCAGCGGAACTTGAGTCTGTCAATCAACCTCAAGATCGCTGGCGACTGGATTCGCGCCCGAGACACGATGTCTACTTCGAACCGCGCCGTCTTGCTCGCCAGGCCATTTGCCATCGAGCAGCCGCAAGCGGCCGCCGTCCGCCTGATTGGATCCCGATGATGCCTGGCCCGCGACTGAAGCCGCGTCATACGTGGAGGAGCTGACCATGACCAAGGATCGAAGTGCCGACGATGAAGGTGCCCAGAATATCGCCGAGCGGTTGATCGATCGCGTTTCAGATGCCGCCGAACGGGTCAGCGAAGCCGGTCATGCCATCGTGGACGGGGTCCAGGACCGGGTCGAGCAGCTGACGTCGCTGTTGCATCGAGAGGAACCGACTCAGGTGGGGCAACCGCTCCCAGGCGACGTTCGTCCCGTGCGGCCAAAGCGCCATGGCTCGACGTGGCTAGCCTGGCGTGACAACCGTTGGGTGCCCGTGCATCGCGTCAAGGATGTCGGCTGGGTCTGGAGCGAGTAGGGGATGTCTGGCGGTCTCGCCACCGATGCCATTACCGCTGGCGATAAAGGATTGACCCACCAGACGCGCCGGAGCGAATGTTTCGTGCATGGCGACGAAGGGCGGGAGCCGTGGCGGCCGGCGTTTCGGGATATCGAGGTGCTGCGCTGCGATCACATGGGGGTTGCCTATGTGGTGGAGATGGTCCTCGTGGCCGGGAATGCGGGCACGCTCTATCGCTCCCACCACATTCACTTTGTCCGAGGCAGTCAGCGCGAGGTTCATGTGCTTGGGGACGATCTGAGCCAGGACGCAATAGACCGCGTATGGAGCCGGGCCGTGCTCGCCATGGAGCGGGGTGATGCGCCGAACTGCCGCCAGGTGCACTTTCACCGGCGGCCGAGCCGGTGAAGCGCGGTAATTTCTCGCCAGCATCAGTATCACGCCACGCTGCCGGGGCACGGTACAGATCCTGACGGTCTGTCCAGGGTACTCGTGGCTCTGGTGGGCTACAGGTCCTGTCAGTGAGGACTGGCGGATGGTACTATCGCGCCATCTGGCCCACCGGGCACGGTTGCAGATAGTGCCGTGATACCCGGACTTTTCTCCGCAGCGTCCGGAGCGCAACCGCGTGCCCAAACAGATCGGCATCGATCTCGGGACGGCCAACGTCCTCGTCTTTCTCCGTGGTCGTGGCATCGTCATCAACGAGCCGTCGGTCGTGGCGATCTCCGCGAAAGACGGCAAAGTGAAAGCGGTCGGGCTGGAAGCGCGCAATATGCTCGGCCGCGAGCCGCGTGAGACGATCGAAGTCGTGCGCCCGATGCGCGACGGGGTGATCGCCGACTACGTCGTCACCCAGGAGATGCTGCGCTACTTCATCAACAAGAGCTGCGGCCGATTCTCGCTGGTGCGGCCTGAGGTCATGATCTGCGTCCCGGCCGGGGTGACCGGCGTCGAACGGCGCGCCGTGCGTGATGCCGCCCTCGCCGCGGGAGCGCGCAAGGCGTTTCTGATCTCCGAGCCGCTAGCGGCGGCAATCGGAGCTCGCGTGCCGGTGGCCGATCCCTCCGGCAACATGATCATCGACATCGGCGGCGGTACCACCGAGGTCGCGGTGATCTCGCTCAACGGAATTGTCGTCGCTCGCTCCCTGCGGGTTGGGGGCAACCGCTTCGACGAAGCGATCGCCAACTACATCAAGCGCAAATACAACCTGCGGGTCGGCGAGCGGACCGCGGAAGAGGTCAAGATCGCCATCGGCAGCGCCATGCCGGTGGACGAAGATATCCGCATGGAGGTGCGGGGCCGCGACGAGGTCGCCGGTCTGCCGCGGACGATCCAGATCCACGCCAACGAGGTAACCGACGCGATCACCGAGCCGTTGGAGGCGATCATCGGGGCGGTGCGCGCGGTGCTGGAAGAGACGCCTCCGGAGCTGTCGTCCGACATCATCGACAAAGGGATGATCCTGACCGGCGGCGGCGCCATGCTGCGGCACCTGCCTGACCTGCTGATGGAGGTCACCGGGGTGCCCTGCTACGTCGCCGACGACCCGCTCTCCTGCGTGGCGGTCGGCACCGGTCTGGCCCTGGAGCACATGGACATCCTGCGCGACAGCCTCGAGGAGCCGTAGGCGCGGCTGGCCATTCCTCGCCCGATCGATCTGTCACTTGACGATATCACGATCTGGCGATACGGTGAGGGTGTGGTCAAGGTCGTCCAACGCGGTCACATCCGCGTCTACGTCTATGACGAACGTGGACACCGGCACCACCGTCCCCACTGCCACGTCTACTGGCCAGATGGAGCATGCGTTGTCGATCTCGAGTATGTGCAAGTGCTCAGCGGCCTAGAGCCACCCGCGGCGGCATGGGAGTTGCTCCGAGAACATTTGGAAGAACTGCGACGCGCCTGGGACCTGCCAAATCACGAGAGGACATCGTCATGAGTGCGGCGTCGCGAGCGACACAGCCATGGGACACACTTGACTATCAACGGATCGTAGCCGCCTTGTATCGAGGGGGTGAAGTCATTATTGACTTCGCGGATGGCTCTGAAGCTCGACTATCTCCCAGGTGCCTAGTGTCGCCAGACGAGCCAGAACCGGATTGGCGTAACCTGCGGGTAGAAGACTTTCACCTGGTGGTGCCCTCACCAGCCGGGGAGATCGAGATTCCCTGGGATGTCATCCGGGTGCATAGCGATCCTGCGTACGACGCATTTTGGGCAGAGATTGCCGCCAAACCCGTGGGCTCGGGAGTGGCACCACGCGCCGAGCCGGCTGGTTGATCTGCCTTCCCCTTGACGGTGAGCCCACGCCGAGCCTAGCAGTCCGCGTTGGACGGGTTCTGGAGCACAAAGATAGCCTGCGCAATGGCGCAGAAGAGTCATAGGCTGTCTGTAGACGACCCCATTCAGTGGCTTCTCGCGCAAGCTCCGGAAAGAATGAAAGCATGCCACTCCCCGAGTTTAGCCCGGTGCGTCTGACGACAGATCGCTTTGTGAGCAAAGGCGTGGGTCGAGGCACGATTGGTTTCATCCTCGACATCTACGAAGATGGGTATGAGGTGGAGTTCTCGCGTCCCGACGGGGCGACGATAGCCTGGTTTGCTGTCAAGTCCGAAGATATCGAGCCCGCTCCCGAGGCCATGTATCGCTCGTCTGAACGAACAAGCGTTTGATGCTCAGAGACCTTTAGAGGCAGGCGCGAAAAGATACCGTATTCGTGAATTTGTGACTCATTACGCGTAAGTGGCCACGATCCCGCCAGCAGGCGCCGATTCACGCGCGATCCCGAATTCGAGCGCTGAGAGCAGTACCAGATTGAGCGCCAGGCCAATCAATGCCGTCCATTGCTGCTCGTAGAAGGCGAGCGGCTGAACCACCAGCAGGGACACCAGGACTGACCGGCGGAACCAGCGGAAGGCCACCAGGAGTGAGCCACGTAAGTGGAGCAGTCCGCCGATCAGCAGCACGCTGGCAATGAGCGTCGCAATCGAGAGTAGCCCCGTGGTCGAATCGACATACATCTGCAAGCGTCGATCCGCCGGATTGGCGAGAAGCGTGGCCGCCAGGGTCCGCAGGTTCGATAGGGTCGCGACGCCGGCAATGACCAGAACGAGCATCAGGAACCAGCGCTGGCCGACCAGCCAGAAGTATGACGTCGTTAGTCGCTGTGCTTGCCGCTCGGCGAGACTCTCAGCCGGGTCGGGTGTTGCGGCGATTCTGGCGAGCGCCTGGTCAAGAGCGGGTACCAGCGGATTCTTGGGATCACTCTCGGCCAGCAATTGGGAGGCCTGCTCGCGTTCGCGCTTCGGATAGCCCTCGATCGTGGCGCTGGTCAGGACGTCGAGGGCTTGTACCAGGCGTTCGTCCGGCGTGGTGTGGGAGTCTGAGGCAAGCCGCTCCCCGGCGATGAAGAGCAAGACAAAGATGACATAGATCAGGGCGACCGCCGGCTGGTAGAAGTAGTTGTTGTCGCTGGTGATGAACTTGCCCAGCTCGTCGATGAAGGCGCCGAAGCCGGCGCCGCCAACGATCGCCGCGAAGACGCGCGTCCGCCGCCCGAGAAAGGTCAGATTCACCAGGAGCGCGATCAGCATGCCGATGCCGCCGAAGAGCATGTGGGCGATGTGCAGACCATCGCCCCCGATCTGCGGATAGCCGGTGAGACCGAGCCAGGCGCGGATCAGCAAGACGGTGACCACCGCCGAGACGAAGAAATGCTCCAGCAGCCGCGTCGCCTCCATAGTGCGCGGGGGATAGGCATGTCGCGGCAGCGGTGGTGGCGGTACGTAGAACCGCACCCTGCGTCTTGTTCGCTTGGCGGGCGGGCCGCTGGACACTTGTTCCACGATATCTCCCAGGAGCGGAATCCTCGAACGTGCATCAGGCGATCTCGAACGAATCAGGTTGCATGCGAGAGTCGTGCGAGCGGAGTGGCAAACCGGGCCCGCCGGCCGTCGCCCCGGATCTAGGCGGTGATGGCGGCCTGCAAACGAGGCCGGTGGCGCCAGTGATGGGTTGCGCTCTCGAAGGCGTTGGCAAGCTGGAGGACACCCCAGTCGTCGCGGGCGCGCCCGACGATCTGCAAACCGACGGGGAGACCCTCCGGGGTGAAGCCCGCGGGGACGGAGATGGCGGGATGGCCGGTCACCGTGATGCGCGAGCAGGTTCGCATCCACTCGATGTAGGTGGCCATTGGCGTGCCGTTGATCTCGGTCGGGTAGGGGATGTCGGCGGAGAAGGGCGGGACCTGAGAGACGGGAAGCAGGAGGAATTCGTACTCGGTGAAAAAGTCGTGCACGCGGCGATAGATCTCGGAGCGCAGGCGCGCGGCGCGGCCGATGTCTGGCCCTGTGAGGGCGCGCCCCTGCTCGATGTTCCAGATGACGGTGTCCTTCAGCTGGTCGCGGTGGTTATCGAGAAGATCACCGTAACCCAATTCGAAGTCCCAGGCGCGATAGATGTGGAACACCTCGTCGGCGTCGCTCAGGTCGGGTTCGGCTTCGATGAGCTCCACACCCAGGTCGGCGAAGACGACGCGCTGGGACTCGAGCACCGCCGTGGTGCGCGGATCGACCGGGAGCCCGCCCAGGTCGCGGCTCCAGGCAACGCGCACCCCACGGAAATCCCGCTCGAGCGGCCGGGCGAAGGCCGCGCCCGGGTCTTCGAGGGTGATTGGTGAGCGCAGATCGGGCCCGGCAATCACGCTCATCATGAGAGCGACATCGCCAACGGTGCGCGCCAGCGGACCATTGACGGTCATGTCGAACCAGGCTGATTTCGTATTGATCTTGGGGACGCGCCCGGGAGTTGGGCGAAATCCGACGACGTTGCAATAGCCACCGGGGTTGCGGAGTGAGCCGCCGAGGTCGCTGCCGTCCGCGATGGGGTGCATGCCCGTGGCCAGGGCCGCGGCGGCCCCGCCGGAGGACCCCCCGGGGGTCGTCGAGAGATCGTAGGGATTGAGCGTCGTGCCGAAGACGGTGTTGAACGTCTGCGAGCCCGCGCCGAACTCTGGGACGTTCGTCTTGCCGATCGGAATTGCTCCCGCGCCCTGAATGCGCTCGACGATGAGCGCATTCTCGTCCGGAACGGTGTCGGCGTAGATCGGCGAGCCCTGGGTGGTGCGGATCCCCCTGGTGGCGAGCGTGTCCTTATGGGCGATGGGGAGGCCATGAAGTGGCCCGACGTCGTCGCCTCGCGCGAGTGCGGCGTCGGCGGCGTGGGCATCAGCCAGGGCGCGCTCCGGCAGGAGGGTGATGATGGCATTGATGACAGGATTGACGCGCTCGATCTGAGCGAGATGGGCTTGCAGCACCTCCACGGCGGAAAGCTCACGGGCCCGGATGCGCCGCGCCAATTCTCGCGCGGTCATGAAGTTCAGCTCGTCGGTCACGCCGGCATGCTCCTGCTCTTCCGCCGTCCACTGCGAATCATCGTGCAGGGATTGTAGCCAGCGCCGTCGCCGCGTCACTTCAATACCCTCGACTCACTTCCGACCTCCGACATCCAACATCGTCCAGTTGACAGGTCGTGGCCGCTATGTACACTGGCGCGGCTTCAAACAGCATGGCGGATTCGCTGGCGAGTCGCCATAGCGGACCCATCGTCCCGACCGCACCCTCGAGCGCGCCGGGAGCCGGGAGGACGCACATGCCCCGTGAGCGGACAGCGGGAAGCCACCGCGACGAGACGGCAGGGCTCGAGCCGTCGGGTGGCCGCTGGCTGACGATCCACGAGGCGTGTGCGTTCCTCGGCGTCGATCAGAGCACCCTGCGCCGTTGGAGCGACACCGGCAAGGTCCCAGTCTTCCGTACTCCCGGCGGCCACCGTCGCTATGCCGAAGCCGATTTGCGGGCCCTCGTCGGTGAGGGACCACGATTGCAGGAGCGGCCGCGCGTCTCACGTCAGACGCTGACCGATCGCTCGCTCTCCGGGTATGAGGACGACTATCTCCGCGTCGCGCGCGAGCGCCCCTGGTTTCGTGCCTACGGTGCGTCAACTCAGGAGGAGCACCGGCGTCTTGGCCGGCGGCTCGTCGATCTCGCGATGCGATACGCATCGGCTCCCTCGGCTGCTGGTGACCGCACGTCGCTGCTAGACGAGGCACGCCAGATCGGCGAGCACTACGGTCGCAATGGCGCTACTCATGGGTTGTCAGCGTCGGAAACGATCGAAGCGTTCATCTACTTCCGGTACCCGGTCGTGCGGGCTGTCACCGCGCTCATCGACGAGCAGGGCCTGGCCGCGAAGCGCGCGATCCGCCTCTACGCCGAGATCAATCAGTTCCTCGATCAGGTGCTCATCTCGACGGTACAGGCGCACGAGGCAGATGAGGGGCAGTCGAGCTCCGGCAGGTGTCCGGATCTTCGCGACGATAGTCTTGTCGCCGGCGCACCTTCAGCCTGAGGCCCGAGCTCGGCTGGAAACCACAAGGGGGGCTACGCGATGTGCGCGGGCAGCGGTTCCGGCGGAAATGGCGATCGGCCATCGATTGGAGCGGTGATCTCCAATTGGTCGGACTACGACGCACCGTTCGCGACCAAGCTGCGCATGGCGGCGCGGAATCTTTGGCATCGCGTCGTGCTGCGGCAGAACTGCTGTGGCAACCACGGCCAGCCCGGGTGCTGAATGCGCTAGGAGCGGAGCCCGGTCGGGCTTGTGACGAGGGCTATCGGCTAACGGCTGTTGGCTATTAGTCTTCTTACGACTCACGACTCACGACTCACGACTCGACTTACCGACTTACCGACTTACCGACTCACCCTGTAATGATCCAATGTCTTCAACGAACCGTACTAGTGCGTAGAGGCACGCGATAGCGGTGCGGGCGTACCATTGTCCACGGCAATCCCGACTACTCGCGAAAACCGTCAGATTCTCGCGACCGGAGGAAAAGTTCCATGTCCACGCACGCATCATCCTCCCGCGCCATCTCGAACCACGCCGCGTCTGATGGACGCAGCGGGGCACTTGCGGCGTTGCTGGTGTTGTTCCTCGACTTGCTCTGGCGGGTAACGCTGGCCCCGACCGGAGCGCAATCAATTCCCGAGACGGTGGTCGCGGCCATTGCGCGCCTCACACCGACCGCGGTATTTGGCTGGGCCACGGAATCGTTCGGCAGTCTGGCGCAGAACACGCTCTGGGCGATTGTCCTGGTTGGCGTGGTTGGCATGGGGTATTGGGCGGGTCAGATCGCCGGCCAGTTGGTCCGCTTAGGGCGCTTCGGCAGGGGTGCCACGGGACGGCTCAGTGCCGGGATCGCCATGGGCGCCGTCCTGTTTCTGATCATCGCCGTTGGAATTTTCCCCCTGGCGCGGGAAGGGTTTTTCGCGGCGGGTAGTGTCAATCAAGGCACGCTGCTGGCCCAGGCGGCGCTTTTTGCCGTTGTCTGGGCCCTGGCGTGGACGGCGATCGGCAGAGCACCGCTCCCGGCGCCCGAGACCGTGGCAGCGCCTACGGCTGCCGATGCGAGCGTCTCACGCCGCTCGGCGCTGCGCAGCCTGGCCGCGGCCGGGTTGGCGGCCGGGGTCGGCTACCTCGGCTGGCAGCTGGCGAAGGCGCCCTCGGCCGGCGATGTCGAGGCCCGGCAACAGGCCGCGGCCGAGATCGCGGCGCGTGCCCGCGACGGTGCGCCGGCCGCGGCAGGCGCGGCGCCCGCGACGTCGGCTGGCGCTGAGTCGCCAGATCTTGCCCCGGACGCCCCCGACGAAGTGCTCGCTCAATGGGATCCGAGTCCCGAGGAGCCGTTTGCCGAGCTCGAGGCGGAAGGAAAGCTGACCCCGGTCATTACCTCGGTGGCGGACTTCTACCACGTTTCCAAGAACATCTCTGATCCCGTGGTCGATGGCGCCTCGTGGTCGCTGACGATCGACGGTCTGGTCGCCAGGCCCCTGAGCTTCTCTTATGACGATATCGTCGCCCGCGCCAGGACGCAGAACATCACGACACTGTCGTGTATCTCCAATGAGCTGAACGGGGACCTGGCCGGGACCGCGGAGTGGACCGGTCTCCCCTTGCGCGAGCTGCTGGAGGAAGCCGGGGTAGATCCGAAGGCGGTCGACATCGTCTTCCGCGCTGCCGACGGCTATGACGACTCGATCCCATTGGCGCAGGCGATGCATCCGACGACGCTGCTGGTGACCGGCATGAACGGCGAGCCGCTGCCGCCGGATCACGGGTTCCCGGCGCGGTTGATCGTCCCGCCAATCTACGGGATGAAGAACGTCAAGTGGGTCGAGCGGATCGAAGCCGTCGACAATGACTACCAGGGTTACTGGCAGACACGCGGTTGGAGTGATCCCGCCCCGTACCAGATCTGGGGTCGCATCGACACCCCGGCGCAGGGCGAGCAGATCCCGGCTGGGCCGGCGATCGCGGCCGGGGTGGCCGCGGCCGGGAATCGCGGCATCTTCCGGGTGGAGATCAGCCTCGATGAAGGTGCGACCTGGGCCGACGCCACCCTGGAGCCATCGATCAACCCCGATTTCACCTGGGTGCGCTGGGTGTTCCCGTTCGAGGCGAGCGGGGCGGCCGCGAATATCCTGATGCGGGCGACCGATGGCGAGGGCAACGTCGCGCCGGAGGAATACAACCCACCCCTGCCGAATGGTGCGACCGGCTGGCCGCAGCGCTCAGTGCGAGTCGGCTAATGGGGATTGGCTCATAGCTGCTAGGGCGCATGTGCGGTCGCACGCTGCCTGTGGCGGGAGTCGATCAGTCTGACCCGGTGGCCGGCGGGATTTCACGCAGCAGCAGGAGCGTCCTGCTGGGCACGACCACCGCGGTCCGGGCGCGGTAGACCAACCCGTCATTGTCCGGCGGATGCATCGTGTCGACGAGGGTCTCCCAGCTCGCCGGGCCGTGATCGCCCTGCTGGGTGAGGTCGAACTCCACCTCCGTTCTGCCCGCATTGAGCAGCATGGCAAGTGTGTCGCCGGAGATGGGTTCGCCGTGCGGACCCAGTTCATCAATGGCGTTGCCGTGGAGCACGAGACCGAGGGCGTGCAAACCCGGGTCGTGCCAATCGGCGGCGGTCATCTCACCGCCGCCGGGGTGCAGCCAGGTGATGTCCTTCGCCCCGATCGCGCGCAGGCGGCTGCCATACAGGAAATGGCGGCGGCGCAGGACAGGCTGCTCGGCACGGATCCGGATCAGCCGCTGCACGAACGCGTGCAGGTCGTCATCCCGGGCGAGGAGCGACCAGTCGTACCAGCTGAGATCGTTGTCCTGGCAATAGGCGTTGTTGTTGCCGCGCTGGGTGCGGCCGATCTCATCGCCGCCGAGGAGCATCGGCGTGCCCTGTGACAGGAAGAGGGTGGCGAGAAAGTTCCGCTGCTGCCGGGCGCGCACGGTCAGGATCTCCTGGTCCGGTGTCGGCCCTTCGTGTCCATAGTTGGAGGAGATGTTGTCGTCGGACCCGTCTCGATTGTTCTCGCCATTCGCCCAGTTGTGCTTGTGGTCGTAGGAGACGAGATCGCGCAGGGTGAAGCCGTCGTGCGCGGTCACGAAGTTGATGCTGGCGAAGGGTTGTCGCCCGTCCGCCTTGTAGAGATCGGAGGAACCGGTGAGCCGATAGCCCATGTCGGCTACCCAGCCCTCGTCGCCGCGCCAGAAGTGGCGCGCGCCGTCGCGGTACTTTCCGTTCCATTCGGACCAGCCGGTGGGAAACTTGCCGACGTGGTAGCCGTTCTCACCGATATCCCATGGCTCCGCGATCAGCTTTACCCCCGCCAGGACAGGATCCTGGTGGATGGCGTCGAAGAACGATCCCTCGCGGTCGACATCGAATGCCTCGCGGGCCAGCGCCGGAGCAAGATCGAAGCGGAAGCCATCGACGTGCATCTCCTGGACCCAATAGCGGAGCGAGTCCATGACCATCCGCAAGGTGTTGGGGTTGCGGACATTGAGCGTGTTGCCGGTACCGGTGACGTCGACATAGAGACGAGGGTCATCCTGGACCAGGCGGTAATAGACCGGGTTGTCGATGCCGCGGAAGGAGAGGGTGGGACCGAGGTGGTTGCCCTCGGCGGTGTGGTTGTAGACCACATCCAGGATCACCTCGATGCCGGCGGCGTGCAGCGTCTTGACCATCTGCTTGAACTCGGTGACCTGCTGGCCAAGAGAGCCGCCGACGGCAAAGCGCGCGTCCGGCGCGAAAAATCCGATCGAGTTGTAGCCCCAGTAGTTCGTCAGACCGCGCGCGGCGACCGACACCTCGTCGAGCCAGTGGTGGACCGGCAGAAGCTCCACCGCGGTCACGCCAAGATTGCGCAGGTAGTCGATGGTCGCCGGTTGGGCCAGCCCGAGATAGGTTCCGCGCAGTTCTTGTAACACCTCTGGAAAGAGCCGGCTGAACCCTTTGACATGCGTCTCGTAGATGATGGTCTCTCCCCAGGGAACCCGGGGCGCTGCGTCATCCTCCCAGTCGAATGCGGGATCGATGACGACGCAGCGAGGCATGGCGGGAGCATCATCGCGTGAGCCGCGGTCATGGTCGTCGGCGCGTGATCCAGCCTCTGCATCGGAGCCATAGATCGGCCCGGAGTAATCGAGCCGGCCGTGGATGGCGCGGGCGTAGGGGTCGATGAGGAGTTTGGCCGGATTGAAGCGCAGACCGACCTCAGGACGATACGGACCGTAAACGCGATAGCCATAGACCTGGCCCGGTCCGAGCTCAGGAATGTAGCCGTGCCAGACGTGGCCGGTGCGCTCCGGAAGGGGGATGCGCTCGGTCTCGTACGGGTCATCGGGGTGAGCGAAGAGGCAGACCTCCACCGCCGTTGCGTGTTCGGAGAGGAGGGAGAAATTGACGCCCTGGCCGTCCCAATGGGGGCCAAGCGGAAACGGCGCGCCGATCCACGCCCGCGCGCTTCGCCGCGGGTCGTCCGCTCGCGGCGGGGAATCAGGTGCCAAGATGCTCATGCCGTGGTGAGATCGATCCTGTCAACGCGGACTGACGCATGTGGCGGGGAGAGATACATCGTGACAGAACCCGTATCGTCCGGTCAAGCGCGGCATGTGGTTGCTCCGATCATTGGGCAAAAGAAATTCCGTTGCGAACGGTGGCTCGACGATCGAGGCACGCTCTGCCATGACAATGGTGAAACGGCAGTGACCGCGTTCATGTCGCGTCCACTTAGTCGTCCGTCCGTCTTGCTGACTTTTTTCGGGTCGACTACGATCCTGGTGGGCAGTTCAGCAAGAACGGCGAGAGCCACAAGGATTGCGGGGTCACGGCAGGTGCGGATCGTGGTCGTCTCGCCTCCCCGGTCAGGCAACCACTAGATCGAATTCCTCCTCGGCACGATATACGGGCCCATGGCACCGCAAAATGAGCTAAAAATTCTTGCACGCAGAGTCCGACCCTCGGTAAGCTTCAAATTAGTAGCATTGATCCTCAATGGTGGAGGATGTGCTCGTTCACGTACTTCCGATTACCGATCGGATTTCGGGTGGAGTGGTCCGGGACGTCAGGCGGCCGTCGATTCAAGGGTTATCGGTGAGTGAATCGGGAGCGCGTAAAGACCGTCGCGACCCCTCCCCTTCGGCCGTTGCAACTGCTCAGGAACGCCGCTTTCCTGACTTCATTATCCCGGGAGCCCAAAAAGGCGGGACGTCGTCGCTCTACACCTATTTGAGTCAACATCCACAGGCCGGACCTGCTGCAAGAAAGGAAATCCATTACTTCAACCGCTGGTATGCAAATGGCCTCGATTGGTATCGGGCGTTCTTCCCCCGGTTTGACGAGGCTCAGTTCTGTGGGGAAGCTAGCCCGAACTATCTGGCCGACCCTGATACGCCATTCCGCATCGCTACCGACCTGCCTTTAGTAAAGATCGTCGTCCTACTGCGCAACCCGGTTGACCGGGCCTACTCCCACTACTGGATGCAGGTACGACGACGAAACGAGCGGCGAACGTTCGAAGAGGCCACTGCAATTGAGCCCTTGCATCCGGAAGAGGCAGGGAGCGGCCCGAGTGCAGACCGCAGTAAGTTTTCCTACCTCCAGCGCGGTCTCTACGCCGAGCAAGTCGCCCCCTGGCTAAGGGCAATCCCAACGAACCGCCTCTTAGTGGTCCGCAGCGAGACGTTCTTTGCCGAGCCAGCCATCGTACTCAACGAAGTCTTCGACTTTCTCGGGATGCCCCGCTACCATCCGACGGACCTCGGTATTCGCAAGGATGGAGGAGGTTACCCGCCCATGAACAGCGATACGCGAGCTCGGCTGATCGAGTGGTTCGAGCCGCATAACAAGCGGCTCGAAGCATTGCTGAGTCGTAGTATGGACTGGGATTGATAGTCGACTAGGGCGCGTTCTTGGCCGACTGGGCCTTGTTAGCCATGGACGCTGATGACACTGGGCAGCACCGAGACGACGACACGAAACACCGAGTCATTCACTCTTGTCAACTCGGGCGCGAAAAGCATTCCACGCTCTCGGAACTAGAGAGTGTCGAGGAGATATGGTGGACGTGACTGCCATGTCAATTTGACGACGAACCGCGTCTGATCTCTACTTCAATAGTGAGCAAGCGAGTGGCCCGCGGCGCTGCGAATCATTGATGCCTGTGTCACCGATAATGACCGTGAGTTCCTGCAGATGTCTCCTAGACTGCCATTCTCCCGCGCCGTAAATCCCAGCTAGCGCTCGATATCTAGACGGAACCAATTTCGTTTCATAAAATCCCGCGAAAAAAGACAAATACTCAGCTATTAAGAAATGATCTACTGAGACAATCTTGATAATGATAGCCGCTACACGGTAGGTAGTCTTGGGCTCTCACTTGTGGGCGATTTACATCGCTAGTCATCGAGCGATTCCCATGGGAGACGCTCGGAAAGAATCGACGCCAAACGGTTGGCCGTCGCCGGCTGACACGCGGCGGCAAGTTGGCCCGCCAGCTCATGAATATCTCCGCGGAAGTACGCCAACCGGTCAACGTCGGTTTCCCGATCCAGGAGCGTCGCGAACTGGCTCGCTAACGTATCGGCGCCTGAGTTGTCGCCAGCACCCGCATAGTACACAGCGAGCACGAAGCTTATCGGCCACGATTCGGCGGCGAGATCGAGTGCTTCACGTTCGAGATCTGCTGACAGCGAACCCAGCCTCCTCGCGGTCAAGCGAAGACGTGTGTAAAACCAGGCTTCGTCATGGCGACGCTTCATGGTGGTGAGAGCGTCAGGATCGAGCATCCCGGGAGGCGACTGACTCGCGAGAAAACCCGTCTGATCGAGATAGCTGACGACGCGGTCCCACTCGAGGAGCTGCGGCACGGACTGCGGCCCCACGACCGTGTCGACAGCGTGGATGTCCAGAGGAATCTCGGCGGAGTCCGCCTCTCGGTTCCGTCGCTCAGCCTTGGGGCTTGCCCGGCCACCCGATCCCAGGCAGTCGACAAACGTGGTTGGCACGTCAGCGATGGCGGAGCAGAGAAAGAAGTTGCCAGAAATACTCTCCCGGTGCGCCAGGAGATGGAGCCTGGGCTTGCCGAGCGCAAAGAGGATGGTGTGCGCGGCGCTCCCGATACTGGAAACAATGTCCGCGTGGGCGTTGATCAGCCGAATCTGATCGTCGAACGTCATCGTCTCGGGATACGCGATGGCAAACCCATTCTTCCGCAGCAACTCCTCGAGTTCGGGTTCACCGACAACCGGCCGCTCACGGCTTGTCAGCCGGCGGCGACTGAGATACAGCGGCTGCCTCGACATCGTGACGTCGCCGGCAATGCGTGCGGCCACCTCCCGGAAGGGGCGCACCATCTCCACGTGTGCCGAGAAGAGCTGCTCGAAGAGCGGCTCGGGAACGATGGCGCGACGCAGGCGCGTCGGACGCTCCAGCGCCAGGATCCGATCCGTCGGAATGCCAAAAAGCGATAGCAGCCTAAATACCCAGGGTGGATACTCGGCTTGTACCAGGTGTCCGTCTCGCGATGTGGCGGTGTGGTTGAAGATGACCTTTACGCAGGGATCAACCTCGCTCAGGTACCAGACGCGCGCCAGCGATTCCAGCAGCACTCGGCCGTAATGGGTGAACAGGGGTCCCAGGTAGACGACGTCCTCATCCAGCTCGCCCTCTACCGCTACCGAGACCGCCTCTGTCAGACCGCCGAAGTGCTTGCCGCCCTTGCGATGCAACTGCGCGGTGTCGATCGGCGACCCATCGGGCTTGACGATGCCGCCAATGAGCTTGGTTTTCCGCGAAAGTGCCTCACCGCTCCCGGGGACAAAGATGGCATCCTCGACGACGGAGACGGCTGGCGGGTCGCTGCGGATGCTGAGCTTCGAGAGCTTCCGCAGTTCATCCCACCGCAGTTCACCGAACCCGGCAAACGAAAAATCGCCTGGTTCAAGCGACCGCTGGCCCGCTGGAGGATGGTCTGGACCGCGAGCTGAACTTCTCGACATCATGCGTCGGCCCTCCGTCCATGCACGTGTGAGAATATCCTAGCGAGTAGCTCGACAAGACGCAGCAGCCTGAGGTCTACGCACTGCCAATCGAGTCAGCCGCCGCTAGGGCAAGGAGTTTCTCTTGTTGCCTTCCTCCTGATGGCCTGATCTTCGCGCGGTCAAGCGCGGCGTGTGGCTGCGCATGGCGTTGTGCACCAGGAACGCCGTGAATCTAGCGGCGCTGCACGCGCGGCGCGCTGCCTGGGCGATGGTGAAACTGCCGGAGGGGCCGTCATGTCGCGCGCCATGGATCATGTCCCTTGTTGAGTGGTTCCGCCTCGATTACGCTCGGGGCCTGATCGGTGAGAACGGCGAGAGCCACAAGGATTGCGGAGTCACGGCAGATGCGGATCGTGGTCGTCTCGGCTCCCCGGTCAGGCAACCATTGGATCGAATGTCTCCTTGGCACGATTTACATCTGCAACTGCTCACCCGGCGGAAGCGGATGGCACAAAGCCGAAACTCTTCCGGGAGTGGGCGCGCCGCGGCGAGTTTCCAGACGGGTCAGTATTTCACCTCCATAGTCGCTACAAATCCAAGCTGGCTGACGAGATCGAGGCGGTGCCGGCAAAGATTGTCACGATCGTGCGCGACCCATATGACGCGTTTGTATCCCTGTACTACTGGGCGCAGCGGAAGGTGGCCCGCTAACCAGGAGCGCGCCGAGCGCCGGCCCAGGCAACGGATGGTTGGCAAACCACTCGATGACCCCGAGGTGCTCGCATTCCTCGCCGACCCAAATGGCTTCGGTGGTCACCCCAGAATGGCGCACGCGTGGCTCCACAGTGGACGGGCGATTGCCGTGCGCTACGAAGATCTTCACCACGACCCGGTAGCGGCGCTCACGTGCGTGACCGAGCAGATCGCCGCGGTGGACCGGGAACGGATCGAACACGCGATTGAGGCCTGCAGAGCCGAGAATATGCGCCAGTGGGAGGAGACCAAACCGTGGACCGTTCGGGTAGCGAAAGTTGGCGACTCAAAGGAACGATTGCGTGACGAACACCTGATGATATTCCGCGAGCGGTATGCCGACCTGATCAGGTCCCTCGGCTATGACGTTCGCTGAGTTCTTTGGCGCAACGCCGGCGGTTCGCGCCTTGTGCGCTTGAGGACTAGCGTTGCTTTCCCCCTCCGCGATATCCCCGGGGAGCTCGAATAGCGTATCTTCGGCCAGGGTGCGCGAGCACCCTGCTCCATAGTCGCGGCCGCACGGAGTGCACTCAATGCGCATCCTGATCGTGGCGCCGCCAAAGACCGGGAATTCCTGGTTGAAGTGCCTGGTCTCATCCGTCTATGGTCTGGACTGGCTGACCTGGCGACAGCGCCCGAGTGGCACGGCCGATCGCCTGGCTGGCCGGCGAGAAGAACGCCGTGTTCCACCATCACCGCCTACTCGCCGCAATTCGTCGAGTTGGCGACCCACAACTCCATCCACCTGGCGACCATTCTGCGTGACCCGTACGACATGTTCGTCTCGCGCTACTTCTTTGCCCAGGCCCAGGCCGACAACGAGCAGCGCGCCACCAAGGCGGTCGATCGGACCCCCGACGTGATGGCTGGCCGGGCCATCCATACCCGGTGGTCCTGGCCTATCTGGCCGACCACTTCGGGTCCCAGCTGCAGCTCGGGATCGACTGGCTGGAGAGCGGGGCCTCTGTGGTGGTGCGCTACGAACGCCTCGTCGAGCAGCCCGAAGCCGAGCTGACCCGCGCTACCGATCAGATCGAACCGGTCGCGCCAGAGGCAGTCCGCTCAGCGATTGAAGCGTGTCAGGCGGAGACCCTTTTACGGACGCGCAAGGGGCTGAAGCGTCGCATCCGGCGGCGACCTCTGGGGACTGGCGCAACCACCTCTCACCCTTGCACCTGGCGATCTTTTGGGAGCGACACGCCGACCGCATCCGGGCCCTCGGCTACGAGGTGCGCTACGAACTTTGCTGTTATTTCGCAATACCCCCGGCTCCGGTCCGCTTAGTGCAATCGGCACTCTTCCTACTGCGCCGAACAAGCCGTACGTGCCGGTCCCTTACCACGCGAAGTGTTCATCAACACCCCGATTCCGCGATCAGCCGCGTCCGATGAGGCGGGTGTGGTCAACTCGCCTGCTTGGGTTCGCGAACTGACCGCAGCTAGCGCCCGGTCAGATCGAGACGCTTGACGCCGACCAGACGGAACATCTGAATTCAACGGCGAAAGGCCGGGCCTCAGACGGTGATTGATCTACCCACCGCCGTCGGCGTCCCGACACTCGTTCCCCGCGCAACGGTAGAATTCGTTGATCCAGGCTCTGGCGTGCTGTGAGCCGAGGATCCGGTCCGTGGTCCAGACCCGCGCCCAGTTCCGCGTCGCGCCGTTGCCTTCCCAACCCTCGATCAGGATGCCGTCGCGTTGCGCCCCGTCCTGCAAAGCCCGCCCGTCCATCCTCTCCGGGATCTGTTCGCCAGCGGCGCGCAGGATCGTCGGGGCCAGATCGATGTTGGCGGCGATACGGTGCTCCGTCCCCTGGCCCAACCCAGGGCACCGCGCCAGCATCGGCACCCGCACCACCTCATCACGGGGCACGTTCTTCTCGCGCGCCTTGATCAGGTAGCCGTTGTCGGAGAGGACGAAGACGCAGGCTTGGTCCCAGCGTGGCCCCATCGCCTCCGCGATGGCGACTACCGCCTCGTCGACGGCCAGGATCGCGCGCAGCCGGTCCCGGTCTTTGCCCCGGGCATCGGGAAAGGCGTCGGCATGCCGGGGCGCATACGTGGCGGGTTTGTGCGGTGCGTAGGGGGCGAACCATGGCGCTGTTCTTCACCAGATCACGAACGTCCCTGGCTCTCGCTCCTGTCGGTGCTGATCCGCGGCGCCACTGCGCCCGCCGGAAGGTATCCGTTTCGCCAGAACCTGGCGGGGTCGGGGAGTTGCTGCGGTACCCATTCAGGTACTTGCCGATCAGCGCGGCATCATAGCCGCCAAGCAACGCAGCAGCGCGGCGGCTTCGTCGTTGCGAAAGGCCTCCCAGCCCGAGCGGTTGGTCTTGACCCCGTGGTTATGGGCATAGCGCCCCGAGAGCAGGCTGGACCGGCTGGGGCAGCAGAGCGGGGTGGTGAGGATGAAGTTGGGAAACCACGTCCCGTCCTCCAGCAGGTCCTGCGTCTCGGGCAGCGCCTGCCAATCGGACGTACGCATGTCGTCGAGCAAAATGACGATGATGTCGGGCCGGGACTCGGTCTGAGCCAGCGTGGGCAGGGCTGGCAGCAAGCACAACAGAGCCAGAAGAAGCGCGCGCACAAGGACCTCCGTGTCGAGATTCAGCCTAGCACGGGTCGGCAGGGTCTGAGATCCCAGAGGGCCGGGTCGCTGGCGAAAGCCAGGGCATGGATCGCGGAGTTGGAGCAGACGTTGCGAGCCCAGCGGATCGCACTCGCGGGGCTCGAGGCGAACGTCGGCACGCGTCAGGCCGCGTGGAAAATCGCCACCGATCGGACCGAAAACGTCGGTGGGATCGAGGACGAGTCGACTTGACAGAATTGTCGGAGGTGGGTTGCCCTGCATCTCCGCGCTCAATTTGCCTGTCGAAAGGGTGATCAACTGGGCTGCCAAACTGTGGGGGCAACGGCGAGAAGACAGGGTGTGCATAAGCGAGGCGACTATGTGAGCATCACTATCGGGGAACTGCGGCGCTGGGAACCATTCACGGGTGGAGCACCAAAGACGACGATGAGTTACCGCGTGAGCCTGCTAGACTGCCAGTCTCCCGCAACGCTCATCCCAGGGAGTTCCTTGATTCTTGACAAATATCATTTCACCTCACACGCTTATATAAGGAAGGCCGGAGGAGTTTTTGGGAGAGGAAACCCATTGATCGGGAAAAACTTACAGAGAACTGAAGAAATAGCCGAGCCGCAGGCGTCCGCCGCACCAACCGAGCTGGATGCTTCCTCCAATGGCGTGACCGGTCTGCCGGCGAATGGTCGGATGGAACGACCACCCCAGGACGATGCGGTCGCAGTCGAACCCGTCCCCAGTGAAGAGGGAGTTGCTCGTACCGGCGAGTTGGACGAGGCGCTAGAGGCGAACAAGGGTGCGGATGCCGGTCGTACGTCGCGCCGGCTAGCTCGTGCGGAGAAACATCGACGCCCGCGCGCGCCACTCGCGGAGAATAGCGCCGTGCCGCCAGATCCCGCCGCATCCGCCACAGTGGAAAGTGCCGAGCGTGCGGACGGCTCCCCTCCGGAGACCAATGCGTCCAGTGGTGAGGCAGGAGCTCTCGTCATCGCCTTCCCGGGCCAGACCCAGAAGCAAGGGATCCGTACCGGGAGACGCGCACGGAACAAGGAAGAAGCGGCTAAGGCGGCGATCGACGGCGTGGACGATCATCCCGCGCTCGGGGCGCTGAACCGGCACCTGAATATGTTGATGCAGCAATTGGAAACGGCCCATCGCGTGATTGGCCGCGTTGCGGCGGAACGTGACGCTCTCCGGCAGCAACTCGCCGATCTGCAAGGGATTCCGGTCGAGAAGATCGTGGTTACTTCAGTTGGAGCCTCTACGGATCAACTCGTGAAAGGAGCTCAGGCGGATCAGCCGCTGAGCGAAGCAAACGCTGATGAGCCGGAATCGCCGTCCCTCATCTCACGGCTCAACTATTTCAGCGCCGAAGACATTGCTGTGACGCGAAGGCGCCGGCAAATGTTTGCGCTGGCGATCTTGCTCCTCGTGTTCATGCTCGGCATTGCCGGCCTCATGGGGCTCTTGCAAATCCCGGCCAACCTCTCCAGGGACACTATGGGCACCCTTCCCGTGATCGGAAACTTCCTGACCATATTATTCGCGGGCTGGATGTTCTTCCGGGTATTCAGGATCGGCGGCAAAGGTGTCAGATGGATCTTCCCTAAGGAGGATCGTCACCGCAAGCGGCGCTAGCACCCTTGATCCATCGCCAGAGATGGCTCCGCTTTGGCGGACGCCGCTCTCATCATGCTGTAAATAGATCTCGTCGTGTGGACGCCTCGGACTCCAGCGACGTCAAGTGCCTTTGTCTCTTGACAAGGAGAAGATCGGATCATGAGGATCCTGATCGTCGGGTCCCAGAAGTCGGGGAACGTGTGGCTGAAGTGCCTCCTGGCCAACGCCTAGGACCTCCGCATCCTGGGAGACAAGGAGAAGCCGGAAAAGCCCCTTGGGCTGCGCACGTTCCAGAGGTGGGTGGCGAGGCGGCTTCCCGGACGGGACGATCTCTCACCAGCACTATCCCTTCTCACCCGAGCTGGCCGATGCCATTTCCTCGCTCCCGGCCCACATCGTGACGATCGTCCGCGACCCCTACGACGTGTTCGTCTCCTATTACTTCTCGATCCAGCGCCGGTCCGGCAGAGGATTTGAGCGAGATGCCCTGATAGACAAACCCCTCGATCATCCCGATGTCCTGGACTACCTCCGCAACGGGGGCGAGCGCCAACACCTGAAGCTGCCCCTGGGGTGGATCAAGAGCGGCCGCACGGCTGTGGTCCGCTATGAGGATTTGCAGGAGGATCCGATTGGGGCCCTGGCCCAACTGGATCGGCACCTGGTCCTGGTGCCTGAACAGATGCGGGAGCGGGCGGTGGAGACCTGCAGCGCCGAGAACATGCGTGAGATGACGTTCGTCCGACCGGGACACATTCGGGCGGCGAAGGTTGGTGACTCACGGGAGCGCTTGACGGAGGAACATCTCGCCATCTTCCGCGAGCGTTACCCCAGACGGATTCGCGCCCTCGGCTACGAGGTGCGCTGATGGCACGA
The DNA here is from genome assembly GCA_963724295.1 of uncultured Chloroflexia bacterium. Taxonomy (GTDB): domain Bacteria; phylum Chloroflexota; class Chloroflexia; order Thermomicrobiales; family UBA6265; genus JACCXM01. The sequence goes on along the minus strand of CAVRUC010000008.1, from coordinate 81,125 downwards.
CCTTCTTCAGGCTGCAAACTTTGCTGGCGCTAACGATTCATGGAGCGGCGGCTGACCATCGACTCGGCGAGTCGCGCGGAAAGGCGCGCCCCTGGTGTCTACGACGGTCCGGTCCGGTCCCGCTTCCGATCAGCGCGAGGACTGGTTGTCCGTTTCCTGGCTCGACGGCTTCCATCGCGTCGTCCACCATAATAGATTGGAGCAGCCCCAAGGTCATCCACGTCAAGTTCGCCGTTGGGACATGGGCCGAATTTCATGAGCCGACCAGTCTGTCCGTTGCCGAGCGACGCTTCGACCTGCGTTAGGTGGTCAAAAAGGGATTCATCCAATTCGATTGGCTGGCCGCCCTCGTGGTTGAGCAGTGCGGTCCGAAGGGCCGTGAGCGTAGTGTCGTTGTTGGATCGAGCCAGGAGGTAGGTCGGGTTGGTCTCATTCGTCACGAGCGCAAGGTCAAAGCCCGCGGACCTGGTGAATTCTCGAACGGCAGGGATCACGCCAAATTTAGGCTTGTACGTCGAAAAATCATGCCCCAGGATGAAGCCGTCTGGCTTCACTTTAGGAGCAAAGGCCAGCAGGTCAGCCCGTACGCTCACGTAATCGTGCATGGCGTCAATGTAGACCCAATCGAAGTAGTGGTCGGGGAATGTTGCGGCAGCCTCTGTCGAGTAGGTACGATGCAGCACGACCCGCCCCGTCCCAATATCGTCACGAAAGCCGTTCTGAACGTCCTGATACGCCTCGTTCATCTTCTCCGAGGTGTACTTTCGTTTTTCGGTGCCCTCCCAGGCATCGATCAGGTGGAGGGTGTCAGGTTCCGCGGTGTCCCGGATCGAGCGCGCGAAAGCACCGCGAAGGACTCCGATCTCGCCTACCATGCCGCCCTTGGGTAGGAGCTCAAGGAGTCGGACGCGATCGAGAAAGGTGATCAGCACTCCCGGTGTTTCAGTGACGGATCGTCTGCGCTCGTCCATTCGGTTCGCTTGTCTCCGCGCTCATTGGTAGGTTATTTGGTATTGCTCAGCCCGACCTGGAATCAGTCACCATCATGCACTTTGCACCCCGGCACCAACAAGAGATATTACATCCCGGCTCACCGAGCGGCTGCAAAGAAACTGGTTTGTATTCCTCATCGGCACTCCGGAAACCAATCTAGTTCACGGGCGGATCAGCGAGCGCGCCTAACCATCGCCAGTCCGACGAGTCTCCACGCGATCGTATACTCGCGGCGGAATGCCAGCACACCCACCATTCGACAAATTGCCCGCCACGGATGAGATCCTCCTCGAGGGGATGCGCTTTTACGCCTATCACGGGGTCAACCCGGAGGAGCAGGCCCTTGGCCAGCGTTTTACGGTTGACGTGGTCCTGGCGGTCGATCTGCGCCGGGCTGGGCAGAGTGATGAGCTGGCGAACACCGTCTCCTACAGCGCCGTCTACAAGGTTGTGAGAGGGATCGTCGAGGGTGAGCCGCGCAACCTCATCGAGGCTGTGGCGGAATCCATAGCGTCGGAAATTCTGGAGAGCTTCCCGCTCGTCGAGCAGGTCACCGTAACGGTGCGTAAGCCGGACGTTCCGATGAAAGGGTCGATGCTCGATGCCGCAGGAGTGCGCATCAGGCGCTGGCGGTCCGCTGGGAGCGATGATTCGTGAGCGACGGGGGCTTCGACACGCCGCGCATCGAGGCGGCGGTGCGCGAGATATTGCTCGCCATCGGCGAAGATCCCGATCGGGAAGGCTTGCAGCGCACGCCGCATCGCATCGCCGAGGCGTACGCGGAGCTTTTCGCCGGTCTGCGTGAAGATCCAAAGCAGCATCTGCGGGCGACGTTCGACGAGGGGCACAAGGAGATGGTCGTCCTGCGCGACATTCCCTTCGCCTCACTCTGCGAGCATCACCTGCTGCCGTTCACGGGGATCGCTCACGTCGGCTACATCCCTCGCGGTCGCATCGTCGGGTTGAGCAAGCTGGCACGCCTGGTGGAAGGCTACGCACGGCGACCGCAGGTGCAGGAGCGGCTGACGAGTGAGGTCGCCGACGCACTGATGGAAGCGCTGCGGCCCGATGGTTGCGGTGTGGTGATCGAGGCCGTTCACACCTGCATGACCATCCGTGGCATCGAGAAACCAGGCGCGACGATGGTTACCTCGGCGATGCGGGGCGGGTTCCGCAGCCGACCAGAGACACGGGCGGAGTTCATGGCCATCGTGCGCGGCGGGCCGCGGTGACCGAGGGACAGCCTCCCCCGCACGCGCTTCCCGGTGAAATCCGAGAATCTCTGCTGCCCACGATCTGGAACGGACACGAGCTGCGCTGGGGCGCCAGGACGCACGTCATGGCGATCCTCAACCTTACCCCCGACTCCTTCTCCGGTGATGGCCTGGCTGAGAGCGTGAACGTGGCGCTCTCGGCGGCGCTGGGCGCGGTTGAGGACGGGGCGGACATCCTCGATCTGGGCGCTGAATCGACTCGACCCGGTCACGTCCCGATCTCCGCGGACGAGGAGCTGGCGCGCTTGCTTCCCGCGCTCAAAGCAATCAGGGCGCGCACCGCTGTCCTGCTCTCCGTCGATACCAGCAAGGCGACGGTCGCCGCGGAGGCGATTGCGGCCGGGGCCAATCTCATCAACGATGTACGCGGGTTCATGGCAGACCCCGAGATGGCCGCGGTTGTGGCCCGAGCCGGGGTGCCGGCGGTGCTCATGCATGACGTTCCACCCGAACCCGGGGTCGATCTGATGACGAGCATCCGGCGCGAGCTCTCGCGGCGACTCGACCGGGCTGTCGCGGCGGGGGTGGCATGGGAGCGGCTGATCGTCGATCCCGGGTTTGGCTTCGGCAAGGACTGGCGGCAGAATCTCGAGCTGCTGCGCCGGTTGGGGGAGCTGAAAGCGCTGGGGAGACCGATCCTGGCGGGCACCTCACGCAAGAGCACGATCGGGCGGGTGTTGGGTGTTGCGGAGGATGACCGCCTGGAGGGGACCGCGGCGACGGTGAGCCTGGCGATCGCCGGTGGCGCCGATATCGTCCGCGTCCACGACGTGCGGGCGATGACGCGGGTGGCGCGCATGACCGACGCGGTGGTGCGTGGGGCGCCGCGAGAGGCGCTGAGCTGGCCTGGCGCTCCGCGGCCCTGACCGCGATGGCAACGGCCTACATCGGGCTGGGATCGAACCTCGGCGACCGGATGGCGACGTTGCGCTCGGCGGTCCAGCGACTGCAGACCCTGGGTCGCATCACCGGGGTCTCGAGTCTCTACGAGACGGAGCCGGTCGGATATCTGGAGCAACCTGCCTTCCTGAACGCGGTCGTCGCGCTGGAGACCGCGCTGGCTCCCGTCGATCTTCTCCGGGCGCTGCTCGGCATCGAGCGCGAATTGGGCCGCACGCGCTCCTTCCCGAACGCTCCGCGCGCGCTCGATCTCGATCTGCTGCTGGTCGACGACGTGACCCTCGAAACCGCTGAATTGACCCTGCCGCACCCACGCCTGCACGACCGCGCCTTCGTGCTTGTCCCGCTCGCGGACCTGGCTCCGGAGATGGTGCATCCAGCGTCGGGACAGACGGTGCGGGAGATGCTTCGCGCGCTGCCGGACCAGAGTGGCGTCGAGGGCTATGCACCCGCCGGGTGGGAGTCCGGCTCGAGCGGAGTGGGGTAGGGCGATCTCACTCCGCCAGATGGCGCAGGAATGTGTCCGGATCGTTGAGGAAGTCGCGGGTCAGGGCGACGTGCTCCAGATCGTCCCAGGCGACGCGGCGGGGCGTGCCGCCGTCGAGGCTGTAGATCGTCGCTCCCGGGAACGCCATCAGCAGCGGCGAGTGGGTAGCGATGATGAACTGGCTTTCCCCCGCGCCGGTCATCTCCCGCAGCAACGCCAGCATCGCCAGCTGGCGGACCGGTGAGAGCGGTGCTTCTGGCTCGTCGAGCAAGTAGAGTCCGTGCGGAGAAAACCGTCGCTGGAACAGCTCGAGAAAGCTCTCGCCGTGTGAGGTCTCGTTGACGGTGCTATCGGTCTGGCGCAGGAGACCGATCTCTCGGTTAAAGACCCCGCGAGCCAGCCCGCGGCCGTAGGTTTCAGGCCCCGGTTCGGCGTTCAGCTCCGCGAGATCGCGCTCCAGTCCAGCGCGCAATGCCGAGATGTACTTGGCGAAGCCGAAAAAGTCCTCGGCGCGCAGGAAGAACCCGCGCTGGGTGCGGGCGCGCCAGGTCAGGCGCAGGCGGTCACCCAGGGCGCGGGCCGCGGCCAGTGTCGGATCGCGCCGGGGATCCTCGCCGGCAATGGCGATCGACCCCGTGGCGCAGGCCAACCCCTCCAGGATGGCCGACTTTCCGGAGCCGTTCTCGCCGACGAGAAAGGTCACCGGCGCGTCGAACTCGAGAGGGGCTCCGCGCAGCGACCCTACCGCTGGCACCGCGAACGGATACCCGTCGTCTTCAGGCTGGCCGGCGGGGGGCGGCAGGAGTTGGACGCCGCGCAGATGGATCACGTCCTTCTCCCGCCAGTTCCTGTGCGCCGGAAGCCGGTCAGGCGCGGACCAATACGTCGTGAGCCTGGCTCTCCTGGTAGCCGGCTCCGCTGAGTGGAACGGCCAGGCTGATCCCCGGCGCGATGACGGTGCTGAGATCGACCTCGTTGCGGGAGCGAACCCGGGAGTAGAGCGGGACCACGAGGACGTCGTTGTAGGCCAGGCCGTGGCGGATGCCAGGCATAAAGAAACCCCCTCGATCGGCGGGGGCACAGCGCGTCCCTATTCCATTTCTTACGACATGACGGACGATATTGTCAAGCGATGGCCTCCCGCTTATTGCTCTGCATCTCCTGGCCCGCTATAGTCCGCCAGCGGACTGGCCGCGACTCCTGAAGCAAGGATCGTAGACCCGCCTATGAGCGAGCCGAGCCCGCAACCGACCGCGTTCCCGCGCGATGCCTTGATCATCTCCGCGGCGACCACCGGATCGTGGCCAACGAAAGCCCAGAATCCGAACGTGCCGACGACGCCCGACGAGATCGCCCGGGCGGCGATCGAGTGCGGCGCGGCCGGCGCGGCGATCGTCCATATCCACGTCCGTGATGACGATGAGAAGGTGACGTGCGACCCCGCGCGCTACGGTCGGGTGCGGGACCTGGTTGAAGCGGCCGGTTCGAACGTCGTTATCAACATGAGTACCGGAGGCGGCGCCGGCACCTCGAGCGATGAGGAGCGGATGGCGCCACTGACGCTGGCCCCCGAAATCGCCTCCTACGACTGCGGGTCGGTCAACTTCGGAGAACGAGTCTTCATCAACTCGCCCACCTTCCTGCGCGAGCTGGCGACCCGCATGAAGATCTATGGAGTGAAACCGGAAATCGAGTGCTTCGAGCCCGGTCACATCTGGAACGCGTTGCGGCTGATCGACGATGGACTGCTCGAGCCGCCTTTCTGGTTCCAGTTCGTGCTGGGCGTGCGTGGGGGTAGCCCGCCCGAGGTGAAGCAGCTCCAGCACATGGTCGAGATGCTGCCGGCGGGGGCCTATTGGTCGGTCTGCGGCATCGGCCGCGCGCAGCTGCCGCTGGGGATGGCGGCGATGGCCATGGGTGGACACGTGCGCACGGGGCTGGAGGACAACATCTGGTATCGCAAGGGGGAGCTGGCCGAGAGCAACGCGCAGCTTGTGGCGCGCGTCGCTCGCATCGCCGCGGAGCTGGGCCGGCCGCTGGCGACGCCGGACCAGGTGCGGGTGCTGCTCGGCCTGCGCGGCGCCAGTGCTGAACGAGCGGTCTCCGCGACCACGGCGTCCTCATAGTCGATGACGTTTCGCGTTGCCGCGGCCCAGATCGCGCACGAGACCAGTGCCTTCTCCGAGGTCAAGACGGATCTTGCGGCCTTCGCGGCGTCCGGGATCGACCTTGGCCAGGACGTCATCGAGACCTCGCGAGGCACCAACACCGAGTTCGGCGGCTTCATCACCGGAGCAGCGGCCCAGGGATTCGACCTCATACCCCTGCTGGCCGTCTGGGCGACCCCTTCCGGCCTGGTGACAGCGGAGGCGATCGAGCATCTGACCGGGTTGCTCGGCGATGGACTGTGGCGGGCAATGGCGGAAGGTCCGCTCGACGGGGTCCTCCTCGCCTTGCACGGCGCCATGGTCACCGAGATCGACGACGATGGAGACGGGTACGTCTTGCAGACCGTGCGAAGGATCGTCGGTCCTGACGTGCCGGTGGTCGCGACCCTGGACCTGCATGCCAACATCTCGGCGCGGATGGTCGAGCTCGCCGACGTGCTGATCGGCTACGACACCTATCCGCACATCGATATGGCCGAGCGTGCCGAGGAGGCGACCGCTGTCCTGGCTCGCCTCATGCGCGGCGAGCTCCGCCCCACAGCGGCGCTGCGCAAGCCGCCGATGCTCCCCACCTCGCAGCGGATGACGACAGAACGGATGCCCATGCGGGCGCTCATGGAACGAGCGCACGTCTATGAGGAGGACCCGCGAGTCGTCAACGTCACGATCGCCGGCGGGTTTCCGCTCGGGGACAACGCGGACGCCGGACTCGGCATCGTGGTCACCACGGATGACGACCCGGACCTGGCCGCGGAGCTGGCAAACGAGCTGGCCACGGAGGCGTGGTCCCTGCGCGACGGGTTCCTGGGTGGGGTTTCCACTTTCGAGCACGCGGCCGAGTTGATCCACGCCCTCGACAGCGAGCAAGACGTCAACATGCCAGTCAGCGGCCCACTGGTTCTGGTCGATATCGCGGACAACCCGTGGAGTGGAGGACCGGGGGACAGCGTCGAGCTGCTTCGGTTTCTCTTCGCGCAGCAGGTGGACGGCGCCGCCATTGCCCTGGTCCGCGACCCTGAAGTAGTGCAAAAGGCTATCGCGGCGGGACCGGGCGGGAAGATCGCGGTCGACCTGGGCGGCAAAACCGACCGGCTCCACGGAGACCCGCTGCCCGTGCGGGCCCACGTCAAGTTGCTCAGTGACGGCCGCTACATCAATGACGGTCCGATGATGGCCGGCCTTACCGTCGATCTTGGCCCGACCGCGTTGCTGCTGTGCGAACCGGCAGATGGTCCGCTGTCCCCTCCCGAGGGGTCCCCTTCGCCACCGGTCGAGGTGCTGGTCACGACGCGGGCAGAGACCCCGGTCGACCTCAACATCTTCCGCTGCCATGGAATCGAGCCGACCCGGCACCGCGTCCTGGGACTGAAAGGGAAGGGGCATTTTCGCGCCGCCTTCGAGCCGATCGCCAGGCGGGTCGTGCTGGTCGAGGGACCAGGCACGACCGGCGCTGATCTCTCACGATTGACGTTCCGCAAGGTGCGGCGCCCGATCTGGCCGCTCGATCCGGTTGAGGCAATCGGCTTTGCCACGGATGGGAACTAGACCCGGGCAATGAACGAGGGCGGCCGCCTGGCCGCCCTCGTTGCTCTTTCCCGCTATCGCGAGGTTGCTAGACGCGCTCCTCGCCGCCGACTTCGCGGAATTCGGCGTCGACCGTCTCCTCGTCTTCGGCGCCGGCAGCGCCATCCGGGCTCGCGCCGTTGTCGCTCATGTCGGCGCCCGCGGCGCCGGCCTGCTCGTACATCGACGTCCCGACCTGGGTCAGCGACTGCACCATGTCTTCGTACGCCGGTCGCAGCCGGTCCGCATTCTCCGGCTCTTTCTCGAGGATCTCCTTGACGGCCTGAACCTTGGTGTCCAGCTCCATCTTCAGCTCGGAGGGGATGCGGTCCCCGTACTCCCGCAGCGTGTTCTCAGCCTGGAGGACCATCGCCTCGGCGTCGTTGCGCAGCGAGATCGCCTCGCGCCGCTGGCGGTCCACCTCCGCGTTCGCCTCGGCCTCCTGGACCATCCGCTGCACCTCGGCCTCGGAGAGACCGGACGAGCCGGTGATCGTGATCTTCTGCTCCTTGCCCGTCGCCTGGTCCTTGGCGGTGACGTTGAGGATGCCGTTGGCGTCGATGTCGAAGGTGACGTCGATCTTCGGCGTGCCGCGCGGCGCCGGCGGCAGGCCATCCAGAATGAACTTGCCGAGGCTCTTGTTGTCGGTCGCCATCGGCCGCTCGCCCTGCAGGACATTGATCTCGACCTGCGGCTGGCTATCTGAGGCCGTGGTAAAGGTCTGGCTCTTCCGGGTCGGAATCGTGGTGTTGCGCTCGATGAGCGGGGTGGCCACGCCGCCCAGGGTCTCGATGGAGAGCGTCAGCGGCGTGACGTCGAGCAGCAGGATGTCCTTGACATCGCCGCCGAGAACGCCACCCTGGATGGCGGCTCCCAGCGCCACGACCTCGTCCGGGTTGATGCCCCGGTTCGGCTCCTTGCCGAAGAAGCTCTGCACCTTGCGCTGCACGGCCGGCATGCGGGTTTGACCGCCGACGAGGATGACCTCGTCGATGTCCCCCTTGCTCTGCCCCGCATCCTTCAGCGCGGCGTCCATCGGCGGTACCGTCCGCTCGATGAGCGGCTGCGTCAGCTGCTCCAGCTTGGCCCGCGTCAGCGTCGTGTTCAGGTGCTTCGGCCCACTGGCGTCGGCCGTGATGAACGGCAAGTTGACGTCAGTCTGCTCGACCGAAGAGAGCTCGATCTTCGCCTTCTCAGCCGCCTCCTTCAGCCGCTGCAGGGCCATGCGGTCCCGCCGCAGGTCAATCCCTTCCTGCTTCTTGAACTCGTCGGCGAGGTAGTCGATGATCGCCTGGTCGAAGTCATCACCACCGAGGTGAGTGTCACCGTTGGTGGCCTGGACCTGGAAGACGCCCTCCGACAGATTCAGGACGGAGATGTCGTAGGTGCCACCGCCGAGGTCAAAGACCGAGATCTGCTCGTCACCCTTGTTGTCCAGACCGTAGGCCAGCGCTGAAGCGGTCGGCTCGTTGATGATGCGCTGCACGTCCAGACCGGCGATGCGGCCGGCGTCCTTCGTGGCGTCACGCTGAGCGTTGTCGAAGTAGGCGGGCACCGTGACCACCGCCTGGGTGACCTTCTCGCCGAGATAGGCTTCGGCGTCGGTCTTCAGCTTCTGCAGGATCATCGCCGAGATTTCCTGCGGGCTGTACCAGCGGTCGCCCATCTTGACCTCGACGTCACCGTTCTTGGCGCCCCGGATCTGGTACGGGACCAGACCCTTGTCACGTTGAACGGTCGGGTCGTCGAACTTGCGACCCATGAAGCGCTTGACCGAGAAAACCGTGTTCTCCGGGTTAGTGACCGCCTGCCGCCGCGCGAAGCGGCCAACGAGACGCTCCCCACTCGGGGTGACGGCGACGACTGACGGCGTCAGCCGCTCGCCCTCCGCGTTCGGGATGACCGTCGGCTCGCCACCTTCAATGGTGGCCATCACCGAGTTGGTCGTTCCCAGGTCAATGCCGATTGTCCGTGCCATATTCGTTCTCTCCTTTTATCCAAACATTCCGTGTATGGGAGCAGTGCCCCTACGAGCCGTCTTCTTGCATTCGTCTTCTGGGAGCTGTCTTGCCGTCTTCACCTGGTCCCACCTTGACCATCGCCGGCCGCAAGATGCCGTCGCCGAGCCGGTAGCCGGGTGCGTAGACGGCGACTACCCTGTCTCCACCGGCAGGGTCGGCCTCGACCGCCTCGTGCACCGACGGATCGAATGCCTGCCCGAGCGACTCGATCGGTGTCACACCATGTTTCCGCAAGGTCGTCAGGAACTTCTGCTCGACCCAGCGCATGCCTTCCGCCAGCTTCGACTCCTGCTGATCCGGTGGCAGAGCGCTCAGTCCACGTTGCAGGTCGTCGAGGACCGGAACGATCTCCCGCAGGAGTTGCTCGTTCGCGGCGAGGCGCTGCTGGGCGCGTTCCTGCTCGACGCGCCGGCGATAGTTGGCGAAATCCGCCGCCGTTCGCTGCAGCTGGTCAAGGTATCGGTCGCGTTCGGCCAGCACCGTGTCGAGATCGAGACCTGATTCGGCGGCGTCCGCGTCGGGTCCTTCGTCAAGACCCGTATCAGAGCCGACCGGTGGGTTCTGCGTATCCGTCACCTATGCATTCTCCTCAACAGCTATCACCCTCTTAAGTCGGCCATCAGATCGCTCATCAGCCTCGCCATGTAGCGCACAGACGAGATCGAGCGGTCGTAGGCCATCCGTGTCGGGCCGACGACACCGAGGACGCCGACGACCTCGCCGTCGACCCCGTAGGTGGAAACGACGACACCAAGACGTCGCAACTCGTCGGCGGGATTCTCATGCCCGATGAAGACCTGGACACCAGGACCTTCTTCCAGACGCGGCAGCATGGCGCGCAGAAACGATCCACCGCCAAGCAAGGCGAGGAGCTCCTGTGCCTCCGCGGCGTCGCTGAACTCCGGCTGGCTGAGCACGTGCTCGAGCCCGGAATGCCGCACGGGCGCCCCGCTGGTCATCATGCCGCGCAATGCGGATGCGATCTGGTCCAGAGCCGCCCGCGCCAGCCCGGTTGCGACGGCAGCTCGGGCGGCGACTTCGTCCGCTGTGAGCCCACGCATGGACGAGGCCAGACTGTCAGCGAGCGGCGAGAGTGTCTCCTGGTCCGCGTCCTCCGGCCAGTGGACCATGACCTGGCGAACCGCACCGTCGGTCGTGACCAGGATGACGAGTCCCAGCCGAGGCTGAAGTGAGACCAGCTCGATGTGCCGCAGCCGCGGCGACTGCGGGATCGGCGCTGAGACAAGCGAGACATTGCCCGCCGCCCGCGCCAGTGTCGCCGCGGCCAGCTCGATCCACTGCTCCAGTTGCAGCTCGACCTGGCGAAACTGGTGGAGGATGGTCAACTGCTCGCTGGATGGGAGCTCGAAGTCGCCCATCAGATGCGCGACAAAGTAGCGGTACCCCTGATCGGTCGGAATCCGGCCGCCAGAGGTGTGCAGGTGCTCGAGATATCCGAGCTCTTCCAGCGCGGCCATCTCATTGCGGATGGTTGCCGATGAGACGCCGATCCGGGAATTTTCAACCAGTGTCTTGGAGCTGACCGGGCGCCCCGTGGCCACGTACTCGCGCACCACAAGCCGCAGGATCATCCGCTGTCGCTCGGACACGGATGCCTGGTCCTTGACGGATCTTGGGCTGGAAGACCGAATCGTCTCGTCGCTCACACCCTGCTCCTGGGAGGGAAGTTTAGCACTCTCGACAGGAGAGTGCTAGCACGGGTGTTCTTTCCAGAACGACGACCGACCCGGTCGCACCCCATGCGGCCGGTGCAGCGCGGCTTGCCGGTCTGTTGGACGGCGAACCGTTAGCTTCCTGGCGGCTGCAGCTCGTCTCGCATGGCGGCACTGATCACGACGTCTTGGCCAAAGGGCCGTGCGGGGTTCTCCGCGGTGACCGGGAAATCTGGCAGGGCGACGTCACGAGGGACGCAGAAACAGCCATCGCGTCCCGGTAGGTACCCGAAAACGGTTTCCTCCCCTTCATGCCAGACGATCGTGTCCTCAGCGCCGGCCGCGTCGCGCGACGCGGCGGCACTCGCCGGCGCGGGGCAGCGCTCCTGCCAGAATTGGCCGATCCAGTCGTCAAAGTCATGCACTGCGCGGAGTGCTGCGAGTGCCTCGGCATAGCGGCGTGCGAGTTCGATGGCGGGTGGCATGGGCTTCCCATCCTCATGAAGCGCGACGTTCGGTCAGGAGACGGCGACGTTCGGTCCTCGCAGCCAGGTGGTGCAGTTCGGGCACCGGTTGGCCTCCGGCGAGAGCGCTCCCAGGCACTCCGGACAGATTGCGAGTTCGGCCTCCTCCGCTCCTGGAGCGGCCCGGGCCACGAGCATGTTCATTGGCCTGACGATCAGAAAATAGATGACGAGAGCGATAATCAGGAACGAAATCAAGGCATTGATAAACGCGCCATACCGGAAAACACTGCTATTGATGGTGAAGGTCAAATTCGAGAAATCCGGTTGACCGCCGATCGCACCAATGATCGGCATAATAATGTTCTCGACCATCGAGTTGACGATCTGCGTGAACGCGGCGCCGATGACCACCGCAACGGCAAGGTCGATGACATTGCCGCGGAGGATGAACGCCTTGAATCCGTCGACCAGATCTCTCATGCCGGAACCCTCCCCAGAGCCCGTCGAGCTGGCGTGCGGCGCCTTTGCCGGCACCCTCACATCCTGCCACGAGGGCGCGCGGAGGGGAACCCCCAAAAACGAGGGTCGCAGGGTGATGGGTGATTACTCGCTACGCTCGTGGTGGCAGGGTGGCGGGGGTGGTCCTCCCTGCACCGCCACCCTGCGACCCCGTCACCCTTCACCCATCACCCATCACCCTCGAATGATGCGCTCGGGTAGGGCGAGCAGACCGCGCAGGGCGCTGGTTACCCGGTGGACCGTGGTCTGGGGGCGGGCGGTCTCGGCGTAGTCCTTCGCGGCAGGCCCTGGCCCAATGTCCTGACCGTGTTCCTGCTCGATGGCGTGGCGGTGGCGCATCACCCAGAGGTAGACGTCGGCCTCCGTGTGTTCGGGGAATCGGTCAGTTAGCCCGCGCTTGCGGGCGACTTCGACAATCGGGCAGTAGATGTACTCATACCAGTCCGCGACCGCCTCCTGATCGGAGACAGGTTGATGGCGGATGGCGGCCAGCCAGTCGCGATGCCCCTGGATGTGAGTCCAGATTTCGTCGTAGCGGCCAAGCGCCGAGGGCCGGATGTCATGGTCGGGATGGAGGCGATCGAGGTTAGTGCGGCGCAGAAACTCGGCGTACTCCGCCTGCAACAGAAGCTCATTGGCGGACATGCTGGCATCGAACGGGGCCCGAATGTGACCTTCGATCACCTCGGCCTCGATGAACTCTTGTCCGCGTTCGCGGGCGACGCTGACCCGGTGATTGCCGTCCTTGACGAAGTAGACGTCACCGACCTTGTAGAGCTGGATTGGCGGGAGGTAGATGTCCTGATAGTAGGCGCGGTCGACGTTCTGCCAGCGGCCGGCGGTGAAGCGCTGACGCGGGAAAAACTCGCGGGTGAAATCCTGAAAGCGGTCCATGCTGCCGATGATCTGGGAGAGTGGTACCGTCTGCACGCCGCGGTAGCTCTCGCCCTCGGGCGACACCCGCTGCCGCACCTCATGGTAGGGGATCAGATCCCGGGAACGCCGGGCGAAGATGGCACGCAAGTCAGCCAGGAAGCCGTGTTGCCGGGCCCGCTCGAAGTCGTGTCGGACTTCGCTCTCGAATGGTCGACTCATGGCGAGGCGGCGGCCGCTTGGTGCGTTGACGCCTGCCTCGGTTCCACCTCCAGAACGCGGTAGGGGAAGACATTGATGACGTCGGTATCCGCGAATCGCTGCTGGAATGGCTGCGTGCGGTCATAGAGGTGCACGTGCCCGTGAACGTGATAGGCAGGGCGCCATTTCTCCAGAAACCCGCGGAGGGCTTCGAACCCGCGATGGGCCGGGTCCGGCCGGTCGTTGACATCGCGCGGCGGGGCGTGGCTGACGAGCAGATCGAGGGCACGCCCGTGCCGTAGCCGATTCAGATGGAGGCGAGGCGCCATCTTCGTCGTCATGAGCCCGATCTCCCACTCGGAGTACTGCGCCGGTTCGTCCTCGCAATAGCGCGGACTGCCGGGAATCCCGGCCAGAATGAGCCCTGTCGCCGGATCCTGGATCACCTTCCCGCCGAGGTCGATGGCGCCGCTCGGTTTGCAACTTTCATTGCCCGAGCAACGGCGAGTCAGTTCCTCGGCATGGTTCCCGAGCACGTAATAGACCGGCCGGTTCAGCGCATCGGCGATGAACTCGAGGTAGCTGGCCGGCAAGTCGCCGCAGCTCACGACCAGCGCGACATGCCCCAGCCGCTCCCGCAGCGTTGCGCTGTGGATACGCGGGTCAGCTTCGTCGGTAACGGCAAGAATCGGGATCGACATCGATACCGTCGGGAACCCGAAGAGCGGGCAAGCCCTCGTTGATCGCACTACAGACCGGGCACGGCCGGCGCGCCGGCACGGCGCATCCATGGTACCCGACAGCCGGTTATCGCTTCGGATCATGCCCGCGTTAGCGGCGGGAATCAGCCGCCAGAATGAAATCGCGCAGCTCGGCGGGTGAGAGCCCGGCGACCTGCTGGCCGATCAGGTTTTCGATCTCCCGGGGGCCATTGAGCCCGCGTTCCCGCGCCCATGGCCAGAACGCGCTCCAGGAGTAATCGACCAATTCTTGATCGGCGACCGCCGGCGATGGGGCGGCCGTGGATGTCTCGCCGGGGGACTCACTCCGGGCCTGGGCAAGATTCGCGGGTCGCTCATCCCGGCGCGGCAATGCCACGGGTCGTGCGGCGGGAGCCGCCTGGCGATCATGCCGCGCCGGAGCGCGGTCCGGCACAGGGTCTTCCGGACGCTGGGCTTCTCCGAATTGGGCGCCATATCCCAGCGCGTTCAATGCGCGGCCGATGGCCTTGGTCTCGGCCTTCTCGATGAAGTCGGGAAAATCACTTGCGGTCTCGCTGCCGTAGCCAGTCGCTTTGCCGCCGCTGGGCACAGTCACCGTGGCTTTGAAAATCGCCATCTGCGGATCGTGCTGGACCAGCTCGGTCACGATCTCGGCGTCGGGGTGCTCCTTGCGCAGCCACAACAGGCGCCACTTGACGTCGAGGTAGTCGCCGCCGCCGGCACGGCCACGCCCGTGCAGCTGCCGCAGGTACGGGGTCGGATCGAAGCCGGTTCCCTGTCGCGCCGAACCATCATCCGCAAGTGACCGCCCGGGTGGGGGGACTTCCCTGTCGGTGTCCTGGGTCGTGTCCGCGGAGGCGAGCTCATCTTCGAGCTCCTGTTTGGCATCGACACCGGGTATTGATTCGTTGCGTTTGCTGGTCATCGCCCACTCCCGGGTGCACGTTGCTGATGTCGAGGTCAATGCGGGGAATGCCGAACTCCGCCCTAGTATACGAATCGAACGCATGTTCGCAAGATGTGACGACCGGTCAACATTCCATGTTGATGAATAGAAATGCAGCGTCGGGCGACAGTTTGCGGGAGAGGGTAGGATCGGCATCTGCATTCACCAACGGTGGGAGAGTCGCATGACCAATGAGCCGATCGTCGCCGAGCCGGAAGAGGGCGGCCGCACGCCGCTCCGACCCCGGGCTGAAATGGACGAGGTGATCGACATCGTCTGGCCGGAGACCGGCTTGCAAACCGGATGTCGCGTCTCCTCCAAACCGAAAGACACGCTCGGTGAAGATGACCTGGTCGAGCTCGAGGTCGACTTCGTCACGCTGTCGCTTTCGCCGCTGGAGTTCATCCAGCTGGCGTCGTTTCTGCGCATGAGCATCGACGGGTTACTGGAGCGCCACCCGGGTTTGCAGCGAGCCGTGGTCAACGCCTTCGATATTCGCGATTGATACGGCTCTTACCGTCGTCACTTGTATGGCGCCGGCGCCAAAATGCCCCGCTCCCTTGGTCAGGGGAGCGGGGCTAACGTGCGGGCTAATTGCCGCCAAACTGACTCCTAGTATCCACCGCCGCCGGTGCCGCCTCCACCACCGGAGCCGTCAGAGTCACCAGGACCGGCGCCGGATTGATCACCGCCACCGGTACCACCTCCACCGCCGCCGGGACCAGCGCCGGAAGAGTCGCCAGGCCCTGCGCCAGTGCCGCCTCCAGATCCGCCTCCACCGGTCCCGGATTGGTCCCCAGGCCCGGCACCGGAAGAGTCACCGGGGCCGGCGCCAGACCCGGGACCGCCTGTAGCACCTTGTGTGGACGCGCCGCCTACAGAACTGGCAACGGCACTGGCGGCCGCACCAGTGGCATAAGCGTCGCCCGGTCTGGCGCCCACTTCGGATGCAGCGGCGGTGAGGATAATTTCGTCATCTTGAGCCGCGGCAGTTCGTACCCATTCGGAGCCCGGAACGGCGGCCGCGAACGCCGCCCCACCGGCAAGTTTCAGCGTCCACGAGACAATGGCGCGGCGGGAAGCTCTGGTTGGGGGAGCAGACTGCCCAACCTGCTGGCTCGGACTATCCTGCATCTCGATCCTCCATTTGCCCTATCCACGATCATGGCGGCAGGTACGCCCAACACGTCCTTGCTAACTCAAGCACGAGTCGTTCCAAGCCTCGTGCTGGTATCGCCGATGAGTGCGCCACCAAAACTCCAAGGAACGCGGAGTGCATCCGCGGGATTCGCCGCCGCCGCCCTGCGGCGAGTGTTCCGCTGGAGAACCGCTGCGTCCCCGGCAGCCGGCGCGGTCACGTTCGTGTCGGAGGATCCCGACAAGCGGGCCAGCTGCACGAGCACATTCTACACCCGATTGGCCGCGTCACATCGACCAATTCTGGCACCGTTGCAAAGAAAGGCGTGAATATCTCAGGCGTTCTTGAATGGACGCGAACGACGAATCGGTGTCCGCGATTTTCACGCCATCGCACATACTTCTGCCGTCACGGGGCGCATCTGTGAGCCATGATCCTGGCTGCTGATCGTCGCCAATGCCGGTCGTGAGCTCCGGCCGCCACCACCGTGCTTTTGCCTCGCGCACGATCTACCTGCTAGATTCTCAACTTGTCGCTGTCGGAATGCCGCGCGGTCCTCGCTCGGCTGGCCAGTAAGTCCATGGGTGAGGCGCTTGCGCCCGGCATGGGTGTGATGGAGATGCTGTCGGTGCAAGACCAGATCTTGACCCAGCTTGGCGCGGCGCTCGTTCGGGGATCCCTGACCGACGATGCGCTGCTGGTGCAGACAGAGGCGCAGCCGGTCCTGCCTATCTTGCCTGATGCCAATGTGGTCAAAATTGGCGGGCAGAGCTTCATCGACCGCGGCCGTGCCGCAGTGTTCCCCCTCATCGACGAGTTGATATCCAACCTGGTCCACCACAAGATCATCATCAGCACCGGCGCCGGAACGCGTGCCCGTCATGCCTACAGCGTCGGTCTCGATCTCGGCATGCCAACTGGGGTGCTGAGCATCCTGGGGACGTACGTCAGCATGCAGAACGCCCGCATGCTGCATTACCTGCTCGCCAAACACGGCATCCCCTTTATCGAGCCCGTCCAATTTCCCCAGCTCCCGCTCTACCTGGAAGAGCGGCGGGCGGTGGTCTCCTTCGGCATGCCGCCCTACCTCTACTGGCAGCAGAACCCCGCCGTTGGCCGCATCCCGCCGAACCGAACCGACACCGGGGCCTATCTCGTCAGCGAGGTCTTCGGCGCTCGCTCGATGATCTACGTCAAGGATGAAGACGGGCTCTACACCGCGGATCCCAAGAAAGATCCCGGGGCGAAGTTCATCCCATCTATTTCGGTTGAGGAGCTGGAGGCACTGGACCTGGACGACGTCGTCGTGGAGCGCAGCGTCCTCGAGATGATGAAAAACGCGCAGCACCGGCGCTCGATTCAGGTCATCAACGGGCTGGTACCGGGTAACCTCACGCGAGCGCTCAATGGAGAGCCGGTGGGGACGATCATCACCGCGTGAACGTCGTGACGGGGAGCAAAATGTAAATGGAGAGCTCACAGCAACCAACGACCGATCGCCGTCATCACGTTCGGTCCCTGCTCATGCGGGAGAGCCTGCTCGACAAACAGGTGATGTCCTCGACCGAGACGCCAGTGGTGCGCATGCTGGCGGACTGCCACGTCATCAAGGTCGGCGGTCGCTCGATCATCGATGGCGGCAAGGAGAGCGTGTACCCACTGGTCGAGGCAATCGGGACCGCGCTGGCTGAGAACAAGCTGATCATCGGCGTCGGCGGTGGTGTCCGCAGCCGGCACACCTATTCGATCGGGATCGATCTCGGACTTCCCACCGGCGTGCTGGCCCAACTGGTGCTCGCCGACGCGCTGGGGAACGCCCACATGCTCGGTACCCTCCTGGCGCCGTATGGCGTGGTGGCGCCGCCGCCAGAGGTCTTCGGTCACCTCCTGCCGTTCATCATGCAGGCCGCACCCGGTGTCATCTTCAACGGCGATCCGCCCTACACCTTGTGGGAGCATCCCCCGCGCGTAGGCCGGATCCCGCCGCACCGCTCCGATGCCGGCGCCTATCTCCTGGCGGAGTGCTTCGGCTGCGCCACGATCACGTTGATCAAGGACGTCGACGGTCTTTACGATCGGGATCCGAAGGAGCACCCGAACGCCCACTTCATCGACGAGATCACGGTCAGCGAGTTGCGGCAGCGGAAGCTGCCAACCCTGCCCTTCGATCGCGCCTTGATCGACTTGCTCGAGCATGCGCGGCTCGTCAACCGCGTCCAGATCATCAATGGACGCCAGCCTGAGCTTCTGGCCGGCGCTCTGCGCGGCGAGCGTGTCGGCACGATCGTCCGCAAGGATGGCGCGGTGTGATTTCCTGCGCGTCGTAGGGTCTTCGGCGAGCAGGACCGCGGTTGTTGACTCGTAGGCTGGGAGAGTCGGTGATGCATGCACGGCACGTGACTTCGGCGGATGCATCGCCCTGGCGCCGGCTGATCGTCGGACTGTTGGTCTTCGTCGTTTCTGCCGGCGTCCAGCCGCTGGGTCCGCTTATCGGCAGCGCCCAGGGAGCTGGCTGGGAATGTCAGCCGCCTTGCCGCGGTCGATGCAACGCCGGTGGGTACCCCCGTCGCCGTGGAGCAAGACGCAGTTGCGTTTCCCCCTGAAGGCGGGGATCTGACCGTCTTCGCTGCCGCCTCATTGAGTGACGCGTTCGAAGCGATCGAGCAAGAGCTGGAAGCAGCGATCCCCAATCTCTCGATCACGTACAACTTCGGCGGATCGCAAGCACTGGTCACGCAACTCCAGGAAGGCGCCCAGGCCGATGTTTTCGCCTCCGCCAACGTGGCCCAGATGGAAGCGGCCATCGAGGCGGATCTCGTGGTCGATGCACCGGCGCCATTCGTTCATAACCGTCTGGCTATCGTGACCCCGGCCGATAACCCCGCTGACATTGGGGTCCCGGCCGATCTCGGCAAGGAGGGAATCCTGCTCGTCCTGGCCCAAGCAGAGGTTCCCGCGGGGCGGTATGCGCGAGAATCGGTCTGCCACATGGCGGCCGACACTGCTACCTACGGCGCCGGCTTCGTCGAGCGAGTAGCGGCAAATGTCGTCTCTGAGGAAGAGGACGTACGTGACGTGCTGGCGAAGGTGGCGCTGGGAGAGGCGGATGCCGGCATCGTCTATGTCTCTGACGCCGTGGCGGCCGGCGATCAGGTCCAGGTGGTCGACATCCCGGACGAGGTGAACGTTATCGCTACCTATCCAGTTGCTGTTCTCGCTCAAGGTGACCCGACGCTTGGCTCCGCATTCATCGCCTTCCTTCTCAGCGACGAAGGTCAGGCGCTGCTCGAGCGCTTCGGGTTCCAACCGGTCGAGTAGCGCCGGTGGGAGAAGCAAGTCGTTGACGGCTAAGTCAACAGGCGATCCTGCGATCCAGGCGTCGGCACGCGAGCTACGCCGTGCCAGTACTCCGGGCAATGTGGCTGGCGAACTGGCGACGCGCCCTGCCGGGGACGTCGGTACCAGGAGAGCGACAGGCGGTGCAGGCAGTCGCGCGGGCGGCATAGCCGTCTGGGCGCTTGCCCTCCTTCTCCTCCTGTTCCTGGCCATACCGGTCGGCGCGCTGGTTATCCGCGCGCTGGGCTCAGGATCTGCCTGGGACGCGCGGACGTACGACATCCTGCGTCAAGCGCTCGGGCTGAGCATGGTGACCACGGCGACGACGATGGCCATCGTTGTCATCCTAGGGACGCCGCTGGCCTACCTGCTGGCGCGGCGACGCTTCCCCGGTGCCGCCGCGGTCGAAGCCCTTGTCGACCTGCCGATCGTGTTGCCGCCGGCCGTGGCCGGCATCGCCCTGCTCGTGGCCTTTGGGCGGAATGGATTGGTTGGGCGGTGGCTCGCCGAGGGTGGAGTCACGCTTGGATTCACCACCATTGCCGTCGTGATGGCCCAGGTCTTCGTCTCCGCTCCGTTCTACGTCATTGCCGCCCGAGGGGGGTTTGCGCGGGTCGATAGCGATGTCGAAGCCGCCGCGGCCGATCTCGGCGCGACACCAGGTCACGTGTTTCGGACTGTCACGTTGCCACTCATCCTGCCCAGCCTCATCGCCGGCGCGGTTCTTGCCTGGGCACGAGCCCTCGGCGAGTTCGGAGCCACCATCATGTTTGCCGGCAACTTTCCCGGGGTGACCCAGACCATGCCGCTGGCGATCTACGGCCGGTTTGGCGCGGGAGACATGTCGTCGGCGCTGCTGCTGTCCGTCGTTCTGCTCCTGGCGTCGCTTTTGGTGCTCCTCGGGGTGCGCATCGTCGGCGGGCGCGTGCGGGACGGAGTTTGACCCTCGACCAGCTGGCGGTTCACACCGGAGACTGAACGGAGTCTGTCGATGCGGCTCGCGACGCTCCCTCGATATCCACTGACAACACTTCCCACGCCGCTGCACCGGGTGCGCAACCTGGAGGCAACACTCGGTTCCCGCTGCCCGCGCATCTATCTCAAACGCGACGATCTCACCGGACTTGCCTTTGGCGGCAACAAGGCGCGAAAGCTCGAATACCTCCTGGCCGATGCTCTCGCCAACGAGGCCACGATAGTGGTGACCGAAGGCCCGGTGCAGTCGAACCATGCCCGCCTCACTGCGGCCGCCGCGGTAATCGCCGGGCTGTGCAGCGTTTTGGTGCTCGACGCGCGCCAGGGCTCAGACGTTGTCGGCAACCTGCTGCTCGACCATCTGCTAGGCGCGGAGGTTCGCATCGTCCCCGACAAGACGGCTCGCACCGCGCTCATGGCCTCGATCGGCGACGAGCTGCGCGCGGCCGGCGAGCGACCCTACCTGATCTCGACCGGAGGCAGCGTGCCGATTGGGGCAGCCGGGTACGTGAACATGGTCGCCGAGCTGCTGGCGCAATTAACGATGGCCGGCGAGGCGCCGCACCGCCTCTATTTCGCGACCGGGTCAATGGGGACGCAGGCCGGTCTCGTCGTCGGGGCGCGGGCATTCTCGGCGCCGTTCGTCGTCTATGGCGTCGCCGTCGAGCACCCGGTCGAGCAGCTCATCGCCGACGGCGCAGCGCTGGCCAATGGCACCGCTACGCTGCTTGGTCTCGACCAGTGCTTCGATGCCGCCGATATCGCGATCGATGGTGGATTCATCGGCGCCGACTACGGTGTTCCGACTGAGGAGGGGACCGAGGCGATCCGTCTCCTGGCCCGGACCGAGGCCGTCTTCCTCGATCCGGTCTACTCCGGCAAGGCCATGGCCGCCCTGATCAGCCACGCCCGCGCCAGAGACCTCGACCCGGACGAGGCCGTCGTCTTTCTTCACACCGGCGGCGGGCCGTCGCTGTTCGCGACCGGAACGACGCTGCTGTAAGCGCGAGTCTTCCCGGCGTCCCGCTCGCTTCAGTTCCTCCACGCCGCGGACGCGCCAGTTTGGACGGCTAGCCGTCGCGGCGCGTGCGGAAGCGAGGCGACCCGCTCCGCTCCGGGCGGTCGGAGCGCTCGTAACGGCGAGGCGGGCGATTGTCGCCGTCGCGGTTGACGCGGCCGCCGCCGACGAAGGGTGGCCGTCCCGACGGCGCCGGCCCCCGGCCTCCCCGGTCGCGCGAGCCCGGAGCGCCGTCCATCCGGGCGACGTCGGCGTTGACCGGGCGTCCCTTGATCTTGGCGCCGCGCATCGCCGCCAGCACGCGGTCGACGAACTCGCGCGGTATGTCGACGAAGGTGTAGTCGTCGAAGATGTCGATGGCGCCGATAGCACGCCCGGGAATCCCGGCCTCGTTGGCGATGGCTCCGACGAAATCCTGTGGCCGCGCCCCCTGATTGCGGCCGACGTTGAGGAACAGGCGAACCATTCCCGCTTCGCCACGGGGACCGCGAGCCGGGGGCGCGACCGCGGCAAAGGTGGCGATGTCATCTTCCTGCTGCTCGGGTGTCGTCGTGCGGCCGGTTTCCTCCGCGTAGAGCTTGAGGATCGCGGCGGCGATCTCGGCGGAGTCATGCTCATCGGCCAGGTCGTTGATGGTGTCGAGATACCCGGCATAGCCGTCGTCCTGAGCATCGAGCACGGCGCGAATCTGCTGCTTCAGCGCGTCGCGACGGCGCTCGGCTACGTCGGCCAGCGTGGGCAGGCGGCGGGGCTCGATGCGGGCGCGCGTGATGCGTTCGATCTGACGCAGCCAGCGCACCTCGCGCGGCGTGATCAGAGTGATCGCCTCGCCTGCCCGACCCGCGCGTCCCGTGCGACCAATACGGTGCACATAGGCCTCGGCACTCTCCGGGATGTCGTAATTGATCACGTGCGAGACATCGGGGATATCCAGCCCGCGGGCGGCCACGTCGGTGGCGATCAGCACTTCGGCCTGACCGCTCCGGAAGCGGCGCATGACCCGATCGCGTTGCGCCTGCGAGAGGTCGCCATGAATGGTCTCGACCCCGTAGCCGCGAGCCATGAGCGCCTCGCCAAGCTGGTCGACTCCCGCCTTGGTGCGGCAGAAGATCATCGCCGACTGCGGTGTTTCGGCGTCCAGAATCCGGGTCAGGGCGTCGACCCTGCGCGCGCGGGGCACCTCATACGACGATTGACGGACCTGCGGTACCGTCATCTCCTTGCCGGCAACCGTGATCCGCTGCGGTTCGCGCATGTAGCGAGAGGCGAGATGGGCGATGCGCGGCGGAATGGTGGCCGAGAAGAGCGCCATCTGGCGTTCGGCCGGAGCCTGCTCCAGGATCCACTCGATGTCCTCGATGAAACCCATGTCGAGCATCTCGTCCGCCTCGTCGAGGACGAAAAAGCGAATGTCATCCAGTTTCAGCGTGCCCCGGCGCATATGGTCCATGACCCGCCCCGGCGTGCCGACCACGATCTGCACGCCGCGCTGAAGACCACGGAACTGCCGCTCGTACGGTTGACCGCCGTAGATGGGCAATGTCTCGACGTCCTTGTGGCGGCCATATTTGTGGAGCGCCTCAGCCACCTGAATCGCGAGCTCCCGGGTTGGGGCGAGGATCAGCGCCTGAACCGACCGCTGCTTGGGATTGATGACCTCGATGATGGGCAACCCGAACGCGGCCGTCTTGCCCGATCCGGTTTGGGCCTGAGCAATCACGTCCCGGCCGGCAAGGAGCGCGGGTAGGACCTCGATCTGAATTGGCGTGGGAGCCTCGTAGCCGACGTCCTTGATCGATTTCAGAAGTGCGGTGTTGAGGCCTAGCTGCTCAAAGGTTGGACCGTCGTCGGTCTCGGCTTCCCGCGGCAAAGCGCCATCCGGTTCGGTAGCCGCATCCGCGGTGGGGTCGGTCGCTGTCATGTCAGTCACGTGGGGCTCCTGAAAACAAACGCGCGAGGCGTCGGGATCGACCACCCTGGACGCTCGCGTCCCACGGCGGTCTCAGTTTCTCAACTCTACTCCGAATGCGAAGCGTGCCGCATCGCGCCGTTCGCCGGGAGTCGACTCACCCGGCACCCCGGACGCGGTCCCGCCAGACCAGCAGCTGCTCCACCGGGGCGAAGTCGAAGTCTGGAGCGCTGATCTGGACGATCAGGTGGGTGATGCCGTGGCGCAGGTACTCGTCGCCGAGCGCGGCGCGGCTCGTTTCACTGAAGAGGATCGACCGTTCGATCGTCGCCGGGTCGCGCCCCACCCTGGCGCACCAGTCGTCGAGGACGCGGCTCAAGCGGCCGGCCTCCTCGGGCATCCCGAAGCCGTTCCAGATGTCCGCGTGCTGAGCCACCAGTCGCAGCGTGACCTTCTCGCCGCTGCCACCAATCATGATCGGTAGATGGCCGTTCACCGGCCCCGGGTTCAGTTTGCCGAGCCGTTCCTCGATGACGGGCAGCGCCGCCGCCAGGTCCCGCAAGCGAGCCGGTGCGTCCTTGAAGTCATAGCCGTACTCATCGTAGTCGAGCTCTTTCCATCCGCTGCCGATGCCAAGAATGAAGCGTCCCCCCGAGATATGGTCGATGGTGCGTGCCATGTCCGCGGTCAGATTCGGATTGCGATAGGAGTTGCAGCTGACGAGGGGGCCGATGGTGGCGCGCCGCGTCGATTCGGCCATGGCGGCGAGGAGCGTCCACCCCTCGAAGTGTGTCCCCTCAGGATCGCCGGAGAGTGGGAAAAAGTGGTCCCAGGTCCAGATGGAATCGACACCAAGGTCGTCGGCATGGCGCCAGGCTTCTCGCAGCTGGGGCACCGAGGCATGTTGGGGAGGGATCTGAACGCCGACCTTCACGTTCGACACGACATCATCCTTTCGATCTTTCGATATCCGTCATTGAATTCGTCAGCACAACGGGTTCGTCTTCGCCCTGGACAGGGACGACCGCGCCTCCCAGCGCAGCTTCCAGACCAGCAGCGCGGCTTCGATCACGATCCGCCGTGACAATTTGGATGCTCCGGCGACTCGGTCCGCAAAGACGATGGGGACCTCGACGACGCGGGCTCCCTGGTTGAAAGCCCGCCAGGTGGCTTCGATCGTGAAGGCGTAGCCATCGGATCGCAGACCGTCGATCCCGATGCGCTGCAACGTGGCGGGCCGCCAGACCTTGAAGCCACTGGTCAGATCGCTCACCGGAGCACCGAGCACGGCGCTGGCGTACCTTCCGCCCATGCGGCTCAAGAACCGTCGCCAGAGCGGCCAGCCAGTGGTCCCTCCTCCCGCCACGTATCGCGAGCCGACGACCAGATCGGCGTCGCGGGCCGCCGCCACGAGGCGCGGCAGCGCGGCCGGATCGTGGGAGAGGTCGGCATCCATCTGAGCGATGAGATCGGGCTCCAGCGCCAGTGCCTGGCGGAATCCGGCGATATAGGCTGGACCGAGACCGCCCTTCACCGCGCGATGGATGACCTCAATGCGTCCGGGATGAGCGGCCGCCAGCGCGTCGGCCAGAACACCGGTGCCGTCGGGCGAGCTATCGTCGACGACCACGACGCGGAAGCGCGGACCCAGTTCGAGCACGCTGTGGATCAGCGTGTCGATGTTGGGCCGCTCGTTATAGGTCGGAACGACGACGACAACCGAGGGCTGATCCGCGGGCGGTTCGATCACGAGCCCTGGGTTTCACGGTTGGCTCCGGCTGGTGCGTCCTTCGCTACGAACCGGACCTGTGGCGCCGCGGCAAAGTCGAACTCGCCCAGGCGCTCGGGTCCCAGCTCGCGAAACTGGTCGAGGGCCGCCTGGCCCTCGACGGCCAACCGGCCGGTATCGATGCCGAGACAGGCGGGTGCGAACTCCGAGGTCTTGTCGATACCGTCCGCCAGGAGCATCAGTGCCCCGCTGTGATTGCCGCGTTGCGCGTGGAGGAGCCCGACGCCGATCTGCAAGATGCCTTGATAGAGCCGGCGGATGGGCCGGGTCTCGGCATGCCATTCGTGCTCGATCGCCTCATGGCACTCGTAGTATTCGCCCTCATTGAACAGCCGGATACCTTCCAGCAACCCGGCCGGGGGATTGGCCTCGCACGGAGTGCGACTCTCCTGGAGGACGTCTCGCAACACCGGATCGAGCAGACGGCGTGTGGCATCGATCCGCGCCAGGTCCTCGCCGACGACTCCCTCCAGCATCAGCGGGCCGGAGTACACCCCGGAAATCGCGCGCAGCAGCGCCGGCCAGGGGAGATCCCCTTCGCCCGGCGACAGATGCCGGGTATCGGGATCGCCATTGCGGCGATCGCTGAGATGGACGTCGAAGACGCGATTCTCCATCGCGGACAGCACCATGAACGGGTTCGCGCCCGCCTCCTCGGCCTGGAACGGGTCGAAAGCGAAGCCGACCCGCTCCGCGCGGGGATCGAGCTCCTTCATGCTCGCCGAGAAGGCAAGAACATCCCGCACCGAGGCTAACGCGCACCAGGAGACGTTCTCGACAGCCAGACGCAGCCCGGCCGCGGCGCAGGCCGCGCCACGGTCCGTGGCCGCGTCGATGAAATGCGGGTAGGCCGCCGGTGTCCTCATCTCGGTCTGCTTGGGGCCATGCCAGACGATGACCTTTGCCCCCAGCTCGACCGCACCGTCGATTGCGCGCGCGAACAGGGTACGGCCCTCGCGCGCCCGTCGCGCATAGGGCGAGAGCAGGGGATGCAGCTGCTGCCAGAGATGGACCGCGTGCACGCGGGACCCGGCGTTTCGGCAGCGCGTGGCGAGCTCCCGGATGAAGCCGGCGCCGTATTCGCCAGGCGTCTGGAGCATGATCTCCAGATCGAACAGTCCGGCGCGAGCGGCCACGTCTGGAACGTCTTCGGTGGGCGTGGGATAAAGCGCGCCGGTGGAAAGCCCAAGTCGCAATCGCGGTGGCTGGAGCACTCGCAGGCTGCCGCGCCGTCCGCCACGGGTTGCGGTTCGAGTGTCGGTCACTCGCGAGCCTCCTCCACATCAGCCTGGCCGGGCTCGTTGTCCGGTCCGGCGGGCGATGGTACCATCCGTCCTGTGCCGGGCAGGCACATCCAGTGCCAACACCCGTGTCGTTCCCAAGGGCTCCGCCGCGATGACCGACGACGAGACCCTCTTTCGCGCTCCCCGTTTGACCCGCCTCGAAATCCAGGGCTTCAAGAGCTTCCTCAATCGCACTGTCTTCGCGTTCGAGCCCGGGATCACCGGGATCGTGGGCCCGAACGGGAGCGGCAAGTCGAACGTGGCCGACGCGGTGCGCTGGGTCCTGGGCGAGCAGGGGCAGCACGCGCTACGCGCCAGGAAGACCGAGGACGTCATCTTCAGCGGCGGCCACGGCCGGGCCCCGGCCGGCATGGCCGAGGCAACGCTCACCTTCGACAACGCCGACGGGTGGCTTCCGATCGAGTACGCCGAAGTCTCGATCACTCGCCGCGCATTCCGCTCCGGTGAGAACCAGTACCTCATCAACGGTCGCCGGGTGCGCCTGAAGGACGTTGCCTTGCTCACCGCGGGACTCGGCCAGAGCCACGTAGTCGTGGGACAGGGTCTGGTCGATGCCGCGCTGAGCCTGCGCGCCGAGGAGCGGCGCGGTCTCTTCGAGCATGCGGCGGACCTGTCGGGTCTACGGCTCAAAGTCGCCGAGGCCGAGCGCAACCTGGCCGAGACGGACGCCAATACCACGCGGTTGAGCGACTTGCTGATCGAGTTGGAACCGCGCCTGAGATCGCTGGAGCGCGCCGCACGGCAGGCCAAAGAGTGGCAGAGCATTCGCAACCGCCTGCGCGACCTGCAGGGAGCCCACTACCGCGAGGCGCTCGAAGCCGCTATGGCCACGCTCGCCGTAGCCCAGGCCGAGGCGGAAAACGCCGCGCGTGCGGTCGAAGCCGCGCACGCGGAAGTCGCCAGGCTTGCCGCGGCCGGAGAACGCGCCACCACCCGGCTCACCGCCGCGCGCGAGCTGCTGGCCCAACACGACGAGCATCGCGCGGCGCTGGAAGACCGGCTGCGGCGTCAGACACACGAGCGCGATCTGGCCGCGGCCCGGTTCGAGGCGTTGAGCAAGCGGCGCGCCGACATGGACGACGCCCGCGTGGGGCTCGACGAGCGCGTGGCCAGCGTGCTGGCGGAACTGGCGAAGCTCCAATCCGAATTGCGCGACCTCGAGCGAGCCACCACGGAATCGCGCGATGCCGCCGCTCGGCACGCTCGGGATCTGACCACCCAGCGTCAGGCGCGGGCGGCGCTGGAAGCGCGCCTCGCCACGGCGATGCGAGAGCTGACCGAGAGTGAGCGGCTGGCGGCGGAGCTGGCGCGCGAGCGCGCGGTCCTCGTCGAGCGCGGAGAATCGCTGACCGCCGAGCACGAGCGCTTACGCGGGGCCATCGACGAACGCGCAAGCCGGATAGAGACGCTCGAGGCCGACGCCGCGCAGGCGGATGCCGCCGCTCATGCCGACGCCGAGCGGATCGCCGCGCTCGAGGCGCGAATCACCGAACTGTCGCGTGATCTGGAGCTGGCGGCGAGCCATGCCACCTCAACCGAGGCCGACGCCGAGCGGCTGCATCGCGCTCTGGGAGACGCGTCGACGCGGCTGGAGGTGCTGCAGAGGATGCACGAGAGCGGCGCCGGTCTGCATGGCGGCGTGCGGGAAGCGCTGGCGGCGGGACGCGACGGTCGGCTCGAAGGCATTCTGGGCACGGTGGCCGAGCTGCTGGTGGTTCCGGAGTCTCTCGAAGTCGCCATCGAGGTCGCTCTGGGGAGCCGTCTCCAGGACATCGTGGTGTCCAAATGGGCGGACGCCGAGGCTGCCATCGCCCACCTGAAGCAATCGGGCGCGGGACGCGCCACCTTTCAACCGCTCGAAACCGTGCGAGCGGACCGAGCCAGGACACACGCGACCGAGGCGCAAGAGCTACCCGGGGTTCTGGGCGTGGCCGCGCATCTGGTTTCCGCGCCCGCGCACGTGACCCCGGTTGTTGCCGCGCTGCTGGGACGGACGCTGGTCGCCGACGACCTGGACACCGCGCGATCGGCGTTGGGTCACCTTCCAGCGGGTTGGAGTGTCGTCACCATTACCGGCGAGATCGCCCGCGCCGGTGGCTCGGTGACTGGTGGATCCGCCGCGGCCGGGAGCGGGACGCTGGCCCGAGAACGTGAGCTGAGAGAGCTCCCCGACGCGATTGCGTTGCTCGAGCGCGATCTGGCGGCGGCTCGTGATCGAGCGGAACACGCCGATGCGGCGGTGAGCGCCGTCCTGGATGCGAAGCGGAACGCTGAGGACGAACGCGCCGCGCTAGGCGCCGCGGCGCAAGAGCGGCGGCAACAGCGGCAGCGGCTGACAGACTGGCTCAAGGAGCTGTGGAGCGAGCAGCAGCGGTCCCAACGTCGCTGGCAGGACCTGACGATCCAGTGTGAGCGCGTGGCGGCTGGGCAGGAAGAGCTCGACCGCGAGAGCAAGCGGTTCGAAGCAACCAGGCAAGAGGCGGCCCGTCTCCGCGAGGAGTCGGCCACCGAGCTCTCGACGCTGATGGCGGCGACCGCGGGTGTGGAGCGCGCGGCGGCGGAAGAGGGGCGGCGACTGGCGGGACTGGAAGAGCGGCTGCGCGGCGAGCGGCGCCGGGAAGCTGGTCTCAAGTCTCAGGAACGCGCCCTCGCCGAGGAATTAGCTCTTCGTACCGAACGGGGCGCCGCGCTGGATCGCGAGCGCGAGGCGCTGAGCGCCGATCACGCGCGGCTCTCCAGCGATGTTTCGGCAAGCATCACCGCGCTGGCGACCGCGACGGACGAGCGTGAGCCGTTGCGGATGGAAGCCATGGGCGCCGAGATCGCCGCCGGACGGCTGGCCGAGTCGCTGCAGGCGGCGCACGCGTCGCTTGTCGAGCGCGACCGGGAGCGTGACCACGCGGGGTTCTCGCTCGAGCGCGCCATGCAGGATCTGGACATCTTGCGCGACCGCATCGGCGATGACCTCGACCTGGCAAACGTGGAAGAGGTGCTCACCTGGTCGGTGAGCGCCATCACGCCGCCGACGGCGGATCGGGAGGCAGAGATTGCCCGGCTGCGGGAGCGTCTGCGTCGCGTCGGTTATGTTGGCGACGACGCGGTCGCCGATTACGAACGCGAGAGTGCGCAACAGGCTTATCTGCGCGAGCAGCTTGCCGACGTCGAAGGGGCTGCCGCCGCGCTCCGGGACCTGCTGGTGGACCTGCGACGCACCATGCGCGCGCGATTCGACGAGACCTTCGCCATGGTGGCCGCCGCGTTCGCCGAGGCGTTTGCCACCCTCTTTGGTGGTGGTACGGCGCAACTGGTGCTGACCACGGGTGATAACGGCGCCGAGCCTGGCATCGACATCATCGCCCAACCGCCGGGCAAGCGATTGCAAAGCCTGGCTCTCCTCTCCGGCGGCGAACGCGCGTTGACCGCGGCCGCATTGCTGATCGCCATCCTGAAGGTGAATCCGGTGCCGTTCTGCCTCCTGGACGAGGTCGATGCCGCTCTCGACGAGGCGAATGTGGTCCGCTTCCGGGAGCGACTGCGCGAGCTGGCGGCGCAGTCGCAGATCATCGTCGTCACCCACAACCGGGGCACGATCGAGATCGCCGACACCCTCTACGGGGTCAGCATGGGCGCCGATGGTGTTTCGCAGGTGCTTTCGTTGCGGCTAAGCGAGTCCCTGCCGGCCGACTGATCTGACTCATCGGCTATCAGTCTATTCTTCGTCCTTAGTCCGACTTACCGACTTACCGACTCACCGACTGGCCGACCCGGTCGCCGAAGACCGTCGCAACGTACGCGGCGACGTCCTCGCGCTCCTCGGTGCCATCGAGGAGCATCGATTCCAGCACCTCAACGCTTTCAGGGTGAATGTCATCCAACGCCTTCACCACGGGACGCTCGTTCCGCGATGGCCGCGGGTCGGTAACGAACGCCCACATGGCGTCCGTCAGTGCCTCGAGATCGACGTCAAATCGAATAAACGGATTCACCTGCACGATGACCTCTCTAGAACCGCCCGCGCGTAGAGCGGGCGCCGCTTGGCACGCGCTGCCAGGCCTGGTGTCCTTCCCGGACCGCGTTCTGTCGCGCCACGGCGTCCCGATCCCGGAACAGCCAGACCAGCACCGCGCCGGCCACGAACCCACCGACATGCGCCCAGAAGGCGACTCCACCGACGTCGGGTGCGCCAAGTGACGCGAACCCGCTGAAGAGCTGCAGGGCGAACCAGATCCCGATCATCACCCAGGCGGGCACCAGGATAATCTGACCGAAGTAGCCGAAGAAGACGAGCGCCCGCACCTTTCCGTGCGGGAAGAGGACGATGTAGGCGCCCAGCACGCCGGAGATGGCTCCCGACGCCCCGATCAGGGGGATCGTCGAGTCGGGACTGAGGAGGATCTGGCTAAGACCAGCAATGATGCCCGTGAGGAGATAGAAGAGGAGATACGAGATGTGACCCATGGCGTCTTCGATGTTGTCGCCGAAGACGAGCAGGAAGACCATGTTCCCGATGATATGGGCCCAACCGCCATGGAGAAACATCGACGTGAGCAGCCCATGCAGGTCCTGGAATCGGGTGATCTCCGCCGGGATCGCGCCCCATTGCAGGAAGAAGGCGTCGAGCTGCGCCGGGGGCAGGATGAGCTCGTAGACGAAGACGAGGATGCAAATCCCGATGAGCGTCCAGTTGACGAGCGGTTTGATGGCCGTCCCGGCATTTTCATCGCCGATGGGGAACACCGCGCGACTCCTAGCTCCGCGCCGGGCTGTCGAGCCGGACGTCGATGCGACCGTGCGATGACCACTCGGGGGCTACCCGATCGCGCACCTCGGTTTCCAGATTGGCGATCTCCTGCGCGGTGCGCTCGCCGACGTCATGCCAGCGCTCGGTCAGGTCAGCACGGGTTTGCGCGCCCGGGCGCGGCGCGTTCATGAGACCGTAGATCGCCCCGACGGCGCCTCCCAGCGCCGCGCCAACCACGAACGCGACGGTGTGCCGTTCCTTCGCCATTGCCAAACCTCCACTGCGCCATCGCTTCGGCGAGCTCGTGTTCCGCGTTTGTACCAGTTCCTGCCATGCCTCGCATGCCGGGTTACGGTCAAGCAGGAAGTGGACCGGCGCCGGAAGTCGTCCAGGCGGCAATTTGCGACGGGTAGACCTGCTCGGTGAGGAGCGTCCGGAAGCGACTCTGGCGCTCAGCCGGCGCCTGGTCTAGCCACCCGGAGATCAGCTCGTAGCCGACGTGGTAGGTGAAGATGTAGGCACGCCAGAGGGGATCGGCGATGAATCGCAGTCGCTGGCGCGCTTCCTCCTCCGCCACCAGCCCGTAGCGCTGCAAGTAGGCGACCACGTCCTCCGGATCCTGGCCCTCCTCATGGAGCAAGAGGGCCGCGTTGCCCGGAACCGAGCGCAGGATGCGCTGCGCGGCGCCGATCGCGACTTCGCGGTCGGGATCGCCGCTGATCCCGGCAGCCGGGTAGACGCGCTCGCGGCGAAAGCGGACCAGCTCCCGCGGAGTGAACAGCATCTTCTCGGCGACCGTCGCGATCCCCTCCGAGATCAGGCACTCGGGCGTGTTGATCAGTTGCAGGGCGTGCTCGCCCAGCCCATGCTCGGTGTAATGGCGTTCCTTCAGGGCATGCTCGGTGTGATGACCGGGGTATCCCTCGTGAGCGAGCAGATCGGTCAATCGATAGGCGTAGATCGGGAGATCGGTATTGAGATCGACGCGCGAGCGCCCGTTGCCGAGATACCAGTTGTAGCCGCTCCAGGGCTGATCCTGCACCATGCGAATCTCGATCGACTCGTCTTCGGGAAGCTCGACGAACTCCTCGGTCCGCGCTCGCAGCTCCGGCAAAATGACGTCGACCAGGCGTCTCGCGGTCTCGGGCGGGACCGCATAGCTCTGCCGCCAGGTGACCATGCGCTCGGCGATCGGGCCGTCGCCGGGTATAAGGGTGTCGAGATCGCTGATCGCCGCGTCGTAGATCCCCTCCGGTGTCGCTACTGGCTCGATGTCGAAGAGAAGCCGTACCTCCTCGCGGTACGGTAATTCCTCCCCGGCCACGCGCCGGGCGGTGGCCAGCATGGCCTCGACCTGCTTGGTCAGATACCCCTTGCGACTCTCGGGCGCGTCCAGCGACGGAATCCGTGCCAGGAGCTCACGCGCCGCCGTGACGAGTGCAGCCGGCGCCGGCGGGGTTTCGGGATTGAGCGCGGCGCGGACGTGATCCGGACCGAGGTACGCGTCGATGAAGCCGGGGACATGGCGTTCGATGCCGAATGAGAGGCGAGCGTACTCGCGGCCGAACGCATCCAGCTCCGGTTTCTCCGTCACGAAATCATCCCTTCCCGCTACCGCGGTCTCCTGCCTCATCCAGTTGCGGTAGTGTGACCCGACAGGGCGCCACCGGGAAGGGCGAGTCTGTTCCCCGGCGCGCACGAACCAGGTGCCGTGGATGGTCCTCCCGCACGTGCACGTTCGTCGGGAGGATTGGGGAGCCGCGACCGTGGAATCCGTGGAGACCCATGAGATCATTTTCGTCATCAGCGAAGTCATCGACTTCGTGGGAGTCGCCATCATCGCGCTCGGCGCGCTGATCGGTGTCATCCACTACGCTCAGGACCTGTTACGGCAGGAACGGGCGGTCAACGCCTACCGGCGCCTGCGCACCTTCCTCGGCCGCTCACTCCTGCTCGGGCTCGAGTTTCTGGTAGCTGGGGACATCATCAAGACGGTGGCCATCGAGCCGACGTTCGACAGCGTGATCGTCCTGGCCATCATCGTCCTAGTACGGACCGTGCTGAGCTTGAGCATCGACGTCGAGATCGACGGGCGCTGGCCGTGGCAGGCGGCGCAGCAGGTGGGCCTAACTGAGACGGCGTCGACCATGTCGTCAGATGCCCCGCATCGTCTTCAATAATCGGATCCGATTCCCCGACTTCGCCGGTCAGTGGACCGCGCAGCTGACCTCGATGCTGTCTGAGACGCACACGTCCAATCTCTTTGCCGACCACCCACATCAGATCCTCGACCAGGTCTCCGACCGGATGTGCTCAGGTCTACAAAACGTCGAGGTCAACATCACCGTTCGTAGCGGGCGGAATGATGCCGAGCAGCAGGCGAAAGTCGTGGGGAATGCTGATCCCCTTTTCCTCCAGCACCATGGTGGATTGGGTCTGCGGCCATCGCCGTCCGTGACCGCTTGACAGTGGGATGCGACCTCGCTATGATCCTTGGCAATCATCATACAATAGTATGAATCCTGGTCAAACGGCAGTGACAAGACACCGAGCATCAGACCTCCGACGCGGACTGCACCGGGAGATCGTCGACCAACTCGGGCTCCTTGTGGTTGGCAACAGGACGACACTGGGGGCCACATTGCCCGACGAGACGGCATTGAGCGAGCAATTCAGCGTGAGCCGGACGGTCGTGCGGGAGGCGATAAAGGTCCTGGCCTCGAAGGGGCTGGTCGAGACCCGACCGAAGGTCGGCACGCAGGTGCGGCCGCGCCGCTATTGGAACCTGCTCGATTCGGACGTCCTGTTCTGGCGGTACGAGGCCGGCCCAGATGAAGGGTTCCTGGAGGACATCAGTGAGGTGCGGGAGATCATCGAGCCGCCAGGGGCGGCCCTCGCCGCTGAGCGCGCCACGACCGGCGAAGTGACCGAGATTCTCGCCTGGTGCGACGGCATGAACGATGCCGCCGCCGATGACGGGGATGACTACATCGACGCTGACATGGCCTTCCACACGGCCATCCTCAACGCCTGCCACAACGACCTCCTCGCTCAGTTGAGCGACACGATCACGATGGCGTTGCGGCTCAGCCGGCGCGCAACAGTCAGCGTCCCTGGCAGCAGCCTCGCGGCGATGCCAGCACACTGGGCTGTGGCGTGGGCGATCCGAGATCGCCAACCGCAAGCGGCCGAGTCCGCAATGCGCGAGTTGCTGCGGACGACCGCGGCGGACATCGAGCGCGCGCTGTACGCAGCGGACCGAGGAATGGGGTAGCCCGCCCAGAATCGGAGAGCCAGGAGCAGCACCATGCCGAGCGATGACGCTCTCGATGCCATAGCGACGCACCCGGGCTCGACTGAGGCGCCGGGCGTGCCCATGGTCCCACGTGCGCCTCGCTCGGCCTTTGGTTGGCTGACTCGAATCAAAGAACTCAACATCCTAATCGCCCTTGTCCTCCTCTGCGCACTACTCGCGTTCCTGTCGCCGGTCTTTTTCACCGCCAACAACCTGCTAGGCGTGGCGCGCGCCTTTTCGCTGACGGCGGTCGCCGCCATCGGGCAGACCATGGTCATCATCACCGGCGGCATTGACCTGTCAGCTGGATCGATCATCGGCCTCTCCAGCCTTTCGACCGGGATTCTCCTGGTCAATGGCTGGCCCTCTGTACTTGCGATCCTGGCCGGGCTAGGGGTGGGCACCGTCTTCGGGGCGTGCAACGGGCTTCTCATCACCCGCGCCGGGCTGCCACCGTTCATCGCCACGCTCGGCACGCTCAGCATCGGCCGGGGACTGATCTATGTCATCACCCAGGGGTATCCGGTGACCGCACCACGAGATCCGCTGCTCCTGCAGATCGGGCAGGGCTACGTTGGCCAGGTGCCGATGCCGGTCATCATCATGATCGTGGTCACGATCGTGGCTACCGCCTTCCTCTCCCGGTCGACCCTGGGTCGATACATCTACGCGGTTGGCGGCAACGAGGAGGCGGCGCGGTTAGCCGGGATCAACGTCAACCGCGTCAAGATGTTCGTCTACACCATGAGCGGCTTCCTCGCCTCGGTCTCCGGGATCATCCTCCTGTCGCGTCTCGTCTCGGCGCAGCCAACGGCAGGTCTGGGGCAGGAGCTGCCGGTCATCGCAGCCTCGATCATCGGCGGCACCAGCCTCATCGGAGGTGAGGGAACGGCGCTCGGCGCCGTCCTTGGCGCGGCGATCGTCGGCGTGCTGGAGAACGGGATCGTCCTCCTCGGAATCAACACCTATGCCCAGCAGGTAGTCACCGGCGCGGTGATCCTGCTTGCGGTCGGACTCGACATCTGGCAGAAGCGGCGCGAGCGTCGCGCCGTCTGAAGAGAGTGGCCCATCAATAGATGGTGCAGGCACGCACCGAGGCGCGCCTGAAGCGCAGGGGCCGTCGACGCGGCGGCACTAGAGGAGGTGCAGATCGATGAACGTCTGCGGCAGGATTGGCCGATCATCGTTGAGTCGGCGGAAGTTCGTCTACGGAGCGGCGGCCGGCGTGGCAGCCGCCGCCGCGCGCTCGAATCACTTTGGTGCGCTGGCGCAGGACGCGACTCCACAGGCAGCCGCCTGTGCTGAACCGTTCGAAGCCGGGCTCCTCTCGACGGTCAAGATGGTGACCGATGGCTCGCCGATCACGGTCGCCATCGTGCCGAAGGGTGTCCACCCATTCTTCGAGGACTGTCGGATCGGCGCCGAGGAAGAGGCGAACGCGCTCGGCGTGACCTTCGAGTGGCAGGCGCCGCAGCAGTTCGACGCGGCGCTTCAGGTCAAGATGATCGAGGACTTGATCACCAAGGGGGTCAACGCCATCGTCATCTCCCCGAATGAGCCGACCTCGGTGGTCGACGTCATCAACAACGGCCTGAACCAGGGCGTTCTGATGCTGACGTTCGACTCCGACTCGCCCGACAGCAATCGCGTCGAGTACATCGGGACCAACAACAAGACCGCGGGCATGATCCAGGGCGAGACGCTGCGCGACGCGCTCGGCGGTTCCGGCAAGATCGGCATCATCACCGGCGGCCTCGGCGCGCTCAACCTCAATGAGCGCATCGAGGGGCTGCGCGAAACGATTGGTCCTGACATCGAGGTCGTCGAGGTCGTCGCCACCGACGAAGACCTGCAGAAGGGATTCGGAGTCAGCGAGGCGTTGCTGCGCACCCACCCCGACCTGACCGGGGTAGCATGCATGAGCGCGACCGGCGGCCCGACGCTGGCGCAGGTGATGCAGGGGCCAGAATTTGCGGACCGCGAGCTGACGATTGTCGCCTTCGACGATCTGCCGGAAGTACTGGACGCCATCGAGGCCGGGATCATCCACGCCACGATGGTGCAGCGGCCGGTCCAGATGGGCAAGCTGTCGATCAGCGAGTCGCACAAGATCCTGACTCAGGGCTTTGTCCCGGAGTGCGCGCTGCTCGACACCGGGGTTACCGTGGTAACCCAGGACAACCTCACCACGTACACGAAGTAGGTCTCGCCCGGGGCGGCGCCGGCCGGCGCCGCCCCGTGTCAGCGTTCACGTTCCCGTTCTCTTCGCTGCATTCTCGGAGGAGTCATCATGATCACTTCCCGCAACCGAGCGGCACGCCGCGTCCCGGCGGTAGCCGTTGCTGTCGTGCTCGTCTCTCTGCTTGCGGCCTTGCCGTTCGTCCCGTTCGCGGTGGCGCAGGATGCCACCCCGTCCGCCGGTGGCGGCGTCGCTAGCGAAGCTTGGGGTGAGGTCGATGGTGAGCAGGTGTCGCTCTTTACCTTGACCAACGCTAACGGCATGGAAGTCAAGCTGACCAACTACGGCGGCATCATCACCTCAGTGATGGTCCCTGACCGCGACGGCAACATGGACAACGTCACGCTTGGGTTTGACAATCTCGACGACTATGTCGAAGGACACCCGTATTTCGGCAACATCACCGGTCGCTATGCCAACCGCATCGCCCGCGGCACCTTCGACATCGACGACGAAAACTTCTATCTAGCGCTCAACAACGGCCCGAACACGCTGCACGGCGGCGAGAAGGGTTTCGACAAGGTCGTCTGGACTGCGGAAGAGGTGAGCGGCGAGCGCGAGGTCGGGGTCAAGCTTAGCCGCGTCAGCCCGGACATGGAGGAAGGCTACCCCGGCAACCTCGCCGTCGAGGTCACGTACACCTTGACAGATAACGACGAGATCCGCATCGACTACCACGCCACGACCGACGAGCCGACGGTCGTGAACCTGACCAATCACGCTTATTGGAACCTGGCCGGGGACGGCTCCGGCACTACTGAGAACCACCTGCTGACCCTCATGGCCGGCAACTACACCCCGGTCGATGCGAACCTCATTCCGACCGGAGAAATTGCTGCGGTGGCAGGCACGCCGATGGACTTCACGACTCCGCACCCGATCGGGGAGCGCATCCGGGACGACTTCGAGCAATTGGTGCTCGGCCGCGGCTACGACCACAACTACGTCCTCGATCGGGAGAGCCCTGACGACACCTCGCTGATCGTGGCGGCTGTCGTGGAGGAGCCCGAATCCGGCCGCACGCTGACGATCTCGACGACCGAACCGGGGATCCAGTTCTACTCGGGGAACTTCCTCGACGCGACGGAGATCGGCGCCGCTGGCAAAATGTACCGCCAGGGTGACGGTTTCGCGCTGGAGACCCAGCACTTCCCGGACTCGCCAAACCAGCCCGATTTCCCGGACACGGTGCTGGAGCCAGCCGAGGAATTCAACTCGACGACGGTGTACGCATTTTCGGTTTCGTAAGAGCCCTCCCCGCTGGAGGTGCCCGCACCTCCTACCCCCTCTTCCATCGTGATGGGAGAGGGGGTGGCGGGAGCGAAGAGGGTCTTACGCGAGGGGACGTTTGCGACCAAACGTGTTTGAGGATCGGGCCGCTGGCTCGGTCCTCGCCACGCGGGAGAGGTGGCCGGAACAATGCCCGAACCGGTGCTCGAAGCAAGTGGCATCTCGAAGCGGTTTCCTGGGGTGCATGCTCTAGACGACGTCTCATTGAGCATCCTCCAGGGCGAGGTGCATGCCGTCGTCGGCGAGAACGGGGCGGGCAAATCGACGCTGATGAAGATCCTGGCCGGGGCACAGATGCCGGACAGCGGCTCGATCCTGTTCGCCGGGCAGTCAGTGACAATCGAAAGCCCGCGCGCGGCGCACGACCAGGGGATCATCACGATCTACCAGGAGTTGAGCCTGGTCAACGCGCTGAGCGTAGGCGAGAACATCTTCCTCGGCGATCTGCCGACGCGCTCCGGGGGGAGCTGGCAGGTCGACTGGCCAGAGGTCTGGCGGCGCTCGACGGAGTTGCTGGAGCAGGTGGGGCTGCGCGTATCGCCGCAGACGTTGGTGCGGGAGCTGAGCGTTGCCCAGAAGCAGATGGTGGAAATCGCACGGGCCCTCGCGCGCAACGTGCGCGTGCTGATCCTTGACGAGCCGACCAGCTCGCTGACGGAGCGGGAGACGGAGCGATTGTTCGGGATCATCGCGGCATTGAGGGAGCGCGGGGTAGGGATCGCATACATCTCCCACCGGCTGGGAGAGGTGTTCCGCATCGCGCAGCGGGTGACGGTGCTGCGCGATGGGAAGGTGGTCGGCACGCTGCCGGTGGCAGAGGCTTCCGAGGAGCTCCTGGTGCGGATGATGGTGGGGCGGGATCTCGCCCGGATGTTCACTCAGGCCCGCGCGACCGACGCCTCCGTGCGGCTGGCGGTACACGGGCTCTCCCGCGGCAAGGTGCTTCATGACGTCGATCTCGAGGTGCGGGCCGGCGAAATCGTCGGACTGGCCGGGCTCATGGGAGCAGGGCGAACGGAGTTGGTGCGCTGCCTATTCGGAGCCGACCGGATCGACCGCGGGGAGATCCTGCTCGACGGGACGCCGGTGACGATCCGCACCCCCGGGGACGCGGTTAACCTCGGGATCGCGCTGGTGCCGGAGGACCGCAAGCTGCAGGCACTGATCCTGGGGATGGGAGTACGGGAAAACATGAGCCTGCCGATGCTGGACCGTCTCGGCTCCTCGCTCTTCCCCTCGCGCGCACAG
Organism: uncultured Chloroflexia bacterium; assembly: GCA_963724295.1. Lineage (GTDB taxonomy): Bacteria > Chloroflexota > Chloroflexia > Thermomicrobiales > UBA6265 > JACCXM01. The sequence goes on along the minus strand of CAVRUC010000008.1, from coordinate 42,036 downwards.
GAGCGGCTGCTGGTGCGGGAGTACATCCAGGGACTGAGCATTCGCACGCCGCACATGGAGCAGCGCGTGGCGGCCCTCTCAGGGGGAAACCAACAAAAGGTGGTGATTGCGCGCTGGCTGGCGACGAAGCCGAAGGTCCTCATCTTGGACGAGCCGACGCGGGGGATCGACGTCGGGGCGAAGGCCGAAGTCCACGCGCTGATCGCGCGACTGGCCGAGGCGGGGGTCGCGATCCTGATGGTCTCCTCCGAGCTGCCGGAGATCCTTGGCATGAGCCACCGGGTGCTGGTGATGCGGGAGGGGCGAATCGTTGCCGACATCCCACGCGAGGCAGCCACTGAGGAGGGGATCATGACCGCGGCCACCGGGCAGGTCCCCGGATCGTTGCGGGAATCCGCCTAACGAAAGAGCAAGCATGCCGCCTATTCTCGTCCTGGTTGTTCGTGCGGAAGACAATACGGAAGGCGATTTACCGAATAAGGACCCATTGACGTAGCGACGCCACTGTGACCGCAGGAAAGCGGTCACAGTGGCGCCAACAAGTGTCCGGCGACGATCGCCGCCTATCAGTCGCGACCTCTTTCTCTTCCCGGCGCTAGTAGGTCTCCAGGTAGCGATCGCGCTCCCACTGCGAAACGTGCTTGCGGAAGTCGTCCCACTCCGCCTGTTGCGCGCCGGTGAGGCGCTCGAAGACGTGATCGCCGAGGGCTTCCCGGATCAGCGGGTCGGCCTTCATCTCGGCCACGGCCTCGCCCAACGTCGAAGGAAGCGTCGGAATATTGCGCCGCTCCAGATCCTCGTCCGTGAAGTGGTAGAGGTTCTCTTCAACCGGCTCCGGCAGCGACAGCTCCCGCTCGATCCCATCCATCCCGGCCGCCAGCATCACCGAAAAGGCGAGGTAGGGATTGCAGGACGGGTCCGGGCAGCGGAGCTCGACACGGGTGGCCGCGGTGTGCCCACCGCGAATGGCCGGCACGCGGACCAGCGCCGAACGGTTGGTGCGCGCCCAGGAGACGTAGACCGGCGCCTCGAAGCCGGGGACCAGGCGGCGATACGAGTTGACCAGCGGCGAGAGCACGCCGGACATGCCGCGGGCGTGGGTCAGCAGCCCGGCGATGAAGTGCCGGGCGGTTTTAGAGAGGCCGTAGGCATCATCTTCGTCGACGAAGGCGTTGCCCTTCTTGTCGACGAAGCCCAGGCTCATGTGGACGTGCATCCCGGAGCCGTTGATGCCTTCGATCGGCTTCGGCATGAACGTGGCATGCAACCCGTGCTGCTGAGCGGTCGCCTTCAGCACCGACTTGAAGGTCGTAGCCCGGTCGGCGGTGAGGATGGCGTCGCCATACTCGAAGTCGATCTCATGCTGGCCGATAGCGACCTCGTGGTGGCTGGCCTCGACGTCGATCCCCATGTCTGCCAGCGCCTTCACCATGTCCTTGCGGACGGTGTAGGCCAGATCGCTGGAGTAGTCGAAATACCCCGCCCGGTCATGGGGCAGCGGCGAAATCTCGTCGCCGTTCTTCTCGAACAGGAAGAACTCCAGCTCGGGACCGGTCTTGAACGTGTAGCCAAGCTCGGCGAGTCGTTCCAGCTGGCGCAGAAGGACACCCCGCGGGTCACCGGGGAACGGGGTTCCATCCGGATTGTGGACCCAGCAGATGACGCGGGCCGTGGTGTGCTCACCCCGAGTCCAGGGAATGACCGCATAGGTAGACAGGTCCGCCGTGAGGAACATGTCCGATTCCGCGATACGGGTGAACCCGGCGATCGAAGAGCCATCGATCCACTGCCCACCGTCGATGACGTGCTCGAAGATCGACGACGGGATGGTCACGCTCTTGACGTGACCCATGACATCGGTGAACTGCAGGTCGACGAACTCGACCCCCTCCTCCTGCACCCGGTTGAGGACTTCTCGCTTGCTCGGGCTGTCCCCGAGAATCTGCTTGTGCAGCTTTGTGCTGCCAATCGGCTCAGCAACCGCCGCTACCATCGATCCGACCTTCCTTCCACCACACCACTAGCCACCGGCCGCCAGGACCGGAACTCCTCGGGCAGATTGCACCCACCCTCCATCCGAAACAGTCTAGGGGCGGCAGCCGGGCGCGTCATCGTGCAGCTTGAACGGCTTTCCGGTGACGTTTGGTGCAACATGCACAAAACGGCATGGACAGTCTTGGCGCTAGTACGATAGGCGCCGATATGGTGTCGCGCGAAACCTGCACCGGGTCCGCTTCGTAAACAGAAGCAGAGTTTGCTTCGGGTCGTCCGGTTTGCCGGCCTGCGATCCGTCTACTGTGATTCAGGGGAGACCGGTTCGCCAGGCGAGCCGGAGGGGAGACGAGGAATGAAATTGACACAGGCTGTCGCGGTGGCCGCGGGCGCCGCGTTGGCGGCGTCGCTCTGGGTAGGAGCCGTTTCCGCGCAAACAGAGTCGGCGAGTGCGGAGGATGGGGCTCCCGCCTCCGATGCACCGGCCGAGACGGTTGCGGCGCCAAACGCGCCACTCGGCGCCAACCTGACGCCACCGCTCGGGGCCCTTCCACTTGGTCCGCCCATCATCACTGGCCCGGGATCGGGTCAGCCAGGATCGTCGTCTGTCTCGATGGCTCCCGGCACGCTGACCGCGGGAGTCGCGCGCGAGGGCGAAAACGCGGTCCGCGCTCCGGAGGCCGAACCCGCCCCGGCGCCGGTCACCGAGCCCGCCCCCGAGCCCGCTGCCGGCACGGCGCCGGTCGAGACAGTTGATGCGGTAGCGACCGACGCCGCGGTCGCCACCCCGGCCGACCTCGACGCCGACAACTACGCCGATGAGCTGGAACCTGATCTCGGGCTCGATCCGGGCAATCCCGATACCGACGCCGATGGCGCCGCCGATGGTGACGAGCTGAATATCTACGGCACATCGCCGACCCTCTTCGACACCGATGGCGACGGCGCCTCTGACGGCGAGGAGCTGTTCGGTATCTTCACCAACCCGTTGGTGTGGAACGACTTCGCTGCCGCCCAGGAGACCACCGAAGCCGCCCAGACCGTCGAGTAGAGGCGCGCCAGCGCTTCCATTTGCGTCAGAGCAGGGACCCTGCTTCCGTACCCACGGAAGCAGGGTCTTTTCTCGGCCGAATGAGTCAGGCACGCCGCTGACGGCATACATGGTGACCGCACAGTGACGACTATCTCAGCTGGTTGGCCGCGAGGCCGACGATGGCCCCCACCAGGACCAGCCACGCCGAGTTGAAACGGAAGCGGATCAGCAGGAACGCGGCGACGATGGCGATGGCCGCGGTCAAGGGATCGACGATGGCCTCACGGCCAAGGAGCCAGGTCACGGCGGCCATCAACCCCACGGCGGCAACGTTGACGCCGTCGAGCATCGCCGCCGTCCAGGGATAGCGGCGAAGGCGCGGCACCAGCGGGTGGAGCAGGGTGACGAAGACGAAGGCGGGCAGGAAGATGCCGACCGTGGCCAGGATTGCCCCTGGCACACCGGCGACCAGGTACCCCACAAACGTCGCGGTCGTGAAAACGGGACCCGGAGTCATCTGGCCGATCGCCACCGCATCGAGCAATTGCTGATCGGTCAGCCAGCCGAGGCGCTCGACGAAGTCGTTGCGCAGAAAGGCGAGCAGGACATAACCACTGCCGTAGAGGACGGCTCCGATCTTCAGGAACGTCAGGAACAGCGTCATCAGGCTCACCGGCGCCGCAACCGCCTGAAGCAGCGGTGGTACGGGAAAGAGCGTGAGCGGTAGTCCGCCGAGGGGAGCCGCCAATGCGGCCCCGAGCTGCCGAGGCGACATGCGCTGCCCGGTCCGCGCGATCAGGACAAGCAGCGCGCTTCCAAAGAGGATCACCAGCTCGTTGAATCCAACCAGGTAGAGTGCGGCCGCCGCCGTCCCGATGACGAGCAGCAAGGGTCCCTTGAGCGCGGTGCGCCCGAGACCCCACAGGGCCTGAGCGACCACAGCGATGATGACCGGCTTTATTCCGTAGAGCAGTGATTCCCCGGACGGTGTCGTCCCGAACTCGACGTACGCCCAGCCAAGCGCCAGCACGATTGTTGCCGCCGGCAGGATGAAGAGCGTCCCGGCCACGAGCAGACCCCGCCAGCCGGCACGCAAATAGCCGACGTGAATGACCATCTCGGTCGAGTTTGGTCCGGGAATCAGATTCGTCGCGCCGACAAGATCGAGAAAGTAGGCGTCGGTCAGCCACTGCCGGCGGACCACTGTTTCTTCGCGCAGCATGGCGATGTGTGCCGCTGGCCCACCGAACGCGGTCACACCGAGCTTGAGCGCGACTCGAGCAACATCAGCCACGCCGTCACCCTGTGAGGCGAGGGGCGTCACTGGCGTGGGCGGCCGTCTGCCCGTTGCGCCGATGGCATCGTCCTCAGTCGCCGGCTCATTCGGTTCCATGCCTTACGGTCTGTCCCTGGTGGTCATCGTGCGTCCAGCTCATGGCAAACGTGGGTACTCCGATTCCAATTCGTTTCTGCAGATGGTGGCACGACCCCTGCAATGCATGTTGTGCGGCCGGGAGCCGGCTGTGAACAGTAAGAGGAGTTACGGAGATGGCCCACAAGGAACTCGTGATTGCCTGGCTGAACGATGCCCATGCCATGGAGCTCGGAATTGCCCAGGTCCTGGAGCAACACGCGGCGGAAGCCGAAGATCATCCGGCCATGCAGGCCGGGTTGCAACGGCATCTGGAGCAGACCCGTCGCCACGCTGAGCTGGTCAAGGGTTGCGTTGAGCGGATGGGTGGAGAAACGTCAGGTATCAAGACGGGGATGGCCGCGGTCATGGGCACCGTCCAGGGCATGACGACAAAGCTGGCCAAGGACGACCTGATCAAGAACACCCTGCACGACTACGGTACCGAGCATTTTGAGATTGCCTGCTACACCTCGCTCATCGCCGCGGCGGAAAATCTGGGCGATCAGGAGACCGTGCGAGTCTGCCAGGAGATCCTGCGCGACGATCAGGCGATGGCGGATTTCCTCTTCCAGCAGATCCCGCCGACGACGATCGAGATGCTCCAGATGGAGCATGCGATGGCCAGCCGGTAGATTTAGCGGGCGATGGAAGCCGGGTCTTTGGACCGGGCTGGCGACCAACTGCTGACGCTCTCCCCACTCAACCCTCCGCGTATTGCACGCTAGGGTATTGACACCAGGGCACGGAGGGTGTACGTTCACTGTAGGCCAAACGCGGACGGGAGCGATTCCGAAAGCGGGCGGCACAGCAGACGCCGATGAGGCTCGCGCGCAAGCGCGGAACTTGTCGGCGTTTTGCTGTCTCTTTTCACGGTCGTTGCACCGTGCCGTCGCGCAGGCGCACCGGTGGCCAGGCGCCGTTGAGTGGGTGCTCGGGGTAGGGATAGCGCGCCGCCAGCGCCTCGTCCACGTCGATGCCGAGCCCCGGTTTGTCGTTCGCCCACATCATGCCGTCATGAATCTCCGGGGTTCCCGGGAAAACGTTCCGGCAGACCTCGTCGAAGCGATGCGCCTCCTGAATGCCGAAGTTGGGGACGGCGAGGTCGAGATGGAGGTTCGCCGCGTGCCCGACCGGCGAGACGTCTCCCGGTCCGTGCCACGCGGTGCGCACACCGAACAGCTCGCACACGGCCGCCAGCTTGCGAGCGGGCGTGATGCCGCCGATGGCGGAGAGGTGGACCCTGATGAAGTCGATGAGGCGATCCTCGATCAGCGGCAAGTAATCGTTGACATTGACATGCAGTTCGCCCATGGCCAGCGGGATCCACGTCTGCTGGCGCAGCAGCGGGAAGTAGCCGTTGTCTTCCGGCGCCAGCGGGTCTTCGAGAAAGAAGAGGCGGTATCGCTCCAGCTCGCGAGCCATGCCGATCGCGACGATCGCCGGTACCCGTTCGTGGATATCGTGCAGCAGCTCGACCCGGTCACCGAGCGTGAGGCGCAGATGCTCGAAGAGCGCCGGGACAGCCCGCGCGTATGCACTGGGATCCGACGCCTCCTGCCGCAACCGGAGGTGCGCGGGGTGGGGTTCCTCGCTGTCCAGCGCACCGTCTACGCCGTAGGTCGATGACCCCGGAACCGCGACCTGGCAGCGGACGTGAGTAAACCCCTGTTCCATGAAACCCCGAGCCTCGTCCTCGACTTCGATTGGATCGCGACCGGAGGCGTGGACATAGACGGTCGCCGCGGTTCGGCAGCGACCACCGAGGAGGTCGTAGAGTGGCATCCCCGCGAGTTTGCCCTTGATGTCCCAGAGCGCCATGTCGATGCCGGACATGGCGTTGTTCACCACCGGTCCGCTGCGCCAGTAGGGACTGACCGCCAGCATCGACCAGATGTCCTCGATGTCGTGTGGCGATCTGCCCACAACCTGAGGCTTGAGGTACTGCTCGATGGCGGTGGCGACGGCCAGAGGACGTTGCGTGAAGGTGGCGCAGCCCAGACCGTAGAGACCTGGCTCATCGGTCTCGACCTTGACGACCACCAGCCGGATCCCTTCCGGCGCGGTAAGAATCACCCGCACGTCGCGAATCCGGGGTCCGCCAGCACCACCGCGATCCCAGGGTGGTGGCAGCAGGGGCGCCGGTCTCTCTCGACTCGTGACCTGATCTGGCATCGAGATTCTGCTCCTGACACGGACGTTGGCCACCGGTTCCTGCTGGTGGGGCCGCAATCGGGATAGGGCTTGCTCTGGACCGAAGCAGGGGCCGAGTCGGCTGCTCTATCGCCGGGTATTTACTCCCAGACCCTGCTCCGCGCACCAGGCGGCGTAGTCGGCCTCGATCTCCTCGGCCCAGGTCGAGACGTCGATCTGGCCGGAGGTATAGATGCCCTCAGCGATGCGGCTCTTGCCGAAGACGTCGCGCTGCCGGACATCTTCGGAGCGCCCGACCACCTCCTCCGCCAGGTGCGGCGGTACAAAGGTGACCCCCTCGCGGGCGCCGAGGACGACGTCGCCCGGCATCACCGTCGCGTTACCGATGCGGATCGGGCCGTTCACTTCGACCATGGTGACATCCAGGATGGCGGAGGGGTGCACGCCCCGGCAGAAGACATTGAAATCGGGGAGCTGATAGACCCGCTCCAGATCGCGAATACCGCCGTCGACGACGAGCCCGGTCCCGGCGCGGGCCGAAATGGCGGTCCCCAGGTTGTCGCCGATGAAGGTGCCGTCCTCGATCTTGCCGAAGAGATCGACGACCAGCACGTCGCCCGGGAGCAGGGTATCGATCACCCAGGTGTTCTGCCCGCCACTGCGACCCTCGGCGGCGCCGAGATCCTGGACGACCCCCTCCAAGTCAGGACGCAACGGCACCATGCGCACGGTGACCGCGCGACCGACGAGGACGCGGTCGGGATGGAGATTGACCCAGTTCCCCTCGAACTGGAAGTGATAGTCGTGTCCGCGTTCGACCACACCCCAAGCTTCGTCGTTGGTGACATGCCGCATCCGCTCCAGGATCTCGTCCGGGACGCGCGGCCGGCCATCGGCGAAGCGCTCCTCCTGGTAGAGCGGGGTGAGCGCGGCAATGCGTTCCGGACTGTTGAAGATCACGAGATGTCCTCCGGGGTAACGACTCGTCGATGCTTCAGGTGTTGCTGGCAACCGTGCGCGCAGAGCGGAGTCAGCTCAGGGCAGAGGCGCGTCGCCGAAGCGCGCGACGGCGTCCGGATCGAGCTGGATTCCCAGGCCGGGACTGTCCGGGATGGCCAGCATGCCATCTTCGCCGAGACGCCACGGCTCCGTGACGATCTCGTCCACGTACGGCGAGCCGTCGATGTATTCGACGAGGTCGGTATCTGGAAATGCCGAGGCCAGGTGCAGATCGGCGGCGAGACCGATCGCCGTGTTCCAGCCGTGCGGAATGAATCGGGCGCCGTGCTCTTGCGCCATCCAGCCGATGCGCCGCTCCTCGGAGATGCCACCGACCTTCGTCACGTCGGGTTGCACGATGTCGAACGCGCCCGCCTGCAACCAGGGGGCGAAGGCCTGTCGCCGGGTCAGCACTTCCCCACCGGCGATCGGCACCGGCGCCTGCCGGCGTAGCAGCACGAAATCGTCGAGCGCATCAGGGTTCAAGGGCTCCTCGAACCAGGTAACGTCGTACGCCGCGAGCATATCGGCCGCTCGCAGCGCCCATTTCAGCCCATTGGACCAGAACGCGTCGCTGCCGCCGGCATCCACCATCAGCTGCGCAAGGGGACCAACGGCGTCGCGGGCGGCACGGACGATCTGCTCGTCAAGCGTCTGACTGCGGCGGCCAAACGGACCCCAGCCGATCTTGAACGCCTGGAAGCCGCGCGCCGCAATCTGGCGCAGGTGCTCGGCGAGTGGCTCCGGTTGGTCCATCAGGATCGATGCGTACGGCCGCACCCGATCCCGGTAGCGGCCGCCCAGGAGCCGGCCCACCGGCTGCGCCGTTGCTTGTCCCAGAATGTCCCACAGGGCGATATCGATGCCGCTGATCGTGTGCGTGAGACTCCCGCCCCGCCCCAGCCAGAAGGTGTGCTGATGGAGCTTTTCGCTGACGCGCTCTGGCTCCAGCGCATTCTCTCCCTGGTACAGCGGCTCCATCACGGCCAGGGCGGCGCGGACCAGTCCGGCGTTGGTGAAGACACTGCCGGTTCCGCTCAGACCCTCGTCCGTGCGGACGATGATGAGGGTGTGGACCGTGTATTCCGGGCGAAGCTCCTCACTCCACCCGCCTTTCGGGGTTGCCCCGGCCAGTCCGATGGCCTGGATATCGTGGATGCGCACCTGTGCTCCCGGCACGAGCCATCGTCACACACGAGGATCGAAGATTGGCGGCGACGTTCGCCGCCGCTGCCCGCGATACTATAGCGACGGTTCACGGCGGTCTCGCTCGTCACGTTTTTGCTCGTGCATTGGGGGTAGGTAGGATGAAACCGCGTTCGGCTCTCGCCCAGGCGCTGCCGCGCTCCGGGATTCGCGAGGTGTTGGATCTCGCCCGCCAGATGGACGATGTCATCATCCTCGTCGTCGGGGAGCCCAGCTTCAACACGCCGGCGCACATCATCGACGCCGCGGCAACGGCGGCCCATGGCGGGACGACCAAGTACACCCCGAACGCCGGTCTGCCGGGACTTCGGGCGGCGGTCGCCGAGCGCTACAGCCGGAAGTTCGGCCGGCCCATCGCGCCGGCGGAGGTCCTGGTCACGGCGGGCGCGGTCAATGCGCTGGCGGCGATCGTCGCCGGTATCGCCGAGGAAGGGGATGAGATCCTGATCCCCGATCCGGGGTGGCCGAATTACGTCTCGATGATCGAATTGGCGCGCACGGCTCCGGTGCGCTATCCGCTCCGCCCCGAGAACGGGTACCTGCCGCGGATCGGCGAAATCGAGGAGCGAATCACACCGCGCACGAAGGCGCTCATCATCAACAACCCGTCGAACCCGACCGGGGCGGTCTTTCCCGAGGAGACCGTGCGCTCGCTGGTCGAGCTGGCCAGGAAGCACGACCTCTGGCTCATCTCGGACGAGATCTACGAGGACCTCATCTTCGCGGGCGAGCATGTGCCGGCGGCACGGTTCGACGCGGAGCGGGTCATCACCATCTCGGGCGTCTCCAAGAGCTACGCGATGACCGGCTGGCGCATCGGCTGGGCGATCACCAATCCGGAGCTGGTCGCTCTCTGCGGCAAGATCCAGGAAGCGCTCGTCTCCTGCCCACCGGCCATCTCCCAGGCCGCCGCCGAGGCGGCGGTACGTGGTCCGCAGGACGCGGTCGAGGAGATGCGGGCGGCATATCAGCGCCGGCGCGACCTGGTGCGAGAGATCCTGGAACCGGTCGGACTGCTGCCGACGATCCCGGAAGGGGCGTTCTACGCCATGGTCGATTTGCGTGGCGCGGGCATTCCCAGCCGCGACCTATCACGCATGCTCCTGGAGGAGGAACGCGTGGCGGCCGCGCCCGGCTCGACATTTGGTGATGTGGCGGAGGGGATGGTCCGCATCTCGTTGGCAACGGCCGACGACGACCTCGCCGAAGGCTGCCGGCGCATCGTCCGCTTCGCGGAGCGACACGGCGCGCTGCCGCTGGCCGGGACCGCGGCACTGCAGGCATAAACGCATCGTCATGACCGGTGCGGACGCACCGGGCGAGAGCGAAAGGGAGAGGACGGCGAATGATTCTGCTCACGATTCGGGATGGCGACGATTTGCGGCTCGCCGTGAAGAGCGCCCGCGGGGTGATCGACGTCGCGGCGGCCCAAGCGGCGCTCGGTCAAGGAGATGGCCGGTTGCCACAAACGATCGAGGCGGCCATCGCGGGTGGAGACACCGCGCGTTCCGCACTTGCCGATCTTGTCGCACGTGCCGAGGCCACGGATGGGAGCGGATCATCCTGGCTAATGGACGAAGCGTCGTTGACGCTGGGACCGGCGGTGCCAAACCCCGGCAAGATCGTCTGCGTTGGGCTGAACTACCGCAAGCATGCCGAGGAAACCGGCGCGGCGATCCCGACGTCGCCGGTGCTCTTCTCCAAGTTCCTGAACACCGTCGCCGGGCCGGATGAGGATGTGCCGTTGACTGATGCGGCGACGCAGTACGACTACGAAGTCGAGCTGGCCGTCGTGATGGGCCAGACCGCGAAGAACGTTTCGGCGGCCGACGCCCTGAACAGCGTCTTCGGTTACGCGACGGCAAACGACCTCAGCGCGCGTGACTTGCAGAACAGGACCAGCCAGTGGATCCTCGGCAAGACGATGGACAAGTTCATGCCGATCGGACCGTACCTGGTCACCGCGGATGAGGTGCCGGATCCCCAGAAGCTCGCCATCCGCACCTGGTTGAATGGTGAGCTGCGCCAGAACTCCAACACCGACGACATGATCTTCCCGGTGGCGGAGATCATTGCCTACATCAGCCGCCACTTCACGCTCGAGCCAGGCGACGTGATCATCACCGGCACGCCGGAGGGCGTCATCCTCGGGATGGCCGAGAAGCGGTGGATGGTGCCGGGAGACGTGGTCGAGGTCGAGGTCGAGGGGCTCGGCAAGCTCCGCAACCGCATGGTCGCCAGCTGACGTATTCCCGCTTCAGTCATCACCCGTATCGTCGCGGCTAGCCCGATCGGGCTAGCCGCGAGATTCGTCCTGGTTGAGAGGGGTGACTCTGGCTCCCGGCGCCTCCAGGGAGGCATCGGCGAGCAGGACATAGGGTGGTGCGTTGAAATTTCCGCTAGGGCTCAGGTTCGCGATGGTGATCTCGTTCCGGCCGCGTTCCAGGACGTCAGCCGGGATGGTCACCGTGACCTCGGTCCAGGCGGCATCCTCGCCATTGCCGGCTCCATTCCAGTTCAGGAACGGGCTGGGTCCGCTGAAGACCTGCTGGCCGTTCACCTCGATCGCGATTGGATTCAGTTCTGCCAGCTCGTCGTCCAGGCCGGTCAACCTCAGCGTCGCCGGCCCGCTTGGCCGCGCGTCGAGTCTGAATCGGAGCGTCGCCCGCGGGTACTCGCTCGCGGCGCCATAGATGGCCGACCACGGCCGGCCGTAGAACTGTTCGTCGCCGCGGTAGAACCCACCAATCCAGTCCGCCGCGGTGAAGGCGCCCGCCGAGCCTGACGGGGCGATCGGGACCGTCGTCGGATCCCCGGTTGCTCGACCCGAGATTTCCAGGGTGGCGTCCGCGAGAAGGACGTACGGCGGCGAATTGAAACTGGCGACCGGGCTGAGGTTGGTAAAGGCGATTTCGTTCGGTCCCGCGCGCAGCAGGCCGCTCGGGATCGTGAAGGGCACCGTCGTCCAGGCGGCATCCGCGCCGTTTCCGACGCCGTCCCAGTTCAGGTACGGGCTTGGCCCGGAGAAGACCGCTTCGCCGTTGACCTCCAGGGCCACCGGATTGAGCGCCTGCCACTCATCGTCCAACCCGGCAATGCTGATGGTCGCCTCTCTGCCGGGCGTGGCATCGAGCGTAAAGCCAAGGGTCGCCCGCGGATAGTCGCTCAACGCGCCGTAGACCGCCGTCCAGGGTCGACCGTAGGCCTGGCCGTCACCTCGGTAATACCCTCCGACCCAGTCCTCCGCGGTGAATTGCAGGCGGACGTCGCGAGCGGGAGCCAGTGTCGGGGCAACGTCCGGCGTCGGGCTCGGCGTCGCCGTCGGCAGTGGGGTCGCGGTCGGTGTAGCCGTGGGTATCGGTGTGGCCGTGGGCAGCGGGGTCGCCGTCGGCGGCGGACGTGTTGGCGCCGCGGCTGCGGTTGGAGTCGGCGTGTTGCCTGTAGCGGCCGGCGTCTCGATCGTGATGACCTGCGGTGTTGCTGTCGGCAGCGCGGCCCTGTTAGGCGGCGCGGTTGCGGTCGCCGGAGGACTGGGCATCGGTGTCCGCTGGATGACGATCACCCGCGGAGTCGGCGTGGCCGTGGCGTCGGCAGCCACTTGCAACGCCTGCGGGGTGAGCGCGATCTGCAAGTGCATGGAACGGATGGCGGCGCTCGCCTGCCCGTCATGCGGCGCCGTGCTCTCGGCCATCGGCGCGAGGACGATGCCAAGGCCGGCCAGAACGACTGCCGCCATGATTCCGGAAACGACTCCATGTCGCCGCGTGGCAGACGTCACGGTGCCCGTCACCATCCTCCCATCATGGCGACCAGACCCAGGATTCGACGATCCGGCTGTTTGCGTCCTGGTCGCGATTCCGTCCTCGATCAGGGAGCGGTGAAGATCTCGAGCTGGGTCGCGCTCCCGGGAAGTGTTTGCACCTGGGCCATGATCAGCACCGGATCGCCGACACGCTCGACAAGATCCAGGGTGTAGATACCGGGGAGGACCCACACGTAGTCGCCCTGTTCGAACGGAGCCTGCCAGATCAGGTTCCCGGCCAGGTCCTTGACGGTGTAGATCTCGCCCGCTCCCTGCGGGAACTTGAGTAAGGAGCCCCGTACCCAGGTGGTGCGCCCGGCCTCGATGTTCACCCGGATCGAGATCTCGCCCCCGCTCGCATAGGTCCAGGAGACGTCGTACAAGCCAATCGCAAGCTCCACCCGGTTGTCGGTGGTGAGGGTGATGGCATCGCGTGGGCTCTGGTCACCGGTGGCGACGAAGGTGATCGTGGCGCGTGGGAAGAGCCCGCCGATCTCCTCGATCTCGAGAAATCCGTTCTGGACGACAACCTGGATCTCCTCGAGCACAGAGAAGATCGCGTTGCTCAGCTCACGCGCACTGCCGGCACGGAGGTTGAGACCCCCGCCGCGTTCGGCGATACAGCTGACGAGGCGAGCCTGCTCCTCGTTTAGCGCAAATCCGACCACGTGCGTGGTCAGGTTTGCCTCACCGGTCCGCAGCGACTCCGCGACCGCGCAGGGGTCACCACCACACGTCTCCTCGCCGTCGGTGACGAGCAGGATATGGTTGGCCACCCCTTCGCCGCCCTGAAAATCGCCGCCCGCGCGCTGGAGAGAGAGGGCGATCGGAGTCCAGCCGATCGGTTGGGCGGCCGCGACCTGGTCGCGAAGGGCGGGCTTGTTGACTCCCTGGATGGGAACGACGAGGTCTGAGGACTGGCAGCTGACGTTCCGGCCAGCCTCGGTATTGTCGCCAAGGTGGCCGTAGATGCGAAAGCCGACATTGACCCCTTCCCGCTCGGGGAGAGCGTCGATCACGTCGTTCATGACGCGTTTGGCCGCTTCCATTCGGGTCTCACCGCCGCCGATGTCGCGGGCCATCGAGCCGGACAGATCCAGGATGAGCTCGAGGTTGACGGTGCGGACTGCCTGCTCGTCCTGTGTCGCCGGGGCCGCCGCGGCCGATCGTGAGCTGGTGAACCCGGGCCAGCCAGCGCCGGTCGCGGTCAGGATCAGCAGCAACAGGGTGAACGCGCGTTGCACCCAGCCCGGAGAGCACGTCAGGGAACGCATCGTCTCACCCCTTCAGCTTCACGTTCACGTAAACGGCGACGTTCACCTTCGCCTTTCGGTCCGAGACTCGATGATCCGGTCCTGAGGCGCCGACACCCCGCGATCACGGCCGGCCGCGGGGCACGCGGGATCACGCCGCCGCATGGAGCGTGCCAACACCGGCGGAACCCGTGCGATGTGGGGAGGAATGCCGCGTGGCCTAGTTCATGCGCGTTGAATCGCCGCGTGGTGGCGTCGCATGGTAGAGAGCGTGCGTCGCGGACCACGACATTGGCCGCCACAGGCGATGCGAGCGTGAGTCAAAGGGGAACACGGACCGATGACCAGGCGCAATCGGACGCTCAGACTCATTGCAACGCTGGTGGTATTGGCCGGGACCCTGATGTCGCTCGTGGCACCGGCGATCCCGGTCCGGGCCCAGGATAACGGCGACCCGGCGGCACGCCCGCCGGAGTTCCCGATCGAGATTGTTTTCGAGGATCGGTTTTTTCTGTTCGACCGGGTGATCCCGATCGCAACCGAAGGGCTGGTTGAGGTCGGACAGCAGGACGACCTGACGCTCTACGCCGAGACAGCCGAGGGGCCGCACAACCGGCTGTTCGCCGCCTCGCCTGTCGACCAGGCAACCATCGCGCGATATCTCGCGGAGATTCCCGTCGGCGCTGACGGAACTGTTGAGGCGAATGCCTGCCCTGCCCAACCACAGGAGTTTGGTGATCTGCAGAGCGGGGACGATGTCTACGCCTACGCCGGCTCCGAGCCGGACATTCCCCTCGATGGTCTCGCCTCGATTGCCTCGACCGCCGAGGGATTCACCGTCTACGCCGACGCGGCGCAGCAACCACCTCTTGATCTTCTGATGGATACCGAGTCCGACGTCGTCCGCTTCATCCTGTTGGACGACGAGGGCCGACCGCCGGTCCTGGCCGAAACGCTTCAATTCCAGGGTGTCCAGTTCGCGTTCGAGGGAGATGTAGCGGACGCCGTCGAAACCGCGACGCTCGCTCCGGCCGGCTGCGCGGGACCATTCCAGCTTTCGGCCCCCGTCGACCAGGTCGAGGCCGGCGCCGTGGACCAGCTCTACGCGACGGTCGGTGCACGTCTCCTTTCCTATCGCGCCGCGGACGCCGCGCAGATCGCTGCCCCCCAGGACACGACCGCCCCTATCCAGGAAGAACCTGACCAGGGCACGGAGGTCGCAGCCGAGACCGGCACGCCAGCTCCCGATGCGGACGTGGGTGTTGAAGCCACGCCGCCCGGCGGCGCCATCGACGAGACCGGCGTAGTGGAGACAGCGCCGGCCGGGACTCCCCAGACAGACGTCCCGCAGAGCGCCGAAACGGCGACGGCCGCGGACGAGGGAACGCTGCCAGCGGAGGTCGTCCTGGAAGGAGCGCGCTTCGGTCTTGACCGCCCCGTGCCAGTCGATCCCGCTGGCCTGGAGCAGGTTGGCGAAGATGACGGCGTGCTGCTCTTTGCCATCCCCGGTGGTCCGCCTTTCGACCGTATCTACGGCGCGCCAGATATCGACGTGGACACGCCGGGACGCTACCTGGCGGAGCAGCCAGTCGGTCCGGACGGCGTGCCGTCGCCAGAGGGAACCTGCCTGGCCGAAACGGCCAACTTCTCCGTGCTCGACCTCGGCGATGCTCAGTACGTCTACGCCGGACCAGAGCTCGATTTGACGACCGATCGACTCCAGGCCGTTCTCGAGACGGGTGAGGGCCAACCGGTCTATGCCGAGACGACGGTCGAACCGTTCCCGGAGCTCTATTTCGAGGACAATGGCACGCTCAATCGGTTCATCCTGCTCGACGATCGCGGTGTCCCAAACACGTTTGGCGAAACGATCGTCTTCGCGGGTCAGACCTTTGCCTTTGACCGGGACGCGACCGGAGAAGTGGATCCGAACGCGCTGGCGAGAGTCGGATGCGTGGGACCGTTCCCCGCGCGGGCCGAACAGGACGCCGATGAGAATCTCGACCAGCTCTTCGTCGTCCTCAACGACGCTACTCCGCGAGTGCTGGCGTTCACCGCGGTGGGCCAGGAAGCACCGGTAGCCCCGACCGTAGCTCCGGCTCAGGAGCCAACGGAAACACCGCTACCTGCGACGGAAACACCAATCCCGCCAACCGGGACGCCAATTCCGCCAACCGAGACACCAGTGCCTCCGACGGCCACGATAGCCCCCACGGAGACCCCGATCCCGCCCACCGAAACTCCGGTCCCGCCGACGGAGACGCCAGTTCCGCCAACCATGACGCCGGCGCCAGCGGTCGAGACCGTGGCTGCCGCCACTCCGGCGCCGGCGGAGACATCAGTCCCGCCGCAAACTCCAGCACCACTGGCGAGTCCCGCCGCGCCAGTAACTGACGCGGTGCCGACTCCCCTGGTTCTGGCAACGGTGGAGCCGCCATCGGAGCCGGTCTCGGACATTCCGCTCGATGCCCCGCCGCCGATTCCAGCGGAGCTACCGCAAGAGATCCAGGTCCAGGGGGTCCGCTACTCGTTCGATCTCCAGGTCGACGTCGAGACGCAGTCACTCGTCCAGATCGACGTCGTTCAGACGCCGGAGACGACGCTCAATATCTTTGTCTCACCGGACGACCAGAGCGACCCCAATCTCCCCGTCGGACGCCTCTACGCTGCCTCCGTGGGGACCGGAGTCGTCGCCCGCTATGTCTCGCAAGTGCCGATTACCAGCACCGGAACCTTCGATATCACCGCCGCCTGCTCGGCCGAAGCCAACGCGCAGACGTTCTCGACCACATTCGAAAACCAGCGTTACACCTATACCTTCGCCAGTATCGAAACAAGCATCTCCGTCGAGGAGTTGCGCACCACCACGGTGGCCGCTCTCGGCAGCATTCCGCTGGCTGAGGATGGTCGCGAGATTCTTGTCCGCGCCGGTGGGTATCCGGGGTTGGCCGAGGTCTTCCTGGTCAGCGGCGATCAGCTGCAGCGCTTTGTGGCGCTCAATGCCGTTGGGCTGCCGGTGACATTCAACGATCTGATCTTCGCCGAGACGCGCTTCCGCTATGAAGCGCAGGTGAGTGTGACGGTCACCGAAACCGAGTTCCGGCGAATCGGCTGCTCCGGTCCGTTCCCGCTCTATGCGCCGATAGAGCAGGCGGAAGCGGGGATTCCGCTGACAACCACGTTCACCGTTATCGAGAGTCGAGTCTATCAGTTCATCGCTACGCAGATCGTGATCGCCCCGACCGGCCAGGCTCCGCCACCGCCGGCCGTCGTCCCGCCGCCGCCCGGCTACGTTCAGATCACGCTTCAAACGACGGTCACCATCGGGCCGACCCCGACGCCGCTCCCGAACGTGCGGATCATCCCGCTCGAGCCGAACGCGGCCGCATCGCCGACACCACCGAGCGGGTTACAGGGTGAGTCGCCCGAGCGCGCGCGCCGGTGTCAGGGTGACCCCGGTGAGATCGGAGCGAATGGGCTCCCGGAGCGGCTGCCCGTCCGTATCCAGTTGTCCGGCGTGGCCTACAGCTTCGTGAGACAGGAGGAGTTGGCGAACGACATCAAGCTGAGACGGATCGGCTGTGTCGGTCCCTTCGAAGCCGCGCAGGCCCAGGGCGCCGGCGCGGGTCAGGTGATCTATCTGCGGGCCAGCCGGACTGCACAAACCCTCTACCGCTACGAGACCGCGTCGTCGTTCGCCGTCGACTACGTCGTGGCCGGCGGCGCGCAGGTGATCACCGCCGGTGACGAGACCTACGTGCTCGAAGAGACCTGGCATCGGTCGATCTACAGCAGTGTGACGGCCATCGTCTTTGCCCAGGATGCAACCGCCCCCGATCCGCCGCGCGTCTTCGCGGTGCCGGTCGATGGCGACATCATCGCCGAATACGTTCCCGAGGTAGGGGACGTGGTGGAGGCGCCCGCGGAGCTGCGAGCGCGGGCCGAGGAGGCGGGGATCAATCCGGACCTGGTGCTGGCGGGGAGCCGCCGTTATCTCCTGGTCAATCTCTGGTCGCCAATCGGCACCACGACCAACGGCTGGGTGACGCTCTACTCCTTCACCGGCGAGGGAGTGGCCGACACGCTCCTGGCGACCGATCCACGATCGCTGGACCTGTTCATCTACCGCCGCTCTGGTGCGGCAGATGGCTAGTCCGGACGGTCTAGGTGGCGATGTCCGGGCCTCACGAACCGAAATGATCGAGCTGGGACCGACGCGGACTAGAACAGCGCGTTGAGGAGAAACGTCAGCACGAGGGAGCCAATGAGCGAGACGACGAGGCAGCCGGGAGAGCATCCCCAGACCTGAATGCGCCCGTTGCCAACGCTTCGCGGGCCGAACATCGGACCGAGCCCGGACCGTCCGAACGTCGATGGCGGTGGCTGGGGCTCCAGTTCGTCCTCGAACACGGCTGGGCGCGGCGTGACAGGCAAGGGGTCGTCCTCGGCTGGCGCCTGGCGAGGAACGAGCCGGGTTGGGTTCCCCAGCCTCTCGAATTCGCTAGCCTCGGGCTGGATCCGCGGGCGATTCCCGTCCGCACCAGTGCCGTCTGTTTCCCGCTCCGTCATCACGTATTCCTGTCACCGCGTCGTCGCACGATTGGGCCTCACGAGTGGCCGCCCATCCTCGGCAGCGCAAGCTTCGTACCAGTTGCACCTGGATAACTCACATTCTGAGTTCTGTATTCCTCTGGCAACGAACGTGCTAATGCCACGCAAGGGTGTTGGCGTACTGGACTGACGTCTTCGGTTACCCGAACCCTGATCACCGATAACCAACCAGAAACGACGAAGGAGCACTGCCATGGAAAGCCAGCGAGGGACGAGCCAGACGAGCGACCTGGAGCGGGAGCTGCGCGAGGCGCAAGAGGCCCAGGCAGAGGCCGAGGCCGCGCTGCAACGGGCCGCGATGGCGCGGGCAGAAGCAGAGTCGGCGCAGCGGCGAGCCAGAGAGGAACAGGAGGCGAGCCGCCGGGCTTGGGCGCAGAGCGTCGTCGATACCTACGACACCGACCTCGCGGCCGCCGAGACGGCGATTCGCGATGCGAGTGACCGGTTTGCCGAGGCGGTGGTGCGGGATATCGCTGCCGCCGTCACCGCCTACATGGATTGGGTCGAGGCGAGTCTGCGGCACTACACCCTGCAGGTTCGGGTTGCCACCGTCGCGCCGCTGGTTGATCTTGAGGCAACACCGGGAGAGCAGCTAGGCCCGCCTCCCTTCTCCCAAGCTTTGGATGCCGCCATTGATCTTCATACCGCGGCCCTCTCCGGTCGCATCCGTGACGAGGCGGCCGATGAGATCCGCGCCAGACTGGGCGACACCATTGAGCTCGAGCTCAGTTGAGCCGGTCGTCCACCGGGAGGCTCAACGATGACGACACCTGATCCGGAGCAGCGGGAACGGCTTGCCTACGTCACGCTCGTCAGCCTCTTTCTCGGGCTGCTGGGGATATTCGTCTCTCGCGAACGAAAAGAGCCACAGGAGTTTGACCCGCGGCCGCGAGACGTCGTCCTCATCGCGCTGGCGACGTTCAGAGCGGGACGGGTTGCCGCCTACGAGCGAGTGACGGAGCCTCTCCGCGACCCGGTGACCGAGACGGTCCCGGACGAATACGATGCCGGAGAGAATGTGGTCGCCGAAGGAACAGGCGTGCGCAAGGCGATCGGCGAGCTCGTCTCGTGTCCGATCTGCGTTGGAACCTGGGTGGCCTCGGGTCTCGTCTATGGCCTGCGCATCGCGCCCGGTCCCACCCGGCTGGTCGCCACCATCCTTGGCGTTTCCGGTTTGGCTGAGATGCTCAACGCGGCAACCGAGTCGCTGTCATGGAGTGGCCAGGCGGCGAGGAAGCAGTCCGGCTCCTGACGCTCGAGGAGACCGTATAGCGGCGATCAACTACTCAGCGTTTGACCCGTCAACAAAAACCACATTCGTCGGCGGCGGGCCGGACGTCCCCCGCGAACCTTTGTGGAGCAGGTCGAGCAGCGGCTGGCGATCCGCCGGCTCCAGTTTCAGCCGCTGGGCCGCCCAGAAGGCGCTGGCACGATCTCTGTCAACCCCTTCGCGATCGGCAAGCTCCGGCCGCCATTCCCGCCTCCGGGCCAGGCCCTCGGTTCTCGCGGCATTGAGGAAGGTCAACACGCTTGTCAGGTCGGCCGCGGGCAGAGCCCGGGGCACGAGGAGAACGTGACTGATGACCGGTTGCGCGGTCAGGATGAACCAGGCTCGGCTCAGATCCTCGCTGAAGCCGCCCTCCGGTTCGCGCAGCGCCTCGGCTCCCTCGACGATCACAACCTCGGCGCGGGCCGCCTCCGGTAAATTTCCATCGCGAACCCAACCGGTAGGCTCGATACCGTAGAACGGTCTCAGGGTCGCCCGCGCCAGGAGTTCGGCGATGCCGCTGGTGTCCAGGAGCCGCACCGGCGTGGCCTCGACTTCGTCCGGGCGGACGGGAGTACGCATGGCGATGGCGCCATTACCGTCGGCGATCACCGCAACGTCGCCGGCAACCTGGTGGGTCTGCTGGCGACGCAGAATCTCGGATGTCGGAGCGAGGACGACGCTCTCCTCGGTTTCGGAATCCGCCGTGAGGCGGTTCGTGGCCTCGACGGTGACCCCTTCCGGTGGCGAGACCCATCCGGAGCTGATCGGGACGGTATACGTCGCGGTGGCAAAAGTCTCGTCGATCAGCAGGCGCACGTCGGAGATCGCCCTTCAGCGTGGAGGTGAGCCACGTCAGTCGACCGGTTGCCCGGGATCGATCGCGTCGCGCAACGATTCCAGTGGGAAACGGGGGTAGGATCCGAAGATCTTCAATATCGAGCAGCGGTCGCGAATCGTGTCCAGGACGCGGGCCACCCGCTCATCCTGACGGTGACCCTCGAAGTCGATCAGGAAGACATAATCGCCCAGCCAGCCCTTGGAGGGGCGGCTTTCGATCTTGGTCATCTGCAAGTTCTCGACCGCGAACTCCGACAGGATGGCGTGCAGCGCACCCGGGACGTTCTCCCGGATGCGGAAGGCGAGGGAGGTCTTGTCATTGCCGGTCGGCGGTGCATCCTCGCGGGCGAGGACGATGAAGCGGGTCACGTTGGTGTGCACGTCCTGGATATCGTGGGCGAGGATGGCGCCTCCATACAGCTCGGCGGCTCGCGCCGTGCCGATCCCGGCGCGGTGATCGTCGGTGCCTTCGGCCACATCTTTGACCGCGCCCGAAGTGGAGAGCGCGGCGACCTGTTCCACACCGGGCAAGCAGCGATCGAGAAAACGCCGGCATTGACCGAGCGCCTGCGGGTGCGAGGTGACGATCCGAACGTCCTCCAGGTGAACCCCGGGTCGTGTCACCAGGAAATGGCGCACGGGCAGGACCAGCTCGCCGGCTATGCGCAGCGCGGTCTCGTGGATGAGTAGATCGAGCGTCGTACTGACCGCCCCTTCGATGGAGTTTTCAATCGGCAGGACGGCCTCATCCGCTAGCCCGGTCTCGACCGCGGAGACCAGCGCTGGAAACGAAGAGAAGGCCACGAGCTGATCCGTTTCCACCCGCAGCAGCGCTGCCTCTTCGCTGAACGAGCCTCGCGGCCCCAGAAATGCCGTCGCCATCACGATCCTGACGTTATCCCCACGACGCCGATGCGTTCGACGTGACTCCCGAGTCTGCGGGAACTGCGCCATATACTAACCGTCATGCCGCCCCGCAAACCGCGCCCACCCAAGGTCCGCCCGCCTGCGCCCGACGCGATCGATGCGCCGTGGCGATTGTTTCTCGCCGTTTGCCTGACCCAGGACGTCCAGCGCCTCGTCGCTGCAGAGATCGCGACGCTCGAGGCGGAAGGCTGGCCGGTGCGCTGGGTGCAACCGGAGACATCGCACCTGACGCTGCACTTCCTGGGTGAGACGGAGCGGGAGCGAGCGGAGCTGGTGCGACTGGCCCTTCCGGACGTCGTCGCCGCGCACGCGGCCTTCGACCTGCGTACGGCGGCCCTCGGTGTCTTCCCGAACTTCCGCCGGCCACGCGTCCTCTGGGTTGGGCTGCATGGCCCCGTGCACCGGTTGCAATCGCTGCAGGAAGATATCGGTCGCACGCTGCGCGGGTTGGGCTTTGCCACTGGCGACGAGCCGTATCACCCGCACATCACCCTGGGGCGGGTCCGCAACAACGATGGCGAGTGCGTTCGCCTGCGCGATCTGCCGGACGCCATCAAGGATCGCTTCATCGACCGCGATAGCGGCGCGGCGGTGGCCCCGCCCTCCCTGGCGGTTCCCGTGCGCGAGGTCGTGCTGATGCGGAGCCATCTGGGGAAGGACGGGGCGCGTCACGAACCGGTCGCGACCTTCCCGCTGGGTAACCCCGGGAGCGAGAAGCGGTGAGCGCCCCGCAAGCGCGAGCGCCGCGGATTGCGGTTTGCGCGCCCGGCGCAGCCAGCGACGAGGAGCTCCTCCTGGCGGGAGCGGTCGGCCGCCTGATTGCCGAGCGCGGTTGCACGCTGATCTGCGGCGGTCTCGGCGGGGCGATGGCCGCGGCCTGCCGCGGGGCGAAGGAGGCCGGTGGCGTGACCATCGGCATCATCCCCGGCTATGACGGCCGGGCGGCCAATCCCTGGGTCGAGCATGTCATCTGCACGGGGCTGGGTCAGGCCCGAAACGTGCTGGTTGCCGCGACCGGACAGGCGCTGATTGCCGTCGGCGGCGGCTGGGGGACGCTCTCCGAGATCGCGCTCGGGCTGCGCCTGGCACGTCCGGTCGTGCTTCTCGGCGGCTGGGCGGACCTGCTCTCTACCGACGAGCTCCGCGCTCGACTGGAAGACCTGGAGGGGCGTCGTCGTCGCCGAGACTCCCGAAGCCGCGGTCGACGCGGCCATCGCCGCGCTGAGCCCGACCGAGCCATCGTCCTGAGTTGAAGTCCCTCGGGGTTGGCCAACAAACCCCGGTGTCATCCCGAGGAACACGAGGGATTTCGTCACGAGTTCGCGTACGCAGAGAGACGAGATTCCTCGCTCTGGCTCGGAATGACACTCTTGCCACGATGCGATTACGCGCCGTCTTCTCCATCGAGGATTCCAGCCTCGCGAGCGAGCGCGTCGGTTTTGGCGGCCATGATGAAGTCGTTGCGGTGCAGACCGCGGATCTTGTGGCTCCACCAGGAGACGGTCACTTTTCCCCACACCGTGAGCAGTGCCGGATGATGCCCTTCTTCTTCGGCGAGCTCGCCGACGCGCTGGGTGAAGGCGAGGGCATCGCGATAGGTGGGGACGCGGAAGGTGCGCACCAGGCGCGGTACACCGTTGCGCTCCTCGCGGGTCCAATCAGGGATGAGGGGAGTCAGCGCCGCCGCTTCTTCGTCGGTGACGCGCGGCGCGTCCCGTCGGCAGGCGACGCAACTCTCGGCCAGGAGATCGGGAGCATCAACGACGTCGGGCACGGGATTTTCCTCCTTCTTGTCCTCGCGGTGGGGTAGGGCGTGGTCCTCGCCGCCAGGGCGTGCGCTTGCTCTTGCCCACGGTAGATTGCGCGATCAGACTCCGATCGAGGGCCGTCATCGAGCGCAGCAGCATGTCGATCGCCGCGCGCAACGCGGTTGGCGGCCGGGCGGTCTCGTCGACCGCGTACGTCTGCTCGAGCAGACGTCCCGTCGTTGCCACCGCGTCGAGCGCGGCGACCGCCGGCAGGAGACGGCGTTCCTCGGGCGAGAGCGGGCGCGCCTCGGCGTAGGCGCCGAGGGCCACCTCGACCGCTTCGTCGCTCCATCCTTGCAGCCGCAGCGTCGCCTGGGCGATGTCCAGCAGAGGCGATCCGGCGGCGACCCGTTCCCACCCGAGCAACCCGGAGAGTGACTCTCCCTCGAGGAGGACATGCGCCGGCCAGAGTCCGAGTTGGAGCACGCTTGGCGGCAACGCGAGCGTCTCCGTCGCGGCCATGACAATCGGTTCCGCGGCGGCCATCAGTCGCTCCCCGGTGGCCAGCCAGCGCTGAATGGCCGGCTCGCGTCGCGCCCGGGCGCGCAATGCGGCCAGATGGCGGCCATGCGCCTGGCGCACCGCGCCGGGCAACATCGACAACGGCGCAGCCGGGATACCGGGCCGTGCCGCGATCGCCGTCGTCGCGTCATGGAGACGCGCCGAGGCGGCGATCACCTCGGAGAAGGTCGCCGCAGCGAGCGCGGCCGGGATGTCGATGCGGTCGTCCGGGTCTGGCCACGCCGCCTCCGACCGTGGCGGCGGCGCCCCGGGCAACCACATCTGAGCGTCAAAGTGACGACCGCCAATGAGCAACGACGGCTCGTCGGGGGCGGTTGGCGAGGTAACCAGCCGCGGCACGGCCGTGAGCCCCGCGTCGCTGGCTGTCGTCATCACCTCCCGGCTGAAGGCGATGTCAGCCGCGAGGACGCCCGCCGGCCAGCGGCGCACGCGCCCATTGCCCGTGCGCGTGAGGACTCTGACGATATCCGGGTGCCCGGCGATCGCTTCCGCTGCGATGAAGTTCGGGAAAAACGCCTGGGCGGCCTGGAGCAGATCATCAGTAACGGATTGAGCGGCGGACGGCGAGGATGTCTGTTGCATAGACGGCAGTATAGAGCCGGCCTCAGGTGATCTCCGCGATGGGATCGCCGACGCGGACGGCCATCCCAGGTGTGGCGGCAACCGTCGCCAGCACACCGGCGCGATGCGCGGTGACGTCGTTCTCCATCTTCATGGCCTCGATCACGCAGACCGTCTGACCGGGCATCACCGAGTCGCCCGGTCCGACCGCGACCCGAACGACGGTGCCCTGGATCGGGCTGCGCAGAAGCGCGTCGTCACCCGAGCGGTTCGTGGCGGGTTTCGATGGCGGCTTCGGTCGTTGCAACGACACGTTGCTGGCCGCGGGTTTGGCCTCGCCATGCACCCGGACCTCGAAGCGGCGGCCGTCGACCTCGGCGATGACCTCGAACGGACCGTCGCCGCCCATTTCAACCGCGGGGAAGGAATCAGCCGGTCGAGGAAGCACGTCGGGGTGCTGGTCGAGGAAGGTCGTCGTTGCCGCGCCGCGTTGCCAGTCTGGGCTGTCGAGCAGCCGCAGGTGGAAGTCCCGCGTCGTTGGCACCCCCGCCACGTCCAGCTCGGTCAGCGCCCCGCGCATGCGTGCCGTCGCCTCGCTGCGGTCACGTCCCCAGGTAACCACTTTGGCAATCAGCGAGTCATAGGCAGGGTGGATGCGGCTCCCGCTCTCGGCAGCGCTATCGACGCGCACGCCCATTCCCGCCGGCGGGTGGAAGCGCGTGATCGTCCCTGGGGCCGGCGCGAATCCCTTGCCGGGATCTTCGGCGTTGATCCGGCACTCGATGGCGTGTCCTCGAGAGATGATGTCCTCGGTCGCAAACGAAAGTGGCGCGCCGCCAGCCACCAGAATCTGCTCGCGCACGAGGTCGATCCCGGTGGTCATCTCGGTGACTGGATGCTCGACCTGAACGCGCGTGTTCATCTCGAGGAAGGCGAACTGGCCGCTGGCATCGAGCAGGAACTCGACCGTGCCGGCACCGCGGTATGCGACGGCGCGCGCCAGCGCGACCGCGGCGTCCGCCATGGCCTTACGCGTTGCATCAGGGATCCCCGGCGCTGGTGCTTCCTCGATCAGCTTCTGATGCCGGCGTTGCACCGAGCAATCCCGGTCCCCGACCGCGATGATCTGCCCGTGAGCGTCGGCCATGAGCTGCACCTCGATGTGCCGCGGATCGTCGAGATAGCGCTCCAGGTAGACCTCGGGATTGGCGAAGGATCGCGCGGCCTCACCCGAAGCGCCGAGGAACGCCGCCTCGATCTCGTCCGGTCCGCGCGCAACGCGAAAGCCGCGTCCGCCGCCCCCGCCGGAGGCCTTCACGGCCACCGGATATCCGTGCTCAGCTCCCCAGGCGAGGGCGTTGCCTGGCGAGGTCACCGGTCCATCCGACCCCGGGACGACCGGGACGCCGGCCGCGGCGGCAATCCGCCGTGCCTCGATCTTGTCACCCATCGCTGCGATCGCCTCCACCGGCGGACCGACGAAGACGATCCCGGCGTCTGCGCTCGCCTGGGCGAAGTCGGGATTCTCGGCGAGGAACCCATATCCCGGATGAATGGCGTCTGCGCCGCTACGTCGTGCGATCTCGATGATGGCGGGGATGTCGAGGTAGGGAATCGGCGCCGTAGAGGGAATGCGCCAGGCCTCATCCGCGAGCCGGACGTGCATGACCTCGTGCTCGCCCTCGCCATAGATGGCGACCGCGCGCAGTCCGAGCTCATGGGCGGCACGGATCACCCGCACGGCGATCTCGCCGCGATTGGCGACGAGCAACGTTCGGATGGGTGTTTGCAAGGAGGTGGCGCCGGGCATGGCGACGATGATAGCCGCGGGCGTCGTCGCCCCGCGGGAGGCGCCGGTAGAATCCCTGCATTCCCCAATACCGGGTTCGTCGCGCAGAATCTACACTCTGTTCCTGACAGGGCCCGGATCGAGACACGTTGGGGACGGGAGAGTCCGGGATGGCGCTCCACGCAGCCGACATGCGAAGGGAATACTCGCTGGCCGGTCTCGACGAGACCGATCTCGACGCCGACCCCATCCGCCAGTTCGGGCAGTGGTTTGTCGAGGCCCAGGCCGCGGAAGTCCCTGAGCCGAACGCGATGGTGCTGGCGACGGCGTCTCCGGACGGCGAACCTGCCGCGCGGATCGTTCTGCTCAAGGGGTTCGACGAGCGCGGATTCCTCTTTTACTCGAACTACGAGAGCCCGAAGGGTCGCGACCTGGCGCGGAACCCACGCGCCGCATTGACGTTCTACTGGCCGCAACTGGAGCGGCAGGTCCGAATCTCGGGTCTGGCCGCACGCATCAGCCGTGACGAGTCTCGAGTCTATTTCGATAGTCGTCCCGTGGGAAGTCGCATCGCGGCCAGTCTCTCCCAGCAGAGCGAGGTGGTCAGCGGTCGCGAGCAGCTAGCGGCGGAATTCAGGCGATTGGCGGAGCAATTCGGCGACGACCCCATCCCGTTACCCGAGTACTGGGGCGGCTACCGCGTGGTCCCGGAATGGATCGAGTTCTGGCAAGGACGTCCCAGCCGGCTCCACGACCGGCTGCGCTACCGCCGCGTGCGGGAGGACTGGGTCATCGAGCGCCTGTCGCCTTAGCCCCGCTCCCGGCCTGACGTCACGGGCTGCGCCGTCCAGCGCGCTCCACCCGCCGAGGCGGGCACGTACAGCCGGTTGATGTATTCGATCACCATCCGCTGCGACGAGAAGCGGGGCGCCAGCGAGCGAATCGCCTCTTTCGACCGGCGAATCCACTCGCGGGGCACGTTCTGCTCATCTCGCTCGTAGAAGAGCGGCACCACCTCGCGCTCGAGGAGCGAATAGATGGCGTCGCCGTCGGCCGCGTCCCCTTTGCCGTCCATCTGCTCCGATGGCTCGATGCCCCAGCCGGTGTCCGGGTTCGCGGCGAAGCCTTCGATCCACCACCCGTCGAGCACGGACAAATTCAATGCCCCGTTGGCTGCCGCCTTCATGCCGGAGGTGCCGCTGGCCTCGAGCGGTGCGCGCGGGTTGTTGAGCCAGACGTCGACGCCCCCGTAGAGGCGAGACGCCAGCAACATGTCGTAGTCCTCGGCGAACGTGATGCGACCCTGATACCGGGGGTCGAGCGAGCGCCAGAAGATCTCCTGAATGAGGCGTTTGCCACCGTCGTCGGCCGGGTGCGCCTTGCCCGCGAAGATCAGCTGCACCGGGCGCTCCGGATCGGTCAGGATGCGGGCCAGGCGATCCGGGTCGCTGAACATCAGCGTCGCTCGCTTATACGTCGCGAAGCGGCGGGCGAACCCGATGGTGAGCGGTTCCGGCTGCAGAAATGGCCCGGACGCCACGATCTGCTTGGGGTCGACTTCCCCAGACGCCCAGCGCCGGCGCGCGTACTCGTGCAGATAGGCGAGGAGCATCTGCTTGTTGCGCCGCCGTACCTCCCAGAACTCGTCATCGGGAATATCGGGAACCGGTGTCCAGACGTCCTCCTCCTGCATGCGCTGGCGCCAGTCCGCGGGCAGATAGCGATCCAGGAGCGCTTGCAGCGGCGGCGAAATCCAGGTCGGCAGGTGGACGCCGTTCGTGATCGACGTAATCGGGGTGAGCGACGCCTCCACGTCGGGCCACAGGTCATGCCACATGGCGCGGGTGATCTCGCCATGCCGCGCGCTGACCCCGTTGCGGAAACCGGAGAGGCGCATCGAGAGCGCCGTCATGTTGAACCCTTCGCCGCTGGCGTCGTGATGCCCCAGCGCCAGGAACTCATGCCGGGTCAATCCGAGCTGTGGCCAGAAGTAGCTGAAGTAGCGGTCGATCAGGTAGGGCGGAAAGACGTCATGACCGGCGGGTACCGGGGTGTGCGAGGTGAAGACCGACGATGCCACGACACGCTCGGACGCCTCGTCGAACGTGAGTCCTTCCGCGACCCATTCGCGGACCCGCTCCAGGAGGTGGAAGCCGGCGTGACCCTCGTTGCCGTGCCAGTAGACGGGATCGACGCCCATGGCCCGCAGCGCGCGCACACCACCGATGCCAAGGATCTTCTCCTGTCGCAGCCGGTGTTCCTGGTCGCCGCCGTAGAGCCGTGAGGAAACCGTGCGCGTCCAGTCCGGGTTCCCTTCGACGTCGGCGTCGAGCAGGAAGAGCGAGACGCGACCGACCTGGACGCGCCAGATCTGCAAGCGCACCGGCGAGTCAGGATCGTTGAGGAAGATCTCGACGCAGAGCGGCTCACCGTCCGGACCGAGCACGGGGGTTATCGGCTCGGCGCCTGGTTCCAGCACCGGCGTCACGTCGAGCTGCCATCCATCGGGGGTCAACCGCTGCCGGAGATAGCCTTGCCGATACAGGAGCGAGACACCGACGAGCGGCAGACCGAGATCGCTGGCCGCTTTGGCGTGGTCGCCGGCAAGCACACCGAGACCACCGGAATAGATCGGGAGCGTGGGATGAACGCCGAATTCGGCGGAGAAATAGGCGACGGGTCGCTCGATCAGCTCAGGCTGGTGCTCGCCGACCCACGTCGTCCCGGGGTTGGCCGTGAGCAAGGCGTCGAACCGCGCCATCACCTCGTCGTATCGCATCACATAGTCGCGATCGGCAGCCGCCTGCCGCAGCCGCTCCGGTGCGACGGCGCTGAGCAGGAGGACCGGGTTCTCTTCGAGCGACTCGAACAGGACAGGGTCGAGGTCGCGGTAGAGATGCTCGGCCTCGGGTTGCCAGCTCCACCAAAGATTTTGAGAAAGGGGTTCGAGACCGCTGATCCGCTCGGGGAGCGCGTTGGACCGCGTGCCATCCTTGGTCGTCATCCAGCCAATGCTCCTGCGCGCCCGGCATTGCGCACGTGTTCACCTCTATTTTCGCGTTTGCGCGGGCATGATCCCTCTCAGGGTACTACGTCGTGCACGCTCGTTTCGTTGCGCCTGCCTCTTCAGCGGGCTAGGGATGGCGATCCCATGGCTCCCGATCCGGCGGCGACCGCTGCCGGGACGCGGCCGGAAGCGCGCAAATACGCTACCGCCGCATCCGCCGCGCGCTCGCCAGACGCGATGCAATCGGGGAGGCCGACCCCGTGAAACGCGTTACCGGCTAGGTAGAGCCCCGCGTGCTCCCGCTGCGCGGCCCCGATCCGGGCGACACGTTCCGGATGCCCGAGGAGGTACTGCGGCATGCCACGCGGCCAGCGGCGGACCTGGGTCAACGAGGCGGGCGCGGTGACGCCGAGTCGCGCCGCCACTTCCTGGAGAGCAAGCGCAACGAGCGTGTCGTCGTCCGTCGCGAGGGTTTCCTCCTGACCCGCCCGCCCGATAAAGACCCGGATCAACTCCCACCCTTCGGGCGCGCGCCCCGCCCATTTCCGGGAAGACCAGGTACAGGCCAGAATCGGGCTCCTCTCGGCACGAGGGATGACATAGCCATGACCGTCCAGCGGATGTCGGATCTCCTCGCGGCGGTAGGCAAGGGTCACGATAGCGGTCGATGCGTGGGGGATCGCCGCCAGCTCCGTGGCCAGCACGGGATCGAGCTCGACCAGGAGATCGGCGGCGGCGTAGGCCGGGGTGGCGACGATGACCGCATCCGCCTGGATCGCTCCGCCCGCCGCCAGCCGAACGTCAAATCCGGAACCAGATGGCGTTACTGCCGTGACCGGGTCCCCGAGCACGAATGTGGCTCCGCCGTCCCGCAGCCGCGTCTCCAACGCACCGACCAGAGCACCGAGACCACCGGCGGGCGTCAGGAACGGGGACGCCGGCGCCGAGATGGGAGATGCCGCCAGCCGCCGGGCGGCCAGCACTCCCTTGATCAGCCCGCCATACCGGCGCTCCGCCTCACGCAGCTGAGGGAACGTCGCGGCCAGACTCAGCTCGTCGCCGTCGGCGGCGTAGATGCCCGCCATCAGCGGCTCGACGAGACGCTCCCAGGCTTCCCGGCCGAGGCGGCGGCGAATGAACCCGCCAAGCGATTCATCGCCAGCCGCACGCCGGGCAGGGAGCAGGTAGTCGAGGGCCACGCGAGCCTTGCCAGGCGCTGAAAGCAGGCTCGAGCGAGCCAGCGGAGTGAGATGGGTCGGGACCAGACCGCTCAGTCCTTCAGGAAGGTCGTGCAGCTGACCACGCCAAAGGACGAACGCGCGGCGTCGTTGTGGCTTGACACCTTGTAGTTGAAGCTGCTGTCCACCGATGTCCAGCTCTTCGCAGAGCCCGATGCCGCGCGGTTTGGTGGCCAGGAACGAGTCGGGACCACCCTCCACGACGAAGCCATCGAGGTGCTCGGTCACGATCTTGCCACCGAGGCGATCATCCGCTTCGACCAGCGTCACCCGCGGCCCTGGCATCGTGTCCGCGTGCATGTGCAGCAGACGGTGTGCCGCGGCAAGACCGGTGATGCCTCCGCCGAGCACGACCACATGGCCGGGTGCCGCGGACCGAGTTGGCTCGCTCAGATCGCCGTCCACCCGCCGTCGACGGTGAGGGCCGTGCCCGTGATCATCCTCGCCGCCGGCCCGGCGAGGAAGGTGATCGCCGCCGCAACCTCGTCCGGAGTGGCCAGCCTCCCGGCGGGTGTGCGACCGAGGATATCGCTCTTGATCGCTTCGTTCTCCAGCAAGATCTGGGTCAGTGGCGTCTCCACGAATGTCGGGCAGACGGCGTTCACCCGGATCTCGTGCGGAGCCCACTCGATGGCAAGCACCCGAGAGAGATTGATGACGCCCGCCTTGGACGAGCAGTACGCGGCGCGGTCGTAGTAGCCGACGAGTCCCACGACCGAGGAGACGTTGACGATGCTGCCGCCAGGTGGAACCTGATCGCGCATCACCCGGCCCGCGGCTTGAGCGGTGAAGAACAATCCCTTCAGGTTTGTATCGAGTACCAGGTCCCAGGCCTCTTCGGTAACCTCGAACGCCGGCTGCCGGACATTGACGCCCGCGTTGTTGACGAGGATGTCGAGCCGGCCATCACCCGCTTGCACCGCCGCATCAACGCAGCTGGAGATGCTCTCCAGGTTGCGCACGTCGAGCGCGGCGGCGAGGGCATCACCGCCTGCACCGTGCAGCTCGGCAACGGTCGCTTCGGCTCGCTCCAGGCGATCAGGCAGCTCGCTGACGACGACCCGGGCGCCCGCCGCGGCCAG
This sequence comes from uncultured Chloroflexia bacterium, assembly GCA_963724295.1. Classification (GTDB taxonomy): domain Bacteria; phylum Chloroflexota; class Chloroflexia; order Thermomicrobiales; family UBA6265; genus JACCXM01. The sequence goes on along the minus strand of CAVRUC010000008.1, from coordinate 10,534 downwards.
GGCGCGCGCGGTCGCCTGCCCGATCCCGGAGCCCGCTCCGGTGACCAGCGCGGTCATCCCGGCCAGGCTGTCGGCAGATCGTGTAACTGGCTTGACACCCATTTCCATGGCGATAAGGATACGGCGAACGGGGGTGGCAGGGTCGCAGGGTGGCAGGGTGACAGGGAACGAACCCCCGCCACCCCGCCACCCTGCGACCACGAGCGCAGCGAGTAACCACCCCGACACCCTACGGAGGACAGCATGCCGCAACCGCCACGCTTCGGGATCGTTCGCAATCAGAACCTGCCGTGGCAGACGCTCGTCCGCCACTGGCAGGTTTTCGAGCAGCTGGGGTTCGACTCCATCTGGCACGCCGACCACTACCAGCGGCCGAGCCTGCCCGAGGCGCCCTTCCTGGAAGGCTGGACCTTGTTGGCGGCGCTGGCGCTGCGGACCGAGAAACCGCGCGTCGGGATCCTGGTCAGCAGCAACACATTCCGTCACCCTCCGCTGCTCGCCAAGCAGGCGGTGACGGTCGACCACATTTCGGGTGGGCGCCTGGAGCTGGGGATTGGCACCGGCTGGTACAAGGCCGAGCACGAGCGGTTCGGCGTGCCCTTCCCGGAGACGCCGGAGCTCGTTGGCCGCTTCGAGGAGGCGGTTTCGCTCATCGACGCGCTGCTGACCCGGGACCTCACCTCGTGGCAGGGCACCTATTACCAGGTCCACGACGCCCCGTTCAGACCCGCGCCGCTGCAACGACCGAGACCGCCGATCACCCTCGGCGCGCACGGACCGCGGATGTTGCGGATTGCCGCCCGGTACGCCGACCGCTGGAATTCATACGGCACGAGCGATGAGATTCGCGAGCGCAACGATCGCCTCGATGAGGCGTGCGCGGCGATCGGGCGCGATCCCAACGAGATCATCCGCTCGCTCTACGGCTGGACCATTCCCATGGGCGCGGACCCCTGGTCCTCACCCGATGCCTTCGCCGACATCGTCGGGCGTTACCGCGCAGCCGGCATGAGCGAGTTCCTGATGGAAGCGCCGCACGAAGAACAGTTCCCCATGATGGAGCGGATAGCGGCCGATCTCTTACCGGCGCTTCGGGCGCACGTGTCATTCCAGAGTTGTTGACCCTCTCCCACTCGTGTGATACCGTCTGGGCCTTGCAGTTCATTTGTAGCAGTGGGCGCAAGACGGTGCGCGCTACCCGCCACTTGGCGGGTGTATGCGTCGGAGCCTGTTCTGAAACGGTTGATCGGTCTTGGCGCCGGTTTCTGACATGCCTTTGTTCGACGTGCCAACATTTTTGCTTCACGTTCGACCAGGCGTGTCTGACCGATACCGTCACTGTGGCAACTCATGGCCACCGGCGTGACGAACGCCGTTCAGGGCTGTCATGTTCGGATCATGTCGTGCGCCAAACCGGTCGGATATCTCAAGTGAGGTGTCCGGTCTGTGTTGGCATCGTCTTTCACGGTCCAGGGAAGGAGGAATTGAGCCGCGAATACGTGACGGGCACCTCGTGTCAATAGGGCCAGCGCATGTGCGCCGGCACGCGATCGAATCAGTAGTCGGAGGGCATGAATTGTGTTCCAGATCGAACCTTTCGACCGCGATCCACTAACCGGTCGGCAGGCGCAACAGTTGGTCCAGAAACTGACCCGCCGCGGCGCGATGGGCGGGTTCGCCGGATTGATGGCATTAGCAACCGCCGGCATGACGTTGCGAAACACCGCCGGTGCGGCTCCGTTGCTGTTGCCTGAGGACCTTCCGGAGAAGACGCTCAGGGCCGCACTTCTCCGAGCAGGCGCTACAGAACAGTTGGCCCGCCCGCGGAGCTGAGACCGCGAAGATGCTAGCCGACCTCCTGGGGGTTGATTTGGTCGTCTACGATGGCCAGAATGTCCCCGAGAAACAACGCCAGGACATGGATGACATCGCGACCCAGGAGTGGGACTTTGTCGCCGTCCATCCTGCCGCTATTAACGCCAATGTCGATCCGGTGAATACGCTCACCGGTAATGGAATCCCCGTGATCGATATGGACACCTACCTGGCTGATGACCTCAGCACGTTGGACATCCTCACCTTCTTCGAGCCGGACAATATCTACATGGGAGAGACGATGGCCAAGGAGCTCTTCGACGCGATGGGCGGCGAGGGCGAGGTGATTCACACCCAGGGTCTGCTCACGCACACCGGAGCCCAGAAGCGGGGGCAGGGTTTCACCAACATGCTGAAGAATTACCCGGACATCACGGTCGTGGACGAGACGCCCGGCGACTGGGATGGCGCCAAGGTCGCCACCCTCTGGCAGGACTTGCTGGTGCGCTACCCGGACGTCAAAGGTGGTTTCTTCCACTACGACGACATGGCGCTGGCCGCGCGGCCATTGTCGATCAGGCCTGGCAAGAAGGATCAGGTGAAGCTCGTCGGCATCGACGGTATGCAGGATGCCTGCCGTGCCGTCCAGGACGGAAGCTGCTCGCCACAGTTATCAACCCGACCGGACGGATCCATGGCGGTGCGATGTGGGTTGGCTACCTGACCGCCACCGGGAGCGACAAGCACGAGGGTGGCGTGCCGAAGTTCATCCGCACCGACGGTGGACCAATCACTCAAGACAACGCTGAAGGATTCGTCTGGCTGGGAGACAACATCCAGGTCTAGGAGGCGACGCGAGCTGGGGGACGAGGGCGCGAGGCGACGGCGGTGGAGCATAAGCACCAATTTGGAGGACGTCGCCTCGTCTCCGTCGTCCGCCCGACTCCCCCCATCTTTACCGAGGAGTTGCTTGCGCTGCATGGCGTGACCAAACGCTTCGGCGGTGCAGTGGCGCTTGAAGGGGTCGATTTCGATTTCCGGGCAGGCGAGATTCATGGGCTGGTTGGCGAGAACGGCGCCGGCAAGTCCACCCTGATGAAGATCCTCTGCGGTGTCCATACGCCGGATGAAGGCGAGATTGTGCTGCGCGGAGAAGCTGTGCGCTTCGGATCGCCCGCCGACGCAAGGCGCGTGGCATCGGCATGATCTATCAGGAGTTGAGCACGATCGCCAGCGCTGTCGGTGGCCGAGAACGTCTTTCTCGGTGACCAGCCGATCAACCGCGTCGGGCTTGTCGACTGGACGAAGATGCGTGTGAGGCGGCGAGCATCTGCGCGCTGGGGATCGATGATCGACGTCACCGAGCCGCTCGGACACTTCCACTCGGTGGGCAACAACTCGTCGAGATCGCCCGGGTCGTCTTCTCCGGGGCTTCCATCTCGTGATTCTCGATGAACCGACCTCCGCGCTCTCAGAACCGGAGGCCACTCGGCTCTTTGCCGCATGCACGAGCTGAAGGCGCGGGGCAAACCTGATTTTCATCTCCCACTTTCTGGAGGATGTGCTGGCTGTTCCGACCGGGTGACGATGCTGAAGAACTCCCGCCAGGTCGCCACGCTACCGAATAAGGGACTGACCAAGCACCACTGATTCAGTTCATGATCGGCGCCGACGCGACACGCCCTTGCGGAAAGCTATGAGGGCGGCGTCATGCTTCCGAGCCGTCGACCGCTCGGCCCAGTTCTCGAGATCGAGGGACTCGTCTGGCGGGAACTTCTACGATGTGGCCTCACGGTGCGCCCCGGCGAGATCGTCGGGCATCTTTGGCTTCCTCGGCGCGGGGATGACGGAAGTGGCGCGCGTCCTGTTTGGCCAGATTCGCCCGACGTCCGGGACGGTTCGCCTTGAAGGCCGACCAATCCGCCGCGGACGAGCCGGGAGCGAAAGAGCTCGGTATCGCCTATCTGTCGGAGAACCGCCGGGCGACCCTCTTCCCTCGGCACGAAATCTACAAAAACATTACGCTGGCCCATCTCGAACACTCGTCCGCCCCGTCATTCGGGCAGAGATCGCGAGTTGACGATCGCGGCGCCCTTGGTCAAAGGACCGGCGTCCGCCCGCCAAATCCAGCTCTTGCTCGCGGGCCACCTGAGCGGTGGCAACCAGCAGAAAGTCGCGCTGGCGAAGTGGCTGACAGTGCAGCGCCAAAGTGCTGATTCTCAACGAGCCAACGCGGGGCATGGACGTTGGGGCCAAACGCGAGGTGCTCGATCTGATCAAAGCGCTTAAGGCGGAGGGGGTGGCGGTCATCCTCATCTCGACAGAGCCGGAGACCGTGCTTGCCGAAGCGGACCGTATTCTCGTGATGTCCAAGGGACAGATTGCCAAGGAATTTTCCGGCGAGCCGGTCAGCAAGGACCTGCTGATGAGCTACGCGTACGCTGTGGACGGGCTGATGGTTCAGGAGATGCCACAGGGGGTGGGCACGCCCCTCGGCGACGTGATTGCGGAGCGCACCGGCAGCGCAAATCGCATTGAACTGGGCCAGCCGCAACGCGCGGATTCTGGCGCCACTGATCACCCTGATCAGCATTGTTCATCTTCTTCAGTCTGGTGACGGAAGTCTTCCTGACGGTGCAAACTTGCAGAACGTTGTGACGCAGATTGCCCCGATCGCCGTCGCGGCGACCGGGGTCACGTTTGTGTTGCTATGCGCAGAGATCGACCTGTGTATCGCATCGGTAGCGACGTTCATCGGCGTGTTGGCGGCCTGGTTCTGGGTCGGCGACACCGTTGCCCTCGGCAACTGGGGAATTCCGGTCGCGATTCTGGTCGCCGCGGCGATCGGTCTCCTCAACGGCTACATGGTGGCCTTCGTCGGCATCCCCTCGTTCATGATGACCCTGGCCATGCTCACCATTGCGCGTGGAATGTCTGTGTTCGTCAGCGAAGGCAAACCGATCTTCGAGGTGCCTCCGGTGCTAAAGCAGCTCGGCAGCGTCAGCAGCCAGATCTTCGGTATCCCGGTGATCGGAATCGTTGCGCTTGTCGTGCTGCTGCTCGGTGAATTCGTCCTCAGCTATACGAAGTTTGGCCGCTACGTCTATATGACCGGCGCGAACCGCGAGGCGGCCGAGATGTCCGGCGTCAACACCCGGCAAGTCGTGATGATGTCGCTGGTGATCGCCGCCGTAACCGCCGGGTTGACCGGTCTCCTCTTCATCGGACGCCTCAGCAGCGCCAATCCCTCCGCGCGGCGAGGACATCCTGATCAGCACCATCGCCGCAGTCGTGTTGGGCGGTACCTCACTGTTCGGTGGCGAAGGCGGCATGCGCAACACGATTCTTGGTCTGCTGATCTTTGGCATCCTCTCCAATGGACTCAACCTGTTGCCGAACATCCCGATCACGTTCAAGCAAGCGCTGCAGGGGATCGTGCTCCTGGCCGCGCTGCTGCTCAATGTTTTCGCGCTCCGCATCGAACGGGTGCAGACCCGGAGCGAGTGACGTCGCGGGCCAGCCAGGTCAGCGGACCAGGAGTCTGCCGAGACCGAGCCCGAGCGCCGTGGCGAGCAAGCCGAGCACCACGCTGCCGATGACATAGAGTGCGGCCGCGTCCCAGCGGCGCGCTTCGAGCAGGGAAAGCGCCTCGAACGAGAACGCGCTAAAGGTGGTGTAGCCCCCCAGAAACCCGGTCACCAGCAGCAACCGGTACATGGGGTCCGCGCCGCGCGCGACAAGCAGCGTCATCACCAGTCCGATTGCCAGCGATCCAGAGACATTGACGGCGAACGTTCCCCAGGGGAATGTCCAGCCCCAGCGGGCTCCCGTCCATTGCGCGACGGCAAAGCGCGCGGCGGCGCCGGTCGCTCCCCCCAGCGCCACCCAGAGATATGCCATGTCGCTCTCAATCCGCATGACTCGATCGATGCCGAATTCGCACCCTAGGGGATCGTGCTTGGCCAGTCAATGGCCGGTCGGCGGTCGGAGCCATTCACGGAACGTTTCACGATGTCTTCGTACGAGCGTACGATGCGCCAACGCTGTTGAGCCCCGCGGAGGATTCGATTCCGCCGCAGGGTAGGAACAGGAGCGCCGATCCTCACAATTCAGGCGAATATCATGACTTAGTTCCCGCGACTTGATACACAATTGGCAATACGCATGTAAACTGCGGCAAAAGCGCGTTTGTACGATCTGACCAGTAGCAATCCCGAAGGGATGATGACCATGACGCGTGTTCTTGTGGTGGAGGACTCACCTGACATCGCTCGCCTGGTGCAGCGGAGCCTGTTGCTCGAAGGCTATGAGGTCGACGTCGCAAGCGATGGACGCGGAGCACTGGCCATCGTCCGCGATTCTCCACCGGATCTGATTGTGCTCGACCTGATGCTGCCCGATATCGACGGCATGGAGATTTGCCGGCGAGTGCGGGCCATGGAAGCCGCCTACGAGCAACCGCCGGTGCCGGTTCTGATGCTGACCGCGCTCGACGCCGTTCCGGACCGGGTGAGCGGCCTGGACGCCGGAGCCGACGACTACGTGCCAAAGCCGTTTGCTATCACGGAGCTGATGGCTCGGGTGCGCTCGCTGCTGCGCCGCTCGCGCGCTCCGGAAGTGCGGACCAAGCAGCGGGAGATCATCACCTTCGAGGATCTCACGCTCGATCCTGGGGCACGCACCGTCTTCCGCGGCGACCGGGAGGTGATGCTCACCGCCAAGCAGTTCGATCTGCTGGCCGCGCTGATGGAGAATCCGAACCAGGTCATGTCATACGACACGGTCATGCAGCGGGTCTGGGGCGGTCAGTTCCGCGGTGAATCGAACGTCCTGGCGGTGACCGTCTCAACCGTCCGCAAGGCCCTGGAAGAGGGCGGCGAGCCCCGTCTCATCCAGACGGTGCGCGGCGTCGGCTACGTTCTGCGCCAGCCACGGGCGAAGGCGGCAGCCGCGGACTGAGGCCGGCCAAGCCGGTCCCAGCCGCCTCAGACAGCACGCGTCGTCCATCGTTCGCGAGATCGTATTGCATTTCTTGATCGATAACTCTAGAATAGCGCCTCCGGCAAGAGGAGGCGTCGTGGGGACGGTTTTCCTGCCGGCATCGCTCAAGGAGATGCGGCCGTGGTAGCGCAACAGCAGGTCGATCGGCTCGGCACGGTGATCGAACAGGTGCGGACGGATCTTGGCAATGCGCCAGAGCCGCCGGTGGTGACCTTCTCGGCGGGCACGTCGCTCGTCGATGAGTACCGCACAAAGGTACGCATCCGTGAGTTCGAGTTCGACGTAGATGAGCCGCCATTGATCGGTGGTACCGACACTGGACCCACCCCGGTCGAACTGGTCCTCGCTGCCCTCGGCACATGCCAGGAAATCGTCTATGCGACGTATGCCCGGGTGCTCGGCATCCCGCTCGACGGCGTCGATGTGACCGCTGAGGGCCGGGTGGATCTGCGCGGGTTCTTCGGAGTCGCGGATGTCCCGGCTGGCTTCCAGGACGTGTCCTTTACCGTCGATATCTCCAGTCCGGCTCCGGCGGAGGATATTGCCCGTCTGGTCGAGACGGTCAATGCCCATTGCCCGGTGCTGGACATCCTCACGCAGCCGGTTTCAGTTAAGGGTGAGTCCCGGCTGAATGGGCAAGCCCTGCAGGTCTAAGCTCAGGCTCTCGGCGCCGATCGAGGCCTATTTCTTCCTGAGGAGCCATCCCTGATACTCCCGTCTGATGGAGTTCAGGGGTGGCTCCTGGTCGTTGCCGCCCGAATGTGAGGCGGCCTACGGGGGATGATCTTGGCCGGACAGCGAATAACGGTCCTCGGTGGCGGGAATACCGCGTTCAGCATGGCGGCGAATCTGGCGCTGACCGGGTTCGAGGTGCTGCTTTGGGAGCATCCGAACTTCGCGCAAACCATCGAGCCGATCCGGGAATCGCTGACGATCCACCTCGATGGCGCGGGAGCGACTGGGACGGCGCGGCTGGCCGCGGTCACGACCGATCCGGCCGAGGCGCTCGCCTGGTCGGAGACACTCGTCTGCTCGGTTCCTTCCTATGCCCACGCGCCATTTCTCGAACAGATCCTGCCGCACCTCGAGCCCGGACATCTCCTGGCACTGCTCCCAGGGAATCTCGGCGCACTGGCCGTCGCCAGTGCGTTACGGGAGGCAGGCATCGAAGGCGTGATCGTCGCCGAATCCGATACGGCGCCGTACGTCTGTCGCAAGAGTGCCCCCGACCGGGCCGTGATCTGGGGGACCGTCACTGGACTCGGGATCGGCGTCGAGCCTGCTTCCCAGACCGACGAGGCAATGCCGGTCTTGCGGGCGCTGTTCCCGGGAGCGGTTGCCTATGGCAGCGCGTTGGAAGCCGGTCTCTCGGCGCTGAATCCAGTCGTGCATCCGCCTGGCGTGCTGATGAATGCCGGGCGCATCGAGCGCAGTCGCGGGGAGTTCTGGTTCTACGAGGAAGGCGTCACGCCGTCTGTGGTGCGCGTCATCGAGGCGGTCGACCGCGAGCGATTGGCGCTCGGCGCGGCGCTGGGTCTGAACCTGACCCCGGTGGCCGAAGCATTCCACCGCGCCGGGTTCGGTCCGGCAGGCGACTTCTGGTCGACCATCAATGGCTCCCGCATGCTGACCGCGCTGCGCGCCCCCGGGCAGATCGAGACGCGGTGGCTGACAGAGGACATCCCATTTGGCCTGGCGACCTGGGCGCTGCTCGGCGATCAGCTGGGGGTGGAAACCCCGGTGATCGATGCTCTGGTGACGCTCGCCTCGGCGACGCTGGGAAAGGACTTTCGGTCCGAAACGCGCGGCCTCCAGGCACTCGGGTTGGCTGGATCAGGTGAGGAAAAAATCCGCACAACCGCGGGGATCTCCGGTTGATCCGCACGTGACGACGCTGCGGGTTGGAATTGCCGGCATTCGGGGCAAGATGGGTCGTGAGATCGCTGCCCTCGCGACAAGCGACCCGCGGCTGACGCTTGTCGGCGGGCTGAGTCGCCAGGCACGCACCGCCGAATCAGGGCCGGATGGCGTCCGGCTGTTCGCGGATGTGGCGACTCTGCTGTCGGAGATCGACGTCCTGATCGATTTTTCAGCGCCAGCGGGGACAGTCCATCATGCCGCGGCATGCGCGTCCGCCGGCGTGCCGATGGTCAGTGGGACGACCGGTCTCGACGCCGCCCAGATGGCTATCCTGCGAGCGGCAGCGGAGCGAATCGCAGTCTTCCACGCGGCGAATATGAGTCCCGGGCTGAACGCTGCGCTCGCCGTCTTGCCTTCGCTCCTGCGCGCCCTCGAGGGTTACGACATCGAGATCGTCGAGACCCACCACCGGCAAAAAGTGGATGCGCCGTCCGGGACCGCCCTGATGTTGGCGCGCGTCGTCGCCGAAGCCGGTCGCGGAGATGTCGACGGCCGTCTGCGGCACGGGCGTGAGGGAAGGCGCCGGCGCGATGCAGACGAGATCGGTATGCACGCCATCAGATCAGGAGGCAACCCCGGTGAGCACGTGGTGATCCTCGCCGGCGAGGGCGAAGAGCTCCGCCTTTCCCATCGCGCCTTCAGCCGCGCCTCGTATGCGGAAGGCGCCCTCCGCGCGGCACGCCTGATAGTGGATCAACCTGCGGGATGGTACGACCCGGCCACGCTGCCGGGGTTTCTCTAATCAATCGTCGATCCATCACAACGCGATGCGATCCGAAAGTCCCACGTAACTGCTACCATGCCCGCGACTCCCGTTACGGAGCGTAGAGCATTGGCTGAGAAGCAATCTCGCAAAAGAGAGGATCGCCCATGTCTTCGCGGATCGCATCGGTTCGCATGAAGCGCCGTCCGCTGCTGGCCGCCATGGCGATGGCCCCAGTTGCCGGCGTGATGTCGCGGGTGCCCGCCGTTCACGCCCAGGACCCGGTCGTCGTCACCATGGTGACGGATACGGCTGGGCTCGGCGACCAGAACTTCAATGACCTGGCGAAGCGGGGCCTCGACCGGGCGGTCGAGGAGCTCGGCGTGCAGGGCGAGGTAATCGAGAGCCGCGACGCGGCGTCGTACATCCCGAATATGACCCAGGCAGCGGAGCAAAGTGCTCTCGCCGTCGGCGTTGGATTCTTGCTCACCGATGCTATGAACGAGGTTGCCACTCAGTATCCCGACAAGAACTTCCTTCTCATCGACTCGGTGTCAGAGGCGCCGAATGTCCAGGGCGTGCTCTTCCGTGAGAACGAAGGCGCGTTTCTCAGCGGTGTGCTGGCCGGACTGATGACCGAAAGTAACCAGCTCGGTGTCGTCGCTGGGGAGAAGATCCCGCCAGTGGTGCGCTATGTCGTCGGCTTCGAGGCAGGCGCCAGGTCCGTCAACCCCGACGTCGAGGTCGTGGTTGCCTACGCCGACACCTTTAGTGACCCGGCGTTGGGCAAAGAGCTAACCCTGGCGCAGTACAACCAGGGCGTTGACATCGCCTTCCCGGTGGCCGGGGCAACAGGTATCGGGTCGTTTGAAGCCGCCAAGGAGCTGGGTGAGGGTTACTGGGTCATCGCCGCCGATACGGACCAGAGTCAGCTCGGCGCGGAACACCAGCTCGGGGTCTCGGAGAAGGGGGTCGACACCGCTCTCTTCCTGGCCGCGCAGCAGATCGTCGATGGCACGTTCGAGGGAGGCGAGCAGTCCCTGGGACTGGCAGAAGATGGCGTCGGTCTAGGCAACCCGCACGAGTCGGTGCCGC